>JAHRHA010000251.1 GCA_020027875.1 Micromonosporaceae bacterium | reverse complement strand
CTGACCGGGCAAGCGTCAACGGACAACAGCACGCAAAGGACCGCATGATCAACCAGACTTGACTCATCTTGCGGGCTTCGCCCGCTCAAGACCCCTAGGCCGGGCCGGACCAGGCCCAGCCCGCCGCTTCTAGCCGCTGATGGACCGGGTCGCGGCGCCTCGGCGTGGAGGTTGTTCGTGGGCGAGACTGGACTCATGCCGAATGTGGTGCGGCTCAGCAGCGAAGTACTCGTCGGGCGTGACGAGGAGCTCGGGTCGACGCTGGCGGTGCTGGGCAACCTCCCCGAGGGTCGGCCCGGTGTGCTGATGGTGAGCGGGCCCGCGGGCATCGGCAAGACCCGCTTCGTGTCGTCGGTGGCCGACCGGCTGCGGGCCGGTGGGGCCAGGGTGATGACCGGTGCCTGCCTCAACCTGGGGGCGGGCGCGCCGCCGTACGCTGCCCTCATCGCGGCGTTCCGCAGCGTCGACCCACCCGCGGTGCAGGTGCTCGACGCGTTGACCGGCGCCGTCGAAATGCGCCGATCGAGGCTATTCGAGTTGCTGCGGAGTACGTCCGCGGCGTTGGCTGGGCGGCAGCCCACCGTCCTGGTGATCGAAGATGCGCACTGGGTGGATCGGATTACCCGGGACGCGCTGCTCTACCTGACGGCGATGGTGCGTGAGGGCCACTGGGCCCTGGTTTTGACGTTCCGCGGCGACGAACTGGCGGCTCGACCCGCAGCGCGGGAGTTCCTGGACATGTTGCATCGGGAGACGTCGGTGCATATCACGCTGACCGGGCTGTCGCCGGAGCAGGTCGCGACGCAGATCCACGGCATCACACGCGAGCAGCCTTCGGAGGAGTACGCCGAACACGTCTACCGCCGGAGCGGAGGCGTCCCGCTGTTCGTGGAGGAGGTTCTGGCCGCGCAGGCAGCCGGCACCAGAGGCGTCCCTGACCACCTGCGCGACCTCTTCCAGGCCAGGGTCCGGAGGCTCGGCACATCTGCCGCGCGTGTGGTCGACGTTGTGGCCTTGGTGGGCGGGCGGTGTAGCGAACGGCTGGTCGCCGAGGTTCTCGGGGCCGACCCCGCCACGGTCGCGACCGCCGTCGACCGTGCGGTCGAGGCAGACGTCCTCGTCGCCGACGGCAAGGGCTATCGGATGCGCCACGAGCTACTACGGGAGGCGGTGTACGGATCCCTCCCCCGGGCGCGCCGTCGATTTCTTCACGGCCGGGTGGCCACGGCGCTGGCCGCCGCCTCACAACCGGACGCGGCAGCACTGGCTCACCACTGGTACGAGGCGGACGAGCCGGCTGCGGCGGCACTCGCCAACCTCGAGGCGGCCACTCTCGCCGAGCGGGTGCACGCCCCCGGTGAAGGACTCACCTATCTGGAGCGCGTTCTCGAGTACTTCGACGCGCTGCCTGCAGACCGCGTGGCGGCCGCGGGCGGGCGCGGAACACTGCTGGCCCGAGCCTCCGAGGCTGCCTACCTGAGCGGCGCCTTCGAGCGCGCAGTAGCTCTTGCGGAAGAGTGCCTCCAGATCCAGGAGCCCGACGGGCCGGATGTCTCCGAGCGCTGGGAGCGACTGGCGCGGTACCGGTGGGTCAGCCGGGACGGCGTTGGCGCGCAGGAAGCGTACGAGAGATCGGTGGCCACTCTGGCTGCCGACGCCCCGGTGGCAGTTCGCGCACGAGTGTTGTCCGGCTACGCCTGGTACTTATCGATTGCGAGCCAGATCGACGCTGCGAAGAGTTGGTCGCAGCAGGCTCTTGCGGCAGCCGAGAAAAGCTCCGACTCACTGGAGCGGTGCCGGGCATTGCTGGCGTGGGGCAATGCCCGCCTCGAAGCGGAGTACGGACTCGCCGCACTGTGGGCCGCGCGCGATCTCGCCGTTGCTGGCGACGCCGGCGATGAGCTCGCCCGCGCCTACACGGCATTGGACCGGGCACTCCGCCGGCATGGCCGCATCGCCGAACGAGAGCAGGTACTGCGTGATGGATTGGGCTATGTCGCGGCTCACGGCGTGGGCAAGCTGTATGCGTCGGTGCTGAAGTATCTACTTGCCGAGTTGCTCCTTGACCTCGGTCGCTGGGACGAGGCTGAGCAGTTCCTCGACGAGGAGACCCCTGCGGGAGCGACCGGCATGCCCGCATTGTTCCGGCAAGCTTACCGAGCAAGGCTTGCGGCCGCGCGTGGCCAGTTGTCTTCGGTGATCCAGGCTGTCGACCGCGAGGCGGCCCTGTCAGCGCACATCCCGCAACAGTCGCTGTGGCGTTCGATTGCCCTGTGCTCCCGTGCGGAGGCCTGCCTGTGGTGGGGCGAGGCCGAAGAGGCGAGCACGTACGCAGCGGAAGCCGGCGCCATCACCGGCGACCCGATCTGCATTGGGGAGGCCATGGCGCTCCTGGCACAAGCGGGCGCGGATTTGGCCGAGGACGCGCGAACGTACGGCGGGTCCATTACTCCGGCACCCTCAGATCTCGAGCGGGCAGCGGTGGACCTGTTTGGCGAAGCGCATCCGCGGATCCGCGCGCTCGGAGCGACCGTGCTGGCGGAGTTGTGTCGATGGAACGGGCGGCGTGATCCGGCGCCCTGGCGCGAGGCACTGGCTGCCTGGGATAGCGCCCTCGACCCGTACCGTACGGCATACTGCCGCTGGCGGTTGGCGCGCGCACTGCTGTCCACCCGATCGGGTCGACGCGAGGCCGCGCGAGAGCTCGAGACGGCGCAGGAGACAGCGGCGCGGCTCGGCGCCAAGCCTCTGATCGAGGCCATCGTCAAGCAGGCCACCTCGGCCCGGATCCAGCTCGGTGGGGGGCACACCGCGGTCGGACCAGAGGCGATCGCTGTAGAGCTCGGCTTGACTCCTCGGGAGTTGGAAATCCTGCCGTTCATTGCCGCCGGCCGAACCAACGCCGAGATAGCCGACCACTTGGTGATCAGCCCCCGCACGGTTGACGTCCACGTGTCGCGAATCCTACGGAAACTCGGCGCGACCCGGAGGACGGAGGCGGCCGATATCGCTCGTCGCCGAGGCCTGGCCAGTCACTGATATCGCCCTTCCACGAGGCGCGCACAGATACGTGGTTTCGCTGATGTAAGTCGTCTGGGTGACTCCTAGCGTCAGGAGTGAACACATCCCCGACGGAGGTGAACCCAATGTCCGGACCACTCATCTTCATCTCGCACTCGAAGGTCAAGCCCGGCAAGCTCCAGGCGTACCAGGCGCAGGCTGCCGACGCGATCGACCTGGTGGAGTCTGAGGAGCCCAGGATGATCGCATTCATCTTCTACGCCGCCGAGGACGGCGCCGATGTCTCGACGGTGCAGGTCCATCCCGACGCGGAGTCACTGGATCTCCACTTGAAGATCTTCTTCGAGAAGCTCCGAGAGAAGGCGTTCGCGACACTCGACAGCTATGAGATCAACGTCTACGGCGCTCCGAGTGATGCAGCACTTGCGATGCTGAACCAGATGCCGAGCCAGCTGCCGGGGCTGCGGGTTCGGGTTCATCCTGAGCACCAAGGTGGCTTCCTTCGTCCTCAACCGCAATGATCTCCTTGGAGAAAGACATGATCAGCATGGAACATGCGGTGGTCATCAATCGACCCGTCGAGGATGTCTTCGCCTTCGTCACGGATCAGGGGAACGAGCCCAAGTGGCATACCGACGTTCTTGAGGTGCATCCACGGCAACCGCTTGAGCTGGGCGCCTCGGTGACGTGGCTGGTGCGGTTCATGGGCAAGAACACATACGTTGTCGAGGTGACCGCGTTCGAGCCCCTGCGTCGGATTGAGCTGACCACAAGGCAGGGGCCGCTTAAGCCAACCCTGACCCACACGTTCGAACAAACCGACGGCGCGACCCGCTATCGGCGGCACGTCGAGATCCCTCTCGACGGCATGTTCCGTCTGGTGGGACCGATCATGAAGGCCAGCGGGGCGGCGCGCCGGCGGAATGCGCGCTTCGCCGAGAACTTGAAGAAACTGCTCGAGCGGTAATCACGCGACCCGGAGTATGCGACATCAGCTTACCCTCAAGGGAGACAGCTACAGACTCAAAGCCCGCGACCTCGGCCGCGTCGCCGCGGCTACCGTCGCGGAGAAGCTCGGCTTCGTGCTGCGGAAGCAGCCCGACAAACGTGGCTTGGTGTGCGTGGAGCAACGCCAGGGCACCACGGGCCAGGCGGCGGGTCGCGGCATAGACGCCCGGGAAGGTGGCGTCACCGGCCAGACCGAGACAGGCGAGCATGTCGTCGCGGTAGCCAGGTGGTACGACGTCGAAAGCGAGCAGACGCCGCAGCGCCGCCTCACGGCTGCTTACCGGTAAGCACCGGTTGAGCGGCCGGCATCGTGTTCGCTGAGACGCTGCTGACCGGCCTGCTCACCGCTGGCGCGGCCATCGGCGTGGGAGTACTCGCGCTGCGGCTCATCGGCCCACTGGTCAGCGGCCGGGGGACCCTTCCCGCAGAATCTTGACTTCCCCTGGCAAGCAGGGATGGCCGGAGTCGTCGCCGGCCTGATCGCCGGCCTGCTCGGCGGACTCATCCCAGCTATCCGCGCGGCCCGCATCTCCATCGCCACAGTGATGCGTGCCTGAGGCCCACCGCGAACCGCGACCTCGTCCACCCTCCTCGTCCCCCGCTGCTAACAGGCGAGTTCCCACGCCCGCCCCAAGTAGGCCTACCAACGGTCGAATCCGGGCGGGCGAGCCGGTGAGTGGCGGCAGAATCGGGCCGCGTCGGCCAACAGCGGGGTGCCGGGTAGGTGGAGCGCATTACTGCGCCCCACCCCCCTCAGGACCGTGCATGCGCGTTCCCGCGCACACG
>JAHRHA010000250.1 GCA_020027875.1 Micromonosporaceae bacterium | reverse complement strand
GTGCCACCGCACGCGCCGAGGCAGGTCGCCCTGGAAGGTGGAACGATGCGTGGAGACGGGCTGAGCCGCAGGATGACGCACTCGCCGTGGAGGACGCGAGGGCCCAGGAGTCGACGGCGCACGAGAGGCCGCCTGGCGCTTGCCCGGGCGGCGATCGTCGTTCTCGCCTTCTCTCTCCTGACCGGGCTGGTGTCACTGAGCCCCTCGCTCGCGCCCCGCGCCGCGGCGGCGCCGCCGGCGACGTGCGGGACCGTCGAGCCCGGCACCTGTTCGGTCACCATCGACGCGCGCGACTTCGCCTCGGGGAACCCGCTGGCGAACTTCAGCTACATCATCAACGTCGACAACACCAAGCTGCCCAGCGACCCGCTGGCGCTGAGCACCGAGAGCTACAGCCCGGTCGTGCGGACGGGCGACCAGAGCCGCGGCCCCGTCACCCTGCCGGACGGGCGCTACCTGGTCTCGGTCCGCGCGCTCGACCACAAGATGTGGGGCGGGTACTTCACCCTGCCAGATGACGCCGCGGCCGACGGCTCCCTCACCGTGCGGGTCGACCTGACCGAGCAGAGCGAGGCCCATCCGCTGCCGCTCGGCAAGCTGCACATCTTCGTCTTCGAGGACAACGCCTGGACCAACGGCGCCCCGGACGCGGAAGAGGCCGCCGCCACCGACGGGCTGGAAGGGTTCCAGGTCGGGCTGGAGGAGCAGACCGGCAACGCGGTCACGGTCGACTACAACAACGACCCGCTGTGCGGCGGCGTCTGCCTGACCGCTACCGACGGCTTCGTGGAGATCGACAACCTCGGACCGGCCACCTACTTCGCCGACGTGCACACGCCGGACCACTGCAACCCCGACCCCAACGCGACCAATCGCCTGACCACCGGACCCGGCCACTGGTACCAGACCACCACGATCGACGGCGGCCTCAACCTGATGACCCCGGTCGAGGAGGGCAGCGACGGTACCGGCGCCCCGGGCGAGCAGCTCTGGGAGCCGCCGGACCGCCGCACCGCCTACTGGTTCGGCTTCGTCTGCAGCCCGACGGAATGGCCGACGACCGGACCCTACTCGGGCGGCACCGGCACGATCACCGGCACGGCCCGCAACTGGGTGGAGTGGGCGCCCTACACGACCGGCACCTACAACGACCCGGTGGAGGAGCCGTTCGTCGCGCTCACCGACGCGGCGACCGACCAGACCGTGTTCATCGGCCGGGGCGACGCGGCCGGCAACATCGACATCCAGAACGTCCCGGCCGGCACCTTCAACATGAGCGTCTGGGACGAGCAGCTCAGCTACATCATGCGCTTCAAGCCGATCACGATCGCCGCCGGGGAGAACGTCGACGTCAACGACACGGGCGACGACGGTGTGCAAGGCCACGGCGTCTCGCGCTGGTTCGGCTGGCTCGACGGCACGGTCTACAAGGACCTGAACGGGAATGGACAGTACGACGAGGGGACCGACGCTCCGATCAACAACACCGACGTGGACCAGCGCTGGCGCGACGGCTCGATCAAGGAGGGCACGTTCACCGACGCCAACGGCCACTACGAGTACCCGACGGCCGAGGGCGGCGCGCTCGGCCGGTGGATCGTCGGCGAGCAGGGCTTCGCCCGCTTCTCCTCGTACCCCGGCGCGTCGGTGCACGACGAGCACACCGGGGCGGTGACGCCCTCCTGCAGCGTGGAGCCTCCCAACCTTCCGGCCAACCCGTGCGTCCCGAACGCTCAGGGCGGCGGCCTGCTGACCAACCAGAAGCTACTCGAGGGCCACCGGGCCACGGTCGACTGGGGCAAGCGCGACTATCCGGGCACACCAGGCCAGATCGTCGGCATCACCTACTGGGCCACGACCCGCAACGAGTTCAACGCGCGCTTCCAGGCGCACGAGGACTACGAGCCGGCCGTTCCCGACGTGACGGTGCTGCTGGAGACCCCCGGGCCGGATGGGACGCCAAACACCATCGATGACGTCGTCGTGAACAAGTACGTCACCGACCACTGGCAGCAGCCGAACGAGAGCCAGGACCCGCAAAACAACGGCCAGGAACCCCCCGGCCCGAACTCCTTCACCCAGAGCTGCAACCCGATCACGGACTTCAACGGAGCGGACATCACCGCCCAGTTCAACCCGAAGATCGGGCCGAACTGCCTGGAGGTGCCGCTCGCCGGGCAGCAGACCAAGGAGGGAGCCTTCGACGGCGGCTACGCCTTCGCCGACTACTGCCCGGGCGGCTACGACCAGGCCGCGGACGACGGAACGTGCATTGGCGGGAGCAACCCGGTCCCGCTCGCGGCCGGCAACTACATCACGCACGTGCTCATGCCCAAGGACGCGAGCGACAGCCGGGACTGCAACCCGGCCAACCCGGACGGCTTCAAGAACATCAGCGACCCGATCGGAAGCGTTCCCGGCGGCGGCACGGGCTGCCTGTTCCGCATCGTCCGTGAAGAGGACGTCAACGTCGACCTTGGCAACCACTTCGCGCCGCAGATCCCACCGCCGGACTGCGTCGGCGACGACCACGTGATCGACCAGTCGACGCTGGTGACGCGCAGCCCGCTCTTCGGGGACCCGGGCGCCCACGCCCCCCTGTGCGACAAGCGACTGATCGTCCTGGAGAACGGGCAGAACCCCAACGCCGACTTCAACCTGATGACCAACTTCCGTACCGACCCCAACGGGGAGCCCACCAGCCCCGCGACGACCGGGGACGTCCAGGAGCCCGGCCGCCTCGTCGGGCAGGTCTTCAACGACATCTACTTCGAGCGCAACCCGGAGTCGCCGTGGTACGGCGAGCCGCGGCCGATCGGCGGCATCCCGGTCGGGATCTACGCGCGGGTGGACACCGTCTGCCCGAACGGCGGCACGAACTGCGCCACGCCCAACGTCAACCTGCCGTTCGACCCGAACCGCTGGCGCCTGTTGAAGACGGTCACGACCAGCCCAGACGGCTCCTTCGAGGCGCTGGTGCCCTCGACCGAGACGTTCAACTGCCCGATCCCGCAGGGGCCGTGCCCGGGCATGTACCTCGTCATGGTCGACGACCCGGGGACGAAGGCCAACCCCAACCCGACCTTCGACCCGAACCTGCTGATCGCCACCACGCCGGCGGAGGCGTGGCCCGGCCTGACCACCCAGCTCGACCTGCCGCTGGACCCGATCTCGGGCACCGCCTGCGACTTCTCCGTCGGCCCGGGCGACATCGCCTCGACCACGCCCGAGCTGCTCCAGGTCACGACGCCGGCAGGACGGACGGTCCGCGCCGACACGCCGCCGGTCGTGACCGGGAACGCGAGCTTCCTGAACCGCCGGATCACCCTCCTTGGTGACTTCATCGGCCCCGCCGGTCCGTTCGGAGCCACGGGCGGACGGGTCACGCTGACCGACGTGCGGACCGGCACGGTCACGACGCTCACCCGCACCGCGGCCGGACCGGGCACCGGCACGGGCGGTGGCGTCGTGAGCTGGACGCCCGGCAGCGGCAACACGCCGGACACGATCGTCATCCAGCTCCCGGCGATCAACACCACCAACTTCCGGCCTGGCCCGAAGCAGCTCGCCATCGTCGGCGCGAACTCGAACGGCGGCCAGTCCAGCGTCAACGGCATCACCATCCACGTGCTGGGCTCCAACGCCAACGGCGGGACGGTCACGTACAACCCGACGGTCACGCTCGTGCCGCCGCCGCCACCGGGGGGAACCAACCCGCACGCGCTCCAGGACGCGATCGACGCCGCCTCGGCCGGCAGCCTGCTGGTGCTGTCGCCCGGTGTGTACAACGAGAACGTCCTGCTGTGGAAGCCGCTGAAGATCCAGGGTCTCGGTCCGGGCGGCATCATCGGCGCCCACGAGCTGCAGTCCCGCGCCCCGGAGGACGCGCGCTTCCACGTCGTCGGCTCGGTGATCGACGGCCGCTTCTTCCAGCAGAACGCCACCGCCTACGACAACACCGTGACCGCCCATGCGCCGTACGCCGTCGACTCGGACTTCCCGACGATCCTGCGCGGCGCCGACATCACCGCCGTCGCGAAGACCACCTCGGCATATGTCCCGGCCCTCCCGCCGAGCCAGAACCAGCGTGCCTTCTACAACGCCCGCGTCGACGGCCTCGGCCTGATGACGGGTCGCGGTGACGGCGCCGGCGGCGTCCAGCTCCAGGCCAACATCAACAACATGCAGCTCACCAACAACATCCTGGAGAACAACGGCGGCATCTTCGCCGGCGGCATCGGCCTCGGCCAGCCGTACGCGCACGGGAACCACAACTTCAACGTCCGGATCGCCAACGACCGCGTCCTCGGCAACGGCGGCCTGGTGCGCTCCGGCGGCCTCGGGATCTTCTACGGCTCCAACAACTACGAGGTCACCGGCAGCATCTTCTGCTCCAACTTCGGGGTGGAGTACGGCGCCGGCATCTCCCACTGGGGTCTCAGCCCCGGCGGCAGCATCCACGACAACCAGGTCTACTACAACGACGCCGTCGACTCCGGCGCCGGGATCGCGATCCAGACCGAGCTGCCGACCTCGCCCGACTGCACCAGCGACAGCGCCCTCCTGGCCACCTGTCGCGGTGCCGGCTCCGGCGCGGTGGACGTCGACCGCAACCTGATCCAGAGCAACTTCTCCCGACATCGGCGGGGCGGTCATGCTCGACGACTCGTCGAACGTGCGGATCGTCAACAACACGGTGGCCAACAACGTCACCACCGCCTCGTCGGAGAACTCCGCGATCGGCGTGCCGCACGCGGCCGGCCTGGCGGCGGAGGCCAACGAGCCGCTGTTCCAGGCGACGCTGCCGGCCGGCTCTCCGGACTTCTCCAACCCGAGGGCCCTGTTCAACAACATCTTCTGGGACAACAACGCCTTCACCCTCGACCAGTTCGGCCCGGGGGCGGCCCTCGTCGACCAAGGGTTCATCGACTTCGAGGTCCACGGGACGACGAACAACGCCGATACCTTCACGCCGCGCTACTCCACCCTGACCAACGGACAGATCCTGGGGCCGAACGGCGTCCAGCACGCGGTTCCCGGTGGGCAGGCCAACCGCATCGGTGAGGACCCGCTGTTCGTCGCGCCGTTCACGCTGCAGCTGGCCGTGTCCGGGTCGCGAGGGGACCCGCAGGCCGCGGCGGTCACGATCACCGGCCAGGACCCGCCGGTCGGGCTGACCGGGAACTACCACCTAACGACCGGGTCGCCCGCCATCGACCGCGGTGCCGGCTACTCGAACCTGGCGGCCGCACCGCCGGCGGTTCAAACGCCGAACGCCCAGGCGATTCTCGCTCCGTGCAGCGGCACTCTGGCCCAGTCGTACCCGGCGGACTTCGACCGCCAGTTCCGGCCGCAGCTTCGAACCGCGCGGGTCCGGACGCCGTGGGATCTCGGCGCAGACGAGGTCGCGGGCGTGCCGGTGCCGATCCCACTCACAACCCCGCTCGTCACATTCAACTGGAACAACCCCACCCACCCGCCGTGCTCCGGGTCGACGGAGACGAGGTGACGGGGGCCATGGGCGCCGAGGAGGACAGGATGGAGCATCGCCGTACCGGGTTCGGCCGGCGGGACTTCCTCAAGGCCGCGGGTCTGGGCGCCCTTGGGACCGTGGTCTCCGGCGGGGTGGTGGGCGCGCTGGGGTGGGGAGCGCCCGCTGCCTCGGCGGCCACCACCACGCTGGGGCTGGCCGCAACCGACGGCTACATCACGATGCCCAACCGGGAAGACGACCCGATCTACATCTTCGGGTTCATCCCAGTCAGCACCAGCCTCACCA
Organism: Micromonosporaceae bacterium; assembly: GCA_020027875.1. Classification (GTDB taxonomy): domain Bacteria; phylum Actinomycetota; class Actinomycetes; order Mycobacteriales; family Micromonosporaceae; genus JAXIPB01. The sequence goes on along the minus strand of JAHRHA010000250.1, from coordinate 1,205 downwards.
TCAGCCAGCTGATCTCGACCTACAAGGGGCATGCCCAGACCTCAGCGCCGACCCTCGACTTCCTCCAGAACGACGACATCAAGATCACGCTGACCAACCTGGGCCTGATCCAACGGCCAGACCTGACCGACGCGCACACGATCCACTGGCACGGCTTCGACATGCCGTCGCCGCTCAACGACGGCGTCCCCGAGGTGTCGGTGGCCGTCCCGATCGGCAAGCAGCTCACGTACTTCTACCGCCCGCACCGCGAGGGCACCTACATGTACCACTGCCACTTCGAGGACGTGGAGCACGTCCAGATGGGCATGACCGGGATCGTGTTCGTGCGGCCAACCCAGGACGGCACCTCGCATGGCGGGTTCACCAAGTTCGCCTACAACGACGGCGACGGGTCGACCGGGTACCACCGGCACTTCGCGATCCTGCTGAACGAGGTCTGGTCCAATTTCCACGACGGCGACCGCGACATCCAGGAGTCCATCGCCACCGACTACGACCCGCAGTGGTTCACCCTCAACGGCCGCTGCTATCCGGAGACGGTGCTGCCGAACGATGACGCGCTCACGACCTCGGGGATCACGACGCCCAACGCGAACCTGGGCACCAACGACAAGAGCCAGCCCAACTCCTCGCTCGTCCAGGTGAACCCGGGCGAGCGGGTGCTGCTCAGGCTGGCCAACCTCGGCTACCAGCAGCACGCGATGCAGCTCCCCGGCATCCCGATGCACGTCGTCGGCCAGGACGCCTCGCTGCTCCGCAACCCCGGCAACGTGGACACGTCGTACTGGACCAACACCTTGTACATCGGGCCAGGCGAGGCGCGCGACGTGCTCTTCGACGCGCCCGCCTACGACGGGACCCGGCCGAACGGCTCGGATACCGTCGGCAACTACAACGTCTACTACTTCAAGAACCGGGACTGGCAACGGCTCTCCAGCCTTGGCCTTGTCGCTCCCGAGCCCGGCGGGGGACCCAGCGGGATGATGACCGAGGTGCGGGTGTACCAGGGCAGCCCGCTGGACCCGCAGACCGTCGTGAGCCAGACCTATGTCTGAGCCGACCGAGAAGCGCCGCGGAAGGAAGGCCACGATGACGCAGAGAATTCGGCGGCTGGTGCTCGTCGTCGCGCTCGCGGCCGGGTCGGCGGTGCTGGCCCAGGGGCACGCCGGCGCCCTGCCCGCAAACGCGCCCAAGATCGGCAT
>JAHRHA010000249.1 GCA_020027875.1 Micromonosporaceae bacterium | reverse complement strand
CTCCAGTTAGGATGACGATGACGTCGAAGTGTTGAACAGCTGCCATAAACTCCTCCCCTAAGCCCTGTAAGCGGAGCGATCGATCAAACGAGCCAGCGGATCAACTGCGCGAGACGGCTGCCGCCTGCAGCCGCCCGGTCAAGCGGAGGCGCCAGGAACGCATCCACGCCGAAGCTGCGGCCGGCGTCCGTCAACAGGAAGAGGACCGGGAACATGATCAGCATCGTATAGGTCCAGCCCCACTCGTGTGGCACGCTCAGGATGCCGATCGTGATATTGGTAGCCATGCCGATCGCCACCAGCGATCCGAGCCGTGTGCCGAGCCCGAGGATCAGTGTCGCGCCGATGAAGGTCTCGGTGATCAGCGCCATCCATCCGAAAAAGGTCCAGTGCGGGATCATGACGTTGACCAGGAAGTCCTTGTGGGCGGCCACGGTGGGATATTGGATCTGCTGCTGGACCCAGTACCAGAGACCGCCGCCAGACTTCCGGCCGAAGTCGTCCGATGGCACCTTCCAGCCCGACTGCTGCCACCACAAGTAGCCGTAGAGGATCCGCGCAAGCCCGAGAGGCCAGAGCGGCGCGATCGCTCGGAACCAACCTGTGACCGCTGGGGTCTCTTGTGCCGCCGTCATTGCCTTCCTCCAAGCCTCGCGCTTCAGTGGGCGCGGGCGCTGTAGTTGCACCGAAAGATGCAACGCTAGGAGCTCTCGTGGTGGAGCTTGGCGCAAAGGAGTCCTCGCCGGATCGGCTCAGGGGCGCACGCCGGGGATGCTCAGCCTGATCCGATAGAGCCCCGTCTGCGCCGCCAGGTAAAGCGTCCGCCCGTCGTCGTCGCCCCAGGCCATGTTGTGTGGGTGCTCGGGTCCTCGTAGCGTGCCGAGGTGGTTCCCCGCTGCCGAAAGGACCCACAGCCCGCCCGGGCCTGAGACGTAGAGGTTGCCGCGCTGGTCGACCTAGATCCCGTCGATGGCGTCTTCGCCGGGAGCACCGGTCATGTCGAAGAAGACCTCGCCGTTAGCGAGGGTCCCGTCGGGCCGCACCTCGTAGCGCATCACGACCTTCTTCTTGAGGTCCCAGTTGCCGACGTACAGATACCGCTCGTCCGGAGAGAATGCGATTCCGTTTGGACCCGACAGGTCGGTGCTGACCAGCTTGAGGTCGCCGTTGATGAGGCAGAAGACCCCACTGAACGGGAGCTCCTTGCGCGGGTCGTCGACGAACTTTGGCAGCCCGAACGGCGGGTCGGTGAAGTAGAGGGCGCCGTCGGACCGATACACGAGGTCGTTCGGGCTGTTCAGCCGCTTGCCCTCGTAGCGGTCAGCTAGGACTGTCAGTGCTCCCGTTTTCTCGAGGCGGGTGACGCGGCGATTTCCATGCTCGTTGATCGTGAGCCGCCCTTCGCGGTCCAGGGTCAGGCCGTTAGAGCCCGGCTGGCCGTACTCGCCGACATCGACGCCGGTATAGCCGCTCTTCGTCCTAAACACCGACACCTGGCCATCCGGTGTCCACCGGTAGATCGTGTTCGCGTTCGGGTCGCTGAAGAGGAGGTAGCCGTCCGTAGTCGCCGTGCGCGGGACCCACACCGGCCCCTCGGTGAACAGAAAGCCGTCCGCCAGCTTCTCGATGCGGGCTGACGCCGGAATGATGTCGTCCAGCGCCGGGTCCCGACGGATGACCGCTGTGGGGACCGGCTGTCCACGACCCGCCTGGTCAGGCCGGTAGAAGTCCAGCGTCGCCGAGCGCACCCAGATGAAGTTCCCGGGTGGATTCGATAGGGGGCCGTTCATGCCGAAAACTGCCAGCTGGAACTGCTGGCCTGGCCGGACGTCGCGCCCGAGCACCACGCGGTTGGGAGCGTTGAATCCCTTGATCAACGGTCCGCCGGTCTGGCCCAAGACGATGGGCAGGTTGCCGTTCACCCACACTTCCGCGTAGTCATCGACGACGATCTCGAAGACGACGGTCGAGCCCGCCGGGTCGAAGGCTCCTACCCGTTCAGGAATCGTCACTTTGGTCCGGTACCAGTTGAAGCTCAGCCGTCCGTTCCCCTTACGCGCCTCCAGCTGCGAGGCGGGCAGCACCGCCCACGCCGAGTCGTCGAAGTCGGCGGCCCCGGCGTGGGGACTGATGTCATTGGTCCGGTTCGGGGGCCCGGACGGGCGCAGGTCCAACCCAGGGGCCCGGTGCTCGATCTCGACGATCTTGACGTCGCTGTACCGCCACTGCCCCTTGACGAGACGCATGCCCGCGTCCGTCGCCAGGTTGACGATCGCTGCAGGCCGGCCAGCGGGTGCGTCCGGGGTGGTCTGAGTCGCGGCCTCGGGCGGGCTCAGGGTCAACAGGAGCATGGCGACGGCGCCGCCTAGCAGAGTTCGCGCTCGCATGCGACATCTCCTCTCGTCACCGACGCACTCGCGCGTCAGCGCACCTTCACCACGTAGTAGTTCAGCGGCCCCTGAACGTCTGCGAACAGGTGCGGGACGCCGGCCGGCACCACGATCACGTCGCCCTTCACGATTCGCCGGCTCTCGCCGCCCACGATCTTCGAGCCGCGGAGCTCGTTCGGCTCGATCACCTTCGCGTCGGGGACGGTGCCGCCGGTAACGAACGTGGCGGAGCCTTCGAGCATGTAGATGAGGTCGGTGTCCAGGGTGTGGATCTCGGCGAGGCCGTCCATCTCACGGTGGCTGGCATGGACCATGTAGTTGCCTGTGTTCACCAGGACCTTGCCCTTCTCGAACCCGGCGGCCACCATCTGGCTGTCGATGAAGGTGACTTTGCGCGAGAGCGGCGTCCCTGCGATCCCCGGCTTCATCGTCTTGGCCGCAGCGGCGCCCGCCTGAGCGATCTCCTCGTCCTGCTGCGCGCTCGCAGCACCGCTCACCCCGATGGCACCGACGACCTCTTCGCCAACCATGAGCGGAACCCCGCCCTGTAGTGGCGTGAAGTCCGACAGGGCGACCATCGCCGTCCGGCCATTCTTGATGATGTCCTCGAACGCCTTCGTCGGTCGCTTGAAGATCGCGGCTGTCCGCGCCTTGCCGATCGAGATGTTCGCGCCCGCGGCGAACGTGCCGTCCAGCCGCTCGAGCGCTACCAGATTACCGCCGTCGTCGACGACGGCGATGGCGGCTCCGGGTGCGTTGAGCCGCCGCGCCTCTCCGATGGCCGTGGCGACGACCTGCCGCGCGCCTTCCAGAGTCAGCGTCTTCTTCTCCACTACCTGCGCCTGGCCGGCGCCCGTCAGGGCCACGGTCACTGCGACCGCCGTCATCGCGCTCGTGAGCCATCTCATTATGTGCACCTCCTCGAGTTCGGTTCGATCGCGTTCGACTGGCCGGCCGGTCGGCCCGCAGCCCGGTGGGCTCGAGCTCGACCGGCTGGTGTCCGCAGACAACGTGTTGCCGCTACTTCATCGCGATCGGCTGGGCGAACGACGCCTCGCCGAGCACGACCTCGGCCCATGAACACCACATCTGGACCCTGGCCACGTCCGAGATGTAGGCAGGCAGCGTGATCGAACGGTTGATCTTGTCGTCCTTCAGCTTCAGCCGGTCGAGCAGATATATGGTTCCCTTCGAGTCCACGACCTGCCAGTGAGGGTCCGGGGAGCCCGGCACCTGGAAATCGGTGGAAACCGTCAAGACGTGCTTCCCGGCCCGGTGCTCGTGGGTCACCGTGCCACCGTTCACCGCTTTGCCGGCGAACGGCGTCGTGACTTCGGCGGCGAAGCTTGAAGTGACGCTGAGCCCGAGGACGACAAGCGCCAAGACGAGCGTGATGCGCAGCGAACGGATCGAACGTAAACAAGCCATACCCAGTCCTCCTTGAGTGTGTGCGCACCTGTTCTGTGGGGGCCGCGCGGGCGCCCACCGCCTTTGCGGCCAGCCCGGCTGCGCTGCTGCCGATTGGACACGGTCTGCGGGACGCCAGGTTCGGACGGCGAAGGCGCGAAGGTATGGCTCACGCGGCAAGGCGCCGACCGCCGCCATCTATCGGCGGCCGGGAAGCGAGTTCGAGGAGCAGATCAAGGCGGGCCGGGTGGCCACGCTGGCCCTGGCCGACAGCACGCGCTTCAGGGCGGCATTTCGATCCGACGCGACGAGGTGTCGCTGCGCACCGCGCGAGCTTCCCGCTGAGCGTCGCCGCGCTACGTTCCGAGGCCGGTCCAGTCCAACGATCTTCCGGTCCTTTAAAAGTCCATCGAACCTTGGCCCTGAGCCGCACCGGGCGGCCAGTCCGTGTGTCTCAACCTTAGCTCGAGCGCTCGACCAGCTGTCACGACCGTGTGAACCGTCTTGCTTTCGCCCTCGGCCCGGCGTATGCGTGGATTCTCGGTCATCGGATGCGGGCAGGACCGTCTGATGATTTCACACGCTCGTGACCACCGCGCCTCCTGCCGCGGTGGCATACTCGAGCGCACGCGGAGGCGATTTGCGGATCAGCGTGGTGATCCCGGCGTTGAACGAGGAGGCGGCCATCGGCGGCGTCGTCCGCGAGGTGCCGCGCGACCTCGTCGACGAAATCATCGTCGTGGACAACGGCAGCACCGACCGCACCGCGGAGATCGCCGCCGCCGCCGGCGCCCGGGTGGTCCTGGAGCCGACCCGGGGCTACGGGGCCGCTTGCCTGGCCGGTGCGCTGGCCGCCGGTGACACGGACATCCTCGTCTTCCTTGACGGCGACCGCAATGAGGATCCGGCCGAACTGCCGCTGGTGCTGGGCCCGGTGCTAGCGGGCAACGCCGATCTGGTCCTCGGCTCGCGCGTGCGTGACGGCACCTCCCGGAGCGCGCTCACGCTCCAGCAGCGCCTGGGCAACCGCATGGTGACCGCGTTGGTGC
>JAHRHA010000045.1 GCA_020027875.1 Micromonosporaceae bacterium | reverse complement strand
GACGTGACTCCTTGCTGAGATACCTATCCGAGGTCAAGCGTGCGAACCGCCTGATCGACCACTACCTTCCAGTCGGCGTACCCCGTTGTACCGGGTGGCGCCATGGTGTACACGGTAGCGCTCGGTCCTTCGGTTCGATCACATACCCGTACCGCATCGTGCCCTTCTCGTATAGACCCTCCCGGTGAACTCCTCCTCGAACCGGACGGCGCTGTGCACGCCCACGGAGGTCTCCTCCCGCACGCCGAGGTACGCCGTCTGCGGAAATGAATACGCCGGCGGCGCTCGTCCACCAGGTCACATTCCTACCTCGCGGGGTGTCATACCAGTAGACCCCTGAAAACCAGCCGATGTGACCGGGAGATCCGCTCCCGGACGAACGAATTGGAGATCACGATGACCTCGCCCATCCTGCTCACCGGCGGCACCGGCACCCTCGGACGCCTCGTCGTACCGCTCCTGCGGGGGGCCGGCCGTCACGTGCGGGTACTCAGCCGGCGCGGCCACGAGTCCGAGGACGGCGTCGAGTTCATGATCGGCGACCTGGCCACCGGCGAAGGAATCGAAGCCGCAGTCGACGGCGTCGAGACCATCGTGCACTGCGCGGGCAGCCCCAAAGGCGACGAGGACAAGACCCGCAACCTGGTACGGGCGGCGTCGCGGACAGCCGCCCCACACCTGGTATACATCTCGGTCGTCGGCGCCGAACGGGTCCCCGTCGTCAGCCGGGTCGACCGTGCCATGTTCGGCTACTTCGCGGCCAAACGGGCCGCGGAGCGCATCGTGGAAGACTCCGGATTGCCGTGGACCACGCTGCGTGCCACCCAGTTCCACGACTTCATATTGATGACGGCCAAGCAAATGGCGAAATTGCCGGTGATACCCGTCCCGGCCGGCGTCCGGTTCCAACCGATCGACGCCGGCGAGGTGGCGACCCGGCTCGTCGAGCTCTCCCTCGGCAAGCCGTCCGGCCGGGTGCCCGACATCGCCGGACCACGCGTGTACGGCATGAACGAGCTGCTCCGCAGCTACCTGCAGGCCAGCCACCGGCACCGGCTGATCATGCCAGTCAGGCTCCCCGGTAGGGCCGCCCGCGCATACCGAGCCGGCGCCAACCTCGCCCCCCAACAGGCGGTAGGCCACCGAACCTGGGAAGATTTCCTGGCCGAACGGCTGCATTCGGGCCGGCAAGAACGGGGCCACTAGCCGCGATTTGCGGCCGATACTGAGCCTCGCGTGAGGTCGGTCAGGTCGGGGTCGTCGGCTCGCAGCCGATCACGATGGCGGCTGTTGCCACGGCAAGCGCTGCAAGGATGAGCGCGGGAAACATGAGCGCGGCTATGAGCCTCGGAATGTGTGCTTGTAGGCGTCGGGGTCGCGCCAGCGCAGGTCGATGTCGAGTACGTCGCGCGAAAGCTCGTGGGGAAACAGCCCGTCGGCCCCCGCCTCGACGAACGACAGGCTGCGAAGCCACATGAACAGGTGGTGCGCGTCGTCGAGTTCCAGGGCGTCCCGCAGCAGGGTCTCGGTCGTCACCCGGGCGAGCGCGCAGACCTCCAGCGCCTGGCGCTGCTGCCGATCTGGGACGACATCGAGGAAGCGTCGCAGCAGCAGTGCACCGACCAGATCCGGCGGTGTCGGGTCGAACGCCACACCGCCACCGGCGACCACGTCTCGCGATCAGTGGGACGGTATACGAATCGTCGGTCCAGAGGACCTTTGATCAGCGGGGTCCTGGCGGCGCCGGGCCAGAAAGACACCGGCGAGGCAGAGCGCGCCGCCGACAGCCGCGAGCCACGGTGGCGTCTCACCGAGCAGCGCCCAGCCAAGCAGGATCGCGACGACCGGAATCAGGTAGGCGAGCGAGGCCAGGCGGCCGGCGCTCGTGCGGCGCAAGGCGTACGCCCAGGTCGCGAATCCTAGCGCTGTCGGCGCGACACCGAGGTAGACCATCCAGCCGATTGCGGTCGCGCCCGCGTCGTCGAGCTCGCCTACGAGCGTCGGCGCGAACGGCAAGCAGACGACAGTCCCAGCGGCGCAGCCGAGCCACGTCACCTGCAAAGGCGACACGCGGGCCAGCACCGGCTTCTGGATAACGACAGCCGCGGCATAGGCGAAGGCTGCGACGATCAGGAGCGCGATGCCGAGGCCGGCACGGGAGCCCGACTGTGAGCCGGCGAGGCCGATCAAGACGCAACCCGAGAACGCGACGGCGCAACCGGCGAAGAGCCAGCGGGGGAAGCCTTCCTTGAGGAATATCCCGGCGAGGATCGCGATCAGGATCGGGCCGGTGTTGATCAGCATCGCGGCCGTCCCGGCGTCGACGCGACGTTCAGCCTCGTTCAACGTGACGCTGTAGACGCCGAGGAAAAGGGCGCCGAAGGCGGCGATCCCGAGCAGGTCGCGCCGCTGGGGCGGCGGCTCGTGCCAGATCGCGGCCGCGACGCCGAGCACGACCAAGCTGACGAGCAGTCGGCCGAGCGCCAGCGAGCCGGGGGACAGCGTATGGCCGGCGTCGCGGATGGCGACGAAGGCCGAGCCCCACAGCGTCACCGTCACCAACCCGGCCGCGAGCGCCACTCGGTCGGTGCGCGCGGCGACCGAAGGCGGCGGGCGCAGGTCGTCCTCGCTCATCGCACCCCTATTCTGCTACGGGCGACAGGTGCGCAACGTGCGGGCGAGGCGTCAGTCGGGAGGCATCGGGTAGCCCTCGCTCCAGCGTCAGCGCCGAGACGCCAGCCGCAAGTGCCACAACGGCGGCCGTGAGGAATGCCGCCGTCGGTGAGACGCTTAGCAGCTGAGCGCCGACCGCCGGCGCGATCGCCAGGCCGATCCACCACGAGAGCCCCATCGACGCCATGTACCTTCCGCGCAGACCGGCCGGCGCGAGATCGGCGACGAGCGGCATGAGCACGGTCGTGTGGAAGCATTCGCCGACGCCGACGAGGATCGTTGCCGCGAACAGTGCCGTGTACGCCATATCGGTGCGAGCGCCTGCGGCGACCACGAGCAGGCAAGCGCTGACGAACATCCACGCTGCCAGCGCCATCATCACGACTCGCCGGCGATCCTCGGCGAGCTTGGCGATCGGCAGTTGGGCGACGGCGACCGTGGTGGCGTTGGCGAGCAGCAGCAGCCCGATGAGCTGCACGCTGATGCCCAGGTCGTTCTCGGCGTAGGGAGGTAAGAGCCAGGTGAAGACGCCCCAACCGACCGCGATCATCGCCACGTTCGTGAGTGCGAGATGGACGAATGCTCGGTCACGAACAACGAGCCGATACCCGCCCGTGATCGGCTCCGGTCGTGCGCCGTCACGCACAAGGGCGACCAAGACGCACACATACACGAGGTAGGTGGAGCCGTTGGCCAGGAACAGCACAACGAACCCGGTCAAGCCGTACGCCGCGACGAGTCCGCCAACACCACCGCCGATCCCTGCGCCGACGTTGGCGGCAACACGCGAGACCGCGGTGGCGCGATGGCGCAGCTGCGGCGGTGCGAGCGTCGCCACGAGGGTTGACTGACTTGGATTCAGGGCGCCGTTTCCAGCGCCCGCGATTGCAGCGGCCACGAACGCACGAGCAGGCGAGTGAGCAAACGCCAGGCCGGCGTACCCGGCGGCCAGCGCAACTCCGCCGCCCGTGGCGACAGCACGAGCCCCAAAGCGGTCGATGAGCGGACCCGCCAGTGGCGCGGTCACGACCGCGACACCGGTGATCAAGCCGACCACCACACCAGCGACGCCCAGACTGAAACCGCGACCATCGTGCAGATAGATGACCTCGAATGGCAGGACCGCGCCGTACCCGACGTAGTTCAAGAAGATCCCGAGCACGACGAGCCACAGCTCGCGCGAGAGCCCAAAGCGTGCTGGGGCGTGCCTCGCGGCTTGGCTCTCTCGTGTTTGCTGGCTGCGCTTAGCTTCTCGTACGATGTCGGCCTGGCGCTCTCTGGCGAGCATGCGGTTGATCCCGTCCACGCACCGACCGTCAGGTCTCCCGTTACGGGATAGTCAAGCGGCGCGCCGTGCTCGGCGGTCAGGACGAGGGTGTGGTCTGGAAGACCGGCCAACAGACCTCGGTCACGTGACGAGACTCTTCATCGGTGTCGAACGCGGTCACCAGATAGTGCTCGCGAATTGGCCCGTCTACGCCGATCTCGCGCTCGGCCACGTAGGTGCCCAGCGCGCCATAGGTCTGGTCCAGGTCAGCAAAGCCGCCCTTGTGCACGGCCACCGCCAGCTCCGCTGGCGGGATCTCCAGCATCCTTGTCCGGCCGCCGGAGCTCACGTCGCCCGTGATCGGGATGTACGCAACGACCTCGCCGCCGGCCTCGAACTCAAAGTACTCGGCGGAGTACAACGCGGCACGAGGCCCCGCTGGTGGCATGGCCGCCGCTGCCAACGCTGCATCCAGTTCGCGAAACGCTCCATCCCACCACGTGTCCAGGTCGAGCATCGACACATGCTCGGAGATCGCGAGGGCTCGCACCTGGCCCACGGACCGGTGCTCCACCGCGATGGGCGCGGGCGGCCTCTCCAGCAGCGATCGCAGCGAAGCCACGACGGATTGCGTCTCCGCAAGCTGTGACTCCATCCGCTGCAGGTGCGCGACCATCACCTGGTTACGGGTCGAGACGTCGGGAGCCTGCAGCACCTCCTTGATCTCGTCGAGTGGCATGCCGAGGTCCCGGAACCTGCGGATCACCTGCGCGATCGGCACCTGACTGGGCTCATAGAAGCGGTAGCCGGATGCCGGGTCGATCTCGGCCGGCTCGAGCAGCCCCACGTCGTGGTAGTGCCGAAGGGCCTTCACGCTCAGGTGAGTCATCCGGGAGAAGTCCCCAATGGCCAGTCGCACCCGCATGGCTGAGATTCTCGACCCGACCTCGCCAGCAGGTGCCGCCGGGGTCGGAGAAGTAACGTACGGCCAGAACGTCTGTCGCGAGGTCGTCAAGCAACTGATCAAGCCCGTGGGACGGCTGAGGAGGCGACGGAACTCCCCGTTGCTGCGGAGACTCCATGTAATTGTGAGGGCACGAGTACAGCACGGGCTGATCGCCGTCCTGTGTGGCGTGTTGTCGGCGTGTGCGGCTCCACCGACGCCGGGCCGGGTCATCGCCGTACCTCAGTCCGGGCCCGTCAGCGCGTCAGGATCCCCGAGTGCCAACGAGATCCCGTGCGCGCACGCGATCGATGGGTTGTCCGCGCCGCCAGCGGATCACGACGTAGTGCTGGACGCCGTCGCGTTGCCGACGATGGTGCTCCAGGTCAACGCGGCGGACGAGCCCGGATGGTTCTTCGCCAAGGACGGCTTGATCATGCGGTCCAATGCCGTCATCGAGTTGAGCGTCTCGGCCGAGTCGAGGCGCAACACACTCATCGGCTGGGGCAGCCCCGGACCGAGGGGGACTGAGCTGCATCTGCCCGGCTGCCCGGGCGGGTTTGAGTGGCTGGTCTTCGCGGGCGGCTATACGGTCGTTGCCCCAACCTGCGTGACACTCACAATCCGCACGGCCGCAGGCGAGGCCCACGCCCGCATCGGCGTCGGCGCGCACTGCCCTGCCACGCGAACCCCCAGCAGCGGCTCGGGTACATAGTGCCGCGCCTTACGTTGTCAGCGGCGGGTGAGTGGCGGCAGTGTGGAGGTCCAGTCGGTGGCCCGCTCGTAGGCGCGAGCGGCCCTCAGCACGAGCGCGTCGGCGTGGCGCGGGCCGACGATCTGCAAGCCGGTTGGAAGACCGCTGGAAGTGAATCCGCACGGCACGCTCGCGGCCGGCTGTTGGCTCATATTGAATGGGTACGTGTAAGGAGTCCAACTGGTCCAGTCCACCGAATGCCATCCCTGCGGCACATCCCTGCCTTTCGGGAATGCAGTGATCGGCAGGGTCGGCGTCAGCAGGAGGTCGTACGTCTGGTGAAAGCGACCCATCCGCACGCCGAGATCCACCCGCAGCGCGGTCGCATCCAGATAGTCCCCGGTGCTGATTCCAGCGGCCCATTCAACACTGCGGCGCAGGCCGGGATCGACGCGCCGGGCGGCGTCTGCTCCGTACGACTCAAGGAGCTTGGCCGCGCCCGCGAACCACAGCACGTGGAAGGCGTCAACGGGATCGGCGAAGCCAGGATCGGCCTGCTCAACATGCGCACCGGCATCGGCCAGCACCGCGGCAGCGGCACGCACCGCGGCCTCGACCTGCGGTTCGTTGCGCACATAGCCCAGATCCGGCGAGAACGCGATGTGCAGGCCGCGCACGCCGTCGTCAAGCCCGTGCAGGTACGACGTGGTCGGAGTGGGTAACGCCGACCAATCCCTCGGGTCGAAGCCGGTGAGGATGTCGAGCATCAAAGCGGCATCGGCGACGCTGCGGGTTATCGGGCCGGCGTGCGAGAGGGTCCCAAATGGACTCGCGGGCCACACCGGGACCAACCCGTACGTCGGCTTGATCGTGACCGTACCGGTAAACGCGGCGGGGATGCGCAGCGACCCGCCGCCGTCTGTGCCGACCGACCACGTACCCATGCCGAGCCCAACCGCGGCCGCGCTGCCCCCGCTCGATCCGCCGGCGGTCAGCGCGGCATCCCACGGATTGCCGGTGGGGCCGTGCCGCAACGAGTCGGTGACGCCCTTCCAGCCGAACTCCGGCGTGGTCGTCTTGCCCAGCAGGACGGCTCCGGTCTCCCGTAGCCGCGCCACCGCCGGAGCGTCCTCGGTCCATGGCCCGCGCTCATCGATCAGGTTGGTGCCACGCAGTGTCGGCCACCCGCGGGTATAGAGGATGTCCTTGATCGAGGTCGGTATGCCGTCGCCCGGCCCGACAACGCCGCCGGAGCGCCAACGGGCCTCGGACCGCTGGGCAGCAGCCAACGCAGCGTCGGAGTCGACCAGGACAAAGGCGTTGACGTCGGCGTTGCCGGCATCGATCGCAGCCAGCGCCGCCCGGGCCGCCTCAACCGGGGACACGCTACCGTCCCGATACGCAGCGATCAGTTCGGTGGCCGTCAGGTCGGCCAGGTTGCCCATGACACGATCATCGCCCATCTTCGGGCGGACACGCACGCTCATCGGCACGACAGCGCGTCGGCGGAGTTACCACGAGGGGCCGATCGCGGCGACGACGCCAACGGCCGCCACGACAATCCCAATCCACGCGACGAGGACGAGCACCCGGTTGACCCGATACAGGTAGAGGGTCTGCTCCTCGTTCTCGAGGGCCTGCACCTCCTGGCGAAGGCTATCGAGGCTGTCCGGCAGACCGGAGTCTTGCTCGATCATGTTGACGAGCGCGGCCAGCTCAGCCGGCGGCTGATCGCGCAAGCGGACGAGGTCTTCGACCAGCGAACGATAAAGCGAGTTCCGCTGCGCCCGGCCGGACACGTCACCAAGCACGGATACCTTCAGCTTGAGCGTTCGACGCGATAGGAGTCGCTTCCGCATATCTTCCGCGACACATTGCCGATAGGCCGCAAGTTCCCGAGCTAGGAACGGACCGTGCTCCAGTCCGGCAATGCAGAAGTCGTTGGAGAAATAGGACTCAGGACGACCAAAGTGGTGCTCGAAGTAGGAATTCGCGGCGAGACTGTAGTCAGGGGGTCGAAGGTTCAGCGATAGGGTCGAGTCACCGAGGCTGACAATGCCGACAAAGCCACGCGTGCTCCACATATGGTTGAACCGTCGCTGAGCGACCTCGGCGCCCACGTAGCGCCATCCTTCATCAGCGGCAAGGATCCCGTACAGCCCCAATGCGTTCTTGTCGAGCGCCTCACTCGCGGTCGTGAGGTTGCCGAACTGGCGTATCTCGATGCATCTGAAGTGGCTAGTCGCATGTGGACGCTTCAGCAGGCCGAGATGCTCGGCCAACTGATGTTGTATGTCCCGCACGGACCGGATGGGACTTGTGACCTTCTCCCCCAGCTGGACGGACCCAACGGGCGTCTCGACCCGCCTGTGGTACATGCTCTGGCCCACGGCGACAAGCTGATCACTGCTCGCTCGGCTGAAACAGATGTTGACGGTGACCGCTACGGTAGTGTCCTCGACGCAGCTGGAGACAACGAGAATCACCCCGGGTTCGGCGTGGGCGAACATCGGCTGGTTCAGGTCGAGTGACACGCTTACCATCGGCCGACGCCGGATAACCGTGCGCGAAGCGATTTCGCCCAGAACGGACCCGCCGGTCACCTCAAAGTCGCGTGCCGCTTGCTCGGCCAACTCGCCGAGCTGGCCACGCCGTTCCATGCCGTCGACGATGGCCTTGAACCCGCTATGTGAGTACCGGTACACCATCGTGTTCGAGATCAAGATGCGCTGGAATTCATCGCCACCACCCGACGTAACGGATGGTGATACCATGGCCAGCTACCTCCTGCGGGTTACCAGCGCCACGTCTCGGCACCGGAGCAATTCCGGTGATGCCTCGGTGGCGGGACCGACGATCCCTGAACTTCCATGAAAACCGAACGCTCCTAGAGTGTCCATACCCAAACGGTCGAGTTCAGCGACCAGGCCGGCAAGCGGGAAGAAACGGACGGGCAGCACGCCAATAACGTCCTCCCGCGCTGCGTTCTCGAACTCGACGGCTGATACGTCGTCTTCGACGGCCCGACCGGCATCACTAACGTAACTCAGCACGTAGTGGGGATCTTTGTCCGGTGATAGCGTGGTGAGAAGGACCACCACGCCGCCGTGCTCGACGTGGCCGGTGATGTCTTGGAGCACTCTCTCCGCGACGGCGCGTGGCACATGCTGAATGACGTGGCTGCACAGGACTGCGTTGTACTCGGCGTCAGCGACGGCGAGGTCCTCGATCACACGGATTCGATCTGCCAACGGTGTCATCGCAATGAAGTCACGCTGCTCCCGAGCGCGACCCGCGTCGGGCTCAAATGACGTGACTCGTTCAAAGATCTCGGCATACCGCACGGCCAGTCTGCCGGTGCCCGAGCCATAGTCGAGCAGGGTCAGCAGCCTTCCGTGGCGGAGTGCCTCGTCGATTTTGGCCAAAACGCTCGACTCCTGCTCCCCCCAAAGCTCTGGCGAAAGCTCACTCTGGTCGACGAGGGTTAAGGTGATGTTTTCGGCCGGGTCGGGATAGCGGTACTTATGATGATCTGCCGATGTCATGCCGGACATGGTATCGGAGGCATGAAGCCCGAGTCGGATTCGATCGGTCGGCGACGCACACGACGTCGACGACACGGAAGCTGTCCACGCCGAACAACAAACGACGTAATGTCGTCCATGCTCGTGACCTCGCTGCTGTCGGTTGTGGAAACAGTCAGCATGCCGAGGCCACGAGCCTCACTCACGCACCGACACACTGCACAAGTGCGGAGAACCGCTAAACACGAACAGATGCAAGCGCCGAACCAAACGAAGCCCGGACCACAGTCACCGTCGGATTTCCTTCCCCCCCGGGCGATCGATTCTCTTCACGCTCCTGCCTTTGTCCGGATTGCGATGGTCACAAACGTCTGAACTGCTCCTCGAGCCGGCCGCGAAGGAACAGTTCGAACTCGCGCCGCTCCGGGCTGTGCCACCCCCGCG
This sequence comes from Micromonosporaceae bacterium, assembly GCA_020027875.1. Lineage (GTDB taxonomy): Bacteria > Actinomycetota > Actinomycetes > Mycobacteriales > Micromonosporaceae > JAXIPB01. Next base: position 32,327 of record JAHRHA010000045.1, on the reverse strand, counting down.
TCGGGCCCTCGATTGCCATGATCAGGTAGAGGTAGGTGGTATAGAGGTCCAGCCGCCGCGCGGCGCGCCCGGCCAACTTGAACGGGGAGGGTGCCGTCTCGGCGTACCCTTCCAGGATCTCCGGCTCGATCTCACGAAACAGAGTGAGACTGCACAGCTCGGCTATGGGATCGCCGTAGAATGCGCGCTCGCCGTCGATGAATCCGGTGAGGCGCCAGCCGCCGGCGGGGTGGGCGTTGACGAAGACGTTGCCATCCCACAGGTCAAAGTGGACAAGCGCGGGGCAGTCGACGTCGTCGAGCACGTCGGCGTGCCGGCGCATCATCGTGGCGATTCGTTCGGGTGACGCCGGTAGGACGTTAGCGAGACGCGCGGCGTCCCCCATGAGGTCGTCCACCATGGCACCGAAGGCAGCCCGCCACGTGCTTTGCCAGGAGTTGCTACCGCGCAACGGGTAGCCATACGCCGTACCGGTGACCGCGTGCAACCGCCCTGCCGCGGCGGCCACCTCACGCCGTACCGCCGCCGCCTCTGCCAGCGTCATTGTGGATTCAACGGTGTCGAACGGGACACCCTCGATACGAGACAGGAACGCGAAGTCTGTGCCGATGAGGTCCCGGGCGAAGTCTGCCGCGAGGACCGACGGCACCGCAACGCCGACCGCAGCGGCACGCCGGTAGAACTCGACCTCAGTCCGCAGAAGGTCGACCTCGTGAGTGAGCAGCTCGAGGTGCGGCGGCGGCGCGACCTTAAGGATCACGTCGCGGCCGTCGTCGAGCGTCAGGGCGAGGACTGTGTTATACGTGCCGCCTGTAAGCTCCGTCCAGGACGCGGCGCGTCGACCAGCGCCGAACGCCCGCCCTGCCAACGCCTGCAGCTCATCAGCCGCGACCGGCCGCTTGGTCAGGCTGGTCGTCACCCCAGCCTCCCGGCGAGGACGGCAACGCGTACGAGCATGGCCGCCATGATAGATGTCTGCTGTCGGGCACAGGTGAGCGGAACTTTCGTGTACGCAGTCGCCCACCGGTGCCCGATCCCGAGGACGGGCTACCAGCGCCCGCGGTGGACGACCTCCTCGAACGGCCGACGATCCGGACGTTTGATAACGCGCAGCGGCATGTCGGCCGGATGTCCCACGGACAGGAGATAGGCGAGGAACCGGTCGTTGGGGAAGCCCAGCACGTCACGGGCGAGGTCCTGGTCCTCGGCGGCGGCGTGGCCGGTGCCCAGTCCCAGGTCCGCCGCGGCTATGGCGATCGCCATGGTCGCCTGGCCCAGGTCGTATTGGAGCAGGTTCGCGCGTCGGGCGTCTTGCGGCTGCACGGCGACGATAGCTACCGCGGCCGCGGCCCCAGCTATGTGGCCGGCGCCGCGCCAGACCCCGGATAGGCGCTGAAGCTGTGCGCGGTCGGTGACTACGACGAAGTCCCACGGTTGCCAGTTGCTGGCCGAGGGTGCCCGCCGTCCTGCTTCGAGGATCTGGTCGAGGTCATGCGACGAAATGGGCTGCCGTGTGAACGTCCGAACGTTGCGGCGAGCCCGAAGGGCGTCCCAGGTCTCCATGAATGACATCCTGCCCCTCGACAGCACCTGTGACGATCGCTCGCTCGGTTAGACCTGATGAGTGACGAGCCGGGTGCGCAGCGGCGCAAGCAATGAACGCAGCCGGGCCCGATCACCCAGTTGGCCCGGTGCTGTCGAGCAGCTCCGCGCGCCAAGCGGCGAACCGGTGACGCAGATCGTCGAGGTCCTCGCCGACCAGGCCGTACTGCGCGAAGTCGTCGTCGTCGAGCAGCTGCACCTGAGCGAGCGCCTCGGCGAACACGCTTCGATCGAAGGTGATGTCCGAGCGCTCCGCGAGATGCAGCAGCGCCCGCCCCTCGTAGCGACCCGACCGCAGCACCGCGTCGATGTCGATGAAGTCACGGGCGAGGGCACGCTCGTAGAGCGCGCCCATCTTGTTGGCGACTGCGTCGTCGGGGTGCAGGACCGGCCCGATCGATATCCGGACCGGTTCGTTGGCGCGCATGTCCACACCGAGTTCGACCTTCGCAGTCTGCACGCCGTCGGAGACGGTCAGCCGGGTGAAGGTGTCGTGGCGGCGTTCGGCCTCCACGCTCAGGCCCGCGGCGAGGTACGCGTCGACGATTGCGCCGGCCGCAGTCTCGAACTCGCCCCGACGCTCCCAAACCGTGAACAGATCGATGTCCTCACTGGGTCGTTGCAGGAAGCCCGCCGCCTGCACCGCGTAGCCGCCGGCGAGCGCGAACCCGTACCGCTCCGCGGCGTCGAGGCCGATCCGGGCCAGACCCTGCTGGAAGGCGTCCACGCTAGGCCGCTTCGGCGCGGAGCAAGGCCAGCTCCGGGAAACGGCTCTCCCAGAGCCGTCGCAGCTGCGGTGGCAGCCAGAGCGTGGGCCACAGCTGCACCAGCAACCGCCCGTCGATCCAGGCAAGAAGATCGTCGGTGGAGCTGGCTTCGTTGAGGACAGTCCGGTACATCGACGCGAGCCGCGCCGGCTTGTCGAGGTCGTAGCTCGCATTGCCGGACCAGTCGAGGTGCTGTGGCAGGTTTGCCGTCCCCTCCGTCTGGCCGCGCAGGTCGTCTAGACGCTCCGCCACGACGTACTGCTTGCGGGCGCCGTAGCTGGCGTACCCATCCGCCTGCCGGCTGGGCGCGGAGGTGACCTTGCGCCGGCTGGTGTTGGTGGCCCGGCGCACCTCCGGGTGCAGGGCCTGCCGGATGGTCTCCCGGCTGTATCCCGTCACGCGCTGCAGGTCGACCGGGCGCCAGCCGCGCGCGTGGAACTCGCGGAGCTGGGCGTCACGCCGCATCAAAGCCGCGTTCTTGGACGTCTCGTAGCCGCTCACAACCTCACGCAGCTCTTCCTCCATGAACTGACCCATGGTCGGAGCCTAGCACGTTAGGCCCAGCATGCCAGGCGTTCAGGCCGGTGCTGGTCGGGGTCCCCTGCGCACGTCCACGATGGTTCTCGGTCAGCACCGAGTTGAGATATCCCCGGCATCGGCAAGCCTCATCTCGACCGATACCGGCCCGCAGCGCTCGGTCAGAACGAATATCAGGTCGTTGCGGCGGGCAGCCAGCTCGGAGCTGTTGTCGCGGGTGATGGCCCAGCCGGCGGCTGGAAGGCGGTCGCGGTAGTGCGCGGCGGCCTCGGCAAAAGTCACGTTCAGCAGGTCGGCACCACAGCCCTGGATCCCGTTCCAGCTGGCGCCGAAGGGCCCAGGGTGCTCGAGATCGGCGAAGGCCTCCCGGGCGACGCGAGCCCCCGGTGATCCGCCCACCTCCGCGGTCCCGCAGTCGGGGACCTTAGCGAGCCGGTCGTATTTGCCAACGGCGGCCTGCGCTCCAGCGACCAGCACACCACACACGCTGAGCACAGCTGCTGCCACCGCCAAGCTCCGTACCCAGGACGAGCGCCGCCCTAAGCCGAACGCGACCGCCGCCAGCACACCCGCCACCAGCAGCGGCACGGCGGCGAACGTCAGTCCCTGTACCGCGCCATCGACCCGGGATCCGCTGGTGGGGCCATATTCGATGAGGAAGATGTAAAGAATCAGAGCGGTACCAGCCCCCACCAAGGCGGATAGCACCAAGAGGACCACGACAACCGACGAGCGTGCCGGAGCTTTCTCAATCACCATGGGTCCAGGCTCTGCCACCGCGGCTGCGGGCACATGCGTACTCGTACTCACCCGTACCAGCATCTGTACTCACCAGCTGGGCATCGCCGCTTGGTCAGGGGAGCGAGGCGGGCAGTCCGAAGAGTGCGAAGTGCTCGGGGCCGATGAACGAGGTGATCTCGGCGATGTGCTCGCCGCGCAGGGTCAGCATGGTGATCGACCAGCTCAGGTACGGGCCGGCGTCGTCGTTCCGTAGGTAGAAGCCCACGGCGGGCTGGCCGTTCGCGCTGGTCGGGAGATGCCGCCAGCTTCCGCATGCGGTCAGTGGGACCTGCACGGCGAAGTCGGTGACGGCATCGAGGCCGTGGTACCAGTACGGCAGCGGCGGCATCGACCAGGTGACGTCATCGGTCAACAGTGCGACCAGGGCGGGTGCGTCACCGCGTTCTAGCGCACCGGAGAACGCGGCGACGATGTCCCTCAGGCGCGTGTCGCCGATTTCCCGCAGCGTCTGCTGCTGGGTGGGAGCGGGGATCTTTTCCGCGACGATCCGACGCGCTCGCTGCAGGGCACTGTTCACCGACGCGGTGGTGGTGTCCATCATGGAGGCGATCTCGGCGGCGGAGAAGCCGAGGACCTCGACGAGCAACAGCGCCGCCCGCTGGTTGCCCGGCAGGTGTTGTAGGGCGGCGACGAAGGCGAGTTCGACGGCTTCGCGTTGCTCGTATCGCGCGGCGGGGCCGGCCAGACCGTCGGCGAGGCCCGCATCGGAGTAGGGGCCCAGCCAAGCGACGTCGGCCAGCGGTGCGCCGTCAAGCACGACGCGGTCACTGGACGGGCCGAGGTCTATGGGCAGAGCCCGCTTGCCGCGGGTTTCGACGATGTCCAGGCACGTGCGGGTGGCCACGGTGTAGAGCCACGAGCGCAGCGAGCTACGACCCTCGAAGCGCTCGAGCCCTCGCCACGCCCGAAGCAGGGCGTCCTGCAGGGCGTCGTCGGCGTCGTGGGTCGAGCCGAGCATGCGGTAGCAGTGCGCGTGTAGCTCCCGGCGCACCGGCTGGACGAGGCGGGTGAATGCGGCGTCGTCCCCGTCGCGCGCCCGGGCCAGGTCGAAATCCTCGGCACCCTGCGCCGCCGTGTCCGCGGTCGGCCAAGAAATGTTGCTCACGAGCGATGATTCTGCCCCATGGCGGGAGTCTCCCTTGCGACCGAGCATGAACGCCCCTGACCAAGGAGGACCCCATGACCCAGACCGGACGAAACCATGCGAGGCGGATGGCCGTGTTCACCGATCCCGACGGCAACCCGGTCGGCCTGCTGAGCCCCTGACGTTGCTGTTCGCCGACTTTCACAAAATCGATCATCAAGGGAGATAAACATGTCCACAATAAGATCGAGTACGGCCTCGGAGGATGCCGAGGTGCCGCAGGCACGCCGGCCACGGGCTGAGGCAGATCCCCGGCGGTGGTGGGCGCTCACCCTCGTGTGCGGCCTACAGTTCATGATCCTGCTGGACATGACCGTCGTGAACGTGGCGCTGCCGCGGATCCAGGATTCCCTTGGCTTCACGCAGCCCGGGCTGGCCTGGGTCGTCAACGGCTACGTATTGATGTCGGGCGGGCTGTTGCTGCTCGGTGGCCGGCTGGCCGACGTCTTCGGCCGACGGCGTCAGCTGCTGACCGGTGTGGTCATCTTCGCGGTGTCCTCGGTCGTCTGCGGTGCCGCCGCCTCCCAGGGGATGATGGTTGCTGGTCGGTTCGGTCAGGGAATCGCCGAGGCGATCGCCGCCCCCGCGTCGCTCGGCCTGATCGCGTTGCTCTTCACCGACCCGAAGGAACGGACGAAGGCCCTGGGAATCTGGGGCGGGCTAGCGGCGCTCGGCGGGACCTTGGGCTACGTCATCTCCGGTGTCCTGACGGATCTGGCGTCCTGGCGCTGGATCTTCTACATCAACGTGCCGGTCGCTGTGCTGGTCCTCCTGCTCCTGCCCCGTCTGGTCGCCGAGAGCCGAATGGTGCGCGATAAGAACTCGGGGCTTGACGTCACCGGTGCGATCACCTCGACCGCGGGTCTCGTCGCCATCGTCTATGGCCTGCTGCAGGCCGCTGAGCACCCCTGGGGATCTGCGAGAGTCGTTCTTCCGCTTGTCGCCGGACTCTGTCTGCTCCTCGCAACGCTCATTGTCGAGCGTCGAGCTAAGAACCCGCTCATTCCACTGGAGTTCTTCGCCAACCGGACCAGATCGGTCATCAACGGCACCTCGTTGTTCTTCATGGCGGCGTTCATCTCGTACACCTTCATGCTGACCTTGTTCGAACAGCACGTTCTACGGTTCTCCCCGCTGGAGAGCGGGCTGTCCTGGCTGCCACTCGGGTTCGCGATCGGCGCCGGCATAGGCCTGGGCACCGCGTTGACTCCACGCTTCGGCGTCAAAGTCGTGGCTGCCGTCGGCTTCATCGGTGCCGGCGTGGGGCTCCTCCTGACGAGCATGATCGACGTCGACAGCTCCTACGTTGGCGGGATATTGCCGGGCATGATCGTGTTCGGGGTGTTCGCCGGCGCAACCATGCCGGCCGCGACCACCGCCGCCCTGCACGGGGTCACCGTCCAGGATTCCGGTCTGGCCTCGGGCGTGCAGAGCACCATGCAGCAGGTCGGCGGTGCGCTCGGTCTCGCCGTCCTCGTGACCCTCGCGCTCCGGTACGCCGGCGACGAGATCCAGCACGGCGTGTCCCCCGACGTCGCGGTGACGGCGGGCTACGTCCTGGCCTTCCGCATCGGTGCTGCGCTGATGGTGCTTGGGGGAGTGCTCATCATGGTGTTGTTCGAGCGGGTCAACCCGGAACTGCGGGACCCGACGGCGGAGATGGTCGAGGTGGCCCGCTAAACGATGGTGTCGCCGAGTCGCGAGCCACCCCTGGCCTCGCGTCAGTCCACATTGAGCGCACGGGCGATGGTGACAAGGAGCCATTGATTGGGGAATGGTCGTGAGGGGAACAACCGCCGGGTGTACGGGCGGCGTCGCACGCGGGTACGGATGGTCACCTTGGTCCAGACGATGCCCTCGGCTGCCCCCAGCGCCACGATCGTCGGCCACGTGAGCGTACGCCCTCCGTAGCGGATGCCCTGTAGGTCGATGACGACGCCGTCGAAGTTGATCGTGTCACCGGCGCGGAGCACGTCGAGGGCGAGCGGCAGCCGAGCGCTGGCGGACGACTCCTGCACGGCAATGCCAAGCGGCTGCACGCCCCGGAACCGGTTGTTGAGCACGACCGAGGCGCCGTCGCCGCGTACGACCTTAATGAAGGACACGGTCCGTACCGGAATGTTCTCGATGCTGAGCTCCATCCTCCGGGCGCGGACCTCGGTGATGCCGGCCCACGGGTAGGACGTCACCACTCCCTTCCGATCCACGTGGACCAGGCCGCCATCGAATAGGTAGAGGTCATCGTTCGAGTGCCGGTGCTCCCAGCGCCACATCCAGATGGTGAGAGCCAGGAAGGGCAGGTCGATCAGGAGGAGCGTGGTGGCGATCTCCGTCGACGAATCGAGGATCTGACCGGCGACCACCAGGGTGAACAGCACCGCCAGTACAATCGTGAAGACGGCGCTCAGCCGGAAGCGGCCGTGATAGCGCTGCCGGAGCTGACCCAGCCGCTCGTTGTCGGCGGCCGCCTGGATCTGCGATGTGATGGTCTCGCTCATGTGCGGCCTCCACGGCACCAGGTCGGCTGGTTGTTGAACGTATCCTGCTCGATCTCGCTCGCCGTGGCTACACGGGCGGCGAACCGGCCCATGTGGCGAACGCCGGCGAGGGCTCGTCCGCGGCGAGGCCGGTCGGCCGTCAGACGCCAAACGTCAGGGCCGCGATGGGCGTCGCGAACAAGAGCCAGGCAAGGATGAGACCCAGTCCCATGGCTCGATTCCTGCGCACGATGAGGACGATACCCGCGGTGAGGCAGGCCAGCGCCGCGACAGCCTCGCCCAGCATCACCGTTACGAGGAACGCCCAAACGTCCTCGCGAAAGATCATCTCACCGCCACTGGGCTCGACCGCCTGACCGACCAGGTACGCCACGCCGAACACGACCGCATGGGCGGCCAGGCCGAGGATGATGCCGATGATGGCGCCGCGGACGGAGCTGCGGGCCGGCGCGGGGGCAGTCTCGATCATGGGCGCACGCTAACACGGCGCCGGCGCGCGGACCCTGGGGTGAACGGCCACTGTTGCAGTCGCGAGGTCGTCATCACCGTGTGCTGGGACGGTTGTCGCCGAGGAGTCTCGGATCGCTGCGCGCTGGCTACGATCATGCCGTGACAGTCAATGCGCGGGTTCCTGCGCGGGTTTTCGGTGAGGTCGCTGAGGACTTTGACCGGGTCCGCTTGGCGTACCCGGTTGCACTAGTCGACGACGTCCTTAACTACAGCCGTCTGGCGGACTCCGGTCGGCGTGCGTTGGAGGTCGGTGCCGGGACCGGAAAGGCCACGCGGGCCTTCGCCGCGCGAGGCGTACCGGTTGTCGCCGTGGAGCCGGACGAGGCGATGGCTGCGGTCCTGGCTCGTCATATCGCCCATCTACGCGACGTGCACATCGTCCAGTCCGCGTTCGAGGAGTATCAGCCCGAGGAGGGTTTCGGGCTGCTCTACTGCGCCGACGCGTGGCATTGGACCCAACCGGAGGTCCGGTGGCGGCTGGCCGCCCAGGCGTTGACCGCGGGCGGAGTGCTCGCGTTGTTCTGGAACAACGACCGCATCGATGACCCGACTCTTCGGCAGGCCATGCTGGACGTACTCGCCGAGATCGCGCCGACGATCGTGATCAACGACGCCCCGCTCGAGCCAGCGCGCCTGTTGACCGAGTGGCCGGGCAACGAACTTGCGGAGCGGCCCGAGTTTGAGGATCTCGTCGGACGGATCTACCCCTCCCGCAGGACCGTCACGGGCGCGGACTACGTGACCCATATGTCCACCCGTTCACAATGCCGAATGCTCGCCGAACCGATCCGAGAGCGTCTGTTCGCGGCCCTGACTGAGGACTTCGACGATGTCGTACCGCTGGCCATCGATACTGTCCTCTACCTCGCGCGCCGCAAGCCAGAACCGAGGTAGCCAGTGGCGTTCAGCCCACCCTCGCCGCGAGCACGCCCCGCGGTCTGGACTCCATCGGGCTCATTGGGTCGCCGAGGGCTTTCCGGCGGTGTGGACGGTGCGCAGGTGGGTCGGGACCGCCCACCACTGGTCGGGGCGATCGACCACCGGGGCGCTCGGCCCGTCCTGGATGACGCGGGTAAGGCGGAGCAGGTAGGCGGCGATCCCGGCGGCGCCTTGCATCCACGAGGTGCCGGGTGGCAGCAGCGGTGGGTCCTGGCGATGTTCGATGAACCGCCAGCGTGCACCGGCGTGGTCGCGGATCGCACGCTCGATGAGGGCGTCCCCCATGGTGCGTGCGGCTTCTAGGAGCGTGTCGGCCCGCATCGGGTCCGGGCAGTCCTGGACGGCGTCCAGCAGCGCGTCCCCGACGCCCGCGGTTCCGCAACAGCGGCCGTCGTTGTCCCAGAATCCGGGGCGGAGGCGCTGCGGGACACCGGAGGTGAGAATCGAGTGCAGGCATCGCTGCCGCAGCCCGGTGACCTTCAGGCCGGCGACCTCGGCCACGCCGGCGTGCGACAACGCCGCGAACAGGTAGGAGGTTCCGGCTGGCCCGTGGCACCAGGTGTAGGTCACCGGTTCCACGTCCCGGGTGGAGGGCGGAATGGTGTGCGGGACGATGAACCCGTCGTTGTCCAGCGAGCCCACGGCGAGCAGGTGCTGGGCGCCCTGCCTCGCGGCTTGGACGAAGTCCTGCCGATTCAGCGCCCCCCCGGCGATGGCCAGCGCGCTGGCTATCCCGGCGGTGCCGTGTGAGTAGTTCGGCCCCCTGGACGGCGAACCTGGCAGCATGCCCCAATCCAGGCCGGCCTCGGTGTGGTCCGCGGCTCGCAGCAGGGCCTCGCCACCGGTGGCCGCGATCGTCTCGGCGTGCTCACCGCCAGCCCAGATCGCTGCCAGCATCACGCCGGCGGTGCCCAGGACGAGGTCTGACACGGGTGAATCGGACCCCGGATCGATCTCGAGCGTGGTCTTCCATCCGGCCGGGGTCATCAGATCGGCGAGCCGCTGCAGCGCGATCGGCTCGCGGCCTGGGGCGAGCAGCTTCAGCGCCGTCACGTCGCCGGCCAGTCCGTCATACAGCGAGGGTTCGGTTCGAACGCTCGCCTTGGCAGAGAGCCGGGCCACGACCCGGCTCGCGAGGACCTGCTCGACGTCGCTCAGGGCTCGGCGCTGGGCGATCTCGGCCAACACCGGTGCCAGGCCCCCGATCCCTGCGTACAGCGAGTCGCGATCCTCGGCCGGTGCCATGTGCGTCCAGTCCTCCGACACCGTCGCCGGTAGCCACGGGCCGTCGTCCTCGCGCACGTGGCTCAGAACCCACGACCAGGCGGCTTCACCCAGTTCTCGATACGCCTCGCTCGCCACCACTCGATCAGGCTACGGGCACATCCAACTGCGCGGACGGCGGCACGTCGCGGTGCTCGCCGGCTTCGAAGGCGTTGAATAACGGCGGCGTACAGAGACGTCGTGTTTGATGCCTTGCTCGACATGGGTACTGCCGTGGTGAGGGGCTCCGAGCGTTAGCGAAGACAAGGCGGTGGGCGATGTCGAGAGAAGCTTGGATTGCAGTGGCGGTCGTCGTCGGTGTCGTCGCTCTGCTCACGCTCTACGGCGCGGTAAGGCTGGCTAGGAAGGTCCTCGCGACGCGGCGTCGACTTGGCCCACTGACTACGGGTGGCAAGGTGGCCTTCTACGGCTCGTTGCTCTACACGATCTTTCCGATAGATCTGCTGCCCGACCCCGTCTACCTGGACGACATGGCCGTACTCGGCGCTGCGCTGCTGTACCTCACCAGGCTCCTGCGCGCCCGGAGTGGCGTGCGCGGAATGCCGCGCAGCCGGGTCGCGCCGGACGGCCGGGTCGCGGAGCTGCATGACCCGAGGCGCCGGTAGGAGCGGGTGTGCATGGCCGGCACCGGCTCGCGAACATTGTCAAGTCCCGGCTGCCGTCCCTGGCACGGATGCTGAGGCGGATCAAGACATGCTCGCCGTTCCGGCTAGGCACTTGCCTGCCTGCGTCGCTCCGCTTCCAGGTACAGAACGAGATAGACAACGAGCAGGAGCTCGTCGGGGATTGACGTCTGCGCCTCGGGTAGATGTAGCTGGCTAGGGCGAGTGCCAAGGTGGTCGTACGAGACCACGATGGACCCGATCGTATGTACTCGGCTGCCGAGCGTGTCGTACGTCAGCTCGTGCGGACCGACCCTTCGCAGTCGCGAGCCGAGCCGGTCGTACTCAAGACCCAACTGCCCAAGCGTCCGCGGGCGGCTGCCCATCCGGTCGTACTCGATGGGGACGCTGCCGATCGACCTAAGCCGGCTGCCCAGCCGGTCGTACTCGAGGGTCCACTGGCCGACCGTACGTGGTCGGCTGCCCATCCGGTCGTACGTGATCGGGACGCCGCCGATGGCGCGCAAGCGGCTGCCGAGCATGTCGTAGGTCAGATCGATTGCACCATCGTGTCATCCGGCGTCAAGAGTCGGCTAGCAAGCGGCCCAACCCATCGCTTGTTCGCGCCTCCGGATGGGCCGCGGTTGGCGGCGGCCCATCCGGAGCGTATCGGCTCAGCTCACCGGCTGGAAGAAACGCTTGTCGAGCCAGTGGGCGACGTCCTTGCCGATCCCGGCTGCCTGGACATCGGCCGCACGGAAGTGGATGCCCTGGTACACGCGCGCGTCGATGGTGTCGTCGATCACGTCTGTGAATCGCTCGTAGACGCGCGTCACGTTCGGCACATTAGGCACGATCCTGACGACGCTGAAGACCATCTTCTCTTCGCCGAAGAACGCCGCGGCCGTGTGCATCATCGAGCTGGTGACGCAGTTGTATCCGGACGAGTGGTCGGGATACGGCGGTGTCGCGATGAACGGTGTCCATCCTGAATCCCCGACGGTGTTGGGGTTGCCGTCGTTGTCGCCCTCGTGGATGGCGGTGATCGGACGCCAGAAGCTCCAGAATGCCTTGTCATCCCAGCAGTTGATCAGACCGTCTGCCCCGGCCATGTTCAACATGGCGAAGAGCCGGGCTTCCTCGACGAGCGTCAGCGCGCGATCCTCGGCGATCACCCGGAATGTGCGGTTGAACAACTCCACGGGATTGACGGTGTAGAACCGGGCGACGGCGGTCTGCTCTTCGGTGCGTCGGCTGTCGGGTGTGTCTGGGCCCCCGAGCTCCTTCACCTCGTTGTATTCCTTCGCGTAGGCGCCGCTCGTGAGCGCGTGCGGCCCCTTCGTCCGGAACTGTGATGAGCTCTGCAGTAGGAACGGCTCAACCTTGGCCACCCAGGCGAACGGGTCATTGACGGTCGGGGTCGGACGCCACTCGCCGGCATTGGTGCCGACCGTGAACGAGAACGGTACGTATCGGCCGTCAGACGCTCTCGCTGCAAGCATTGCCGTCGCGGCGGCAGCCCCGGCCCCAATTCCACCGGTCTTGGCGGCACCGTCGGGAATACCTGCGAGCGCGTCAGCATAGAGGACATCGAGTCGATCGCGGACAACCTGAGGCAACGCCGGCACCGGCGCGATTCCGAGTCCGACGAGCACATGGTGCGCGGCGGTGGCAACGGCGGCCTCCGGCGACGCTGACGGCGACGCCGGTGGAAGTCCAGCGAGATACGGCTGATGGCCGCCGTCGATCGCGTTGACGGCATCATAGACGGCCCCTTGCACCATCGCGAGGTGCAACTCCGAGACTGGGGGTGTCTGACCGGCGCCGGGAATCGTCGCGTTAGGTGCGTTGATCAGCGCGTTGACGGCGTGGAGATTCCAGACTCGTACCGCGTCGGAGCTCTGCAGCGCTGCTACCGCGGGAGCGGCTTGAAGCGGTGCCGCGAGCGCGATGAGCGCTACAAATGCAGCGAGCACGACGCCGAGGCGTACGTGTCGGCCCCCGCGGGTGATTCTGTCTTTCATGGAGCAACCTCCCGGTGTGTTATCACGGTGCCTCTCTCGATCGCCGAAACCTGTTCATGCGACCGTACGAGGGCAGGCCCGCGCCCTAGAACGGGAATGGTTGCCTAGATTCGGTGCGGCGCTGCCTATGTTTCTGGCGCACCCACCAACCCGAGCCGGACTGCTTCCGCCGCCGCGACTGTACGGGTTGGGGCGCCGAGCTTCGCGAGCACGGCGGAGACGTGGTGATCCACGGTTCTCGCGGAGATGAACAGCCGCGCGGCGATTTCGGCATTGGTATGTCCGCCGCAGATCAGGTCGAGCACCTCACCCTCGCGTTTGGTGAGCCCCAGCGGGTGTGCCCGAGTGGCGGACTGCGGCCCACTGTGGTTGGACCGCACGCCGAGCGCCCGCATCTTCTGTCGGGCGATCCGGGCGGCAGCCGGGGCACCGAGCTCGGCAAAGATGTTCAAGGCTCGGCGTAGCGCCGCCTCCTCGGTAGCGTCCAGCAGCGCGAGCGCGACGTCGTACGGACACCCGAGATTGGACCAGAGCTGCGCGGCCTTCTCCCAGTCTTCCTCAATCTCCAGCCGGTATGGCTCGGCGAGCGCTCCAGCCACGGAGCGGATCGAGCCGGTGCGGCGCAGCCATGCCGCGATCGCGCCGCGGTCCCAGGAATCGCACGCCGACGATCGATCCGAGGCCAACTCGGCCTCGTGTCGCGCCGAGTCTTGGTCTCCCGCGAGCCAGTACGTCTCGGCGCGGGCCAACCGCACCAGCACTATCCGCTGCGCCTCATCGGTGCCGTCAGCCACCGCGATGGCCTCGTCGAGATGGTCCCTGGTGTCGGGGTCGCCGCGCCGCGCTCCGATGATGCCGCGGCTCGTCAGCGACGACATCCGGTTGAGCGGGGAGGGCCCGATACGAGCCAGGGTCTCCGTAGCAAGAGCCAGTGACTCGTCCCAGCGCCCGAGCCTTTCCAGTGCGATGCTCCGGTCGTCGCGTAGCCAGTTGCTGTACGCGGTGATGTCGTGCTCGTCGCAGTAGGCGAGACCGTCCACGTAGTACCGCTCGCCTTCGGCGAAGCGTCGCTGTTGCCCGTAAACACTGTAGATGTTGGCGAATGTCAGGCCGGCATGATCCTCGAAGCCCTCGGAGGTTGCGATCTCTAGCGCTCGACGCATCGGCCCGATCCAGTCGCCGCCAGTGTCGGCGACGACGCAGCCCTGCGTGTTAAGGGCGTCGATGAGCGCCTCGGACACGCCCAACCGTTCGGCGATCTCCTGTGCCCTCCGGGCCGCTTCGATTGCCGCGTCGTTGGCGCCCTTGACCATCCGTTCGAGCGCCATCATCCCGTAGGCCCGTGCCAGCTCGCTGCTCGGGCCGAGTGGCTGGAGAGTCGCCACGGCGGCTTCGAGCGTCGTGGCCGCCTCGGTGCCGCGGCCTTGTGTCCACATCGTTTCCGCGAGCCGACGTAGCGTGTCGCCCTCGCGCAGCCGGTCGCCGGCCGAGCGCCACAGCGCCAGCGCGCGAGCAGTGGCGTCGGCGGCGTCCTGCCATCGGTCTATCAATAACAGCTCGACAGCGAGTCCGTCGTAGAGTCCAGCCACGAACGCCGGCTCGGCGCCGGACGTGAAGCGCACGGCCCGCTGGTACTGGGCCGCCGCCTCGCGGTGCGACGCCAGCTCCGCCGCCCGCCGCGCGGCGCGATGTGCATGGTGAACTGTGGCCTCGCCGTCTCCCGCCGCCTCCGCGTGGAAGGCCATCCTGGCATCGTCGTCATAGGCCAGGAAGCGCATGCTACCGAGGATCTGGGCGTGGATAGGGCTACGGCGATGTGCCCCGATCGCCTCTTCAACGGCGAGTCGGGCGATCTCATGACGAAACCTCAATGACGTGCCGTCACCGACGAGCAGCCCGGACGACACGAGCTCATCGACGACCGATGGCGAGCAGGACGTGACCGACTCCAGCAGCCGCATCTCGACCCGGGCGCCGATTAGCGCCGCGACGTCAAGAACGGTACGAGACTCCCCGCTGAGGCGCACGACCCGGGCCAGCACCGCATCCCGAGCCGAGGGCGGAATCGCGCCCATGCCGGCACGGACCACCTCGGTGACGAAGAACGGGTTTCCGACGGTGAGGCGGTAGAGCTCGCCCGCATCGAGCCCGCATTCACTCGCAAGGATGCGGACCGCTTCCGGCGAGAGCGGCGCGAGCCAGATCCGCCTGGTCGACCGTTGCGAGGCAAGTTCTCCGAGAGTGACGCGGAGCGGATCAGTCGTTGTCAAACTCTCATCTCGGTACGTGACGACGAGTAGCACGGAGGCGTTCCGCAGACGCCTACCGAGGAACCGCAGCAGATCGATTGTGGCCTCGTCAGCCCAGTGAACGTCCTCGATCACGACGACATTGAGCGATCCCGGTTCGCTGAGCTGGCGCAGCACCGCATCGAAGAGTTCGTCGCGGGTGGCCGAGGTGCGGCACAGCTCGAGTAGCTCACCACCAAGCTGGCCAGCGAGGTCGAACAGCGGCCCTAGTGGGCGAGGCGTGAAAAGGCCGTCGCAGGCACCCCAGCTCCAACGGGCATCCGGAACGTCGCGCTGAAGCTGCTCCACCAACGTGGACTTGCCAACGCCCGCCTCCCCGGCGACAAGCACCAGCCGGCCCTCGCCGTGCCGCGCCTCGCCCGCATACTCGGCGAGCGACGCCAACGGGGACTCCCGTTCGAGTAACTCCATCTGCATAGTGTCGGTTGCATCGACCTCCCACGCCATGGTCCGTAAGGCGGGTACGGCAGCGATGGGCTCAGCCGGTCTTCATGGCGGCCTCAGTCGGGTCAGGAGCCCTCCTGCACCTGGAACACGTGATCGGCCACGAGGCCGTGCGCCTCACGGTGCACGATCGACGCAGCATCCGCGGAAGGCGCCTCCACCAGGCAGAACACCTTGCCCTCCTGCTCGGCGACCCAATAGCGCAGATAGCGAACGTCGTATTTATGCTGTGTCTGCAGATCCGCCATGTGCGCCTTGGCCACGGCCTCGACGGATACGCCGCCGTTGAAGGTGTGGACGTCCATGTAGAGCGGCACCGTGCCTCCTCGATCGCACCAACGAATCCAGGCGACCGTACGAGGGCTGGCCCGTTCCGGGGATCGGGAACGGTTCCCCAGGTTCCGCGCGGCGTTGCCTATTTTCTGGGCTCATCGGCACAACGCCCGCCTAAAGGACCATGGCGCCAGAGGTGGGTGCGACAGACACTGTGCAGATGCAGCTACTAGAGCGGGAGGCCCCGCTGGCGTCTCTTGGCGAGTACGCGCGGGAGGCGGGCCACGGTAACGGCCGCCTGGTGCTGTTGGCCGGGGAGGC
This sequence comes from Micromonosporaceae bacterium, assembly GCA_020027875.1. Classification (GTDB taxonomy): domain Bacteria; phylum Actinomycetota; class Actinomycetes; order Mycobacteriales; family Micromonosporaceae; genus JAXIPB01. The sequence continues at coordinate 16,272 of JAHRHA010000045.1, read as the reverse complement.
GGGCGTAGGCAAGTCAGCGTTGGTGGAGCAGATGGAGAGTGAACTGCCGGATGCCAACTGGTCCTGGGGCGCGTGCGACGGCCAGTTCACCCCAAGCCCGCTCGGGCCGCTGTTCGACCTCGCGGATCAGCTCGGCGGGGACCTGCTTGACTTGTGCCGCGCCCGGGCCGCCCGCGCCGAGCTGTTCCGTGCCCTGCTGCGGCAGGTCAGCGAGCCAGGGACGCTGAGCGTCGTGGTGTTGGAGGATATGCACTGGGCCGATGAGGCGACGGTAGACCTGCTGGGGTTCCTGGGCCGGCGGCTGCGCAACGCATCGGTTCTGCTCATCGCCACCTACCGCGACGACGGATTGGCGGCGAGCGATCCGCTGCGGGTCGCTCTTGGTGAGCTCGCCACCCAGCGGTCGACCCGGCGGGTCGGGCTGGCGCCACTGTCCGAGGACGCTGTCGGTGTCCTTGCCGGTGGCAGCGGGCTCGAGGCGGCCGAGCTGTACCGGCTGACCGGCGGAAACCCGTTCTATGTCACGGAGGTTCTTCAGGCCAGCCTGGGCGAGGTGCCGCCATCGGCGCGCGATGCGACCCTAGCGCGCACCGTAGGCCTGAGCGTCGAGGCCCGCGCCTTGTTGGACGTTGCGGCTCTGATCGGCACTCGGGTCGAGCTGCGGCTGTTGCAGTCCGTCACTGGGTGTCCGTCATCGATCATCGACGACCTTCTCGCCTCAGGGCTGCTCGTCGGCGACGGCGCGTGGGTGAGGTTCCGGCACGAGATCGCTCGGCTCGCGATCGAACAGGCCGTCGCGGCACACCGCCGTAGAGTTATCCACGGTAAGATCCTCGACTCCCTGCGCTCGCTCGCAAGCGACGACGACGCCGGGATCGCGTTTCACGCCGAGGCGGCCGGGGACGGCGGGGCCGTTCTCCACCACGCCTCTCGCGCCGCGCGTCGGGCCGCGGAGCTGGCGTCGCACCGGGAGGCGGCGGCCCAGTATCAGCGGGCCCTACGCTTCGCCTCCGGTGCGGAGCCGACGTTGGTGGCTGCACTCTACGACGGACTCGCGGACGAACTGTCGTTTGTGGACCGATGGCAAGACGCCGCCGACGCAGGTGAGCGCGCACTGGCTTTATGGCGCTCGGCCGGCGATCGGCTGCGCGAGGGCGACACGCTGCGGCGGCTGGCGCGGACGATGTGGCGCCTGTGTCGCGGCAGGGAAGCGGCCGCGACGATCGAAGCCGCCCTGTCGACCCTGGAATCACTCGGTCCGAGCGGCGAGCTGGCTTGGGCGTACGCAACCTTTGCTGGAGAACGGATGGTCAAGGGTGCCAACGCCGTCGCGATAGAGATGGCCCGGAAGGCACAGGCGATCGCTGAGCCGTTGGGTGTGTCAGACGCGCTCAGCCTCGCCCTGAACATTGAGGGCTGCGCCACCGCCCACACTGGCGGCGAGTGGATCGGGCTGCTGCGTCGTGCGCTGGAGATCGCGATCTCGGGCGACTTCGAGGCCGAGGCGGGCCGGGCATTCGCTAATATCTACGAAGCGTACAGCCTACAGCGACGATTTGCCGAAGGCGAACGGTACTATGTGGACGGTCTCGCCTACTGCGACGAGCATGATGTCACGACATATGGCAACTGGCTACGCAGCGAACGGAGTAGCACGCTCGAAAGGCTCGGGCGCTGGGACGAGTCGCTGGCACTGGCCGCGGAGCTTCTCGGTCGCGTCGACTACTCCCCGATCAACCGGATTTCGTCGCTGCTGAACTGTGGCACAATCGCGTCGCGTCGCGGCGACGCCGACGCATGGGGCTATCTCGACGAGGCGATGGCGGCGGCCGACGGGACCGATGCGGCGCCATCGATCGTACCGGCGCGACTGACCCGCGCCGAGGCATACTGGCTCGCCGGAGACCAACACGCGGGACGTCGAGAGGCTGAGTTGGCCGACGGCCGATCGTCGGCGTGCGATTCCTGGGACCGCGGCGCGGTCGCGGTGTGGCTGCGCCGCACCGGCTCGACCCGATCTGTCGAAGGCGAGCTCGCCGAGCCGTACCGGTTGCAGGTCGACGGCGACTGGGAGAACGCCGCACAGGTGTGGACGGACCTCGGTTGTCCGTACGAGGCCGCGCTAGCCCTCTTCGACTCGGATGACAAGGCAGCGCTGCGCCACGCCTTGGGCATCTTCGACGACCTCGATGCGCCAGCCACCGCACGGATCGCCCGGCACAAGATGCGAGCGCTCGGATTTCGGTCGATCCCCAGTGGAGCTCGAGCTGCGACGCGGGCACACCCGCTGGGACTGACCCGACGCGAGCGTGAGGTGCTCGACCTGATCTGCGGCGGGCACACCAATGCCGAAATCGCCGCTCAGCTGTTCATCTCGGCGAGGACCGTGGACCACCACGTCTCCGCCGTGCTGGCGAAACTGGGCGCTCCGACCCGTACGGTCGCGGCAGCCCAGGCCGCCCGGCTCGGGTTGGTGAGTCCGGCAGAAACATAGGAAACTCTGCTGTCGTACATCACGGCCCTGACGAGGGCTCCCACGCCGCCAGCATCCTTGATCGCCGCGAAGCGGCTGGTCTGTGAACTGGACTCTGCTGGCGTGGCCAATTGGCGGGCCTCCGGGAGTTGCACAGTAGGTCTACCCTTGGATGTTGGCCCGGTTGGACTTTGTTGACCGCCGGGCGGGCGCAGGAGGCGCCCCGGGGATGGGTGCGGTAGCCGGCACGTTCCTGGTCATCGGTGGTTTTGCCCTACTGCTACTCGTCCTGTCGCTACTTGGCGGTCGGGTACACATGGGGCACCTGCACCTTGGTCACCTTCACATCGGCCATCTCCATCTCGGCCATGCCAGCGCGGGGCATGGTGGCACCGAACTGTCGTTGCCGGTGATGGCCGGCTTCCTCGGCGCGTTCGGCTTCGGCGGCGCGATCGTCGCGTCCTTGCTGCCCGGGAGCGGTGCGATCACACTGCTGGCAGCGATCGCGGTGGGGCTGCTCGCGGCGGTGCCGACTGCGTGGCTGGCCGGCCGGCTGGTTAACGCCGCGATCAACATTTCCACCGACGGGACGTTGACCAGCAACGATCTCATCGGTTCGATGGGTGTGGTGATCACGCCAGTACCGGTCGGTGGCTACGGCGAGGTACGCCTCGCTATCGCCGGCCAGCAGATCAAGTTCAATGCGCGATCGGATCAGCCGCTCGCGCTCGGTACCCGAGTGTTCGTGATCTCGGTACCCAGCCCGACCAGCGTCCTGGTCGAGCCGACCCCGTCGGTTTCGTAAAGAAGGAAGGACAATGTCACCGCTCGTCATCGCGATCATTGGCGCCGTACTGCTGGTCCTGTTGATCGCCATGGTCATCCTGTCCCGGATCAGCGTCGCCGGGCCCAACGAGGCATTCATCGTGACCGGCCGTAAGGGCCGAGCGATCCGGGCCGCGGACGGCTCGGCGGTGACCGATCTGTCTGGTCAGAAGGTGGTGATGGGCGCGGCCGTCTTCGTGATGCCGGTCGTCCAGCGGCTCTACCGGCTTGACCTGTCCAGTCGGGAAATCCCGGTCTCCGTGGGCGCTGCGGTCAGCGCGCAGGGTATCCGCTGCGACGCGGATGCGGTCGCGATCGTCAAGGTCGGCGGCACCGCGGAGATGATCCGCCCGGCCGCCCAGCGCTTCCTGCACCAGCAGGACCGGATCGAGGCGTTCACCGGTCAGGTGCTGTCCGGTGCGCTGCGAGCGGTGATCGGCCGGCTCACCGTGGAGGAGATCATCCGGGACCGGGCCGCGTTCGCCGCGCACGTCGCGGAGGAGGCCGAGCGCTCGCTGACCCACCAGGGTCTGGTGCTCGACGCGTTCCAGTTGGAGGACATCCGTACGGCCGGGTCGTATTTGCAGGATCTTGGCCGGCCGGAGGCGGCCCGTGTGCTCAAGGCCGCGGCGATCGCCGAGGCCCAGGCGCGGCAGACCGCCGAGACCGAGCGGATGAGGGCGGAGGAGGCGATCGCCGCAGCCGATCGCAACCTGGCTCTAAAGAAGGCCGAGGTCCAGGCGGAGATCGACGCGGCGAACGCCCGCTCGGCGGCGGCCGGCCCGCTGGCCGAGGCCGAACGGCAGCAGGCGATCCTGACCGAGCAGCAGCGAGTGGCCGAGCGCAACGCGGAGCTCAAGGAGCGCCAGCTCGACACCGAGGTGCGCAAGCCGGCTGATGCCGCGCGGTACAAGACGGAACAAGAGGCCGAGGCGGCCCGCAACGCGGCGGTGTTCCGGGCCGACGCGGAGCGCCAGACCACCATCGCGGCAGCCCAGGCGCAGGCCGAGCAGGCTCGGCTGATGGGTGTGGGCGAGCGGGCGCGGCGAACGGCGCTGGCCGAGGCTGCCGCCATCGAAGGGGCCAAGCAGGGCGAGGCAGAGCAGCGCCGACGCATTGCGGTCGCGGACGCGATCGAGCGGGAGGGCGTAGCGGAGGCATCCGCGATCCAGGCCCGCGGCCACGCCAAGGCCGAGGCGATGCAGGCCAAGGCTGAGGCATTCGCCCAGTACGGCGAGGCGGCCGTGCTGGACCTTCTGGTACGAGTGCTGCCGCAGGTCGTCGAGGCGGCGTCGGCTCCGATGAGCGCAATCGACAAGATGACCGTGATCTCGACCGATGGCGCGTCGTCGCTGACCAGGTCGGTGGCGTCCAATGTGGCGCAGGGCCTGCACCTAGGTACCGAACTGACCGGTATCGATCTGGCCGCGCTACTAGCGAAGCTTGGAGGTGCGGCCACGCCGCTCGCCGGCTCGGATGTCGAGGGTACAGCGGCCACACAATCATCCGGTAAGGCCATCGGTGCGTCCGACACGACGAAGTAGTCGCGAATCCGCAAGCGGCCACCCGTAAGCATGTGGTCTCGCTCGACCCGGCGTTCTCGCCGGCGGCACCGACGGGTGCAACATGTGTGGGTCGTCACACGGACGGCGCGGTCCCGCGCACCGCGGGCGGTTCCCACGCAATACCACCCAGCCACGCTCTCACTCCGGCTGGCGCTGGCCGGCAGAGCACTGCGCACTGCGCACGGCCGAGAACCCCACCGACCGGGGGAGGTCGCCGTGGCGCGGGTCCTGTCGCGCACCGGCACCTGGGTGATTCTGCACGGCGCCTGCTCGTGGCCGACGGTACGCGGCGCGTGGCCATCATCGTCGAACCAGCCCTCCCCGGAGCGCTACCAGACGATCTCGGCCATCGAGCAGTTAAGTCCCGAGCCGATCCCCATAAGTGCCACCCGATTGCCCATTTTCAGCCGGCCCACCTCGTCGAGCTTGGCCAGCGTGAGCGGCACCGACGCCGGGCCGACATTGCCGTACTCAGGAAACGTCGTCAGGGCCTTGGCCGGGTCGAGGCCGAGCAGCTCGATGAGCGCAGTCGTGTGCACGTTGCTGACCTGGTGCAGCACGTACTCGTCGAGGTCGGCGCCGGCCCAGCCGAGCGTGTCGCCGGCCGCCTCGTACGTCTTTGCCGCCAGCTTGAGACCCTCGGCGAGCAGCGTTCGCGTGTCGGTCACCATCCGGTCCATCGTGCCGCGGCACAGGTGGGAGAACTCGGTCGCAGCCCGCGTCACGCTGCCGACGTACCGGTGCCCGCCCGGCAGGACGTCGCTTCGGCCAAGGATCATGGCGACGGCACCCGAGCCGAGAGTCAACGAGGCGAACTCCGCACGGAACTGCTCGGCCGTCGTTTCGGGGAGGTTCAGCCGGTCGACCGTGCTGTTGGTTACTTGGTCGCTGACCTCTCCGTCAACGACCAGCGCGTACTCGATGTCGCCACGCTCGATCATGTACGAAGCGATGTCCATCCCGTTGAGGAAGGCGAGGCAAGCGTTGCCAACGTCGAAGTTCTGACACGTGTCGGGAAGACCGAGCGCCCCGTGCACGACCGAGGCAGTCGACGGCTCGATGTAGTCACGGCACACGGAGGTGTTGACGAGAAGACCAATACCGGTCCGCGGGACACCGGACACGTCGAGCACCCGCTCCCCGGCCAGCGTCGCCGCGTCGGCCACCTGTGTGGGCCGACCCCAGACGCGCCGCTCACATACCCCGACGACCTGCTCCAGCAGTTCGGGCCTAATCTGCAGACGCTCCAGTGTGGACCGCAGCCGGTCCATCAGTTCGGTCGACGTCAGCCTAACCGGGGGGTCGACGTGCACCAGGGCGGCGACGCTGACGTTCTGGTACAACATCGGCCTATCCCCCAAGCCAGCTCGCCACCCGGTCGAGCCAGGTGGGCGGCTCGTCGATGTATCGACCGATACTGACTGTCTCGGGCACCCTGGTCAACCTCGCGACGTGTCGATCGCCGCCGACGGCGCGGAAACGCATTTCGGTATGATCCGTCAATGAAGTACGGGGCGCACCTCCCCTGATTGATTTCGATGGCAGCGGTTGGAGGCCGGGGGAGCTAGCTTCTTACACAGATGCGGCACGCCAGCTTGGCTTCGACTTCATCAGCGCGAATGACCACCTTGTCTTTCAGAATCCTTGGTTGGACGGCATAGTAGCGCTGGCCAGCGTTCTCGAGCGCAGCGGAAGCATGCAGCTCGCGACCACGGCATCCCTGCCGGTTGTCCGCGGACCTGCGGCGCTGGCCAAGGCCGCGGCCGCGCTGGACATCATGTCCGGCGGCAGGCTCATTCTCGGAGTTGGGCCAGGTTCGTCCGAGCGTGGCTACGAGAGTGCGGGCGTTAGCTTCGATGAGCGATGGCCGCGGCTGGAAGAACCAGTCCGCTTCCTGCGCGCGCAGCTGAGGACTGGTGCGCCGGGATTCGAGGGCCGTTTCTATTCCACCAAACTGCCGTTGCAACCACGACCCGTGCGCGTTGAAGGACCACCGATCTGGATCGGCAGTTGGGGTTCGGACGCCGGTCTCAGACGGGTCGCGAGGCTGGCTGATGGCTGGCTCGCCTCCGCATACAACCTCATGCCGGCGCAGGTCAGTGCCGCGCGAACGAAACTTCGCCATGCATTGGCGAAGAGGGGAAGGCAACTCGACGGTTTCCGTGCTCGTTGGCCACCATGTGGACCTACGTCACCGAGCACCACCGAGCGCGTGAGACACACCTGTCCGTACTGGCACGTATGCTCAACCGGCCGGCTGCCCAGCTCAGGAAACAGGTACTTGTTGGGCCCACCGAAGACTGCGCCGCGACGCTACGCGCGTACTCAAACGCGGGTATCGACCACGTGTTCGTCTGGCCGATCGCCGACACCGAGGAGCAGCTCGAGCGCGTCATGCATGATGTCGTGCCGTTGGTGTAGCGGACCGTAGCTCGCCGCGGACCTGGTGCCGCGTACATCGATGCGGGTCCTTCCTCCGCCACGACGGTGGGGATGCGGCGCCGCAGGCAGCCTGGCACCGGGCTGGGCAACGGGTGGCGAACTCACGGAACCGGTCCACAGCTCGGCGGGTCGCCCTTGCGTTGCTTCCCTATAGGAAGCAACGCAAGGTGACGGTCGCGCTTCGTCCATGAGGGGTTGCTCTGCGTAGTCCCCGCAGGAAGCGCCGCATGTTGCCTGCAGGGACGCAGAGCAAATGCGGGGGACAAGGTGGTCGAGGTCGCCGCGACACGCCGACACCGGCCCGATGTTCGGTCACGCAGAGTCAACCGGGGCTAAGCCTCAATTCTACCGATCGTGAGCATCGTGCTCGCATTGCAACGGCTCACCTGAACCGGGTCAACAACGCGCCAATGTGGACGGTCCGGTGGTGCAGTAACCAACAGACGACTCAACGGCTCTGCGGAGCCTTCCCGGAGCGTTCTTGGCCCGATTCTGGTGCGAGGCAATCGGCTGGGCGAACTAACTTGGTAAGCCGCACGGCGAAAGAGCCAGCCGACAGGTTCCAGGCCCACTATTTGGTTCAACTGGACACCCGCGATGGTACGTGCACGTCCTTCGCAGGACGTACACGATCTTGGTTGAACCACCCATACCTCCGGCTAGCGGCGGGCTCAGCGGGTGGCCGCGGCTGCCCGGTCAAGGATTTCTTGGACGACCGCGGTTTTGGCGTCGGCGTAGTGCTGCACATGCCGCCAGACTCGCTGAGCCAACTCGCGCTTGACGTCCACGTAGCGATCCCGATCGGCCTCCGTGACCCGAAGCCAGTCGCGGAAGCGCAGCATCCGGTCGATCTCCGACGCGCCAGCGCTGAACACATGCAGGTTGATAGCGGTGTCCGGACCCTTGAAGAGGCGATGTTCGAACCAGTCGGGCTCGCGGATCCGCAGCACGTATCCAGCCGCTTCCATGGCTGGAACATACGACGACTCGTCTGCGGAGTCTGCCACGACCAGCAGAATGTCGATGATGGGCTTGGCGGTCAGTCCCGGCACCGACGTCGAGCCGACGTGCTCGACTACCAGGGCTGTGGCGCCGAGCACGTCGCGGATCCGGTCGGCTTCCTGAGCGAAGAGTCGGGGCCACGCCGGGTCGTACTCACCGAGGGCGATCCGTCCGTTGTGGGGTGTCATCTCGCCGACCCGGACTTTCTGGAGTTTCTCGTCGCTGGTCAGGTCTGCACCGTTCTCGTCGGTCGTAAATGGCATAACGCAGTCACTCCTTCTCGACATCGCCCCGCGTCAACGTCCCACCCAGGCATGGGCGCAGCATCCCAGGCGTTGAGGCCCGCCGTTACCGCCTGCGGGGGAGCCTCATTCCACGCCGCGTCGTGCCGCCAGCAGACCTGGACAGCGTCATCCTCAAGAGGCGGACGCGACCTTCCAGAGGTAGCCGTCCGGGTCGCTGAAGTATCCGAAGTATCCCCACCGAGTGGCTGTTGCATCCTTCACGCCGCCGCCACCGGCCGCCACGGCTTTGCCCATCACCTCGTCCACAGCTTCGCGCGATGCGACGATGAAGTGGAACGAGACACCCCGGAATCCGGATCCCTCGGAGGAGACGCCGGCGTCTTGGGCTGCTGCCTCCCACTCGTAGAGGGCCAGCGACGACGATCCATCACCCAGGTTGAACGACACGAAACTGGGGTAGTCCTGGTCGATCGTGCAGCCCATGCCTTCCCCGTAGAAGTTCTTGGAGCGGGCCAGGTCCTTGACACCGATCATGATGGCGGTCACCTGCAGAGACACGGTTGTCTCCCTTCTACATTGCGTTGACCACTCCAACCCGTATGACGAAACGAATCGGCAGAGTGTAACCGGCTAGCTCGGCCTCGCGGGCCTCGAACTGGTCCATCCCTAGAGCCGGATTTGCCGTGCGAGCACGATCAGCAGCGGGATTTGCAGCATCGCGTAGATCGCGTGAAGTGCGTAGTGAAGTAGGGTCTGTTCGAGTTGGAATGGCAACAGGGGAAGTGGAAGCACGCTGATAAGCCCGCCGCCAACTGCGCAGCCGGCCCCAGCCCAGCTGTTCACTGCGTTGCTCCCGCGATATTGGCCACGGTCCGTGCAGGCTGCCAGGAGGCGGTGGCCAGGTCGACCAGCTGTGCCGGTTCAGGTTCGTGCAACGCCGGCAAGGCAAGTCGCGTTACTCGCGTGTGACGTAGCCCGGGTACCCGCGGCGGTCCCGAGTCACCGCTCGGGGGGCACTCTGGTACGGCGTGGCCGCCCTCAGCGGGCGGCTAGACCGGCCGCCACGAACAGCGCCAGGGCGAAGGCAACGTAGGCCGCCGGCGGGCGCAGCCAAACCTCCGCGCGACCGTGGAGTACGGCACCATCATCGGATAGGACCACGACATTGGGGCCGGTATCGTCAGCCCTGGATGATCGAGGCATTTCCCTAGCCCGAGGAGCGCGGCGTGAGTGACCAACTGAGAACCGAACAGTCACCCCGCCAGCTCCGTTCCGGGCTCGTCATATGGATCACAGCAGTCGGGTGGGTAGCCATCAGCGGGATCGCAATCGCCCTGGCCGGCGACACGCTGCCGTTCGACCGCCCGGTGCTTGTTGGCGTGTCCACGCTGACGCAGATCATCAACGGTTGGCTCAACCTGCTGGGCGCGAGCATCCTGATCGTGATTACCTACGTGATGACGAGGCGCCGGGCCGTCCCTGACGTGGCGGCACGGGCGCCTGAGCGAGACCAGGCGATCCGTGAGGCCGGCCTGATTGTCGGCTACATCATTCTCGCGCAGGCCGTCGGGTTCGTCATCGGCCACGCGCTCGGATCACATGCGATCAGCTTGCACCTACCGGGGTCGCTATTCGGTACGTCGAACCCGCCTACCGCCGGGTGGGCCTTCGCCTGGGCCGGGTACAACCTCATCGCGTACGCCGTGCTGCCTTACCTCTATTTCCGGCGCCGGGGCTACAGCAACGAGCAGCTCAACCTGCGCTCTGCCGACCGGGCCGCGGACCTCAAGCTGATCCTCGTCATCTTGGCCGTCGAGTCGCTGTTCGAGCTAACCCTGTTCGGCAAGGAGCTCTTCGCGCTCACCGGATCCCAGGCGGTACAGGCGATCGCCGCGTCGTTCGCGATCAACTTTGTGGGCACGGTGCTGCCGATCGCCATCCTCATCTTCGGGATTCTCCTGCCGAGACTGCACCGCATCACCGGATCCGCACCCGCCACTGTCGTGCTCGGCGGTCTGACCTACGCCGCGGTCCACTTCTTCGACGGATGGACGAACTTCAGTACGATCCGCGCCGGCGTCCTTAGTGTGATCTTCCTCGTCCTCCAGTACTTCGGTCCGGGTATGATCAAGACAGTTCTCACGCTGCGCACGGGCAACACATGGGTGCATGTCTGGAGTTACCACGCGATCGCCCCGCACGCCACGATCGATGCTCCGACGGTCGTGAAGCCCTTCCACTTACACTAGTGAATGAGCCGCGGCCGTGGTTCAGTTGACCCGCTTGACGCGCAATATCACGATCGCGAGCAGTGCCGCCGCCAGTACGACGAGGTAGATGCCGGTCTCGATGAGCTGGAAGGTCCAGAATCGGGGTTTCGCACCGGGGGAGTGGACCGACGCCGTCACCGAGCGCTGTCGACGAGGAGATGGCTGTAGTCGAACAGAGTGTCCCAGACGTGATCCATGAGTTGTTTGGCTTCGGCGAGGGTGACCGCGTTCAGTCGACCATGCTCGTCCTCGGTGACCAACGAGAGCTCGCGAAGCTTACGCAGGCCGTCGTCGACCTCGAAGTCAAAGTTCGCGTCCCACCGTTGCGCGAACGAGTCCTCGATCCGACGGTCCAATTCAGCCGCTGTGAGCGGTTGCCGCGCGGTGCGGAGGAAGTGAAAAGCGAGCACCGCTTCCTTCGCCTCCGCTTCCTCCGCTGCGTCGAGGAGGTGGTGGAAAACCCCCGCATCGTTGTCGAGATTGCGGAAATAGAGGTTCTCCGACAGTGCCTTCATGAACAGGATCTTCCGGTTCTTGAACTTGGTCACCTGGCGCATCATGTAGGCACCGAACGCGAACAGGCCTGCCCCGACCGAGACCAGCGCAGGCTGGTCGAGTTCCACCGGTTCGTCGCGAACGCCGATCCAGAACCCCAGCAGCAGCAAAAGAAGGCCCACCGAGGCGACGAGCTTGGTGACGATGATGATGGTGCCGGAGATCAGGGCCGGAACGCCGATCAGCACCTTATCGATGCCGCGCATCCGCGCCTTCACATTCGGGAACACCATCTCGAGGTCATCGCGCGGGACGTTCTGGAACAGTTTGATTATTATCGATCCCGGCCGGAAGGGCAGCCGGTCGATGTCGATGCCCGCTAAGTGGTCGGCGTCCTTGAACCTTGCGTAGACCAGCACCCTCGCGAAATTGGTGAAGGCGACCGATTTGCGCCGGAGCCCGAGCCAGGTCGGTACCTTTCTTATCCGGGTCGATTCGCCGCGCCGGAAGAACATGACCTTGTCAACGACGTTCATGTCGACCGCCAGCCTGACCTTCAGCAGGGAATGCTTGGTGAACGCTCGGTCGAGATCGTCGGGGTCGATCAGGGTGAAGTTGGCGGCGCGGGCCAGCGCGGCCAGCTCCTCTTCAAGGCGTTGCCGCGCCGCCTGTCGCTCGTCCCGGCTCAGCTGGAGGATGGTCCGGGTATCGGCTTCAGGGTTGAACGGGTGGTAAGCCTCCTTGAGCGCCTCGATGCGGGCGTGGAACCGGTGGTGCAGCAGGCTTGCAAGCATCGTCGTGAAGCCCAGGAACGACTCCCGCTCGGCTGCGGGTAGCTCGTCCGCGCACATCGTGATGACGTCAGTCTTGCGAAACGGGATGAAATGCTCACCGCTCATAGGTCGGGCCTTTCACGAGACTGTCCGGCTGGTCATCACAATACGAGTGCACGCACAGAAATGGTCGAGGCTGCAAGTTCCATCAGCCTTCAACCCGACAAGTCCCGTTCGGCCCGTTCCGCTGCGCCACGTCCCGACTTGTCGAGGCAACGCCCACTACGTTCGCTTGCCGTCAGGGTGACTCGCGCGACGATCCGGCTTCTCGCATGCCGTGCCGCGGATCCAGCCGAGGTCCACTGTAGAATCCGAACTCGAGTTCCTATTCGGTCCTCAGGTGACGCGTTCACGGGTGGGCCGAGATTTCGACGCTCGGGTCGTCGTACGGCTGACCGCGGTCCTCGTCGGGCCGCTACAGCGGGTGGCCGCAAACGTAACGTTGACTTTCGAATTGCGGTGTACCCGACAGCCCGCGCGACGGCGGTCTGCGCCGACGGCCCGTCAGCGTGAAGGCGGACCGACGAACCCGACGCAGGCGCGCAGCGGTCACATCAAACGGCGTGCCGTAGCGCGGTCAGCGCGGCCGCGCACGCAAGAAGGCACATCGGAATGCCGACAAGGAAGACCAAAGTGTCGTAGGCACTCATAGCGATTACTCCAGCGGTGAGGGGACGGCCGAACCTTACCTTCGCCGGGTCGCCGACGCTTGGCAGCCACGCCGATGGGCAGCCTTTCACGTGATGCCACGAGACGCAATAGAGAGCGACGGTCCACAGTGGTGGATCATGCCGGTGCCTGCCATTGTGGCATGTCGTAGCCGCGCGGCTCGCTGGACGCCGAGGACATCATGAGGGTGTGGTGACCGGGTACGGCTCGAACCGGGCGGCCGAGCCGACGCAGTCGGATAGATATACAGACCATTGCATGCTCATGACAGTTCATCGGTGCGGGCGAACCGATGCCTAGGACAAATCGCGGCGTACGTCCGATTTCGGAGCGCCCAGCACGCGACGAACTGCCTAGATCGCAGGAGCGTGTGCGTTCTTGCCGGCCTCAGCCGGTCGGAACGTACACGTTGTTTATTCATCGGTCATGAATGAGCCGATTCAAACGGATCTGGACTCGGCGCAGCCAGGTCGATGACATTCGCATCAACGTGCTCGCATCTGGATCGCAAGTGCATGAAGACACCGGCACCGTACCTTCGACGTCCTCAACATCCCCGAGGATCTGCCCGATCCGCTCCACGCCATGAACAAGGGCCATGTGCGCTTCGGTGTCGGGCACCATTCGAGTCGCCGCGTAGAGGATCCGCGTTGGCTCCGTCCATGCCCGCACCGTCGTCAAGACCCCCGTATGGCACGATCCCTCTATGCGTGGCCGCAATGAGTCTGATGACAGTGTGGACCGCTGGTCGCGGAGTGACTGGTGGGGCGTCGTCTTGGATGCCCCGGACGCCCGCGCTCTGGCTCACTTCTACGCCGACCTGCTCGGGTGGGAGATTTCTAAGGAGTCGGATGATGGCTGCGGGCTGGGTCCAACGAGTGGGGTGGCATACCTGGCCACCCAGACCGCAGAGAACTACGTTCGGCCGACGTGGCCGAACGTCGATGGGCAACAGCAGATGATGATGCACCTTGACTTCGAGGTCGTTGACCTTGACGCGGCTGTCGCCCACGCCGTTGAGCTCGGGGCGGAGGAAGCCACGTTTCAACCTCAGAACAACGTTCGCGTGATGCTGGACCCAGCCGGCCATCCGTTCTGCCTGTACATCGGCGACGACTAGGACGAGCTAAGCGCGCCAAGCGAACAGGAGCACGCCGACTGCGAGCGAGGCGGAAGGGTGAGCCGCCGTCGGCTCTTGCTAACAGCGGCTGCGCGGTGCGGGCGCTGCAGGGTGCATGGTCGGCGATCGTCCGTACGCCGGTGCCGCCGGACGATCCGCGGTAGGGTTCGTTTCCGCGTCAGCACGTCCGGCTGGCGTTGGAGGCGGTGACGTCGAACGGTGGCCACGCGCTGATCCCCCATTTGCCTGCCGTTAGTTGTTCGCCACAAACGTCCGCAACTCGGCAGCGTCGGAAGTGTTCGACCATTTGCCGCGCGCGGATCGCGGCAAATCCGGTCGGCGCCGCTTGCCTCGTCGAGGAACCGGTCGCCCTCCACCGCTGGCTGGCGTGATTACACTGGGCGACGTGACCCAGGACCGGTGGGACCGACCTCCTGGACGCGAGTCGCAGCCCGACGGAGAGTGGGATCCGGCATGGGATCCGGCCGACGCACTTTCTGAGCCGGTGCCTCGGACACGTGCAGGCAGAGCTGGGGTGTTCATCATTGCGGCCGTACTCCTGGCCGTGTTATTCGTTCTACTGTGCTTCGTTGGCACGCGGCTCGCCGTGCAGTGGGTGGACAACGGTAGCTGGCTCGTTCGCGACGACGGCGGCAGTGGCCACATCGCATGATGAACCGCGTTTGGGTCAACACTGCTGAACTGAGCGCCGGGCACGGACCTGAGAGGCTCCTGCAACCAGCCCACGAATAGCTCCACGTCGACCCGGCGGATGGTGAGCGGATCAAGTTCGTGCTCGGCGCACCAGCGCAAAAAGACTTGAAGGTCGGGTGCGGTGTGGGCGCGAGACAAGCCGCGGTATCGGGCGAGGTATACCGCGACGGCGACGCCCACCAGATCATCAGAAACGGGCCGGAGCTGGGCAGAGCCGGTCACAAGCCAAAGATGCCGAGCCGCATCGACCGCGCCAGATGCGGCATGTTGGGGCGTTCCACCTGTCTGTCTTGGGGCTGGGCAGGCAAGATGCGGGCATGGCAACCACGGACGAATCCGAACTTGTGAGGTATGAAGAGGTGGGACCACGGCGATACCTGGACCGTTTGCTGGAGGAGTACCGACTCACCGAAGGAGAGGTACGGGAGAGGATTCAAGTCGCGATCCCGTGGCCGGGAGCTTCCGAGGCGCACTACCTGGTGCACGAGTCGTTGCTACGGTCTCACCGGCCGTTCCCGTGTGCCGGTGACACGCAGGCGCTGCGCTTCTGCCAGGAGATAGCCGAGGAGATGGTTCGCCGCTATGGCATCGCGAACCACGAAGCGGTGGCACGGGTCAACCGACAGTGGTCCGACCCCGGCCAGTCGGGCCGCATCCCCCGGATCTGGATCGTCGGCCTGGACATTGCCTATCACGAGACGGCCCATTTCTGGGCGGCGGACATCTACTACGGCCACGACTCCCGCTGGTGGTCGCCCGATGCCCGTCCGCGCCCGCTGCCACCACCGGCGCGGTAGCCTCTTGCAAGGTCCACATGGCATCCTGCCAACGCGGGTCCAGTTCCTCCTCACCCGGCACGTCCGCCGTCGTCATCGCAGTCCCTCCACCTACGGCAGTATCCCGCACCTCGGACGACATCCACTCATCAGCATGTGCGGATGTTGCTGATCCCTTTAGGACGAGGAGTTGGGCAGGTCGGCGGAGGCAGTGAGGTCGTCGTCGGGCTCGACAGGCCATGCGTCCAGGCCGGGTGCGGTGAGGATGGCATTGATGAGGTCCTCGGATCCGCCGACGAGGGTGGAGTCGAAGTCGATCTCGGTGCTGACGCACCACGAGTGGTCAACTGGCCAGAGCAGGCTGGGTGATTGCGACTCGAACCCGCTGGGAGACCCATGCCAGCCCATGTCCAGTGCCGCCCGCAGTGGCCCGCGGAAGAGCAGGTAGTCGCGGTGGGGTAGGCGCAGACGCGGCAGCGCCCACACTTCGGCGGACACTCCAGGCTCCGGTGCAGGTGCGTGCTCGATACGGCCCTCGTCACTGCTGGAGAAGACCTTCACCCCGGATCCGTCGACCCAGCCCCAGCCCTCCCACAGTGCGTGGAAGCAGTCTTGCCCGCCCGTGGCCGGCGCCAGGACGTCGATCAGCGCGCTGAGCGCGGACGGGGTGAGTCTGCCCACCTGTACGTCGCCATCTTCCCAGCGGGCGGATGGGGCTGTCGCGACCGTGGCCTCGGCGGTGGGGGTGGTGACGGCAGACCACTGCATGAGGGCGTGCGCGATGCGTCCGGTGTGCTGGCAGACCTGTGTCCACGTCAGCGGTGGTCGGCCGTCGCCGAGCTC
>JAHRHA010000248.1 GCA_020027875.1 Micromonosporaceae bacterium | reverse complement strand
CAAGGACGGCGCCGGCTCCGCCGCACCCCTGGTCGCCGGCCTCACCGACCAGGTGCTGCGCGCCGCGGTCAAGGCGGCCGAAATGCGCGGCGGCCGGCTCGACCCGCCCCTATTCGCGGTGCTCGACGAGGCCGCCAACATCTGCAAGATCTCCGACCTGCCGCAGTTGTACTCCCACTTCGGCTCCCGCGGCATCCTGCCCATCACCATCCTGCAGTCCTACCCACAGGGCGCCGCCGTCTGGGGCGAACAGGGCATGGGCGCCCTGTGGTCAGCAGCCACGGTCAAGCTCATCGGCGCCGGCATCGACGACCCCAAACTCGCCGAAGACCTCTCCCGCCTTGTCGGCGAACACGACGTCCCAGTCGGATCCCTCACGCGGGACGGGTCAGGCCTCGCCTCGTGGCAGACTTCCACACGCCGACAACGCATCCTTGACCCGGCCCAGATCCGCGCCCTGCCCAAAGGCGCGGCGCTGTTGCTTGCCACCGGGATACCCGTCGCGATGATCGCCCTCATGCCCTGGTACGAGGGCAAACGCGTCGCCGAGCTCAACGCGGCCGTCACGGAGGCAACCGACGCCATCACCAACCAGGCCCGCACCACCTACCGCCGGGCCGGGTGAGCACCATGACCACCCCACGCTCCCGGCACGGCGAAGCGCCAGTACCGGTCGATCCCGCCCGGCTGGTCACCGCCCACTACCACGCCCGCACCTTCTACCACGACCATCTAACCCGCGCCGGCGGTCCCCAGAGCTACCTCACCCAGCGCGGCTTCGCCACCCTCCACACCGGAGTCGGCCCCTGGGGCTCGCCCGCCGACGGCCCGTGGCGCGTCGGCTATGCCCCACCCGGACCCACAGCGCTGCTCGACTACCTCGTCCGGCACGGCTACACCCACAACGAACTGCTGACCGCCGGCCTCGTCGTAGGCAGCCGCAGCGGCCGGCTCGTCGACACCTTCCGCGACCGGATCATGTTCCCTATCCACAACCCCGATGGCCAGACGGTCGGATTCATCGGTCGCGCCGCCCCCGGCGCGGGCCCGCACGTGCCCAGGTACCTCAACACCGCCGACACCCCGATTTTCCACAAGGGACAGACGCTGTATGGGGTCGCGGAGCAAGCCGACCGCCTCGCCGCCAGATGGGCCCCCGTCATCGTCGAAGGACCCCTCGACGTCATAGCCATCTGGCTCGCCCACCCACAGACGGCCGGCCTTGGCCGCGTCGCGCTCG
Source organism: Micromonosporaceae bacterium (assembly GCA_020027875.1). GTDB lineage: Bacteria > Actinomycetota > Actinomycetes > Mycobacteriales > Micromonosporaceae > JAXIPB01. The sequence continues at coordinate 3,627 of JAHRHA010000248.1, read as the reverse complement.
CGGCCTGCGGCACCGCGCTGTCTACCCTCCACAGCGAAGCACTGATCGCGATGCCCGGCGCAGCCACCCACGGCATCACCACCGCCTTCGACAACGACCATGCCGGCCGCCGCGCCACCGAACGCGCCTGGCGGCTGATGCCCGTCACCGGCATCGACCTGCACGCGGCGAGCCTGCCCGACGGCGCCGATCCCGCCGACCTCGTCACCCGGCCCGCCGAACTACGCGCAGCGCTGACCCACCAAGCCCGGCCACTCGTCCAGGTCGTCATCGACCAACGCCTCCGGCGACTGGTCGACCGGCACCCCGACCTGCTGCAGCACATCGATAGCCGCGTCGGCGCCGCAGCCGCCCTGGCCGAGCTGCTCACCGACCTCGACGCCGAACAGATCCTCTCGCTGGCCGGCTACATCGCCGAGCGCACCGGCGTTGGCATCGACACCGTCGCCAACGCCGTCATCGACAACCTCGAGCACCAACCACGACCGAACTCCACCAAGCCGGACGCCCGAGCCACCTCGCCGCCCGCAGCCATCACCGACATGGGTCCGGCGCCCGACCGACGGCCCCGCCGCGGCCGTCCGTTCCTGCCACCGTTCGTTGCACGAGGCACAGCAATGCCGGCCGGATCCCACCCCGTCCCCGGCGTCACAGCCCGCCCCGGCCGACGACGATGAATATGTCGATGGCAACGCATCGACTTTCGATCACGACCATACCACTCAGACAGTCTCGGCTGTTCAATGTGGACGAGTCATTGCCGATCACCTACGCCGTCTTTGGTGTGGCCGCTCATTCCTACGACCGCAAGCACGCGAGATCTCCAGTCCCGCGGCGTGTGCGCCGGGCTCGCAACAACCCGCAACCGTAGACTTTGGAACAAGGAGGCGATACCGTGACCACCCCCGACCAGCCCGACATCGACCTGCCCAGCGCAGTCCTATACGACGTCTTCCGCGACACCGCCACCGCGCTCAGTGCCGAGTACGTCCACCGCAGCGACCACGCCCCCACGGTGGCCGAAGGCCAACAATGGTGGGACAAGGCGCTACGTCTGCGCGATACCGCCGCGGCCGCCGACCCCGACGACCGGGACGCGCTACTCGCCGCCATCCACGAGTGGCGGATCGAGACCACCTTCCTCCGAGACGACTGAACCGATGGCCAGCCCCGACAGCCACGACGAGCTGTCCGAGGCGTACCTGGCCCGCCGGTTCGCCACCCGGGTCTGCCCTTACGTCTTCGGCACCCACCAACCATCCGACCGGCCGGTGCTGGTGCTCGTCGGCGGCCAACCCGGCGCCGGCAAGACCCACGCCATGGCCCGCCTAGCTCGCCAACAGGGCGAAACTGACCTCGTTGCCCTCACCGGCGATGCACTGCGCCAGTTCCACCCCCGGTTTCGGGATCTGACCCGCATCGACCCGCTCGCCGTACCCAACGCCACCGCGAAGGCCACGGCCGCGTGGGTGCGCGCCAGCATCGATCACGCGCTGACCAACCGGTTCTCGCTCATGCTGGAGGGCACCTTCCGCGACGCCGCCGCAGTCGCAGATACCATCCGCCGCTTCAGCTCGGCCGGGTACCGCGCCGTGGTCGTGGTACTTGCCGTGCCGGTCGAACGCAGCCGCCTCGACTGCCTACTACGCAGCCTCGGCAGCAACGGCACTCCGGGACGGTGGACCCCACCGAGCGCCCACGACACCTACTACGAACGCCTCCCGGCCACCCTCGCCACCCTGCAGGCCGTGCGCGAGCTGGACCAAATCACGATCACCACCCGCGACGGCGTCGACCTTTACACCAACCAGCGCGGCACCGACCGGCGCTGGCAGCATCCCGTCCGCGCGCACGACGCACTCACCGCCCACCGTGACCAATCGATGCTCAGCGGCGAGGCGCAGACCTGGCTCAGGCAGTACCGTCTCCTACTCGATCAGCTCGACACCCATCGCCTCGACCCTCGTGCATTGAACATCTACACCCCGACTGCACGCCGACGCCGGCCGGGTCACGGCCATGGCAGCCGCCGAACCCTCCAATCACGTGTTGCGCTATACAGGTCAGCACCCCGGCGACCTCGTTCAGCCCACCGACCTCGCCAGCAGCGGTACCGGCCGGCACGCGGCCGCCCCAGCGGCCTCGCGCTTCTCCCAAGCCTTTCCGGTCCTGTCCACTACCGACCCCGAACGGGACGACACGCCCAGCACCCCACCGATCATGGGCTCCCCGCAATCAGGCGCTCGGCGCTCCTAAAGATCCGGCCGAATATGGGAAGGCCTCCGGCGGCCTGGTCGCACACCGCTTCGTCGCGAGCATGCAATCAAGCAAGGCGTAGGCCCAAGCGAGGCGTGCGACTCGCGGCTACTTCTTGAATGGACGTACGGCTCCAGCCCGGCCAGGCTGGGTCGAGGTGACCGGTGGAACGCTCGTACTCGTGGCTGCCCGCCTGTGGTTGGGGTGTGGCTCTCATTTGGCGTGCGGCCCGCCGGTCACCGTGGCGAGGCTGTGGCTGACGAGGGGTCTGCCCAGCTCGAAGTAGCGCTGCCCGCCTCGCAAGCATGAGTAGAGGTCTGATCTGAGGAGGGCGGTATGCCACGGGTGATCATCGGAATGGATCCGCACAAACGATCGGCGACGATCGAGGTCTTCGACGGCCGGGAGAAGGTCCGCGTCCAGGACCGGTTCGGCACCGACAGCGACGGCTATCGGGCCATGGTGGCCGTCGGACGCCGGTATCCGAAGCGGGGGTGTGGGCGGTGGAGGGTTGCAACTGTATCGGTCGGCATGTGGCGCACCGGCTGGTCGCCGATGGTGAGACGGCGGTCGATGTGCCGGCAAAGCTGTCCGCCCGGGCGCGGGTGTTCGCCACCGGTCAGGGCCGCAAGACCGATCCGGTGGACGCCCACAACGTGGCGGTGGTCGCCTTACGCACCACCGGGCTGGGTCAGGTCACTGTGGACGATGCCACGGTCGGGTTGCGGCTGCTGGTCGACCGGCGGGACTGGCTCGAAGGGCTCGCACCGTCAACCGACTGCACGCCCTGCTACTTGATCTGATACCGGGCGGAGCGAAGAAGCGCCTGACCGCACCACAGGCCCGGACCCTGCTGGCCACCGTGCGTCCCCGCGACCTCGTGGGCCGGACCGCCGCCAGCTGGCCTCGGACCTGATCACCGAACTCGCCGTGATTGACAAGAAGATCAAGCAAGCGAACGCGTCCCTGAACGATCGGTTCTTCGCCCGGCTGCGCGTCCTCCTGGGCGAGTTCGAGCGCGAGCTGCTCGGGGAGCGGAGCAGCAACGCCCTGCTCCACAAGCGACCCACCGGCGTGGTCTACGCGGCCACCCCGTACGGCTGGGACCGAACCGATCGAGATCGACTTGTGCCGAACCAGGCCAACACAATGTTCCGCATCCTGCGCTCCGCCGACGAGGTCGGCAGGGAGATGAAGATCAACGACGGCCCGACCGACGACACCGCCTAGGCGCCGAGGGCGGGCCTCCGAGCTTAGGTGGCCGAGGTCGACCATGATGACCGCATGCGATTGGATGATCTGTTCGGTCCTCGGACGAGTCGGTGGTTGCCGTGGGCGGCGACGGCGGCGGCACTTGCTTTGCTGATGGCA
>JAHRHA010000044.1 GCA_020027875.1 Micromonosporaceae bacterium | reverse complement strand
CGTCATACACGATCTCCATGCCGCGACCACCGAGCACATAGGACGGCCGGACGAGCACCGGGAACCCGATGTCATCGGCGATGATCTTCGCCTCGTCGAACGACGTCGCCGTACCATGGGCCGGCGCCAGCAGGCCAGCCTCGGTCAGCAGCTTGCCGAACGCGCCGCGGTCCTCGGCGAGATGGATCGACTCGGGCGATGTGCCGACGATGGGTAGACCCGCCGCCTTGAGCCGGCGCGCCAACCCGAGCGGGGTCTGCCCACCGAGCTGGACGATCACGCCCACGACGCCGGGTCCGCCTGCCCCACGCCCGGACGAGTCCTCGGCGTGGAAGACCTCGAGCACGTCCTCGAACGTGAGCGGCTCGAAGTAGAGCCGGTCCGCGGTGTCGTAATCCGTCGACACCGTCTCCGGGTTGCAGTTGACCATCACCGTTTCGAAGTCGGCGGACCGAAGCGCCATAACCGCGTGCACGCACGAGTAGTCGAATTCGATGCCCTGGCCGATTCGGTTCGGCCCGGAGCCTAGGATCAGCACCTTGGGCCGGTCGGAGGGGGTCACCTCCGTCTCCTCGTCGTAGGAGGAGTAGTGGTACGGCGTCGAGGCGCCGAACTCGGCCGCACACGTGTCGACGGTCTTGTAGATCGGCCGCAGGTCGAGCCGGTGGCGCAGGGCCCGTACCCCGTCCTCGCCGGCGAGTTCCGGCCGCAGGGCCGCGACCTGCCGGTCGGATAGTCCGGCCCGCTTGGCGCGGCGCAGCAGCGCGAGGTCCAGCACGGCCGCGCCCACGATCTCGGCGCGCAGGTCCACCAGTGATGCGATCTGGTCGACGAACCACGGGTCGTAGCCGCCACTGGCTTGGCAGACCGCGGCGACGCTGGCGCCCAGCCGTAGCGCCCGCTCCACGGTGTAGAGCCGACCATCATGTGGCCTGCGCAGAAGGTCCAGAGTGGACTCCAGCGTCGCGCCGGCCGGATCGGGCCGGGTCCAGAATCCAGACTCCGAGGTCTCCATCGAGCGCATGGCCTTGTTCAGCGCCTCGGTGAAGTTACGCCCCAGCGACATCGCCTCGCCGACCGACTTCATTGTCGTGGTCAGCTCCCGATCGGCGCCGGGGAACTTCTCGAACGCGAACCGCGGAATCTTCACTACCACATAGTCCAGCGAGGGCTCGAACGCCGCTGGCGTCTTAAGCGTGATGTCGTTGGGGATCTCGTCTAGGGTGTAGCCGATGGCGAGCTTCGCCGCGATCTTCGCGATCGGGAAACCGGTCGCTTTCGAGGCGAGCGCCGAGGAGCGCGACACTCGCGGATTCATTTCGATCACGACGATGCGTCCATCGGAAGGGCGAACGGCGAACTGGATGTTGCAGCCGCCGGTGTCGACGCCGACCTCGCGCAGGACCGCGATGCCCAGATCACGCATGCGCTGGTATTCGCGGTCGGTAAGCGTCATGGCCGGGGCCACCGTCACCGAGTCTCCGGTGTGCACACCCATCGGGTCGACATTCTCGATGGAGCAGACGACGACCACGTTGTCGTGGCGGTCGCGCATCAGCTCGAGCTCGTACTCCTTCCAGCCGAGCACGCTCTGCTCCACCAGCACCTCACGCACCGGCGAGGCGGCCAGACCGGCGCCGGCGAGCCGCTCCAGGGTCTCCACCGTGTGTGCCATGCCGGAGCCGAGGCCACCCATGGTGAACGAGGGCCGGATGACGACGGGCAGGCCGAGCCCGGCGGCCGTCTCGCGCACCTCGTCCATCGTGTGGCACACCCTCGACTGGGGCACCTCCCCGCCGGCCTGCGCCACGATCTCCTTGAAGCGCTGGCGGTCCTCGCCGCGGCGGATCGCGTCGATGTTCGCGCCGATCAGCTCCACGCCGTACTTGTCGAGCACGCCCGCCTCGTGCAGCGCCACCGCCGTGTTTAGCGCGGTCTGACCGCCGAGGGTAGGCAGCAGGGCGTCGGGCTTCTCCCGGGCGATCACCTTCTCCACAAACTCCGGTGTGATCGGCTCGATGTAGGTCGCGTCGGCGAACTCGGGGTCGGTCATGATGGTCGCCGGGTTCGAGTTGACCAGCGAAACCCGGAGCCCTTCGGCGCGCAGCACCCGGCAGGCCTGGGTGCCGGAGTAGTCGAACTCGCACGCCTGCCCGATCACGATGGGCCCGGACCCGATGACCAGGACGTGGTTCAGGTCGGTCCGCCTAGGCATGCGCTGGAACTCCTTCGACTAACTCAAGGAATCTGTCGAAGAGGTAGTCGGCATCGTGCGGGCCGGCGGCCGCCTCGGGGTGGTACTGGACCGTGAAGGCCGGCACCTCGAGCGCCCGCAGTCCCTCGACGACGTTGTCGTTGAGGCAGAGGTGGCTGACCTCGACCCCGCCGAAGTCCGTGGACACGACGCCGTCCAGCGGAGCGTCGACGGCGAACCCGTGATTGTGCGATGTCACCTCGACCTTCCCCGTGGCCCGGTCGAGCACCGGCTGGTTGATGCCCCGGTGCCCGTACCCCAGCTTGTAGGTCCCGAACCCAAGCGCCCGGCCGAGGATTTGGCTGCCGAAGCAAATGCCGAAGAGCGGGATGCGACGCTGCATCACCTCACGGGCGAGGGCCACGGCGTGGTCGGCCGTGGCCGGGTCGCCCGGCCCGGGCGAGAGGAACACCGCATCGGGCGAGACGGCGAGCAGCTCGTCCAGTGTGGACGATGCCGGCATGATGTGAGTCATCACCCCGCGAGCGGCCAGCCGCCGCGGGACATTGCGCTTGATGCCTAGATCGAGCGCCGCGACCGTGAACCGATGCGAGCCGTCGGCGGAGACGACGTACGGCTGGGGCGTGGTCACCTCGGCCGACAGGTCGGCGCCGAGCATCGGCGGCGAGTGCAGTACCCGTTCGCGCAGCGCAACCGGATCGCTCTCCACACTGGACACACCGACGCGCATCGCCCCGCGCTCGCGCAGGTGCCGGGTGAGCGCCCGGGTGTCGATGCCACTGATGCCGACCACGCCCTCGGTGGCGAGCCGGTCCTCAAGGGATCCGGTGGAGCGCCAGTTCGAGGCCGTACGGGCAGGATCGCGCACGACGTAGCCGGCGACCCAGATGCGGCCCGACTCGTCGTCCTCGCCGTTGACACCGGTGTTGCCGATGTGCGGCGCGGTCTGCACGACGACCTGGCGATGGTACGAGGGATCAGTGAGCGTCTCTTGGTAGCCCGTCATGCCGGTGGTGAAGACGGCCTCGCCGAACGTCTCACCGACACTGCCGTACGCGTCGCCGCGGAACGTCCGGCCGTCCTCGAGGACAAGGATCGCCTCCCGCCGCGTCACCGGACCACCTTCGCCGGAGGCGATCAACGCAGCACCTTCGCCGGAGGCGATCAACGCAGCACCTTCGCCGGAGGCGATCAACGCAGCACCTTCCCGTCGAGAACCGTCGGCTGACCGTGGAGGAAGGTCGCGACCACCTTCGCCGGCAGCGTGAATCCGGCATAGGGAGTGTTGCGGCTGCGGCTGGCGAGGGCGGTGGGCTCCACTGTCCAGGTCGCCGATGGGTCGATCAGGGTGAGATTGGCCGGCCGACCTTTGGCCGGGTTGTGCCCGTGGTCGGCCAGCCCGGCGATGCGGGCCGGAGTACGCGACATCCGCTCGGCGATGCCGTCCCAGCCAAGGTCGCCCAGCAACGCTTCGACCACGATGGAGAGTGCGGTCTCCAGACCGAGCATGCCGGGGCGGGCGTACCCCCACTCGCACTCCTTGTCCTGCACGGCGTGGGGGGCGTGGTCGGTGGCGACAGCGTCGATGACTCCCTCGACGAGGCCGGCGCGCAGGGCCGCGACGTCCTCGGCCGTCCGCAGCGGTGGGTTCACCTTGAAGACGGGGTCATAGCCGGACGCCCGATCATCGGTGAGCAGGAGGTGGTGCGGGGTCACCTCGGCGGTGACCTTACTGGGCCTTCCGGTGAGACGCTCCCGCCGCTTGGCCCAGCGCAGGATCTCGACGCTGCCGGCGGCGGAGACGTGGCATACGTGCAGTCGCGCGCCGACATGCTCGGCCAGCAGGACGTCGCGGGCGATGATCGCCTCTTCGGCTACGGCCGGCCAGCCCGGCAGGCCGAGGCGGGCGGACTCGATGCCCTCATGCATCTGCGCGCCCTCGGTGAGGCGGGGCTCCTCGGCGTGCTGGGCGATGACTCCGTCGAAGCCCTTCACGTACTCCAGCGCGCGCCGCATCAGCCGCGGGTCGGCGACACAGTTCCCGTCGTCGGAGAAGATCCGTACCCGGGCGGCGGAGTCGGCCATCGCACCGAGTTCGGCCAGGCGCTCTCCGGCGAGGCCGACGGTGACCGCACCGATGGGCTGCACGTCGACCAGGCCGGCCTCGCGGCCCAGGCGCCATACCTGCTCGACCACTCCGGCGGTATCCGCCACCGGTGAGGTATTCGCCATCGCGCACACCGCGGTGTAGCCGCCGAGCGCCGCCGCCCGTGAGCCCGAGTCGACCGTCTCGGCGTCCTCCCGGCCCGGCTCGCGTAGGTGGGTGTGCAGGTCGACCAGGCCGGGCAGCGCGACGAGACCGTCGGCGTCGACAACCTCGGCGCCCTTCGCGGACAGGCCCCGGCCGGTCTCGGCCACGATTCCGTCGCGGAGCAGCAGGTCGGTCGGCTCACCGTCGACTACCCGAACACCCTTGATGAGGTACGAATTCACTTGACCCCTCCGAGCATCAGGTAGAGCACGGCCATGCGGACGCTGACTCCGTTGGCTACCTGTTCCACGATCGTGGAGCGGGCCGAGTCGGCCACCTCGGGCGCGATCTCCATGCCGCGGTTCATCGGACCCGGGTGCATGACAATGGCGTGTGACGGCAATGCCCGTACCCGGTCTGCGTCGAGACCGTAGCGGCGGGCGTACTCGCGCTCGGACGGGAAGAACGAGTCGGTCATCCGCTCCCGCTGCACGCGCAGCATCATCACCACGTCGACGCCCGGCAGTACCGCGTCGAGGTCGTAACCGACATCGGCGGGCCACCCGGTGACCCCGACCGGGATCAGCGTCGGGGGCGCCACGAGGGTGACATGCGCGCCAAGCGTGTGCAGGAGGTGCACGTTGGAGCGGGCGACGCGGCTGTGCAGGACGTCGCCGACGATGGCGACCTTGAGGCCCTCAATGCGCCCGTGGCGGCTGCGCATCGTGTAGGCGTCCAGCAGGGCCTGGGTCGGATGCTCGTGGGTACCGTCGCCGGCGTTGAGAACGGTGCCGTCGATCCAGTGGGCCAGCCGATGTGGGGCGCCGGAGGCGGGGTGGCGGATGACGACCGCGTCGGCGCCCATCGCCTGCAGGGTCAACGCGGTGTCCTTGAGGCTCTCCCCCTTTGAGACGCTGGAGCCCTTGGCCGAGAAGTTGATCACATCGGCGCTCAGGCGCTTCGCGGCGGCCTCGAAGGAGATCCGGGTGCGGGTCGAGTCCTCGTAGAAGAGGTTCACCACCGTCTTGCCCCGCAGGGTGGGTAGCTTCTTCACCTCACGTCCGGCCATCGCGGCCATCTCGGTCGCCGTGTCGAGGACGGCCGTGGCATCGCGACGGTCAAGATCGCTTGCGGAGAGCAGGTGCCGAATGTTCACGCCGAGTCCTTCCCGGTGATCCTGACCTCGTCCGTACCGTCGGTCTCGGTGAGCATCACGCGCACGCTCTCGTCGATCGCGGTGGGGATGTTCTTGCCGACGTAGTCGGCGCGGATCGGCAGTTCCCGGTGGCCGCGGTCGACGAGCACGGCGAGCTGCACGATCCGAGGCCGACCCAGGTCGGCCAGGGCGTCCAGCGCGGCGCGGATGGTGCGGCCGGAGAAGAGCACATCGTCCACGAGGATCACCCGACGGCCGTCGATGCCGCCCGGGGGAAGATCGGTGGGGCCGAGCGCTCGGGCGCCCCGCAGTCTCAGGTCGTCGCGGTAGAGGGTTATATCGAGCGTGCCCACCGGCACCTCGACGCCCTCGAAGGCACGGATCCGGGCAGCTAGACGGTGGGCCACCGGTACGCCGCGGGTCGGAACACCGAGCAGAATTGTGTCGCGGGCGCCATCAGTCTTCTCGAGAATCTGATGGGCGATCCGATCGACGATGCGGGTCAGATCGGCGCCGGTGATGATGATCTTCGGCTGGACAGCCTCGCGGTAGGCCAAGGCGGACCCCCTTCCCCGCCTCACGGGACGGGTCGTTAAAGGACGTCTACTGAGTTGTGCTGGTCCGCTCGCAAGCTTCGCGAACCCGCTCGCGAGCCTAGCAAGCAACGTGATGTAAGGAACGGAGAGCCTGCCAACACTTGACCGCGTGTCGTCGGATCAGTACCGTCACGCTGCGTAACGATTGCTGGGGAGAACCCCCGGGTCCGTCACAGGGGAGTGTCTGATGGCATCTGACTACGCCAAGTCTCTCGGCGCGCGGCTGCGTTCCATTCGCCAGCAACAGGGGCTCTCACTGCAGGGTGTCGAGGAGAAGTCGTCCGGACGCTGGAAGGCTGTCGTGGTCGGCTCCTACGAGCGCGGTGACCGGGCCGTGACCGTGTCCCGACTGGCCGAGTTGGCCGACTTCTACCGGGTTCCCGTCGCGGAGCTGCTACCCGAGGGCGGCCCCACGCGCACGGACTCCGCTGGCAAGATCGTCCTCGACCTCGAGAAGCTCTACGACCACTCGACCGATGACCTCGCTTATGTGGCCAAGTACGCCCGCGCGATCCAGCAGGCGCGCGGGGACTACAACGGGCGCGTGTTGTCGATCCGCGCGGACGACCTGCGCGCGCTCGCGATCGTCTACGACGACTCCCCGACCAGCCTGGTGGACCGTCTGACCGAGCACGGCGTCCTCGTCGAAGACCCACGCGCCTTCTTCAACACCTGACCGCCTTCAACGCCCGACCTACGCCTGACCGGCGCTACCGGGCCGCGTACTCCGCGATCCGGCCGAGCAGACCGTTGACGAAGCGCGGCGACTCGTCGGTGGAGAGTTCCTGCGCGAGCTCCACCGCCTCGCTGATCGCCACCGCGTCGTCGATGTCGTCTCGGTAGAGCAGCTCGTAGACGCCGATCCGGCACAGGTTGCGGTCCACGACGGGCATGCGGTCCAGGGTCCAACCCTCCGCGTACGAAGAGATCAGCTCGTCGATGCGTACGGCATTCGCCTCGACCCCCTCGATCACCTCAACCGCGTACGCCATGTGCGGGGGCACCTCGGTGCCCATGCGGGTGAGGGTGTCCGCCAGCACGCCGGCGGCCGGGATGTCGCGAAGGTCGGCGGAGTAGAGAACATCCAAGGCGCGCCGGCGCGACTTTCGCCGGGAGGGATTGTAGACAGGCGGCTGCGGCATCGACGTCAGGCCGTCGGAGCTCAAGCGCGACCGAGGTAGCGCCCGTCGCGGGTGTCCACCTTGATCTTTTCGCCGTTGGTGATGAACAGCGGCACCATCACGGTCGCGCCGGTTTCGACGGTGGCGGGCTTGTTGCCCCCGGTCGAGCGGTCGCCCTGCAGACCCGGTTCGGTGTATGTGATCTCAAGCACAACGCTGGTCGGCAGCTCGATGTAGAGCGGCAGTCCCTCGTGCATCGCCACGACGGCCTCGGTCTCGGGCAGTAGGTAATTGGACGCCTCACCGATGGTGGCCGCGGGGACGTGGATCTGGTCGTACGAGCCGAGGTCCATGAAGATGTAGTCGTCGCCGTCGGCGTAGAGGTACTGCATCGAGCGCTTGTCGACGCTGGCCGTCTCGACCCTGGTGCCCGCGTTGAAGGTCTTGTCCACGACCTTGCCGGAGAGCACGTTCTTCAGCGTGGTCCGGACGAACGCGCCGCCCTTGCCCGGCTTGACGTGCTGGAACTCCACCACGGACCACAGCTCGCCATCGAGGTTGAGCACCAGACCGTTCTTGAGGTCGTTCGTCGTGGCCATAAGAGGTAGATGTCTCTTTCATGTGGGTGAGCGCCAGGAAACTTCAAAAGCGTACCCGGATGCTTGACCAGCGCCGCGCTCGGCACAACACTAAACCATATGGTTTACAATCGAGTTGAGACGCTCGACCGGACCTTCGCCGCCCTCGCCGACCCCACCCGCCGCGGCCTCCTAGCGAGGCTGGCGGACGGTCCCGGTACGGTGAGCCACCTCGCCGCGCCGCTACCGATCTCCCTGGTCGCCGTCGGCAAACACCTCACCGTGCTGGAACGGGCCGGCCTGGTCGACCGCACCCGCACGGGGCGCACGGTCGTCTGTACGCTGCATGCCCAGGGCCTCGCCGACGCGGCGGGCTGGCTTGCCTCGTACCAGCGATTCTGGGACGACCGGATCGACTCCCTGCACCGCTACCTGATCCGGGAGCACCCGTGATCCGACTACGTATCGACCGCACCCTGCCCGTCCCGCCCGAACGCGTCTGGCGCGCACTCACGGATCCGGTCGCACTCGCGGCGTGGTTCTGGCCGGCACACTTCCACACCACGGCGGCCGTCGATGCGCGACCCGGCGGACGGTTCCGCATCGACGGGCCGGGTGGGCCGGGCGGCGGGATCGGCGTGACGGGCGAGTACGCCGTGGTTGAGTCCCCGAGCCGGCTGGTGTTCACCTGGCGGTGGGACGGCGAGGACGGTCAGACGCTGGTCACCATCGAACTGTCCGGTGTGGAAGGTGGGACGGCCCTGACGCTCACCCACGAGCGTTTCGCCAGCGACCCGGACCGCGACAACCACTACATCGGCTGGTCCGACTGCCTGGCCCGCCTGCCGGCATTCGTAACCCCCCGGCGACGATTAGGCTCGAGTACATGAATCCTCTTGACGACCCATCCGATCCGCCGGCTGGCTGGGCCCGCACGCATGTGCGTCAGTACATCGCCACGGACGGCGCCGACGATAAGAACGGCCATATCTGGCGGCGAGGCGCGCCCGTGCTGCTACTCACGACGATCGGACGGCGCAGTGGCCGCGGTCGACGCACCCCACTGATCTATGGACGAGACGGCGATCGGTACTTGGTGGTGGCCTCCCTGGGCGGCAGCGATGACGCGCCGAAGTGGTTCGACAACCTCATGGCGGACCCACGGGTACGCGTGCAGGTGCTGGGTGACGTGTTCGACGCGCAGGCGCGACCGGCGACGGCCGAGGAGCAGAGCCGACTATGGCAAACCATGACCGCCATCTGGCCGGACTACGACAACTATCAGAAGCGGACCGACCGACCGATCCCTGTGGTGATCCTGGAACGGCGTTCCGGAGACGAAGGCTGACCCGTCATCCGATGTCCGCGCCCCGCGGCGAGCGGCTAACCTGGCCGCGTGGCTCAGCACGATCGGAGCGCGCAGACGGGGGCTTATCTGCGAATGCTCCTCGCCAGGCCGGGTGAACCCCGCTCGGTCTGGGAGAAACATGCCCCAGACGCCGGTCCGGCCGAGATAGACGCCGCTGCCATCGCCGAGGTGCTTCGCCGCCGCGGTGCCGACAATGCCGACCTGATCGCCGTGGTACGTGGCGCCCTGGACGGGACCACCCTCAGCTCGATGGCGCTGGAGGACTTCATCGACGCGTTCGAGCTGAGCCCACGCCATGCGCAGCGGCTTCGGGACCTGCTGGGCGGCTCGGACAGCGTGGCGGTCATCACCGGCGACGCGCTGGCGGACCTTCGCCGGCAGAGCGGTCCGCCCCGTCATGACACGCTCGCCCTGCACGAGATGCACACGCTTGGACCGGATGGGCTACCGGCGGAGCACCAGACCATCCAGGTCATCAAATCCACTGTGGATTCGCTGCATGCCTACCCGTACCGGTTCGATACCGACCAGCTCGTCGTCGAGGTTGTCCGCGGCGGCCGCGTCGGCGACATCTATCGGGTCAACGAGGGCCTCTTCGGGGTGGATATCCTGCTGGACCGGCCACTCGGCCTCGGCGAGACGACGCTCATGCACTACCGCACCACCTTCGGCTACCGGACGCCGCCGCCGCCCGAGTTTCGCCGCGGTGTCCTGGGCACGATGAGAGATGTCACCTTGTGGGTCAAGTTCCACCCGGACCGGCTGCCGGCGAGGGTCTGGTTGGGACGCTGGGACCGACTGGACCACGCCAGCGTGATCGACCAACAGCTCGTCGAGCTGGACGGCGAGTTCTCCGTCCAGGCCAGGTTCGACATCGTGGAGGACGCGATCGTCGGCTTCCACTGGTCCTGGGATTAGCCCACCCCACTTCCGTCGATCATGACCTGGAGGTCATGATCGACGGCTTTTCGCGACGGTCAGAACGTGATCACGGGGATCTTGAGGCGCTTGTGTGTGACGGTGCGTGGGATATGACAAGGTGTGGTGCTGTGGCCGACATCGAACACGACTCGACGACTGAACGGGGATGGGCCGACGACCTCCGCAAGCAGATCGGCTCGGTGCCAACGCCGCTCGAGGACCTCGTCCGCCGCATGCGCGAGAACCACCCCGCCGTCACGCCAAGTGAAATCGAGGAGGCGTTAGAACTCTGGCCCGGCGGTCACGACTCCGACCACGGCTGGGTGAACGTCTTCGCTCTCGCCGACGGCGCGGTGCTTACGCATATGTTGACGGACCAGGAGCTCGACAGCGGCCGGCTCCTCGGGGACGACGACCTCGCCCTCTGGGCTAGGCTCGCACTCGACGGTCTGCCGCTGGCCGGGGCGGCGAGGTCCGCGCCGAGCGGACCGAACATGGCGGCGCCCTGCCGGCGGCATGTGTCGAATTGACCGGGCCGGACGGTTGGCTCGACTGCTACGAACCGCGGACGTTGATCGGTTTGCAACTGCGGGGCATCATGGAGCTTGCCCCAACCTCGGCGCCTGACACGAGGGATGGCCGAGCCCTGACGTTCGGGAAGACCGCGTCCGCGTGTGCCGGCGAAGCCTTCGAGGCGTACCTCGACTTGCGGGGTAAGCACCCGCCGTGGGGCCCGGCGTGCCGCTGGACTGGGTGACGGCGGAGGCCCTGCTACGCCATCCCGGACTGTTCGACGAGCCGATGCCACCGGTCGGGATGATGCTCGCGGCAGCTGGCTTCGAGTTCTTCCACGGTGAGCTGGGCCTGCCCGGCGTGACGTGGGAGGACGAGGACGATGACCTCTCCGCCGATCAGCTCCGCGCGCGAGTCAGCGCGACGGTCTTCCTGCGCGCCCTCGACGGTGACGACGGCCACGACGGCGACAACGGCCACGACGGCGACGACGACGACGGCATGATCGCGGCAGGCTGTCGGGTCTTCCTCCGCGAGACCATCACGTCCGAGCTGCAGGAGTACGTGGCGGACCTGGTGGAGACGGAACCGGTCGAAGCCGGGGCGCTGGCGGCGATGGCCGGGCCGCCACGACACCGCAGGAGCGGGCCCTGAGCGCGCTGCTCGCGGCCCGATCCGCCGAGGGCGACGGCGAGCCCGAAGAGGCCGAGCGCCTCATCGGGGAGGCACTAAGCGACGACCCGAACCTGGCGCCGGCACTTCTGGATGCGGCCGAGTACGCCGCGACGCGGGGCGACCTCGTGACCGCGGATAAGCACCTGCGCCGGGCCCGAGCGCACCCGCGCGACCCGCTACCCATGGCAGTTACCGCGCTGCTTGCGCGGCCGATGACTGCGTCGGCGGTCGGGCGCAACCAGCCGTGCCCGTGCGGGTCGGGCCGCAAGTACAAGGTCTGCCACCTGCCCAAGAAGACTCGCCCGCTGGCCGACCGCGCCTTCCTCGCGTACGCCCGCCTGGCCGTGTGGATGGATCGCGCCTCCAACAACGGGACAGTGGCCGAGTTGGATCAGCTGATGGAACAGGAGACCGATCCGAGCCCGCTCCTCGGCCTCGACCTGGCATTGTTCGACGCCGGCGGGCTCACCGAGTACCTGTCCGAACGCGGCGGGATGCTGCTCGCGGATGAACGCGAGTTGATCGAGGGATGGGCCGGCGCGACCACCACGGCGTACGAGGTCGTCGAGGTCGGCCGCGGGGACGCGCTGGCGCTGCGGCCGCTGCTGGGCGGCGACCAGGTGACCGTACGCGATCACCGCGTCGCCTCCTCGGTGCGCCGCCTCGACCTGCTCGTCGGACGCGTCCTGCACGACGGCGAACGGCCCCGCATCATCACACCCATGACCCGCGTGCCGCGCGGTCGGCGCCGACAGTTGATGGCGGTGTTCGCCGACCCCTCACCGGCGAAGCTGGCCGCCTTCTTCGGCCCCCAGCCGCCGCCGCGTCTGGCCAACCGCGACGGCGACGAGCTGGTGTTCGGCACGGCCGAGTATGAGGTACCGGGTGCGGGCGCAGCGTGGACGAAGCTGGCGGCGAGCCTCGAGGAGACTGACCGGGACCACCTCACCTGGGTGCTCGACATCGACGGCGAGCAAGTCCACGGCGGCGCGGTCTCACGCAACGGTCGCATCTGGACGGTCGAGGCCAACTCCGTCGAGCGGCTCCGCGAGATTCACGAGATTGTGCTCTCGGCCGCGCCCGGGGCGAAGCTTGTCTCTGAGACGACCGAGCCGGCCGGCCGATCGTTCCCCGGCGCCCGCGCCACGGGCTCCACCGCCTCCGGCCCGACCAAGATTGACAGCTTCCGCACCAACGCGGTCACAGACGACGAGATCCAAGAGGCGATCCGCGAGCACATCCGTGAGTACCAGCAGCGATGGCTCGATATGTCCATTCCGGGTCTTGGCGGTCGCACCCCACGGGCGGCGGCGGCGGAAGGCGGCGACGTGCTGGATGAGCTGCGAGCCATGCTCGACGATTTCGAGTGGCAGGGCGAGGGTCAGATGAGTGTCGACTGGATGCGAGCGGAGCTAGGCCTGACCTGAGCGGGCTTAGGCAGGCCGCGGCTCACGTACGCGTCAGGGCCATGAGCAGTGCGGCCACCGTGGTCCCGCTGACGATCTGACCCTTTCCGATCAGGTTGAGGATCTTGTCGAGCCGGACCCACTCGACATGCTCGGACTCGAGGCTATCCGTGTCGGGCCCGACGTAGGACGCCCGGTTGGCGTAGAAGATGTGGTGCTGGGACGTGGTCAGCCCGGCGGATGGCTGCACATAGAGCAGGGCGCTCAGCTCGCCCGGGCGCCATCCCGTTTCGCGTTCGACCTTGCGAGCGGCCGCCTCGACCGGCGGTTCGCCGGGGTTGATCCGACCGATCGGGATCTCGTAGCCCCAGGTGTTGGTGATGAACCGATGGCGCCACAACAGCAGCACCCTGCCGCTGTCGTTCACGACAACCGCGCCTGCGCCGGCGGAGGTGTGGATCAAACGGTGATCCAGATGACGACCGTCGGGGAGCTCAACATCGGCACAGCGAAGATCGACCCATTGGTCCCGATAGAGAGATCGTTCGGAGTTGACCTTCCATTGCACCAACCGAGTATCCCAGCCGCCCGGTGTGCGGACATCGGTCGAAGGGGTGCCACAGCGAGTTATCGGGCCACGGTGCGCGGCCCGTGGGCGCGTCGCCGGTAAACGACGCCGCGCACCGGTAATCTCGCTTGCTGTGGCCAGGTCGCACACGAAGCGCGCGATGGCGGAGCCCGTCAAGGACGTTTCGCTCGAAGACTTCCTGGCGCACCGGCGCCCCATGCCGCACCTCTTCGATCTAGCCCCGCACACGGACCCAGTGGCGTTCCAGTCGCAGGGCACGGGCGCGGATCGGGCCGGGCTCAACGCGACGGTCCGAAGCCAGGGGGAACCGCAGACCGACGTCCGACTCCTGATTGACGACGGCGAGCGATACCTCGCGCTGGCGACCGAACTCGCTAACAGCCTGTATTGCGACGTATACCTCACGCCCCACGGCGCTCACCTTCGCTATGTGCGGGAGTTCAGCCCGGTCACGAACGATTCCTGGGACGTGATCGCGGTTGAGAGGCAGACGGGAGAACCGGCGGAGTGGCTCGTCGTACGCCCCTCCGACCTGCCCGAGGACGTTCCGACGTGGTTTGTTACCGCACGTGGCCGACTCCGGCAGAGTAATGGGCTGGTCAAGGTCCTACTACCCGACGGAGTTGCCTTCGCGACGAAGGCCACATTCCAGGATATTTCGTCGCTCGCAGCCCGCATGAAGGTGGGCGCCAGCCGGGTGACCACGGTCGCCGTCAACGCCGACCTCGCCAGATTCGAGATCACCAGGTTCGATGACGCCGGCAACCTGCTCGGCGGGGTCGAGTTCGCCACCCTTGTCGGGGCAAGTCTGGACGTGGTCCACCCCGATGTGCAGCTTGCGCTGACCTGGCCCACCGACACGGCGGCCTGCGAGGCGCTGGACGTCGAGCTGATGCGCCTCGCCGACGCACTCAATCGCACGATCTGGGTGCCCGAACCGGCCGGAGCTGCTTTCGTCATCCCCGGCTGCGGAGAGTTTGCGGCGGTCGACGAGGTAGGCGGCCCGTCAACGTGGCGGGCGTACCCCTCGCGCCTCGCCACCGACTGGCGACCGCACTACGGCACCGACCTGGACGGGCGGCTCGTGCCGATGGGCGCCGTGGCCGCGGCCAGATTCCCCGGGGTCAGGCTCGTCTCGATGAACGCAAGCCAGCTAGAACAGATGCGTCGCTGGTACGAGTCGGTGGCGCCGTGCGACGGGCTCTTCGTCATCGACCTGGCAGTGCTCGGCGACGGCCGGTTCGGCGTCCAGATTCGGGACAAGAAGGCACTCGCCGTGGGTGCCCGAGAGCTGCGGATGCTGCTCCGCGAGGCTGGCTGGTCCGGCGAGGACCTGCTGCTGCTCGCCCAACCGCCGGCGAAGCACTGGGACGCGGCCCTCGCGCACGTCCGGCACCTGGTGGACCTGCTCGCGGTCGACATCTGGCTGCCAGCGGCGGAGTCGGATGTCTGGGTCAATCCTGATGGGACACTCGCCGCGGACGGACCGAATGGCGCCTGGCACGTGGTCGCGTACGGGCGCTCCGCGGAGGGCGGCCTTCCCCACGCGCTGGCGAACGCGAGCCGACCCACGGGACGGTCGATGCGTCGAGAGATCGGGCTAGAGCTCGACGCATCGTCGATCCTCGCCCCGACGGTTCTCGTTCCCGAGATGCGCGCGCCGGCGGTGTACGGGACAGAGATGGCCGGTACGGCTGAGGTGATCGTGCCGGCCGGCCTGGCCCTCGCGCCGGTGCTCGGGACGGACGCACCACACGCGGTGCACTGGCTACCACCCGCGCCCGTGGTGAACTCGCGCCCCATCGACCTGTACATATGGACTCCGATGGCCGCCGATGTCATCGAGGGCTGGGGACTGCCGTCGGCCGACCTGTTCCTGCTTGCCGGCCGGGACCCACTGCGCCTCGCCGATCGCCGCCGCGACGGTTACCTGCTCCGGGTCCTGGCACCGGAGCGCACGGCGGTCGATCTCCATGAACACGGCCGGGATGCGCCGGCCACGGTGCGGCAGCGCCTGGTGGACACCGGCTGCACTCACCTGTTACCGCTCGCATGGATGTCGGACCTGCGGGTCACGGCTCGGTTCGACCTCGACGCACAGGGCGGCATCTCGGCGCGCAGCGACCTCGGTGCCGGGGCTCTGGCCATCCGGTTCGAGGGCGCTGAGCACGGTGTACCCGGCCTGCCCAACGAGGTGGTGCACTGGCCGGACAAGGGTCAGCGAGCCGACGCGCCGATGTACCTGATGTTGTCCGATGTGGATTTGCTGGACAGCCGCATCCTCCAGCGAGGTTATGTCTCGCTTTCGCGCAAGCGACCCGCGTTCGACAGCGACCGCCAGGTGCTGGAACTCAAGGTACGCAAGCGTCGCGCGATCGACGTGCCCGCGACCCTCAATACGCTGTCCGGGCTCCCGGTTGTCGGACGGCTGCACGACTTTGTCGGCCTCGACCTGCTGTTGTCCGAGCACGACCTCGCCAACGCCGTCCTGGCGAAAATCTGGCGGCACGGGCCGAGCGGAAAGCCGGTGGCCGAGAGGCTAGACGGCGAGACGCTCTCCGAGGCGCTCGGGACGACGGCTTTGCAGCACGACGGACGGGGCTCGAACCTCGCGTGACGGCCCGCTGGGCGGCGGCCGATGCACGTGGTCACGGCCCGCTCACATCCTGGCCGATGGCGCCTGCGCTAACGTCGGCGCTCGACGGTGCTGTCGCCGACGTTGGTCGCCAGCCAGCCGTTCAATGGCTGCGACGCGCGCAGGAACTCGACCACCCGCTCTTTCGCCGCGGGCTTGCCCAGCCAAGCGGCGACCGGCCACTCCTTCCATGCCACGAGGCCTTTGTTTCGGAGCAGGTCAGCCCGCGGGTGATCCTTTGGGTAGCCCTTGGGCACCGTCTTGAGACTGTCGTGACCGGTAATTTCGATCTTGTCGCGTTCGGCCGCGACGATGAGGCGCCGGAGCTCCTCGCCGTTACTGTCGTCGGCGACCGCACGCCGATAGCGATCCAGCTGGTCTGGCGCCATCATGTACATCCCGTTGCCAGCCGCCAGGCCCTTGGACGACAGATGGATATATCCACCGCGCTCGAGCGTGGCCGCGATCGACGTCTTGTACGGCGACTTGTCGGCGCTGAACCGGACGTCGCGGTAGGGGCGGAAGATCTTGCCAGTGCCGAACTCCGGCTCCAACTCGGCGAGCAGTTCCGCCATCGGCGCGTGAACCTTCTCGTCGTAGGCAGCCTTGTGCTCGGTCCAGTACGTCTTGGAGTTGTCAGCCTCCAGGCCCTCGTAGAATTCCAGAGCCTCGGTCGGCCACCCGCGAAACGCCATGGACGCAGCCTATCGAGCAGAATGAGCCTATGACACCTGGAGCGTTCCTCACCGACCCACCGTCCAGCGCCGACGTCACGGCCGCCTACGAGGCCGACCTGGCCGACGACGGGTACGTCAACAACCTCACGCGAGTCTGGTGCTGGCGCCCGGACGTACTGACGTCCTTCCAAACGCTTCGGGCCGAACTGACCACACATTCGGGCTTGTCTCCCCGCGAGATCGCGGTAATGGTCGCCGCCACGGCCGCCGCGCTCGGTGACTCCTACTGCGCCTTGGCGTGGGGCAATACGCTCGCGGCGCTCAGCGACGACGTGACCGCCGCCGATGTGCTCAGGGGCGACCCGGCCGAGCTGTCCGATCGGGAAGGCGCACTCAACGACTGGTCGCGTCGAGTCGTCCTCGAGCCCAATGCGACCACCGAGGCCGACATCGACTCCCTACGCCAGGCCGGCCTTTCCGACCGGGAGATCTTCGAGGCGACGACCTGGATCGCGTTTCGGATGGCGTTCTCCACCATCAACGACGCTCTGGGCGCGCGGCCGGATCGGCAACTGGCCGAGAAGGTGCCGACACTGGTCCGGGAAGCGGTCACCTACGGCCGGCAGCCCTCGAACGACGTCACCTAGCGGGTTGAGTGTCGTCCACATCGATGGCGATAGGAAGCGCGGAGTCCCGCCAGCCACTCAGGTCGCCGCCGTAGCCTGGCTGGTACTTGGCATAGACCAGCGCACGGGCTAGGCGGTCCTCGTGGCGATCGGCAACCCTCCGACCCCGTCCGGACAGAATTCGGTCGGCAACGCGCAGCCTGACCTGCGGGTGCCGCGCGATGTTGCGAACCCAGTCTGAGCGCTCCCGCCCACCGGCGAGCAGATACACCGTGGACCCACGCGACGAATACCAAATCTCGATGGTGTGCGGTCGCCCGGTTACCCGGCCGACCGTCGTGACATAGCAGAACGACTCCGTGTCAAGATCGTCCATCGCAACCCAAGGGTACCCTCCGCGCTGGCAGCACCTTCCCGCAAGGGGGTCGGATGGTGGGCTACCTTGGACGGAATGGACGAGAAACGGACTCGACGGGTTGTGGACGCGCTCCGCGAACGCGGCGTCCCCGCACATGTGGCGAGGACAGGCGTGGGCCAGATCGGCGTACGCGTGGTGATATTTGACGGGCGAGAGGCGATCTGGGACACCGATGGCGCCGCCGGGCTGGAGGCGCAGGTGCTGCGCAACGGCACCCTGGTGGGTTTCGTGCCGGTGATCGACGGGTCCGAGGACTTCGACGAGCAACAGATCATCGACGCCATCGCGCGGACGGACTACGACCAGCCCGTGGCGCGACAACGTCCGTCCGCACCGCCGCCCGCACCGCCGCTGCCGATGGAGGGCGGCTTCTTCCGCCGTTTCCGCGACGGTTTCCGCTAACCGCCGCAACGCCCTCGCTACTGGGGCCCGGTCAGCTCGAGGGTGACCTCGCGCGGGAGGACCAGACCGCTCGGAACTCCGCCGAGCCAGGTGTCGAACAAGACCGGCGCCGACCAGTCGCTGACCGCGCTGAAATCGACATGGCCACCGGAGAATCCGGCGCCGCCAAGGGAGACGTGGCCGCCGCAGAACTGCGCGCCCCGGAACGAGATGTGTCCGGCCGAGAACACGGCCCCCCGGAAGGAGACGTCGGCTCCGCAGAACCGCGCGCCCAGGAAGTAGACGTCGCTACCGCGGAACTGGGCACCCATGAACACGAGGATGCCGCTGGCGAAGAGCGCGTCCATGAAGTACACGCTGGCACCGCAGAAGTGGGCGTCGGCGAAGTAGACGTTGCCGCCGGCAAACTGCGCGCCGACGAAGGAGACCTTGCCAGCGGAGAACCAAGCGCCCATGAAGGAAACGCTGCCGGAGAAGCGTACGCCCTCGAATGAGACCATGCCGCCGGCGAAGCTGGTGCCGGAGAAGTCACCACCGTCGAACGTGGCGTGGGTGAAGTCGAAGTCGAGCCCCTGCCACGTGAGCGCGTCCTTGGCCCGGTCGCGGCGCAGGTGGTCGCGGATGGCCCGGATTACAGAGAGCCGGACCTCTCGCTCGCCCTCTCGCCAGCCCGACTGGTCCTCGGCGGACTGGTATGGCATCCGGAGGTAGCCACACAGGACATCAATACACGTCTGCCGCTGCGGAATCCACTCGTCGGCTAGGGCAGCGATGGCGTAGATGCCGGCCAGGCGGACGGCCGCCGATTCGTGGCCGAGCTGCTCGCTGGCGATGGTGAACCGCTCGTTGCAGAGTCTGACATTCTCGCGTCGCTGACCGTACTCGGCGATGCGTTGGCGACGGTAGAAGACGACCAGAGCCGCGAACCCCCCGACTCCCCCGGTGAGGATCAGTGATGTACGGACAATGTCAAGCTGTGCCTGGGTATCCCACGTGTGGGTCAGCGGCGGCCTACCGACGGCGAGCCACATCGACCAGATGGCCGCGCACATGAGGCCAACGCCGAGGATCACCACGGTGGGCAGCGCGACCCACATCGGCCACAGCGCCGGCTTGCCCCAATTGAGCTTCTTGACTGCAGCGGATGCCATACCGGCTAGTACGAGGCCAGCGCCGCCCGCGCTACCAACCGTTCGGTTGGAATGCGCTCAGACTCCCGGACGTCGTTTCCCTTTCGTACGAGCTTCGAGCGGCGGCCGACCGAGCACCGCCCTACACTCACCGGCCAACGGAGTTGTGGCTAGGAGTGAGCGTGCGTGCCCTCGAACGCATGACGGTGCTGGACCGGCACCTCGACGTGATGAGGGGCCGCGGTTACGTGATGACGGAGCAGGTAGATCCGTTCACTGTGGACATCCGGGAGCTGCGGCGTGCGGCGGCTCCCCCACCTCACGTCCGTCACCTGCTGCTGACCTTCCTCACGTTCGGCATGTGGGGGATCCTCTGGCTCATCGTCGAACGCGAGCACGCGCGCCGTCGCCGCCGGCTCGCGAGCGCACCCTTCTTCGACGGGACCTGGAGGGTGCACGTCGCCGACACGGGTGAGATCGAAACGTACGAGATCGCCTAACGTGTGCTCTGCGCCACACTTACGGCCCGAGTTTGCGAGTTCCCAGCGTGCTGACCCGCCACCGGTGGGAGCATGTCCGGATGTCTGCCTGAACCCGGACAGCATCGGGGGAGATCATGACCGGCGCGGTTGTCAGCCTGATCACGGGCCGTCGGATCAAGTACCTCATCCTGCTCTTCTGGCTCCTGGTCGTGGCACTCGCCGGACCGCTCGCCGGCAAGCTGACCGGCGTCGAGAAGAACGAGGCCAAGTCCTGGCTGCCGGGCAGCGCGGAGTCGACCCAGGTGCTCGACGCGCAGGCCGCATTCTCCTCACCGGACACCATCCCCGCGGTCATTGTCTACGAACGACCATCCGGCCTGACCGA
This sequence comes from Micromonosporaceae bacterium, assembly GCA_020027875.1. Taxonomy (GTDB): domain Bacteria; phylum Actinomycetota; class Actinomycetes; order Mycobacteriales; family Micromonosporaceae; genus JAXIPB01. Next base: position 21,977 of record JAHRHA010000044.1, on the reverse strand, counting down.
CGCCGACCGGGCCAAGATCGCGTCCGACGCCCGGACCTTCGGCCAGATAGCTGATCTTGATGGAAAGGTCACCGGCCCGATCACGGCCTCGGACGGCCAGGCGGCACAGGTCGTCGTGCCGCTCAACCTTGGCCCGGACGGCTGGGAGAAGGCGGCCGACGTCGTTGCCTCGATGGAGCAGACCGCGACCAGCGGGCCAACGGGTCTGTCGGCGCACATCACCGGCCCGGCCGGCATCGCGGCGGACTCGGCCAAGGCCTTCGAGGGCATCGACACCACCCTGCTGTTCGGCACTGTGGCGGTCGTCGTGATCATCCTGCTGATCACCTACCGCAGCCCGATCCTGTGGCTTCTGCCCGTCATTTCGGCTGGGGTGGCGCTGACCTGCGCCCAGGCGGTCATCTATCTCCTGGCCAGGTACGCCGATCTGGTGGTCAACGCCCAGAGCGCAGGCATTCTGACCGTGCTCGTCTTCGGAGCCGGCACCGACTACGCGCTGCTGCTAGTTGCCCGCTACCGCGAGGAGCTTCGTCGCCACCAGGACCGCCACGAGGCGATGGCGGTGGCACTGCATCGCGCCGGCCCGGCCATCATCGCCAGCGGCGCCACGGTCGTCATCAGCATGCTGTGCCTACTCATCGCGCAGACCAACTCGACCAAGGGCCTAGGTCCGGTCGCCGCGATCGGCATCCTGGTCGGCCTCGCCGTCATGTTGACCCTGCTCCCGGCGCTGCTCGTCATCGTCGGACGCTGGGTATTCTGGCCCGTCCGGCCGAGATACGGTTCCGCCGAACCGACCACCACCGGAGTGTGGGCCCGCGTCGGTGCGGGCATCGCACGCGCCCCGCGGATCACCTGGGTCGTCACCATTCTCGTGCTGGCCGCGATGGCGCTCGGCATCACCCAACTCGACGCAACTGGGCTCACGAACAAGGAGTCCTTCCGCGGCAACCCAGACTCCGTCGTTGGCGAAGAGGTGCTGGCCCGGCACTTCGCGGCCGGCGCGGGAAGCCCCGTCGTGGTGCTCGGCAAGGCCGGCCAGGCGAGCGAGATGCGCACGGCCCTCGCGTCAACCCAGGGCATCGAGGCCTCGAGTGTCACCCCACCCGTGGTAAGGGACGACGTCGCCTACCTGCAGGCCACCCTCACGGATCCGCCGGACAGCCAGGCGGCCTACGACACCGTCGATCGGGTACGGGACAACGTGCACGCCATACCCGGGGCCGACGCGAAGGTCGGTGGCAACACCGCGATCAACCTCGATGTGCAGCGGGCGGCCAAACACGACCGCGACATCATCATCCCGATCGTGCTGGCGGTGGTATTCGTTATTCTCGCGCTGTTGCTACGAGCCATCGTGGCGCCGCTGCTGCTGATCGCGACGGTCGTGCTGTCCTTCGCCGCCGCCCTTGGTGCCAGCGCGCTGGTCTTCAAGCACGTCTTCGGGTTTGGCGGCGCCGACACATCGTTCCCGCTCTTCGTCTTCGTGTTCCTGGTCGCGCTCGGCATCGACTACAACATCTTCCTGATGACCCGGGTGCGCGAGGAGGCGCTGCGGTACGGCACCAGACGCGCGACTCTTATCGCCCTCGCCGCAACCGGTGGCGTGATCACGTCGGCCGGACTGGTGCTGGCCGGGACCTTCGCGGTGCTGGCCACGCTCCCGCTGGTCGCCTTCGCCGAGATCGGCTTCACCGTGGCCTTCGGGGTCCTGCTCGACACGATCATCGTTCGCTCGGTACTGGTCACGGCGCTGAACCTGGATATCGGACCCCACATCTGGTGGCCCCAGGCACTGTCGAGGAAGAGCGATGTGGCGCCGGCCGAGGCGCCGAAGGAGCTGAGCCGCGCCCGCGCCGGATGACCTATCCGTTGCCGCCATGACCGGGCAGCCCTCGCACCGACGTCCATTGCGACAGCCGCCTTTCGACGTCTGGATCGAGCATGCCATGTGCGAGCCAGGCGCCGGTGAGTGCGAGACGGAAGCGGGGGTTCCGCGCGGCCTCCCGTTCCACATCATCTACGAGGGCATTGCCGTGCTTGTTCAGCAGATCCTCGAGCGGGCCAGCACCCACGACCATGACGGCCTCGTCATCCTCGGCGGCTCGAATAAGACCGACAACGATGTCCAGGGCCGGCAGGCCGCCTCTGATGATCCGAGCGGTCACCTCGTTCCAGTTGGCGTACACCCGGGCTGGATGTCCGGCCTCCAGGGCTCTGCGTTCCTCCCGACTCCCCCGTGACAGTCGCTGGTACTCCCACCATCCGCTGGCAACGTCCAAACCAACAGTCACGTGGAACATTCTGACGTCGTCCGATGGCTGCTGTCGGTCGGGGAGGCGACACGCCGATCGCTCACAGGTCGCAGACACAGCCCCGGCCCCGTGACCTGCGATGACGACGTCAAGGCCCGGATGAAACGGGCATTTCGCGCGTCGGCCCCGCTGTTACCGTCGAACGCGTGGCAGACAGAGGGAGTGGCGCCGAGAGGGAGGCACGCGAAGGAGCGGCCGTCGCCGACTTTAACGCCCAGCTGGACCTCAATACGCAGCTGGACCTCAATACGCAACTGAACCTGGCGTACCTGTCTGGCAACGGCGCGGAGGTCGAGCGGGTGATGGCCCTGATCGCGGCCGGCGAGCACAGTGCCGCCCAACAACTCGTGCTGCCCACCGTCGCCAGGCGCGAAGTCCGAGCCGCCTGACGGCCCGGTCAGCTCCCGGACCAGCCCGACCAGCTGGCCACGTCCAGCGCGATGACCGGACCGGTTGGCGGGCTCTGGGCGTACTGCTCGTACTTCGCCGCCAGGGCAGCGAGGGCGTCGCCCGCCTCGTTCAGCTCGTGAACCACCACCCGGGCCGAACCATCCAGGCGCACCCACCACAGCGCGGACCAGTCCTCGTCGTAGTGGTCGACGAGCAGGGTGGCGTGCCCGGTGGCCTCGATGTTGGCGATGCGGCGCAGGCGCGGGTGGCGCTTGGGCTTGTGGTCTACCGCGCTGTAGGCCGTCGCTTCGATGAGCGCGAAACAGATCGGTACGACGTGCGGCAGCCCATCGGCACCGACGGTGGCCAAGTGCCCGACCCGAGCATTTCGCACCAGGCTGCGCATGGCCTGTGCATCCATGGCACCAGACTATGCACGCCGGCTTAGTAGCCGTCTCGCCCCGTGCCGGCCGAAGTCGGAGCGGGCCGGTGGTTCAGGGGTCAGCCCACCAAGACTCCCGGGTTGAGGATGCCCGTCGGGTCAAGGCGCTGTTTGACCGCCTTCAGCGCCTCGATGCCGAGTGGTCCAATCTCCTCGGCGAAACCCGATGCGTGATCCGTGCCGACCGCGTGGTGGTGGGTGATCGTGCCGCCAGCATCGAGGATGGCCCGGTTGGCGGCCTCCTTCGCCATCTGCCATTGCGCCACGGGATCGGCGGCCTGAGCGCACACGACGGTCAAGTAGAGCGATGCTCCGGCACTGTACACATGCGACACATGACAGAGCACGATCGGAGGCGTGCCATGCAATGTCAGAGCGTCCATGAGAGACGAACGAACGGCGTCGTACAGCGCCGGAAGCGCCGACCAGAACGTCGCCGTCTCCACCGTCTCCGCGAGTGCCCCGGCGTTCAGGAGTGCGTCGCGCAGGTACGGTGCCTGGAACCGCGTGCGCATCCATTCCTCGCCGACGCCCTCGCCGATCGGGCTGCCGCCGGCGTCGCGTAGTACTCTTCCGGCGCCGGCCCGCACCTGGGCGACAGAGGAACCCTCGTACCCGACCACCGCCACGCAACCTCCGGCACCAGCAGACCCGACCGCCGTCTCGTACTCGTCCGACAGACGCACCATCGTCGGGAGCGGACCGTCCTGGGCGAGCCGGCGCAGTGCCGTGGTCCCGTCGGCGAAGGACGAGAAGCTCCACCCCTCGCAGATCTGTTCGGCCGGCGTCGGATGCACCCGCACCGTCACGGCAGTGATGACGCCCAATGTTCCTTCCGACCCGAGAAAGAGCTGCCGCAGGTCCGGGCCCGCCGCCGACCGCGGCGCCCGTCCAAGCTCGACCGTGCCGACCGGAGTCGCCACCCGCAGGCCCGCCACCATCTCGTCGAACCTGCCGTATCCGGCGGAGAACTGGCCACTGGAACGGGTCGAGGCGAAACCCCCGATCGAGGCGTACTCAAACGACTGCGGGTAGTGGCCCAGGCTGAAGCCGTGGTCAGCCAACAGGCGTTCCGCGGCCGGTGCCCGTACCCCGGGTTCAAAGACCGCCAATCGGGACACCGGGTCGACGGAGATGAGCCGGTCCATCCGGCCGAGATCCAGCGCCACCACGCCACTAAAGCCAGACCGCGCCGGCGCCAGCCCACCGACGACGGACGTGCCCCCGCCGTACGGTACGACCGCGACCCGGTGCTCGGCGCAGACCTGGAGCACGGCCTCAACCTCCTCGTGCGTGCCGGGCAGGACCACCGCATCCGGAGCGTCGTCGGCCTCACCGGCCCGGAGGCGGAGCAGGTCCACGGTGGACTTCCCCCGGGTGTGGCGTACCCGGTCTTCCGCCCCGACTCGTACGTGTTCCGCCGACACACAATCCGCCAACTCCGCCACAATGTCGGGAGCGAGCGATGACGGAGGCAGCCGGACCGCGTCAAGGGAGACGACAGGGCTGGCCGGGGGGCGGACCCCGAGCGCCTGGTCCAGAAGTGCTGCCACGTGCGGGGGAAGCACGAGCGCGTTGGCGGGATCGCCCCAGCCGTACCAGAGACTCATCCGTTAGACTCTGGCCGATCATGGCGCAAACCTCAACGACTTCGCTCAACGCGGCCCGTCGTACTGCCGACATGGCGGCGCTGGCCGGCGGAGAGGTCGTGGATGTCCTCGTGGTCGGACTGGGCATCACGGGTGCGGGCGTCGCTTTAGACGCCGCCTCCCGAGGCTTGTCGGTTGCCGCGCTCGACGCGCACGACCTCGCCTTCGGCACATCTCGGTGGAGCTCCAAACTGGTCCACGGCGGCCTTCGCTACCTGGCCAAGCTCGATGTCGGAATAGCCATGGAGTCCGCCCGCGAGCGCGGCGTCCTGATGCAGTACATCGCGCCGCACCTGACCCGGGCGATGCCCCAACTGCTCCCATTAGCCTCCTATGTGGAGGCCAGCAGTGCGCGCGTGTATCGAGCCGGCATTTATGCGGGCGATGTGTTGCGCCGCGCGGCACGCACCCCGTCGGCGATCTTGCCACACCCGCGCCGCATCTCCGCCGCCGAGACGCGCACCCTCGCGCCGGGGCTGCGCACGGACACTCTGACCGGAGGGTACCTCTCCTGGGACGGCCAGCTGGAAGACGACGCCCGGCTCGTGGTGGGCATCGCCCGCACTGCCGCTGGCCTCGGCGCCCGCATCCTCACCCGCTGCCGGGTCAATCAGCTCGCGGGCGATGGGGCCCAGGTCCGCGACGAATTGACCGGCGACGAGTTCACCGTGCGCGCCCGATCCGTGGTCAACGCGGCCGGCGTATGGGCGGGCCAGCTCGTCACCGGCGTCACCCTGCGTCCGTCGCGGGGCAGCCATATCGTGCTGCGCGCCAGCACACTCGGCCGGCCGAACGCCGCTCTGATGATTCCGGTGCCCGGTAAACGGGCCCGGTTCGTCTTCGCCGTGCCGCAGTATGTACGTCCGCAGTCAAACGGCCTCGTGTACGTCGGCGTCACCGACGAGCCGGTGGACGGCCCAGTCGAGGATGTGCCCGCCGCGCCCGAGTCGGACATCACCTTCATGCTCGACGTGCTTGGCTCCGCGGTCGAGGCACCCCTTCGCCGCCAGGACGTGGTCGGCGCGTTCGCGGGCCTTCGCCCGCTGCTCGAGTCCAGTGACTCGCGAACCAGGGGTACAACGTCCGATGTGTCCCGTCGCCATGCCCTGATCACGTCCAGCGACGGCGTTGTGACCATTGTGGGCGGAAAGCTCACCACTTATCGGCGAATGGCCGAGGATGCGGTGACCGCGGTCGTGCGCCGGCATGGGCTTCGCGCCGGCCCTTGCCGCACTCGCCGGCTGCCATTGGTGGGCGCCGCGTCGCGGGCGGAGCTCGCCCGTCTCGACGCGCCGGAGCGCCTGATCCGCCGTTACGGCACCGAGGCGCCGGCCGTGGCAGCCGTCGGTAGGCAGGACGAGGCTCTCGGCGAATCCATTGCGCCGAATGTCGATACGATCGGTGCGGAGCTGGTATGGGGGCTTCGTCACGAAGGGGCACTGGACATTGACGATCTGCTAGATCGACGCTCACGCGTCGGGCTGGTCCCCACCGATCGCCACGCTGCGCTTACGATGGCTGAGGCCATCTTCGCCAAATACGCCACGGGAGTCTGACAATGCCGATACAACGGACATCGTTAGGCACCCGACAAGGAATAGATGTCTCGGTGTTACCGGAACTTTATCGATCGCGAGAAGCGTACTGACGTGCTGCTCCGGATCGATACGATCGCGCTGCTGCGCTGCCGCCAACTAGGGTTGGCGGGCTCCGCCATCCTGGTGATCGGCGGAGTGTTCGCTGGTGTCCCCCCTACCCGCGACCCGTTGCTGCGCGCTCCCGCATTCGAGCAGCTGCGCGCGCTGACGACGCCCGCGGTCATGTGCGCCTACGTGGGCGTGAGCATGCTGCTGTTGGCCTGGTGGCGGCTGGGGCGGCTGGTACGTCGACGCGACGCTCCGACCACAAGAGACCTCCTGACCACGATGGCGTGGTGGGGCGCACCGCTCCTTGTGACCATGCCCATCTTCAGCCGCGACGTGTACAGCTACCTCGCCCAAGGCACGATGACCGTACTCGGTATCGACCCATACCAGTACGGACCGGCCGCTCTGGGTGGTCCGCTCTTTCTGGACATTCCAGCGATCTGGCACTCCACTCCGGCTCCCTATGGGCCGGTGTTCCTGAGCATGGCCGGCGATGTGACCGGAATCACCGGCGAGTCGACCTGGTTCGGCATTCTCGGCATGCGCCTCCTTGCCTTGGGCGGTTTGGCGCTGCTTGTCGTGTCTGTCCCCCGGATCGCGCGCTCCGCCGGCGTCGATCCCGGCGCCGCGTTGTGGCTGGGCCTGCTCAACCCCATGGTGCTCATACACGTGGTTGCCGACGCGCACAACGACGCTCTCATGCTCGGCCTCATGATGGCCGGTCTCGCGCTCGCCCTCGAGCGCCGCCCCGCGGCTGGCGCCGCTCTGGTGGCTCTAGCCGCCCTTGTGAAGGCGCCTGCGGGCCTGGCGCTCGTCTTTCTAGTCCCGATCTGGGCAAGCCAGCTCTCGGGCGCCACGCGATGGCTGAGGGCCGCGTTGGCTGCGGGAGGAGTCGGCGCCGCGACCGTCGTCGTGACAACGACGGTCGCCGGGACGGGGTACGGGTGGATCGGCGCCCTGGACACGCCCATGCTCGCCCACACCTGGACCTCGATCACGACCGACCTCGGCTACTGGACCGGCCTGGCCGCCGAGGAGTTGGGGCTGGCCACGGGCGCCCAGATGCTTGCGGCGTGGCGCATGGCCGGCCTCGCCGCGGCGGGCGTGATCTGCGTGGTGCTGCTGCGCCGCTACCACCGGCGCGAGCCGGTAGTCGGTCTCGGGCTCGGGCTAGCGGCCGTCCTGGCGCTGGCGCCGGTCGTGCACCCGTGGTATCTGCTCTGGGCGATCATCCCGCTCGCTGCGGCCGCCCGGTCCGCGCGGGTGCGCCGTGCCGTGGTGGTTACGTCGATCGTCATGACGGTCGTGGTGCTGCCCGGCGGAGTGCAGCCAAGCTTCGACGTCTTCCTCGGCGCGGCGCTCGGCGCCGGTCTGGTCTTCGGCATCGCATGGGCCGCCCGCAACGTCGACTGGGAGAAGGCGTTCGCCTCAGCTCTGGCCGCGGGTCGCCAGATGGTGCAGAGCGAGCCGGTAGCCATCGACGCCAAGGCCGCAGATGACCCCGGTGGCCACCTCGGACACGACAGAATGGTGCCGGAACGTTTCGCGCGCGTGGATGTTCGAGATGTGCACCTCGACCAGGGGGGCGGTCAACAGGGCGCAGGCGTCGCGGAGGGCGAAGGAGTAATGGGACCAGGCGCCGGGGTTGAGCACGACCGCCGCGTGTTCGTCCGCAGCCTCGTGGAGCCAATTGAGCATCACGTGCTCAGCGTCGGTCTGACGGACCTCGACCGCGAGGCCCAGTTCCTTGCCGACTCGCGTGCACATGTCGGCCAGGTCGGCGGGCGTGGTCAGACCGTAGACGTCGGTCTCCCGCGTGCCGAGACGGCCAAGATTCGGCCCGTTGAGTACGTATACCTTCACGACGAGACCTCCCGGTAGACGTCGGCGAGCAGGTCGTCCGACGGGCCGTCCAGGATGGACGGACGGCCCAGACTGTCGAGCACGACGAAGCGTAGCCTCGAGCCGCGCGACTTCTTGTCCACGCGCATGGTCGCGAGCAGGTCGGGCCAGGCTTGCGCGCGGTAGCTCACCGGAAGCCCCAGCAACTCGAGCACGCTGCGGTGCCGGGCCGCGGTCTCCTTGTCCAGCCGCCCCGCCCTGGCCGCGAGGGCGGCCGCGTATACCAGCCCCACCGAGACCGCATGACCGTGCCGCCACCGGTAGCCCTCGACCTTCTCGATGGCGTGGGCGAGCGTGTGGCCATAGTTGAGGATCTCCCGCAGGCCAGACTCGGTGAGGTCCGCCGAGACGACCCGCGCCTTGACCCGCACAGCCCGCTCCACCAGCTCGCGGAGCACGGCGCTGGACGGAGTTGTAGCGGCGGTCGGCTCACCCTCCACAAGGGGCAGAATCTTCGGGTCGGCGATGAAGCCGCACTTGACCACCTCGGCCAGGCCGGCGACGAGGTCTTCTGGCGGCAACGTGTCCAAAGTAGTCAGATCGCAGAGCACGCCAGCGGGCGAGTGGAAGGCACCCACCAGATTCTTGCCGGCCGCGGTGTTCACGCCGGTCTTGCCGCCGACCGCGGCGTCGACCATACCGAGCAGCGAGGTCGCCACCGGCACCCACCGCACGCCACGCAGCCAGCACGCGGCGACAAAGCCGGCAAGGTCGGTGACCGCTCCGCCGCCGACACCTACGATCGCGTCGGTCCGGGTGAAGTTCGCCCCTCCCAGGGCATCCCAGCACCGGGCCGCGACGTCGAGGGTCTTGCCAGCCTCGGCATCGGGCACCTCGATCGGCAGCACCGCGACGCCCGCCGCGCGCAACTCCGCCGCGACGCGCTGCGCCAACCCCTCCAGGGGCGGTGCGAAGAGGACGCCCGCCTGCGCCGCGCCGCCGAGCAGGGAAGGCAGCTCGCCGATGAGGTTCCGCCCCACCAGCACCTGGTAGGGACGCTCGCCAGCCACGTCTATCCGCGTCACATCGCTCATCCTACTTGCGCGTCGATCAAGGGGTTAGTCGCGCGAGTTGATCTCCAATCACGCGACTACGCCCTAGATCGACAGCTAGTATCGAGGCATGCCCACCGGTATCTCCTTCGACCGAGTTGCGGACCGCTACGACGACACGCGCGGCGGTCTGGCGCGCGGGGTCACGTTCGCCGCCGACATCCGGTCGTGGCTCGCCACCGGCACCGTGTTGGAGGTTGGCATGGGCACGGGCGTCGTCGCGACTGCGCTGGTCGGCAAGGAGACGCCCGTTGTGGGCGTGGATGTCTCCCCGCTCATGGCGAGACGGGCGTACGAGCGAATCGGTGCGCGGGTGGCGCTCGGCGACGCGCTAGCGTTGCCGGTAGGTGACGGCAGCGTCGGCACCGTCCTCTTTGTCATGGTGCTGCACCTCGTCGGCGACATCTGGCCGGCGCTGGCAGAGGCCGCCCGCGTGCTGCGGCCGGATGGGCGGGTGGTGGCGGTGCACGGCGTGCCCGCGTCCACCGAGACGGACCTGGACGAAGCGCTGGCACCATTGGGCAGCTTCCGCAGACACCGCTCGGACGACGACGACTCCCTCCAGCGTGCGGCCGAAGCCTGCGGGCTGCGCCGGTTACACGTCGGCGGGACGACCCCGATCGCTCAGGCGCGGACCCCCAATGTGGTGGCCGACGAGATCGAGACACGGATCTGGTCGTACCTGTGGCAACTCACCGACGCCGAATGGCAGGCGCAGGCCGTGCCGGCCGTACGCGCGCTTCGGGCGCTGCCAGAACCCAACCGCGCCCGGGCGTCGACCCAGTGGCACCGCCTCTCCGTGTTCGGGCGATGACACTGCTCGTCACGGCGTGATCGCCGTCAGCACCTCGTCGGCGATCTCCGTTGGCGCCCGTCCGTCCGTAACGACGGTGACGGTGGCGACCTCCTGATACAGCGGACGGCGCTGCTCGAGCAGGAACCGGAGCGTCGCCCGGGGATTGACTGTCAACAGTGGACGGCCACTGCCAAGGCCCACCCGACTCACCGCATCGGATAGCTCCACGCTGAGATAGACGACGGTATGCCCCCGCAGCCGATCGCGTGTCTCGTCGGCAAGAATCGCCCCACCGCCGAGAGCGAGCACGCCGTCGAATGACTCGAGCGCCGCCGCCACGGCCGCCTTCTCGAAGTCTCGGAAGACCGCCTCCCCATCGTCGACGAAGATCTCCGGAATCGGCTTACCGGCGGCTGCGGCGATGTCGGCGTCCGTGTCGCGAAACTCCTTGCCCAGGGCAGTCGCGACGCGCTCACCGATCGTCGTCTTTCCCGCCCCCGGTGCCCCGACCAACACACACACCGGTCTGCTCATCGGATGACGAGGTTCTCGAGGTATCCGATGAGGTTGCGGCGGAGCTCGGCGATCGAGTCGCCGCCGAACTTCTCGATGGCCGCTTCGGCGAGCACCAGCGCGAGCATCGCCTCGGCCACCACCGCGGCCGCGGGCACGGCGCACACGTCGGAGCGCTGGTTGATCGCCGTGGCCGGCTCGCCGGTAGCGACGTCCACAGTGGCCAGTGGCCGGTTGAGTGAGGAGATCGGCTTCATCGCGGCCCGGACCCGGATTGGCTCCCCGGTGGTGATGCCGCCCTCGAGCCCGCCGGCCCGGTCGGTCAGGCGCCGCACTCCCGTCGCGGTGGGCACGATCTCGTCGTGTGCCTGCGAACCGCGCGAGCGGGCCTGGGTGAACGCGTCGCCGATCTCCACTCCCTTGATGGCATGAATGGAGCAGAGCGCGGCCGCGATACGGGCATCCAGCTTGCGATCCCATTGGACGTGACTGCCGAGACCGGGCGGAACCCCGTACGCGAACACCTCCACCACCCCACCCAGGGTGTCCGCGTCGCGCTTGGCCGTGTCGACCTCCTCGACCATGCGCTTGGACGCCTCCGGGTCGAGGCAGCGCATCGGATCCGCATCGATGCGCTCACTGTCCTCGGGGCGCGGCTGCAGCCCGGGCTTCACGGCGACGCTGCCGAGCTCCACCACGTGCGACACGATCTCTATGCCCAAGCCCTGACGCAGCAGGCCCTTGGCGATCACGCCGATGGCCACCCGGGCGGCGGTCTCGCGGGCACTGGCTCGTTCGAGGATGGGCCGGGCGTCGGTGTGGCCGTACTTCTGCATGCCGGCGAGGTCCGCGTGGCCCGGGCGCGGTCGTGTCAGGGCGGCGTTGCGCGCGACCCCCTCCAGCGATGCCGGGTCGACCGGATCGGGGGCCATGACCAGTTCCCACTTCGGCCACTCGCTGTTACCCACACGGATCGCGATCGGACTGCCCAGGGTCACGCCGTGGCGGACTCCACCGAGGATCTCCACCTCGTCCTGCTCGAACGACATGCGGGCTCCGCGCCCGTACCCGAGCCGCCTGCGGGCCAGGTCCCGCGCGACCTCGGCGCTCGTCACCTCGACCCCGGCGGGGATCCCCTCCAGGACGGCGACGAGGGCGGGCCCGTGCGACTCACCCGCGGTCAACCAACGCATGGCGCACAGTCTGTCACGCACTCTCTCGCGAGCTTGCTGGCACGGGCGGTGTCCCGCGGTGCGGGCGTACCCAGGTCTCGAGTCCGCGCGACCGGTGCAGCGCGTAGGGACCGAGCAACGCGGTGATGATCATAGGTACGCCATCGCGCAACAGCCCATCGAGACCGAGCAGTGAGTAACAGAGCACCGGCTGCGCGATGAGCACCACCACGCTGAGCGCGCCGATAAGCCACCGCGCCCAGGTCTTGCCGACCACCACGAAGAAGGACCCGAACGGCACGACGAAGCCCACCGCGAGGAATAGGGCGAACCACGTAACGAGGAGAACGAGCGTGACCGGCAGGGGCAGCCGGCGTCCATCGAAGAGCGTGCCGATGGCGACGAGAAAGGGAATGAGCAGCAAGGCGCCGTACGCGAGTACCGCGACCCTGGCCGTGAGTACCCACCCTGGGACATGGCGGCGCATCGGCCTGGCCGACAGGTGCTCATCGACCGCGGGTGACTTGAACAGAAGCCACACCACGGCGGCGCAGAGCACAGCCAGGACCACGAAGCCCGCGATCACTGCCGGCTGCGGGATGAGGCTGCCCTCGCGCGGTTGGGCGAGGCGCGCCACCGCGAAGACGGTTGTGACGGCCAGGATCAGCCCGAATGGACGCGCCACCGATCGGCCGTAGCGAACCGCCCGCATCAGAAACAGGAAGCCGATCACGCGCAGGAGCGCCCACATCGTCCGTACGAGCAATGAGAAGCCCGGCTCATCGACCGACAGCAGGTTGAGCGCCTCGACCACCACCACGGCGACGGCGGTCAGCGCGATCAGCCGCCGCAGCCGCCGACTCGCCAGGGTTGGCGGCAGGGGCCGCTCCAGCCGAACCGCGTCGCGCAGAGTCGTCCGCCACCCACCTCGCTCGGAAATCCCCTCGTTCACCACGCCACCGATCATGCCCCCTCCCCCGCGACTAGCGGAGGTCGCGACGGCGGAAGATGGCGACACCCACGGCGAGGAGCACCGCCGAGACGCCCAGTGGGCCCAGCACCGCCTCGGGCGGGACCCCGTCGACGAGCATGTTTCGCTGCAGGTACCAGTGCCACGGGTTGACGAACCGGAACGGATCCAGCAGATCGGTCAGCGGCTGCAGGCTCTGGATCAGGTAGCCGGCCACGGCCACGACGGTGGCCGCCCCGATCGCGGGGCCGCGACGGCCCGTGGCGGCGCCAACGGCGAACGCGATCGACCCGTGGAACATTGCCAGGCAGCCCACCGCCGCGCAGGCGCCGACCAGGCCGGCGATGCTGACTCCTTCGAGCGCGCCGAACGGGGCCGAGAGTACGACGGACGCGGCGGCGAGGACGGCGATGAGCCCTACGAGGAGCGCGACTGTCGCCGCGTAGCGTTCGACGGCGAGCCGCTTCCGGGTGATCGGGTTGGCGAGCAACGGCTCCATCCGGTCTGCCTCCTCCAAACCCCCGATCGCTTGGGCACCGACTCCGATGGCGAAGATGAGCGCCAGCACTGGGGCGAGGATGGCGAAGAGGCGCGCATTGAGATAGCCGGGCGGTGATGTGAGCGGGATCCGGGCGTCGTAGCCGATGGCCGACTTGAAGGCGTCGGGCAGGGTGTTGAGCAGGTCGTTCAGCGCCTGGCCCTGGTCCTTGACGGCGGGGTAGAAGGCCACTGTGAGCAGGACCAGCCCGATCATGCCGACCGACCACCAGAGCAGACCGCGGAGTCGGTCACGGATCAACCGCGTCGCGACGATCATCTCGCGTTCCCATCCCCCGCGTAGTAGCTGAGGAAGACCTCTTCCAGGTCGGCCTCGTGTGTTATCAGACGGACCACGGGAAGGGTCGCCGCCCGCTTGATGACCGGGTCCATCGAACCCTCCACCACGAGGTGGATCGTCGAGCCCTCGGTCCGGGCCTCTACGACACCGGGTACGCCGTCGAAGACTCCCTCCAGGGCGGGTTCGGCGAGCCGGAGCTCGAGCCGGGCCCGCGCCTCCGCCCGTAGGTCCTCGACGGTGGCCACCTTGATCAGCTCGCCTTGGCGCAGGATCCCCACCCGTCCGGCCAGCTCCTCGACCTCGGGCAGGACGTGGCTCGACAGGAAGATCGTGGCGCCGAACGAGGTCATCTCCCGGATCAGTCGGGCGAACTCGGCCTGCAGCAGGGGGTCCAGACCGCTCGTCGGCTCGTCGAGCAGGAGTAGCTCGGGTCGGTGGGCGAAGGCCTGGATGAGGCCCAGCTTGCGCCGGTTGCCGGTGGACAGCTCGCCGAAGCGTCGGTTCGGGTCGAGGTCGAACCGTTGCAGCAGGGCGTCGACCCACGCCGGGTCATGCCCGCCCCGCAATGCGCCGTAGAAGTCCAGCAGGTCACGGGTCGTGTAGCGCGGATCTACCGAGAGGTCGGCGGGAAGAAAGCCGATGCGACGGCGCACCGCCGGGTCAGCCGGTGCGCCGCCCAGCACGGTGGCGGTGCCGGCGGTCGGACGTAGGAAGTCCAGGAGCAGCCGGATCGTCGTCGTCTTTCCGGCCCCGTTTGGACCCAGATAGCCGAAGACCTCCCCCGTGTCCACGGTCAGGTCCAGCCCTTGGACGGCTCGGATCTGGCGGAAGTTCTTAGTCAGGTTCTCGGTACGGATGGCGGCCACGCACTGATCTTGGACGTACCCAGCCGGCCCTGCAACCACACTCGCCAGAAACGCATCAGCGGCGTGCGGCGGCCGCGTCGTGCAGAGCGGCCCGCATGGCCGCGACGGGAGCGTCGACCCCGGTGAACAGCTCGAACTGCCGGGCGGCCTGGGCGAGCAGCAGGTCCAGGCCGGACACGGTGTGGCAGCCGGCCCGGGCCGCGGACGCCGCGAGCGGCGTCGGCCACGGGTCGTAGACGGCGTCGAAGAGCACCGTCTCGGGCCGCCACGCCATCGATGCGGCCAGCGGGTCGGCGACACCCTTCGGCACCGTGGAGACGACGACGTCCGCCTCCGCGGCGGTGGCGGCGTCGGCCCAGGCCATCCCGATCAGCGTGAGGCTGAGATCCTCGGCCACGGGGGCCAGCTCCTCGATCGCCTCGAGCCGGCGGGCGAAGACAGTGACGGCGGTCGCGCCGACCTCGCGTGCGGCGGCCAGGGCGGCCCGGGCCGTGCCGCCCGCCCCCAGCACCGCGACCCGGTCCGCGATGGAGACTCCGGCGCCCAGGAGCGCGTCGACCATGCCCGGTGCATCGGTGTTCTCGGCCCGCCACGTGTGGTCGGGCAGCCGTACCAGGGTGTTGGCGGCGCCGATCGCCGCCGCCACCGGCGAGACCTCGTCGGCCACATCGAGCGCCACCTCTTTGAGCGGCATGGTCAGCGAAACGCCGGCCCACTCCTCACCGAGCCCCGCGACGAACCGAGCCAGGTCGGACGCGGTGCACTCGTGCGCCGTGTAGCTCCAGCCGGCCAGCCCGGCCGCGGCGTATCCGGCTGTGTGGATCACCGGCGAGAGGGAGTGCCCGATCGGCTTGCCGAGCACTCCCGCGCGACGGGTATCGGTCATGGACAGGTGAGCACGCCGTTCTTGCAGGCGAGCTGCCTGTTCGCGTCGTGTTCCGCCAGCGTGGTGGCGAACGCCGAGTTTCCGTCCTTGTCGATGGCGACGAAGTAGAACCATCCACCGGCCGCCGGCGACATGGCACCCGTTAGCGCAGCCTTGCCGGGGTTGCTGATCGGTCCGACCGGAAGCCCCTTCACATCGTGCGTGTTGTACGGGTTCTTGAGGTCGTGCAGCTCGGCCTCGGTCAGGTCCTTGGAGGCCTTGGTCGGCTTGCCCTGCTTCTCCAACCAGTAGTTGGCGGTCACGTCGAACTGCAGACACCCGCAGTCGAAACCCTTGAAGAGCCGGTTGTACGCCACCCGGGCGACCTTGGGTAGATCCTTGGCGTTACCCGCCTCGACCTGAGCGAGCGAGGCAACGATGAGGGCCTCAAACGGCGAGATTTGCAGTCCGCTCTGAACCGTGTCGGCGAACTTGAGCTCGCCGACCACCGTATTGAACTGGTTGACCATCATCTTGAGGATCTCCGTGGCGGTCAGGCCCGGATCGAGGCGGTAAGTGTCCGGGAAGAGGAAGCCCTCAATGGACTTCTCGACCTTCTTGCCGTCATCGCGCTTGAACCACCAGTCCTGGACGCCAAGCTTTGTGGGGTCCTTCGCCGCGTCGGCGAACTCCTTCTCGGGGATTCCGGTCGCCTCCGAGAGCTTCTTAAAGGTCTGGATCGCGGTGAGTCCCTCCCGGATCAGGACCTTGTTGACCACCATGTGCTTGTCGGGGTCGAGCAGGTACGCCAGGGCCGCGCTGGCCGGCATCTGCTCATAGAGGCTGTACGTGCCTGGCTGGATGTTCTTGCTCTCGGGTTCGGCGTCGGCCGCCGCGACAAAGGCCTTCACGCTCCTGACGACCTTCTTGTCGTAGAGCTCCTGGCCGATCTCGGCCGCCGAGTCGCCCGGATTGACCTTCACGTTGACCGGGGTCGTGGCCGGGTTGCTCGTGTAGTCGGGCGTCCCGAAGAACTCCTGGGCCTTACCGACACCCCAGTAGACGCCGCCGCCAAGGGCCGCGAGCAGTACAAACGAGATGAAGAGGGCACCAAAGGAGCGACGACGGCGCTTCTTCTCCTTGCGCCGGCGCTGGCGCACCTGCCGGCTCGGCGGACCGCCCCGCCGGCGTCTGGTCTCCTGCTGCTCCTCCCAGGCCAGGTCCAGATCGTCAAGCATCTCTCCGCCTCCGTGCTGCATCGAGCCATCCCTGCAGGATCTCCACCGCAGCGGCCTGGTCAACCACCGCGCGGCGGCGTCCCCCTCGGACGCCACGTTCGGACAGCCTACGGGAGGCCGCGGCCGTCGACATCCTCTCGTCCGTCAGCCGCACTGGCACAGGCGTTATTGCACGCGCCAGGAGCTGGGCATATGCCCGCGCGTGGGTTGCCGCTAGGCCTTCGGTTCCGGCGAGGGTCACCGGGAGCCCGACCACGACCTCCACACTCTCATGGACCTCAACGAGTCGCATCAGCTCAGCGACATCGTCCGGGATGCGGTCAGTGTCCGGATTCAGGTCCCGCCGGAGCGTCACCAGGGGCGTGGCCAGGATCCCATCCGGGTCGCACACCGCCACCCCCACCCGCACCGTCCCAACATCCACGCCGAGCCGGACACCCCGCACCCATTCCGGGCGGGCCCCGTCGTCAGGGCTCACAAGATCCCCACGATCATGAGCTCACCGTCGCGAACTGTGTCGCGTTGTGCCCTCGCAAGCTCGCGACAGCGGCGTCGATCATGACCTCCAGATCATGATCGACGCTCGGGGTGGGCGACGAGGCTCTCGACGCTCGCGAGCAATGCAGGAACCTGGTCGGCTGGCACCCCGCCGCCCTGGGCGAGGTCAGCGTTCCCGCCGCCACGGCCAGAGAGGGCGCCCTTGACGAGCTCACCGGCACCAAGGCCACGCTCCTTCGCCGCCGCATTCACTGCCACCACAAGGGAGGCCTTGCCGCCGGAGCGCGACGCCACCGCGACCACCGCGGGCTTCGTCGCGAGACGACCGCGGATCTCCTGGGCAAGACTCCGTACGTCGTTGGCAGAGGTGCCCTCGGGTGCCTCCACCGCGACCACCGACACCCCTTCTACGTCCTTGGCGCTGTCCGCGAGGGCGCCGACGTTGGCCAGAACCAGTTGGGCCCGTAGCTTCTCGAGCTCCTTCTCCGCATCGCGCAGCTGCGCGACCGTGGCCTCGACCCGATCCGCCACCTCTTCCGGGCGCGCCCGATAGAGCTCCGCGAGGCGGGAGACCAGCACGTGCTCCTTCGCCATGAACGTCAGCGCATCCAGACCGACGAGGGCTTCGACCCGCCGCACACCCGAGCCGATGGAGGCCTCATGCAAGATCTTCACGAGACCCAGCTGGCCGGAGCGCGCCACGTGCGTGCCGCCGCACAGCTCCCGGGCGTACTCACCGACCTCCACAACACGCACCTGGTCGCCGTACTTCTCGCCGAAGAGCGCCATCGCGCCGATCTTGCGCGCCTGCTCCTGTGAGGTGATGAACGCGCGTACCTCGAGGTCGTTCATCAGTACCTCGTTGACCCTCTGCTCGACGTCGTGCAGCACCGATGGCGGCACGGCAGAAGGGGTGTTGAAGTCAAACCGCAGCCGGCCGGGCGCGTTCAGCGAACCGGCCTGCGTGGCCGACTCGCCGAGGACGTTGCGCATGGTCTGGTGCACGAGGTGGGTGGCCGTGTGCGCGCGCGAGATCGCCCGGCGGCGTGCGATGTCGATCTCTCCGTACCCGGTCTCACCCGCGCGGACCTCGCCGCGGAGGACCCGGGCGCGGTGCACGATGAGCCCCGGCAGCGTCTGCTGCACGTCGAACACCTCAAGCTGGCCGGCGCCCACGGTGACGAGTCCG
Organism: Micromonosporaceae bacterium; assembly: GCA_020027875.1. Classification (GTDB taxonomy): domain Bacteria; phylum Actinomycetota; class Actinomycetes; order Mycobacteriales; family Micromonosporaceae; genus JAXIPB01. The sequence goes on along the minus strand of JAHRHA010000044.1, from coordinate 3,636 downwards.
GTGTCGGACTGCTGGCCGCCGCCCTCGGCGTAGAAAGGAGTCGCGTCGAGGATCAGCTCGACCTCGTCACCCTCGCCGGCCACCTCCAGCGTGCCGGTGGTGCCGAGCAGCGCGCGCACCTTCGACTCGCGCGCCACCTCGGCATAACCGGTGAACTCCACCGGGCCGCCGGCGTCGAGCACCGAGCGGTATGCGGAGAGGTCGGCGTGCCCGGTCTTGCGCGCCGCCGCGTCGGCCTTGGCCCGCTGACGCTGCTCGGCCATGAGCTTGCGAAAGTCGTCGGAATCCACGCCCAGGCCCGCCTCGGCCGCGATCTCCAACGTGAGGTCGATCGGAAAGCCGTACGTGTCGTGCAGCTGGAACGCCTTGTCTCCGGACAGCTTCTTTTTGCGCGCCTTTTTCGTCTCCGCGATCGCGATGTCGAGGATGGTCGTGCCCGACCGCAGGGTGGTGAGGAATGCCTCCTCCTCGCCGTAGGCGTAGGCGGAGATCCGCCCGAACTCCTCCGCGAGCTCGGGGTACGAGGGCGCCATGCAGTCGCGGGCCACCGGCAGTAACTCGGGCAACGTGGGGCCACTCTGCCAGCCGAGCAGGCGCATCGCCCGTACCGCCCGGCGCACGATGCGCCGCAGCACGTAGCCCCGGCCCTCGTTAGACGGAGTCACCCCATCGCCGATGAGCATGAGCGAGGTCCGCACGTGGTCGGCGATCACGCGCAGCCGGACGTCGTCCGGGTGTGACTCGGCCGCGGCATGCCCCGAGTGGGCGCCGTACGTCTTGCCGGTCATCGCCGCCGCGCGGTCGAGGATGGGGCGGACCTCGTCGATCTCGTAGAGGTTGTCGACACCCTGCAGGTACGAAGCGACGCGCTCCAGGCCCATGCCGGTGTCGATGTTCTTCGCCGGCAGCTCGCCGAGGATCGGGTAGTTCTCCTTGTCGGTGCCGGGCCCCCGCTCGTACTGCATGAAGACGAGGTTCCAAATCTCGAGATAGCGGTCCTCGTCGACTTCTGGGCCGCCCTCCTTGCCGTAGTCGGGCCCGCGGTCGACGTAGATCTCCGAACATGGCCCGCACGGCCCTGGGATGCCCATGGACCAGAAGTTGTCCTTCTTGCCGCGCCGCACGATCCGGTCCATCGGCAGGCCGGCTACCCGTTGCCAGAGCTCGATGGCCTCGTGGTCATCCAGGTAGACCGTCGCCCAGATCTTCTCGGGGTCGAGGCCGAACCCGCCCTTGTTCACCGGCTTGGTGATGAGTTTCCAGGCGAGGTCGATCGCGCCTTCCTTGAAGTAATCGCCGAAGGAGAAGTTGCCGTTCATCTGGAAGAACGTGCCGTGCCGACTGGTCTTGCCGACCTCTTCGATGTCGGGGGTGCGGAGGCATTTCTGAACGGAGACCGCGCGCCGGTACGGCGGGGTGGCCTGCCCCACAAAGTAGGGGACAAACTGGACCATGCCGGCGTTGACGAAGAGCAGGTTCGGGTCATCGGCCGGTAGCGGGGCCGACGGAACGACCGTGTGGTCGTTCTCCTTGAAATGCTTGAGGAACCTGCGCTTGATCTCCGCGGTTCTCATCGCCGAACCCCAGCTCCATCCTCATACTCGTCGTCTAGCTCGTCGTAGCGTTCAGCCAACTCGTCCAGGCTTATGCCCTGCTCGAAAGCGGCGTGGATCTCCGCCTCCCGCTCGGCCATTCCCTCGCGTACGTCAGCAACGAAGTCTCGCACCGACCCGACAATCCCGACAGCGGATTCCCGCGCCGAGCCGGCCAGGCTGGACGGGGAGTAGGCCTGCACGGTCTTGGTCACCTGCCGTACGACGAGCGCGCCGACCGCGAGACCGATGCCCAACCAGAGCAGTCGTTTCACTTGAACACACCGCCCTTCCGGCGGTCCCTTCGCTCGGCCTTCAGCCGGGAACGCAGCTCAGCCTCCTGCTCCTCGGCTCGCCGGCGGGCCGATGCGCGCCGCACGCCGTAGCCGAACGCGGCGGCCTTGACCAGCGGGTTCGCCGCCGCCGACGTGACCACCGTGGCCAGGTTGGCCACGTTCGCGGTCACCTGCGACACGTGGCTGGTGATCGTGTCGACCCGGGCGAGCTGGAGGTTGACCCCATCGAGGGTCGTGTGGACCTGACCGAGCGCGGTGTTGACCTGCTCGACGGAGGTGTTGACGTTGCCGAGGATCGGACCGGTCCGGTCATTGATGTCATTGAGCGTCTGCGTCGCCGCATCGATAGTGTGACGCAGGCGAAGGATCGGCACCGAGAGCGCGCCGACAAGGAGGAGGAACGCCACGGCCGCAATAAGGGCCGCGATCTCTCCACCGGACACGCGGCACCCCCTTTCCGAATGGGTTTCCGGCCACCGAATTCTCCGGCCACGGAATTCGCCCGCCCCAGAAACCGGTGAAATTGCTAACACGTTCGGGCCTGAGATTACGGCAGCGGCCACGGCGATCGTGACGGCGTACCCCAAACCGTACCGGCAATTCCCATTCTGCCCGAAACTCGAACCCGGGCGGGCCGGTGCGGCGAGCCCGTCCTACGTGACGGGGTGGTAGTCGATGGCGTTGAAGACATACACCGTGACCAATGAACCTGGGCATACGGCGGGCGTGGCTCCGGCACCCGGGCTCGACCCGGCCGCGGCCGAGGGCTTGGCGCCGGCCGAGGGCTTGGCGCCGGCCGAGGGCTTCGTCGTGATCGTGGGCCGTGGTGGGGGAAGGTCGCAGATCGGCGCCCGTACCCACATGTCCATGACGTACTCGTCGCGTTGCCAGCAGGTCGCGGTGCCCTCCTGAACCGCTGGGCAGACACCCTCCGCGCGGGGACGCCAGCCCGCGTTTCGGAACGCGGTGTCGTAGGCGGCCTGAGTCTCGGCGGGTTTGCGCTCCGATGCCCAGGTGCGCTCGCGGAGCCGGCACTGGCCGATACACCACCGGCTGCCACTGGCCGCGTCGTCCTGCTGGATGGTGGCCCACGAGGGCAGGTCGAGCGCGTCCAGATCGCCGAAGACCGGGTCCTGGGTGACCGATCGGGTGAACTCATAGATCGGGTACGCGGCGAGCAGCAGGATCGCCACGACGACCAGCGTGGCTACCTTGAACTGCTGCGCCACGCGCAGTTGCTTGCGGATCTCGGCCCGCTTGATCATGCCGGTGGTGACTAGCGGATCGGGTATCGGCCCGACCGGTGGCCGGGGCGGCTCCGCACCCGGGCGGGTGGGCGGCGGCACGTCCGTAGGCGTGCGGGCACCAGGACGGCGTGGCCCTGTACGCAGGCGCGGGTCGACCAATCGGGACGGTGGCTCGTCGCGCAGCCTAGGCACGTCGCCGGTGAGGTCGTGCCAGCTGGTGTCGGGCGCGGGTGGGCGTTGGCCGGGCTGGCCGGGTCCTGGGCCGGCCGGTCGCGACGGCGTCGCTGATCCCGCTGAGCCGCGCGTCGGGGCGGTCGGCGCGGGCGCCACGGGGGGTACGGGTGGTGGCGCGGGCGGCGTTCGACGAAGTCCGCGCCGGGGCGGCGCGCTCGCTGCGGCGGAAGGTGGTGGCATCGAGGGAGGAGGCGGCGGAGCGGCCGGCGGAGGAGGGGGCGGCGGCGGAGGCGCGGCGGCGCGCGCGGGGGTGGCACCCCGCCGACG
>JAHRHA010000126.1 GCA_020027875.1 Micromonosporaceae bacterium | reverse complement strand
GCGACCCGCGGAAGTGGCGAAGCGATGCGAGTGTTGGTGGCCGACGTCATATCGTTGGCCCCGATCCCAGACCCCGGAGGGTGCCGGCTAGTTGTGCACCAAGGGCGACGCCGACGCGGTTGTCGACGCTCAAGATATCCTCAGCGAGTCCAAATATACGCCTTGCCGAGGCCAGCCGGGTGGCCCGCCTCGGCAGCGCCGAACCAACGCGGGTAGCGCCACGAGTCGGCCGTTTGTCCACAGAAGACAGCAGTGGCGCGGGGCGCAGTGAAGTCACCGTGTGCGTAGACGAATGGGGAGTCGCGATGAGGGTCGCACTGCTGGGTCCGGTCGCTTGGCGGACCCCACCGCAGGCGTACGGCCCGTGGGAGCTGGTGGTGTCACTTCTCGCCGAGGGCCTGGTCGCCCGCGGGGTCGACGTGACCCTCTTCGCCACGCTGGACTCGCAGACCTCGGCCAAACTCGACGGGGTATGCCCCAAGCCGTACAACGAGGATCCGCAGCTTGACGGCCGAGTGTGGGAGGCGTTGCACATCGGGCACTGCCTTGAGCGCAGCGGCGAGTTCGACCTCGTCCACAACCACCTGGACTGGTTGCCGCTGACGATGAGCCGGTCGTTCCGGGCCCCGATGTTGACCACCATCCACGGCTTTGGCGACCGGCGGATCCTGCCGGCCTACCAGCGCTCCACCTCCGCATTCGTGTCCGTCTCCGATGCAGATAGGGCGCCGGAGCTGGAGTACCTGGCCACGGTGCACCACGGCATCGACGTATCGCATTGGCCCTTCGTGCCGGAGCCTGGGGAGGCTTTGGTGGTCTTCGGGCGCATCCATCCGGACAAGGCCACCGCGGACGCGGTGGAGATCGCCTTGCGCGTGGGCCGCCCGCTGATCATTTGTGGTCCCGTACATGACGAGACGTACTACGCCGAGCAGGTGGCGCCCCACCTCGACGGCGAGTCGGTGCGCTACCTGGGCAACGTGGGCGGCGCAGACCGCGCTCGCGTGCTCGGCCAAGCAGCGGCGCTGCTGCACCCGCTCGGCTTCGACGAGCCGTTCGGGCTGTCCGTCGTGGAGGCGATGGCCTGCGGCACCCCGGTCATCGCGTACCGGCGCGGCGCACTTCCGGAGACGGTCGAGGAAGCGTTGACCGGGTACTTGGTGGACGACGCCGACGGCGCGGTCGCCGCCATGCCGCGAGCGTTGGCCCTGGACCGGGCCCGTGTTGCCGCCGAGGCTCGGCGCCGGTTCTCCGCGGACCGCATGGTCGAGGAGTACCTTGCTGTTTACGAGCACCTGCTGGCGACGTCGAAAGCACACCGGTAGCGTGAGCCCGTCTGCGCTAGGCTGGCAGCGCCGGCGGTAGCCGACGCGCCATCCCCACAACGGTTAGTGAGGGGTCACGATGTCCGACAAGTCCCCCCGGAAGTCCAACGAGAAGAAACAGGGTAAGACGCTCAAAGAGAAACGAGCCGCGAAGAAGAGCAAGAGTGCCAACAAGTCGTCGCCGATCCTGCCGACGGGTCACTAGCAGCGCCGCGGTAACCAGCAGTTATAGGTAGGAGCCGTCATAAGTACTGGCCGGACGGCTCACTGTCAGTCCTCGACACGCGCACGGACACCACGTTGGCGAGATTGACGATCACGCCACTCCCGCCGGCTTCTCGGTCGTATCTGGCCTGGGTGAGGATCAGGCACCGCCGCTCGTCCAGAGCACGAGCGATCACCTCCAGCGCCTCCCCCTCACCACCGAAATCCCTGCTCATCACCGATATGTCCTCGCCGCCCACGGGATGAAATCGCATGATCAGTTCAACGCCGTCGGGCTCGGTCGGTCCCGTCTCGCGAGTGTTCAACGCTCTGCGCCCCTCTCCGCCCGTATTCCTGCGAAGGAATCCGCGTGCGTCATTGCGGATACAGACGCACACTTAAGTGTGCCTCGATCAGAAGCGGGCGAGCCCGGGCGGGACCGGGACAGCTCCGGACGGCCGCGTAGCGCCCGGCCGCGGGACGAGCTGGGTCGGCCGTTGCCGCGCGGCGCCGCGGGGGTCGAGGGCGTGCCCGACGACCTCGCGCTCGCGCCGGCGGACTCGCTCGCGGAGGCGCAACAACTCCTCGACGCGGGCCGCGCGTTCCAGGCTCATGAGGTGCTGGAGGGCACGTGGAAGGCCGCACCTAACGACGAGCGTGAATTGTGGCGCGGTCTGGCCCAGATCGCCGTGGGCCTCACCCACGCGCGTCGGGGCAATGCGGTCGGAGCGGCACAGCTGCTGCGGCGCGCGGCAGACCGGGTAGAGGGCTACGCCAGCAAGCCCCCCCACGGCGTTGATGCGGCGGGGCTCGTCGCCTGGGCGCGGACTCTGGTCGTACGGATCGAGCAGCGTGGCCTCGATGCGCTCACGCCGGCTGACCTCACCCCACAACTGCGAGCCTGACCTCCGGCTACGACGAAACGAAGTGCGTCGTGTCGATCGTGCCGTCGATGATGGCCTGGGCGATGTCGCTGAGTCGCTGGTTGTTCCGCCGGGCATGAGTTCGAAGCGCGTGGAATGCTTCCGGCATACCGAGATGCAGACGTTCGGCGAGCACGCCCTTGGCCTGTTCGACGAGGACGCGGCTGTTCAGCGCGCCCTGTAGCTGTTCGGCCAGCACCTGGCGGTGTTCGATGGCCCGGTGCTGCAGCAGGCCGATCGTGGCAACGTCGGCGAGTGCCTGACCCATGCGGGCGTCCTGGTCACGCAACGGCTCCGCGGCGGCGCAGAAGAGGTTGAGCACGCCGATGATCTCCGCGCGCAGCCGGAGCGGAAGCGCGTGAACCGACCCGAAGCCGGCCGCGCCGGCCTGCCGACCGAATCGTGGCCAGCGTGCGTCGGGTTGTTCCAGGTTGGTGTCGGCGGTGGGCTGCCCGGTGTGGTAGCAGGTCAGGCAGGGTCCCTCGTCGATCTCCAGCTCGAAGAGCTCCAGCAGGCGGCTCTGCTCCGATGACGAGGCCATCAGGCGCAACTGCCCGCGCTGATCGGCGAGCATAAGCCCCGCTGTCTGTACGCCGAGCAGGTCCACGCACCGGTTGGCCAATACGTGCAGGAAGTCCACGACGTCGAAGTCGGCGACCAGAGTGTCGGCCAGCTCAACGAAGGCCTCCGCCAGGTTCTGTTCGCGTTGCATGCTCACCACCGTCTCTGTCGATGTTGCCGGAGACCGTTCAGGTCAGTCGGTGAACTGGTCGAAGCGCAGGCGACGTTTGACCACGTCGTCGGCGACATCGTCCAGCGGCCGATCCTCAGCGTAAGCGTGAGCGCGTAGCCGATCAAAGGCTCCCCTGATCGTGCCGCCGAGCTGGGCCATCACCATGCCGGTCGCCTGGTGAACGACGGTGCGATGTTCGTCGTACGCCGATACCTGCCAGTCGCCTTCGGCGTGGTCCTCGGCGAGCAGCAGCAGCGTCACCGTGTCCGCGAAGACCAAGGCGTCCGCGATCTCCTCGTCGGCAAGCCCACCCGGGCGGTCACGATAGAGGTCGAGTACGCCAATGCGGATGGCCCCTAGCTGCAACGGGAACGCGAACACGGCCCGTACCCCGGCGGCCACCGCGCCCACCGCGAATGCGGGCCAGCGCAGTTGGTACTGCCGACCGGACAGGTCCGGAACCATCACCGGCCGTCCGGCGGCAAACGCGTCGACGCACGGTCCCTCGCCGAGTTCGAATTGCAGCTCCTCGATTCGGGCGCTGGCCTCGTCACTGACATAGCGGGTACCCGAGGCCGGTAGCGTGGTCATGACGGCGAGACCTGCCCCGCTGATACCGGGCAGGTGCGCCACGCAGGCGGCACAGAGCCGGTCAACACCTGGACCGTGTGCGCTCAGCAGCGCCAGGACTCGTGCGCGCCGGTCTGCGCTCATCAGACCCTCGACTCATCCGGTACGTCCACCTGTGGTGGATGTTTCGCCACCGGGGTCCAGGGCAACACTGTCAGCCTACTCCCAGCGGTCAGCTGTGGCCGTGCTCAGTGTGCGGCGATGCCCCGTTGGGGGACGTGCGGGCCGGCGGGCCGCCGGCGAGCATGCGATCCAACAGTTCTGGCAGCCGGGCCTGGGCGAAGCCGATCGCACCATCGCTGATGCCGTACGGGATGGTCAGCACGTCATCATGGAGCAGCGGGCCGCAGGAGTACACGACGTTGGGGACGTAACCGTCGCGTTCGTCCGCAGTCGGGGTGAGCAGTGGGTCGGGCAGCGTGGCCAGCACGGTTGACGGGTCGGCGAGGTCGAGCAGCATGGCACCCAGCGCGTACGCGCGCATCGGCCCCACGCCGTGGGTGAGGACTAGCCACCCGGCCGGTGTCTCGATCGGCGAGCCGCAGTTGCCGACCTGGATCAGCTCCCAGCCATGCCTGGATGTGTGTAGCGTCGTCGGCTCGGTCCAGATCCGGCAGTTGTCCGACTCGACCAACGCGATGTTCTCCCGGTCCCACCGCGACAGGGCGAAGTAGCGGCCACCGATCGGGCGCGGAAACAGTGCCAGGCCCTTGCTCTGGGCTGCGTCGCCGGCCATCGGGGACATGTGGAACTGCCGGAAGTCCTTGGTCGCCAGCAGATGTGGTTCGACCCGAGTGCCGTTGTAGGCGGTGTAGGTCGCGTAGTAGGTCACCGATGCGTCATCCTCTTCGAACCGGACGAGTCGGGCATCTTCCATACCGTGGCTCTCCACCGGAGCCGTCGGCCATAGCAGTCGTTCCGTCAAGCCGGTCTCCGGCGGAAACTCGAGGTCATACGTAGCCGCCGCCACCTGGTGAATGTGCTCGATCGTGCGCTGAACCCGCTCCCGGTTGAGCGTGTGTTCGTGAATTCCGGTAAGCGCATCGCCGAGCTGACTCGCGGTGAATGCTTCCGGTAGCGCACCAAGCAGCAGGTGGGTGGTTTCCGCGTCGTCGCCGAGGTCGGCCAGCTTGCTGAGGAACAGGCGCAGTTCGTACGTCGCGGGCCGGCCCACTCCAGTGGTGAGGAGTGGCGCGGGTTCGTCAACGACCAGCGCGGGTCCCGGTCCAAGGACTCCGGTCCGAAAGCCGATCGAGGACAGGTGTCCCTCGCCGACGCAGCGCACGGTCATGACAAACCTGAGCTGCCCTTCCGCCAGGCCGGACTGGTCCGGGTGTGCGGCCATCGACGGGTTGAACAGTGCCGCGGCTTCCGGCGCGTACTCGTGGGTGAAGTAGGCGCCGATGAGCATGCGGCGCTCTGCCGAAAGGCGCCGGGGCCCCGCGATCTCGTGCGCGACAACGGCGAAGTGTTCGGAGAAGGTCCGGGTGAGGTCGCGGTGGCGGCCACGGAAGTCGCCGATAACGGCGTCGGCCAAGGCCGTCACTTCTGCTTCGTCCAGCGCGAGGATGCGGGAAATGACGGTACTGGCGCGGGAACGGCTCCGTGGCATCTCCTCGCCGGGCACGAACAGCTTCGTGATGACTCGGCGCGGATTCGGGTTCAGTCGATGGGCGGTGCGCACCGCCAGATCAGTGGACATACGCCTGCCTGGATTCATTGCGGCCGTGCTGGAGAGTGGGCAGCAGGGCGAGTGTGGACTCCGCGCCCTGATTCTCACTGCAACCCGTCGGCCCGAGTCCGTGGTCATGGCGCGTATCGTCGCTGAGCCGCCGCACCAGATGCGCGAACGACGGCTCGGGGTACCAGGTCATCCGAGCACAGGCGAACGGACCGCCAGCAGATCGGCTGCGAGAGCGCGGTACCGGTCGGCCACGGTCGGCCACAGCAGGGCCGGGGCGAGGCGCACCGCTTCGGACGCCATCCGTCCCGCCAGGTCCGGCTCGGTGAGCACCCGATAGAGGGCGGCGCCGATGGCGGCTCCGTCGTACTGCGGCACCAGCAGACCCGCGCCGGTGGACAGCATCTCGACGGCATGCGGAAACGCGGTAGCCACTACTGGCTTGCCGGCCGCGACGGCCTCCACCAGCACGCCCGAGGTGACCTGCTCCCGGGAGTCGTAGGGCAGCAACACGACATCCGCCCGGCGGATCAGTCCGGTCAGGGTCGCCTCGTCGAGATAGGAGCCGGCGAACCGGACGAGATCAGATACTCCCACCGCGCGGGCACGCTGACCGAGGTGCAGGCGGTACTCCTCGCCCTGCCGCTCCCGTACCCGAGGGTGAGTCTGGCCGGCCACGACATACGCCGGCCGTGGGTGCAGCTGTCGCAGGCGCTGCAGACCGTCGATGGCCCATTCGATGCCCTTGCCGGGCCCGAGTAGACCCCACGTCAGAATGAGCGGCCTCTTCTCCGGTGCGTGCACCGTTGCCGCATGGCGTTGCCGCGCACCATGGGGGATGACGACGACCTTAGTGGGCTCCACGTCGTACCGGGCGACGAGCCGATCGCGGGCGGCGTCCGTCATCGTGACCACAGCATCGCTTGCGCTGACCACCTGTTGCAGGACGTGAGCCTGGTGGGGGGTGGGACGGGTGAGCACGGTGTGCGCGATGACGACGATGGGCACTCGCACATCCTCGAGAACCCCGAGCAGCTGGTCTCCGTCGGGTCCGCCGTAGATGCCGTACTCGTGCTGGATCACCGCGATGTCGAAACTGTTGAGCGCCTCCGCGGCGACCCGTTGGGCGCCCGGCGCACGACTCCACAGGTGGGCCACGACCTCGGGCGCCTCTGACCTGACCGGGCTGTCGACCACTCGGACCACCCCGGCGCGGTCTCCGGAATCGGGAGTGATCAGACTTCGCAGTAGCGCGGCGGTGAAGGTGGCCAAGCCGCATTGGGTCGGGGGATACGTGCTCAGGAAACCATAGGAGCTTGGCACAAAGGGCCACCTTCCGGGCGGGGCTGAGCCCACCCGTCATCGATCATCGTCAGAAGCGGTAGTCGAACGCGCCAAGGCCGAGGCGTGGGACGCCGCGCGGCGCGCGGGCGAGATTCCCGATGGATCACGTGGGAGTACGGGTCGAAACGCGACCGTCACGGCCATCGTACGCCCTGGCCACGGAGGCGGCGCGTCCGGACCGCGCCACGAACCCGGCGCCGTGAGGTAACCTCCCGCAATGGACGTCGATGTCGCCGTTGTCGGGGGCGGGATCGCCGGTATGTCCGTCGCGGGCGAGTTGGCCCGTGACCATGCCATCTCGGTCGCCGTCCTGGAGCAGGAGAGCCAGCTCGCATACCACGCCAGCGGTCGCTCGGCGGCCGCCTTCCTCGAGTCGTACGGCAGTCCGGAGATCCGCGCACTGACCCGCGCCTCCCGGCCGCTCTTCGAGGCCGGCGACGATGATGAGGCGCCGCTGTTCGCGCCGCGCCCGCTGCTGTGGCTGGCGCCCGAGGAGCAAGTGGGTGAGCTCGATCACCTGCTCGTCGCCGAACCGTTGCTGCGACGCGTTGACGAGGCCGAGGTACTCCGGCTCTGCGCAGCGATCAGGCCCGGCTGGACTGCGGCGGCGGCCATTGAGGACGGGGCCCAGGACGTTGACGTGGCCGGCCTTTTTGAGCGTTACCGCCGTCTCGCCACACGCAACGGTGCCACTGTGGTCACCAAGGCGGCCGTGCGCGGCGCCGAGGCGGATGGCGATGGCTGGGTGCTGCGTAGCAGCGGGGGCGACGTGCGGGCGCGAACCATCGTCAACGCCGCGGGCGCCTGGGCGGACGACCTCGCCCGGCTGTGCGGCATCACTCCGGTTGGCCTCACCCCGTTTCGCCGTACCGTGGCGATCGTCTCGTGTGACATGGTCGACCGCTCCTGGCCGCTCGTCGGCGATGTGGCCGAAGGCTTCTACTTCCGGCCCGAGGGCAACGGCCTGCTACTGTCGCCGGCCGACGAGACCCCAACCCAGCCCGGTGACGCAAAACCAGAGATGGAGGACGTGGCGCTCGCCCTCGACCGGGCCAACGAGGCCACCACCCTGAACCTGCGCCACGTCAGAACCGCGTGGGCCGGCCTTCGCACATTCGCCGCGGATCGCAATCCGGTCGTCGGGTACGACCCCACGTGCCAGGGTTTCTTCTGGCTCGCCGGGCAGGGCGGGTATGGGATGCAGACCGCCCCCGGCATGGCGATGCTGGCCGCCTCGCTCATCCGTGGTGAGCCGCTGCCGCGCGCGCTCGCCGACGAGGGGTTCGACCCGCAGCGGCTCTCGCCGGCGCGCTTCGCGTAGGTACACACGCTATGAGGTCTCCACCCGGTGGGGTCTACGGGTCGTCGTGCTTACCGAGGAACTCCACGCACGCCGTCTTCGCTCGTGGGTAGTGCACCACGGCCTCGACCTGTCCAGGAAGGCGACGACGACGATTTCGACGGTGTCTATGGTTTGGGCGGCCCGGGCTCGGAGACACCGATGCGGACGGCCAGGTAGGGCGTCCCCAGGCCAGGGATCAACCGGCGGATGACCTTACGGCTGGCCGGTATCTCGACCACGGCGGTCGAGGGGACGATCGAGAGGCCGCGCTGAGACGCCTCGATCCACACCGCGGAGAGCGCCTCGCCCGCCCGCAGCCACGCCTGGGGGGTATCCCCATCGCCGTCCAGAACGCCGTACACGGTGGCGTCGTCCTGCCGGATCCGATCCTGTGCCCTTCGAGTGACCGATGTGGCCGTGGCCAGTTCGATCACCTGATGTCGGTCGAGAAGACTCAGTCGCATCCCTTCCTCGGCGGCTGCCGCCACGAGTGCGGCGACCGCTGTGTCCGGCGGGCGGGCGTCTGCGGTCGCGTCGTGGTCGGCCAGCCCGTGGTCGGCACCGTGGTCCGCTTGGCGACGCTCGGTCGCCTGGTACCGCGCCCTCGCCTGGTCGGTGATATCGATCCGCTCGGGAGCGGTAACCGTCGCGACGTGGTCGGGGTCTGCGTCGGGTAGGAGGGTCACCCGCGCGGCCAGGCCGTCCGCGGCTAGGGCGAGGCGGGCGCGGTGCAGCGCGTCGCCGCAGCTGATCAGGGTGAGCCGGTCCGTGGGGTCCGCCGCCACCGCCTGCCGGCTGCGGTCGGCGAAGAGGTCGAGCGACCCGGTGTGCACGACCCAGCGCCATGGCCGGGCGCCGAGACTCGCGGGCACGGCGTGAACCGATGGCTCGGCGGCGGTGGCCGCGGCCGAGCCGGCCAAAGCGGCTGTGAGCTGCCGATCCGTCATCGTGCACCCCCGCCCATCGGCCCCATCCTGCCCGCATGGCGTTGGCCGGCGGGCCAGGTTCGTGGAAATGGGCCGATCCCGGTGTCACCCCTGGTCGATCCGGCCGGCCTTGGTCTGGAGGTAATGGCGCTCGGGCATGCTGGTGGTGGCGCGGGCGGCCCGATGGTAATGCTCCTTCGCCTCGGCCAGCTGGCCATTCATCTCGAGCAGATGCGCTCGGACGGCGGTGAGACGATAACTGGCGGCCAGGCGGGGGTCACCGTCCAGGCCGTCGAGCTCCCGCAGCCCGGCCTCTGGTCCGTCGACCATTGCCACCGCTATCGCGCGGTTGAGCGCGACGATCGATGTCGGTGTGAAGACTTCCAGGACTCGGTAGAGAGCGAGAATCTGCGACCAGTCGGTCTCGTCGGCGCTCGCGGCCTGCGCGTGCACAGCCGCGATGGCGGCCTGCAACTGGTAGGGGCCGAGCGGCGACGCGGCCAGGGCCGCACTCACCAGCGCGCTGCCCTCGCGGATCATCCCGGCATTCCACAGTGTCCGGTCCTGCTCGGCCAGCGGAACCAGGGCGCCGTGCCGTGCGCGCGCGTCGCGGCGAGCGTCGGTGAGCAGCATCAGCGCGAGCAGCCCGGCGACCTCTCCCTCATGCGGCTGCAAATGGTGCAGTTGGCGGGTGAGCCGGATCGCCTCGCTGGTCAACTCGGTCCGCTGCAGCCGCGACCCCGACGTGGCCGTGTAACCCTCATTGAAGATCAGGTACAACACCTGGAGGACCGCATCCAGCCGCGAACCGTACTGGTCGTCGGGTGGCATCGCGAAGGGGATGCCGGTGGCGCGGATACGGTTCTTGGCGCGGACGATGCGCTGAGCCATGGTGGCCTCCGGCACCAGGAACGCCGCCGCGATCTCCGTGGTGCTCAGGCCGCCCACCGCGCGCAGGGTCAACGCGACCTGCGCGGGCTGGGCGAGCGCCGGGTGGCAGCACAGGAACAGCAGGGCGAGGCTGTCGTCGCGATCCAGAGGCAGCTCGTCGTCTGGACCCGGGATGGACAAGGCCTGCGCCGGTTGATACTCGGCGGCGGCAGCCTCCTTGTCGCGCCGGGCCGTGTCGCGTCGACGCCAATCGATGAGCCGGCGAGCCGCGACGGTGATCAACCACCCCCGCGGACTCTCCGGTATGCCCTGCGTCGGCCATTGTTGCGCCGCCGACAGAAGCGCCTCCTGCACCGCATCCTCGGCGGTGCCAAAGTCGCCGTAGCGGCGCACCAGCGCCGCGAGGGCCTGCGGCGCTTCTTTGCGAAGCAAACCGACAATTTCAGCGCGAAGCAAACCGACAATTTCAGCGCGAACCAAACCGACGGTATCGGCACGAAGCAAACCGACGGTATCGGCGCGCAGCAAATCGACGGTATCGGCGCGCAGCAGACCCTCGGGATCGGCGGCGGAGCTCACATCTCCGTTCCGCCCATGTCCATGACCGGCCGGACCTCGACCCCGCTGAGGCGTGCGTCGGGAATCTTGGCCGCCAACGCGAGGGCCCGGTCAAGGTCCTTGCAGTCGACGACGTAGTACCCGGCCAGGTGCTCCTTGAATTCGACGAACGGGCCGTCCGTGACGTCGGTCTTCCCGGCGCGCACCCGGACCGTGGACGCGGCGCTGGTGTCCGCGAGCGGGTCGCCGCTGACGAACTCGCCGGAGTCGATGATCTCCTTGGTGAAGGTGCCGTACTCGGCGTTCAGGCCACTGCGCTCGGCCTCGGACAGAGCCGCCCAGCTGGTTGGATTGCTGTAGATCAACAGCATGTACTTCATGACCACTCCTTCGTTGGCACCCGGGTAGGTACTCCTCACCAGAGACATCGAACGAGCACCGGCCGGATCGACAGTGTTCTCATATCGGTTCTCCTCAGCGGGCCAGCGTGACCACGCGCCCGTGCGTCGCGCTGGTCCGGGCGGCGTCCAGCACCTCGAGGCTGGCGACCGCGTCCCACGGATCCACCGGGACTGGACCCTCGCCGCGGACAGCGTCGGCGAAGGCGGGATAGAACGTGTCCCACCGACCTCGTTCGCTGGGCACTGGCGCGCTAGCCCCGCCGCGCTGGATACGGCCCCAGGCCTCCTCCGGCTCGACGCCCCAGTGGTCCCCCTCGGTTGCCGGCGACCGGCCGGCGACGAGAGCAGCTTCCTGTCTGTCCACACCGTCGACGACGTAGGTGCCGGTCGTGCCGGTCACTCGAAGGCGAGGCCCCGGCGCACCCTGGCGCCAGCTGCCCCACAGATGCGATCGGACGCCGCTGGTATGACTCAACGCGACGAAGAAGTCGTCGTCGATGTCTCGGTCCTCGCGACGGTGCGTCTCGGCGTAGACCGTGTCGACGGCCCCGAACAACTGCAGCGCCTGATCGACCAGGTGGCTGCCGAAGTCGAGCAGGCCTCCGCCGCCAGCGTCGCCGGGCCCCGGCTCGGGTTTGAACCGCTCGAACCGCGACTCGAACCGGGTGAGGCTGCCCAACGATCCGTCGATGATCAGCCTGCGTACGGTGAGGAAATCGGAGTCCCACCGGCGATTCTGATAGACGCTCAGCGGCACGCCGGCATGCTCGGCCAGCTCGACCGTCTCGCGCCCGGACGGCGCGTCGAGGGCGAACGGTTTGTCACTGACCACCGCGAGGCCGAGCCCCAGCGCCTCCCGGGCGAGCGGCATGTGAGTTGCCGCCGGCGTGGAGATTGCGACCGCTTCGGCGCCGGCCTGCGCAAGGTCTGACAGGGAGTCGAACGCACGCGTATCGGGGTGTTCCTTGGCCAGCTCGCCACGTCGCTCGGGGGAGCGGGTGACAACTCCCACGAACTCGCACTCGAGAGCCGACGCGATCAGAGGGGCGTGGAAGTTCCTGCCGCCGAAGCCGTAGCCGGCCAGCCCGACCCGAACCGGCGATCTCGACATGCCGCCATCCTATGGTCTGTCAGTTGTCCAGCAGCAGGGCGCAGTTGATCAGGCCGAGGTGGCTGTAGGCCTGCGGGTGGTTGCCGAGGCCGCGTTCGGTGAGCGGGTCGTACTGCTCGGGCAGCAGACCGGTTGGACCGGCGCAGTCGAGCATCTGCCCGAAGAGTTCCTCGGCGTCGGCCCGCCGACCGGTGCGCAGGTAGGCCTCGACGAGCCAGGCGCTGCAGATGTGGAACCCACCCTCGCGGCCAGGCAGTCCGTCGTCCCAGTGGTATCGGTAGACGATGGGCCCACTGCGTAGTTCCGCCTCGACGGCGAGCACCGTGGCGAGGAAACGTGGGTCGTCGTCGGCCAAGAGTCCGGACAGTCCGATCCACAACGACGACGCGTCGATCTCCGGGTGGTCGTAGGCCACCGTGTAGGCGCCCGCCGCCTCGTGCCAACCGTGCGTGAGGACGTCCTCGGCGATCTTGTCGCGTAGCGCGGCCCACTCGGGATCGACCGGCATGCCATGGCGCTGGCCGAGGCGCAGCGCGCGGTCCACGGTCAGCCAGCCCATCACCTTGGAGTAGACGTAGTGCCGTGGCGGGATCCGGGCCTCCCAGATGCCGTGGTCGGGCTCGTGCCAGCGGCGGGAGACGGCCTCGACCATGTCGCCCATCAGCTGGACCTGCCACTCCTCCAGACCGCCGCGCAGATCGGCGAGGTGGGCCAGCAGGTCCGCGATCGGGCCGAAGACGTCGAGCTGGACCTGACGGTTGGCTGCGTTGCCTACCCGGACGGGCCGTGAGCCGGCGTAGCCCGGCAGGGTCTCGATGACCGCCTCCGCGCCCAGCTCATATCCGTCCACTGTGTAGAGTGGGTGTAGCCGCTCCGGGTGACCGACAGTGCCTTCGATGATGCGCCGGGTCCACGCGAGCAGCGCCTCGGCCTCATCGCCGGAGCCGAGCAGGACCAGGGACTGGGCGCTCATCGCGGCGTCGCGCAGCCAGCAGTACCTGTAGTCCCAGTTACGCAGCCCGCCCATCTCCTCGGGCAGCGACGACGTGCCGGCGGCGATGATCGCGCCGGTTGGCTGGTACCACAGCGCCCGCAGCGTCAGCGCGCTGCGCAACACCAGATCCCGAGCCAGCGCGGGCAGGCGAAGGCTGCGGGACCACTCCCGCCAGGTCCGCTCGGCCTCCGCCTGGCGCGCCAAGACCTCCGCGACGGCGGCCGGCGTCACGGGCTCCTGGCCGTTGGCGCCGAGCCGCAGCTCCAGCGTGAGTGTGCCGCCGGCCCGGGCAAGGTCGACCCTGGCGTGCGCGGTGTGGTGGCCTCCGTCGTCGACGATCGTCCATTCGACTCCGGGGGCCACCAGCGTCATCGGGTCGTTGGAGCCGAACACCCGTAGTTCGTCACCGACCGGCTCCAGCTGCGTCGGCACCTGGCCAAACTCCGGGCGGGGAGCGAAGTTCAGGCGTACCGGCACCGAACCCGACAACACCCGTACCAGCGTTGTCTCGGGCTCCTCGCCTTGCAGTGAGTCGGTCACGGTCAGGCCGGACCAACGGGTCTCGACCGTCATTGTGCCGTGGCGGTAGCGCTGGCCCAGCGGCAGCGACTCGCCGATGCGACCGGTCCGGTCCGGCGCGATCGAGAAGTAGCCCGCCGATTCATCGCCGAGCAGCGCGGCGAAGACGGCCGGGGAGTCGGGGCGGGGATGGCACAGCCAGGTCACCTTGGCGCCCGGTGTGAGCAGCGCAAGGGTGCGTCCGTTGCCGATCATCGTGTGCCGCTCGATGGGGATGGCGTGTTCGCCGAAGAGCCAGCGCCGGCGACACTCGGTGAGCAGCGCCAGCACTCGTACGCCCATGTGGGGGTCGTCGACGCAGTAGCCAGCCTGGGTCTCGTCCCCCCGGCCGATCTTGATGCCGATATCGGGACCCTGGAGGTTGGCGAACGCGCTCTCGTCCGTGACGTCGTCGCCGAGGAAGATCACCGCGCTGGCGGACATCTGCGTACGCAGCTCGTCAACGGCCGTGCC
>JAHRHA010000125.1 GCA_020027875.1 Micromonosporaceae bacterium | reverse complement strand
CGGAGTGGCCGAGGCCGCGGTGGTGGCTCTCGCCGCGGCGTCGCTCGTCGCCGCCGTCAGCGACCAGACCGCACCACTAGCGCTGCTGGCGCCGGCCCTCCTCGCCGTCGTCGCGGGCATCGTCACCGCGCGCCTGCTCGGGCTCTGGTCGCGGCTGCGCGTCCGGCGCCACGCGCGGCGCGGCCGGGTGACCGGTCTGCTCGCCCACGCGCAGCTATCCCGCCGGGCTCTCGGCCAGCGGATCATGGTGGTGGTGACCGTCGCGGTCGCGCTGCTCTCGTTCGCGGCCACAGCCTGGGATGTGGCGGCGCAGGCTCGCCGCGATGTCGCGGTCGACACCGTCGGCGCCGATCGCGTGCTGATGGTCGGCGCCGCCCACCCGGGGGCGCTCATCGCGGCCGTTCAAACCGCGCTGGCCGGGTCCGACGGCGGGAGCACGGGGGCCGCGCAGGCCATGCCGGTGGTGCGGGTGACCGAACGGTATGGCGGCGGCACCGTCGATCTGCTCGGGGTCGGCAGCGGCCAGCTCGCCGAGGTGGCGGTCTGGCGGGGGCATGACCGCGAGGCGGTCGAGAAGCTTGTCACCCAACTGCGACCACAGCAGACCACGGCCCTGGCGCTCGATGGCTTCGTCCAGGTGGATGCGATCACGCAGGGTCCCACCGGCGGCGCCAGGCTGGCCGCCGTCGTGGCGCCGGCCGGGGAACCGGTGCGGACAGTGAGCCTCGGGACACTTGTCGAGGGGCCGCACCGTTATCGCGCCACGGTCCAGGGCTGCGCGGCCGGGTGCCGGCTGCTCGGCCTCGCGATCACGCGGGCGCTCGGCGCGGACGCTATCACCGCGGTCGTGCATGTCGAGGCCATCGCCACCGGGCAAGGACCGCTGGCGGCCGGGTTCGACGACCCCGGCCGGTGGCGCGCGAACACGTCCCGGTCGCCCGGGGCGACGGTGCGGGTCCAGCCCGGCTCGTTGCTTCGAGTGCAGGTGAACTCGACAAATCCGGGAGACGTCGTCATCGAGTACGTCGATACGCCAAACGTCGTGCCGGTCGTCGTCGCCGGTCCGACGCCAGCCGACGACCCGGACGCGGCGGAGTTCGCCTTCCCCGCACTGGGTGAGGTGCCGCAGCGTTTCGCCGTCGTGGGGCGGGAGGGCGCGCTGCCGCGGGCCGGCGGGCATGCGCTGCTCTTCGATCTCGACTATGCGGTCCGGTCGGCGGAGCGATCCTCCGCACTCTCCGACAACTCGCGGCTGCGGTACGAGGTGTGGGCGACCGCCGACGCGCCCGCCGACCTGTCCAGCCGGCTCGCGGCGGCGGGACTGCAGATCCTCGGTGAGCAGTCCATCGCCGCCGAGCGTGACCGGCTCGCCCGGGGCGCGCCCGCGCTCGGCCTTCGCCTCTACCTGATCGCCGGCGGCGCCGCCGTGGCGCTGGCCGTCGGGGCGGTACTGCTCACCGCGTACGTCGGCGCGCAGACACGGCGCTACGAGCTGGCCGCGCTGTACGTCGCCGGCGTCCGATCCCGGGTGCTGCGGCGCGCGCTGCTGCGCGAGTACGCGCACCTGCTCGGCCTGCCATTCCTCGTTGGCCTGGCCGCGGGGGTAGCCGGGGCGGCCCTGATGCTGCCCGGAATCCCGCTCGTCACAGTCGGCACGGCCACCGGTGAGATCACCTACGTTCCGGGCATGGGTGCGCTGCCCGTCGCCGTGGGCGCGACCCTGATCGGACTGCTCTTCGCGGTGCTGGTGGTGCTGCGCCTGGTGCGCCGCGCCACGCCGGAACGTTTGCGAGAGGGGGGAGTCGGGTGACCCTCACCGCCTCCGGCCCACAGGCGAGTCAGAGCAGTGCCCGGCAGGGCGTCGGTGTGAGCTGCCGCGGTCTCGTCTATATCTACCGCCTCGAGGGCTACGACGTGGTCGCGCTGGCCGGCGTCGACCTCGACATCTCGCCGGGTGAGTCGGTGGCCCTGCTGGGGCCGTCGGGTTCGGGAAAGTCGACGCTGCTGTCGGTCGTCGCCGGCCTACTGACGCCATCGGCCGGACGCCTCGTGGTGGGTGACCGGGACATGACGAAGGCCAGCCCGGCCGAGCTTGCCCAGATGCGGGCCACCCAGGTGGGTGTGGTGCTCCAGGGAGCGTCGCGCAACCTGCTTCCATACTTGTCAGCAGAGCAGAACGTGCACTTCGCTCAACGCGGCGCTGGCGTCCAACGAGGCGCCGCAGCCCGCCGGAACGGGGCTCTGCCCGGCCCGCGCGACGTGCTGTCGCTCGTCGGCCTGACCGCTCGCGGGCGCATGCGGGTGCGCCCGGATCAGCTCAGCCCGGGTGAGCGGCAGCGGCTGGCGTTGGCGGTCGCGCTCGCCAACCGGCCGGGGCTGCTCCTCGCCGATGAGCCGACGAGCCAGCTCGACAGTCGGGCCCGCGACGAGGTGATCGCGGCGCTGGAGTCGGTCCGGCGTGCCGGCACGACGGTCATCGTCGTCACCCACGACCCGGCGGTCGGCATGCAGATGGGGCGTACCGTCACCATCCGCGACGGTCGGGTCGGCGCCGAGGGGCGGCGCGGCGAGGACTTCGCGGTAGTGGGCCGGGACGGCTCGATCCACCTTCCGCACGACGTCCTCGATGTGTTCTCGCCAGGCACGCTGGTCGAGGTTCTGCTCGAACCGGACGGGACGGCACGACTGGTGCCGGTAGGGCAGACTCCGCGTACCGCGTCGGGCGATCTCACCGCTGGCAACCTCACCACCGGCAATATCGCCAGTGGCAACCCCGCCAGCGGCAGTTTCCGCGGTGGCATCTTCACCGGTGGCAATCTCGCCGGCGGAGCCGCGCCGGATTTGTGGGGGTAGAGGATGAGCAAGCCGCTCAACGTGGACCGTTTGTCGGTCGCGTACGACCGCAACGTGGTGCTTCGGGACGTGTCGGTCAGCGCGGAGCCGGGCCGCGTCCTGGCCGTGACCGGACCGTCCGGGGCCGGCAAGACAACGCTGTTGTGGGCGATGGCCGGTCTGGTCAGGCCGGTCAGCGGATCGGTGACGGTCGGCGGCGTACCGCTACGAAACCGGGACCATGCGGTGTCCGAGCACGTGGTGCTGGTACCCCAGGACAACGGGCTAGCTCCGATCCTCACCGCGGGCGAGAACGTCCAAGTGGCCCTGATCGCGTGCGGCGTCAAACCGCCGGAGGCTCGCCGTCGCACGGCGGAGTCACTCGAGTGGCTCGGCCTGGCGGATCAGGCCGATCAGCTGGTCGAAGAGCTCTCCGGTGGACAGCAGCAACGCACCGCGCTCGCGCGCGGGATCGCCCTGCGCGGATCGGTGCTGCTCGCCGACGAGGTGACCAGCGAGCTCGATGCCCAGAACCGCCAGCGCGTGCTCGACCTGCTGCGCGCGGAGGCCGACCGGGGCAGCGCGGTCGTCTTCGCCACCCACGACCCGGAGGCGGCCGCGGTCTGCGACTCCGAACTACATCTCCTCGACGGTTGCGCGGAGTTCGTCCGCTGAGATGGCCGGTCTGGCGGGTCGCGTTGTCGCGGTCACCGGCGGCGCCCGCGGCATCGGGCTAGCCATCGCCACGGCGCTCGCCGCGGGCGGCGCCCGCGTCGCGATCGGCGACTTCGACGCCGAACTCGCCCGGGAGCGCGTGACCGCCTTCGCCGGCGTGGGCCTCGGCCTCGATGTTCGCGACGAGCACTCGTACGTCGACTTTCTCGGCCAGGTCGGCGAGCGGCTCGGACCCTTGGACGTCCTCGTCAACAACGCGGGCGTGGCGGTGCCCGGGGCCTTCCTCGACACGAGCGCCGCCGAGCATGGCCTGCAGATCGAGGTGAATCTCCGCGGCGTCGAGCGCGGCATGCGCCTCGCCCTGCCCGGCATGGTCGCGCGCGGTCGGGGGCACGTCGTCAACATCGCCTCGGCCGCGGGCCTGATCCCGGCCCCGGATGCCGCGGTCTACACCGCAACCAAGCACGCGGTGGTTGGGCTCACCGATGCCGTGCGCTCGGAGTTGCGAGATTCGGGGGTCTTCCTGACCGCCGTCCTGCCCACGGCCGTGCGTACGGAGATGGCGGCCGGGCTCAGCCTGCGTGGCCTGCCGAGGGTGACCCCAGAGGTCGTCGCGCGCCGAGTGGTCCGCGTGCTCGGCCAGCGGCGCCCACCCGCGACCGTGCTCGTTCCGCGGTGGCTCCGTCCGGTCGCGATCATCGACGCCGCATCACCTCAATGGCTGCGAGATCTCGCCCGCCGGATGGCCACCGTGCGCGTCGACGACGACAGGTCCGCCCGGGCCGGCTACGACGCCCGGGTGGCCCGCCAACTCGGTGAACGAGAACCCGAGGCTTAGCGATCGTTAAGGTTGGGCCGTAGAATCCGGAGCATGGACGCCCACGAGATCGAGGCCGGCCGCCAGCGCTGGCAGAGCCGGTACGAAGCGACAGGCACACGCGACGCCGACTTCACCACGCTGTCGGGCATGGAAGTCGACCCCGTCTACGGGCCACCCGAGGGCGCCGACGTGCCGGGCTTCGAGCGGATTGGCTGGCCGGGCGAGTACCCCTACACCCGCGGGCTGTACCCCACCGGCTACCGCGGACGGGCCTGGACGATTCGGCAGTTCGCCGGATTCGGCAACGCCCGCCAGACGAACGAGCGCTACAAGATGATCCTCGGCGCGGGCGGTGGCGGCCTCTCGGTGGCGTTCGACATGCCGACGCTGATGGGGCGCGACTCCGACGATCCGCAGTCACTCGGGGAGGTCGGCCACTGCGGGGTGGCGATCGACTCGGCTGCCGACATGGAGGTGCTCTTCGACTCGATCCCCCTCGCCGACGTGACCACGAGCATGACCATCTCCGGACCCGCCGTACCGGTCTTCTGCATGTACCTCGCCGCGGCCGAGCGGCAGGGCGCGGATCTGTCCAGGCTCGATGGCACGCTGCAGACGGACATCTTCAAGGAGTACATCGCGCAGAAGGAGTGGCTCTTCCCGCCGGAGCCGCACCTTCGGCTCATCGGCGACCTGATGGAGTACTGCGCCCGGGAGATCCCTCGGTACAAGCCGCTGTCCGTCTCGGGCTACCACATTCGCGAGGCGGGTTCGACGGCGGCTCAGGAACTCGCCTACACCCTCGCCGACGGATTTGGCTATGTCGAACTGGGACTCTCCCGCGGTCTCGACGTCAACACGTTCGCGCCGGGACTGTCGTTCTTCTTCGACTCCCACGTTGACTTCTTCGAGGAGATCGCGAAGTTCCGGGCGGCCCGCCGCATCTGGGCCCGCTGGCTGCGCGAGCGATACGGTGCGACGAGCGCTAGGGCGCTGTCGCTTCGCTTCCACACCCAGACCGCCGGCGTCTCGCTCACCGCGCAGCAGCCGGTCAACAACGTTGTGCGTACAGCGATCGAGGCCCTCGCGGCCGTCCTCGGTGGCACCAACTCGCTGCACACCAACGCGCTCGACGAGACCCTGGCCCTGCCCACCGACGAGTCGGCGGAGATCGCCCTGCGAACCCAACAGGTGATCATGGAGGAGTCGGGCGTGCTGAACGTGGCCGACCCACTCGGCGGTTCGTGGTACATCGAGGCGCTCACCGACAAGATCGAGGCGGAGGCTGAGCGGACCTTCGAGCGCATCCTGGCGATGGGCAGCGGGCCGGAGAAGCACCACGCCGTCGGCAGCGCCGACCAACGACGCTCTGTCGGACCGATGACCAGCGGCATCCTGCATGGCATCGAGGAAGGCTGGTTCATGGCCGAGATCGCCGACTCCGCCTTCACCTACCAGCAGGAGCTGGAGAAGGGCGCGAAGAAGATCGTTGGAGTGAACTGCCACACCGCCACCGTCACGCGCGAGCTCGAGATCATGCGCGTCTCCCACGAGGTCGAACTCGAGCAGCGCCGGGTGATCGCCCGGCGGCGGGAAGAGCGTGACCGCGACCGGGTGGACACTGCGATCGGGCGGATGGTCGAGGCGGCCAAGACTGGGGAGAACATGATTCCGCCGATGCTCGATGCCGCCCGCGCCGAGGCGACCCTCGGCGAGATCTGTGACGCGTTGCGCGAGCAGTGGGGCGTTTATCGCGAACCGGCCCGCTTCTAGAAATGCGCTGACTGGCCGCGGCCGGCAGCCGGCCGTGGAGGCGTGCCAAACTAGATAACCATGGACCCACGTACCACTCCGTCGTTCCTTCGGGGCGCGGTCGACCTGTCGGCGCTGCGCGAGCGCCCCGCCGCAGACCGCACCGCAGAGTCCGGTCCCGCGAGCGCCGCGGGCAGCCAGACCGCCGACGGCTCGACTGCGGCCGGGCCGCCCGGCCCAGCTGCGGCTGGCCAGGCTCCCGCATCGCCGACATCCCCTGCCGCGCCGAACGGCGGAGTGCCCGGCGGCGTGACGATCATCGATGTGACCGAAGCGACCTTCCAGAGCGAGGTGCTCGAGCGATCACTCACCACTCCGGTGGTGATCGATTTTTGGGCCGAGTGGTGCGGTCCGTGCAAGCAGCTCTCGCCGGTGCTGGAGAAGCTCGCGATCGAGGGTGGCGGATCGTGGGTCCTCGCCAAGATCGATATCGATGCCAACCCAAGGATCGCGCAGGCCTTCCGGGTCCAGGGCATTCCTATGGTGTTCGCCGTCGTGGGCGGTCAACCGGTCGACGCCTTCACCGGGGTCATACCCGAGGCGCAGCTACGTCCGTGGATCGAGTCGGTCCTCAACGCCGGGGGAGTCGAGGTCGCGGCGCCCGAGGACCCCACGCTGCTCGCCGCGGATGAGGCGCTCATGGGTGGCGACCTCGACGAGGCCGAACGTGCGTACCAGAAGATCCTCGCCGAGCGTCCGGCGGACGCGGTGGCGGAGGCGGGCCTGGCTCAGATCGGCCTGATGCGGCGCATCGACGGCGTCGACCCAGCAGCGGTCGTGGCCGCGGCCGAGGCGGCTCCCGACAATGTCGCCGCCCAGAGTCTCGCCGCCGACCTCGAGGTGATCGGCGGGCACGCCGAGCAGGCGTATCAGCGGATGGTTGACCTGGTCCGCCGGACCTCGGGCGATGATCGAGAGGCCGCCCGCGCGCACCTGGTGTCGCTCTTCTCGGTCGCCGCTCCCGATGACCCCGCCGTGACCGTCGCCCGGCGCGCCCTCGCCAGCGCGCTGTTCTGAGCCCGAACATGCGCCGAATCGCCGTCCTCGACGCGCCGTCGAACCTGGGGTTGAGGCCACCTACGCAGGCCTCGGTGCCGGGCTGTGCAAAGGCGCCCGGAGCCTTGCGTGACCGCGGTCTCGTGGCGCGGCTGGGCGCCCGCGATGCCGGCTGCCACACGCCACCCCGATTCGACCCGGGGGAGTGGCGTCCGGGCGACGGGGTGAGCCAGGCCGGCGACATCGCCCGCTACTCGGTGCGGCTCGCCGACCGGATCGGCGCGATCGTGGACGGGGGCGAGTTCCCGGTCGTGCTCGGTGGCGACTGCTCGATTGTCCTCGGCTCCGCGTTGGCGATGTGCCGCCTCGGCGAAGATCGCGGCGGGCACATCGGCCTGGTCTACGTCGATGCGCACTCCGACTTCCGCCATCCTGGCAATGCCCCGATCGTGGGTGCCGCGGCCGGTGAGGCACTCGCGTTGGTTACCGGGCGGGGGCAGGCCGACCTCGCTGGCATCGAGCAGCGCCGGCCCTATGTGCGCGACAGCGATGTTGTGCTGGTCGGGCTGCGCACCTCCGATGAGTACCGAATGGACCTTCAAGCCGGCGGGTTCGCCGTTCGGCTGGCGCCGGACGTGCGGGTCCACGGCGCCTCCCGTACCGCGCAATGGGCCCGGGCCCAGATCTCGGAGTGCATCGGCTTCTGGCTGCACCTGGACGTCGACGTGCTCGACCCGTCGGTCATGCCGGCGGTGGACGCGCCGGACCCGGGTGGGATCGCCTATCAAGAGCTTGAGCTGCTACTGCGCGGCTTGGCTGGCAGCCCGGACTGCATCGGCGTCGAGGTGACCGTCTTCGACCCCGACTTCGACGTCGAGGGCGTCTACGCCGGCGATCTCGTCAACACGCTTGTGGCCGGCCTGTCGGATGTAAGCAACACCGGTCCTAGCCTCGTCCTGGCGCAGTCCTCGGCGCCCGACCCGGCCGTCGTGCCGGTCATCCCGACCCAGGGCAAGCGCGCCCCCCGGAGCAGGCGGACGCCGGCGTCGTCGTGACCCCGCCGTGCGGCTTGCGGCCTCAGGTCAGGTCAGCGTCGAGGTGAAGAGTTCTTCGCGCGTGTCCGTGAGCGCGGTCAACAGCGCCCCCTGCAGCACCGGATCCTGCGGTACCTGTGTCACCACGACCCGCGGGTTGACCGGCGCGATCCTGGCCACCTGCTCCTGCACCCGCGTGGCCAGGGCCTCGCCGCCGGCGCTGCCTACCTCTCCGGCCAGCACGACGAGGGATGGATCGAGGACGACGCAGACCGCAACGACGCCCAAGGCGACCCGTCGAGCGATCTCATCGAGTACCGGCGCTCCGCTCTCCCCGGCGGAGATTGCCGCAGCGAGTGCCTCGCTGGCGGTCGGCGCGCGAAAGCCGCGGGCGCGGGCGAGTGCGCGCACCGTCTCGGCGCTGACCGTGCGCTGGAACGATCCGGTCACGCCGCGCGGATTACGGACGCGTGAGTTGTCCGGGACGGGTCCTCCGGGAACGGGCAGGTAGCCGATCTCACCGGCGACTCCGGCCGCGCCTCGGTGCAGTCGGCCACCGAGGACGACGGCCAAACCGACGCCGCGGCTCATCCAGATCAGCACAAAGTCGTCCACGTTGCGTGCGGCCCCGAGCCGTGCCTCCGCCACCGCGGCGAGGTTGACGTCGTTCTCGAAGGTGACCGGACGGTCGAGGTCCGCCATCAGGGCGTCGCGCAGCCCGCGGTGCCATCGGGGTAGGTCGAAGGCGAACGCGATGTCTCCGGTCGCCGGGTCGACCACGCCGGGCGTGCCCAGCACGACCCGCCGTACCCGATCCCAGGACGCGCCGGCCTGGTCGGCCGCCTCCACGACGGCGGAATGGACCCGACGTACGGGGTCGTCGGTGTCGTGCGTGGACACCTCCACGCGGGCCGTGGTGCGGCCGGTGATGTCGGCGGAGGCTGCAACGACCTGGCGCGGGCCGACCTCGACGCCAACGACATAGGCGCTGCTCGGCACCACGGCATAAAGCTGAGCGTTGGGTCCCCGCCCGCCGGCCAGCTCACCGACCCTCGCCACGAGTCGGCGTTCCTCGAGGCGCTCGACCAGCTGGGAGGCGGTGACCTTGGACAGACCGGTCAGCTCGCCGAGCTGGGCGCGGGTGAGCGGCCCGCGTTCGAGCAGCAGCTCGAGTGCGGCGCGATCGTTGATCGCGCGCAGCAGGCTCGGTGTCCCCGGCAGACGAGTTTGACTCATTCTGGTAACGATCCCTAGCGTTTAGGAAAGTTTACTATTAGATTCGACCATCTTACCTATCAGGCTATGCGAGTCCGGGCCGCGACAACGACCGGAGAGCGGGAGGCACGAGGTGAAGACGCCGAAGCGCCATGACGCCCCAACCGTCGCGCCTGCCGACATCCGTTCCATGCAGGGTCGCATCTCGAGGCAGGGTCGCATCTCGAGGCAGGGGCGCGTCAGGACCATATTTGCGGCTGATGTGCGGGTCACCCGCCACCCGGCGGTCGTACTGGTGGAGATGGGCTGGCCGGTCGATTGGCGCCCGACCGGCGCACTCGCCTACGTCGCGACCTACGGCGCGGCCCGCGCCAACGGCCAAGCCGTCGCCGAACTCCTCGCGCGCTGACGTGGCGGAGGATCCTCCCCTCTCTGAGGCGGCCGATCTTCCGCGATCACGCAGGTTGGGCTGCAGCCTCGGGGAAAGCCAGGCCAGCCGTTCTGCCGGAGCACCGTGGCGATTTCTTGCGCCGTCTCGCACGGCGTTGTATTGACATCGGCGGTTTCATACCGCAGGACACGGTGGCCGTTCGCGACCGAAGCGTTGTCGCGACGCCTGTCGCGTGACCTGTCCGCGTCGGGGTGCGCGGCCCGACCGTCGAGCTCGACAATGGTGCGGTAGCGCCGGTACAGCACGTCGTGGTAGATCTTGCGCAGGCCACGCCGGGCAGGCGCCTGCCGGTCGCCGACCGGGAGGCCGTGCGGCCGCTCGACTTTGCGCAGATACCGCAATTCGAGGAGCGAATGGCACCCGGTTGCCACGTCGTGCAGCGCATGAGCGAGGTCGGCTCGCCAGCGCAGTTTCAGGCGTTGAGCCATGCAGGCGTTGAGCCGGCCGGTCGTCGTCAGGCGTCCACCGATGGCGCGGGCGATCCAGCCCACCGCTTGCTCCAGCGAGTGCGCAGTCTGGGTGAGGTCGACGATCGTCTCTTCGATGCGGGTCTGCGGAGGCAGCCGAGTCGGATGGCGCGCCTCCTCTGCCCGGACGGACCGATGCACGACGACGCCCGGGATGTGCTGGACCCGGCGGCTCGTTGGCACCGTGATGTGGATGACTGCCTGCGTGTCTGGCCGGTCGATGAGACCAGCCACCTCGGCCGCGCTCTCGTGGCTGAGTACGGCACCGGCGCCCGCCCGCAGCACCGCGCCCCACAGCGTCCCCAGCCTTGGGACCTCACCGGAGAACGCGGCGAAGACTCCCGCGTGCAGTCGCTGCCACCGCCCGGCGCGAAGACGTGACTCGATCAGCTTGTCGGACAGTCCACACGCGAGTATCTGTGCGCGACTCGCGATCCCACACTGTTGTCCGCATAGATCCTCAAGCATGCTCGCGAGCCTGCCTCACCCCGACCCTCGTCGCGAGCAGCCACCTGAGACCTGTGGATAACTACACGGGCTGTGGAAAGCCTTGACATCAACTGTGACGGAGGATCCTCCCCCTCATAGGGGGGAGGATCCTCCGTGACTGCGGAAGGTGGCGGAAAGGCGCGGCTAGGCGGCGGAGGCGCGGACCAGCGTACGGATCTGGCGTAACAGCACCGAGAGTGCGGCGAGATCGGCCCGGGAGTCGTCAACCTCGCCGATCGCGTTGCGCGCACGGGCGATGGTCGACGCGTTGCGCTGCTCCCACGCGAGCACGCGGTCCTCCGC
Source organism: Micromonosporaceae bacterium (assembly GCA_020027875.1). Classification (GTDB taxonomy): domain Bacteria; phylum Actinomycetota; class Actinomycetes; order Mycobacteriales; family Micromonosporaceae; genus JAXIPB01. Next base: position 3,067 of record JAHRHA010000125.1, on the reverse strand, counting down.
GGCGGCGGTCGGTTCCGAGGACGCGAGTACCTCGGCCGTCAACGCGGCCAGGGCGGCGTAGAGGTCGTACCGCAGAGCCATCCGGGCCAGCGTCTGCCACCGGTCCTCCCGCGGCAGCGCCGAGATCTTCGAGAGCAGGTCGTCGATCCGGAACCGGTCCGACAGGACGAAGTAGACGCGGGCCACCTCGTCCAGGTCGCGACCGGTGGACTGGGCGACCTCGACCACATCGAGCAGGCCAAAGCCGTACATGATCCGGGTCGCCCACTCGGCAAGCTCCTCCGGGATGCCGCGAGCGACCAGGTCCACGGCGTTCTCCCGCAGCGCCTCCCGCTCCCGCCCCTGGAACAGTTCGGGCAGCTTCGGCAACAGTGTGGCGACCCCGGGACGCATCCACGCCGTCTCCGCGGTCACGTCGATGGGGGATCGGCGGTTCGTGACCAGCCACCGCACCGCGCGGTCGATGAGCCGGCGGGCCTCGAGATAGACAGCCGTCTGCGCGGCAACGGGCACCCGGTTGTCCAGCGCCTCTATGGCCTGCCACAGCGCCGGCAGGCCGTAGACGTCACGGACCACCACATAGGCTCGGATCACGTCGTCCTGGCTCGCGCCGGTCTCTTCCATCGCGCGGAAGATGAAGGAGATGCCGCCGCGGTTGACCGCCTCGTTGACAACAGCCGTCGTGACGATCTCGCGTCGCAGCCGGTGACCGGACATCTGGTCGGCGTAACGCTCGCGCAGCGGAGTCGGGAAGTAGTCGAGCAGGACCTTGCGGGTCCACTCATCGTCGGGCAGCGCGGACTCGTTGATCTCCCGCTTGCCAATGATCTTTGTGTACGCCAGCAGCGCCGCGAACTCGGGTGAGCTGAGTCCGGTGCCCGCCACCGCGCGCGCCTCCAACTCCTCGTCGGAGGGCAGCGCCTCGAGGTCCCGGTCGAGCTGGCCGGCTCGCTCCATCTGGGCGATCATGCGACGGTGAACCGGCAACAGCGAGCGGGCCTGCACCCGCGAGTTGCCGAGCGCGCACGCCTGGTCGTAGTTGTCGCGCAGGACGAGCTCGGCGACCTCGTCGGTCATCTCGAAAAGCAGCTCATCCCGGTCGGCCCGAGTCAGCCCGCCATCGGCCACGATCCGACCAAGAAGGATCTTGATGTTCACCTCGTGGTCGGAGCAGTCGACACCCGCGGAGTTGTCAATGAAGTCAGTGCAGATGTGCGCGTTGCGAACGCCGTCGGAGACGCTGCCACCAACCATGGCGTACTCGACCCGGCCCCGCTGGGTCAGCCCGAGGTTGCCACCTTCACCGACCACCTTCGCGCGGATCTGCGCCCCGTTGATCCGTACTCCGTCGTTCGTCTTGTCACCGACGTCGGGGTGTGACTCTTCGGTCGCTTTGACGTAGGTGCCGATTCCTCCGTTCCAGAGGAGATCCACGGGCGCCCGCAGAATCGTGCGGATCAGCTCGGCCGGTGCCATGGCGGTGACCCGGGCATCGTCGATGCCGAGCACTGTACGCATCTGCGTGGAGATCGGAATGGTCTTGGCGGTGCGGGCCCAGACGCCTCCGCCGGCCGAGATGAGTGAGGCGTTGTAGTCGGCCCACGAGGAGCGCGGCAGGTCGAAGAGCCGCCGCCGCTCCACATAGGAGCGAGCCGCGTCGGGCGTTGGGTCGACGAACACGTGCCGGTGGTCGAAGGCCGCGACGAGACGGATGTGCTCGGACAGCAGCATCCCATTGCCGAAGACGTCGCCGGACATGTCGCCGATGCCAACGACGGTGAAGTCCTGCGTCTGGATGTCGACATTCATCTCCAGGAAGTGCCGTTTGACCGACTCCCAGGCGCCGCGCGCAGTGATGCCCATCTTCTTGTGGTCGTAGCCGGCCGATCCGCCGGAGGCGAACGCGTCGCCGAGCCAGAAACCGTAGGCTTCGGAGATCTCGTTCGCGATGTCGCTGAAGGTGGCCGTGCCCTTGTCGGCCGCGACCACGAGGTACGGGTCGTCATCGTCGTAGCGAACAACGTCGACTGGGGGGGCCACCGCACCGCCGACCAGATTGTCCGTCACGTCGAGCATGGCCGAGATGAACTGCTTGTAGCAGGTGACGCCTTCGGCCTGGAATGCTTCGCGGTCCGACGGGGGAGGCGCCTGCTTGAGTACGAAGCCGCCCTTCGCGCCCGCCGGCACGATCACCGCATTCTTGACCATCTGAGCCTTGACCAGCCCGAGCACCTCGGTGCGAAAGTCCTCGCGCCGGTCCGACCAACGCAGGCCACCCCGGGCCACGGCGCCGAAGCGCAGGTGGACACCCTCGAAACGAGGGGAGTAGACCCAGATCTCGTAGCGGGGACGGGGAGCGGGCAACTCCGGGATCGCCTGCGGGTCGAGCTTGAACGCGACGTAGGACTTCGGCCGGCCCTCGTTCGAGCGCTGGAAGAATGACGTGCGCAGGGTCGCCTGGATGAGGGTCAGGTACGACCGAAGAATGCGGTCCTGGTCGAGCGAGGAGACCGCATCGAGCTGTCGACGGATCGACTCGACGATCTCCTTCGATTCGACATCGCGGTCCTCGGGCGTCCGGCCACGGTTGGGCTTACCGTTGCTGCGTTGATCGCCTCCGGCGAAGCGGCTTTCGAAGAGTGCGACGAGACGCGCCGCGATCTCGGGGTAGGTCGCCAAGGTGGACTCCATGTACGCCTGAGAGAAGACCGCGCCGGTCTGGCGTAGGTACTTGGCGTAGGCCCGAAGGACCACCACCTGACGCCAGGTCAGGCCGGCGCGGAGCACCAGCTCGTTGAAGCGGTCCACCTCGGACTCCCCGCGCCAGGCGGCGGAGAACGCGTTCTCCACTTTCGCGCGGACCTCGACGATGTCCAGCGCATCCGCGGGCAGGGCGAGGCCGAAGTCGTAGATGTGCACCGTGCCGTCGGCTCGACGTACCTCGTAGGGTCGCTCGTCCTCCACGCGGACGCCCAGCGAGTGCAGCACGGGCAGTACGTCGGAGAGCATCATCGGCTCGCCGTAGCGGAACACCTTGAACCGCACGTCGGAGTCGTTCTTGCGCCGC
>JAHRHA010000247.1 GCA_020027875.1 Micromonosporaceae bacterium | reverse complement strand
CGGATGCCGCACAAGAGCGCGTTGTGCTGACCGTAGTTGCGCATCAGGCTAATGCCTCGCACCCACGGATACGCCTCCCCGAGCTCCGTAATGACCCGCCAGCTCGCATCGGCGCTGCCGTCGTTCACCAGCACGATCTCGAACATTGGGACGGTTCCGCGCAATGCCCGGCATAGCCGCTCGACTAGGTCCCGCAGCAACGGCTCGGAGTTGTACACCGGCACCACGACTGAGACACTCAGGCTTGTTATGGCTGATTAGGGCATTCCCCGTTTGCGCCAACTAACACGCGTCAACGCCTCTCGGGGCATCAAGCGTTGCGTACGCGCAACGCGCCGGGTCGGGAGCTGCCCCGGAGCCATAAGCCGAATCTGGTGAAACTGTTACGGTCCCTGGGGTGAGCGGCACCGGTCGCCAGCCGACGGCAAGTAATTTGCCCCCCCTGTGCTCTTGCACTGCGAGATCGGCCCAATCGGCGACCTACTCGGGTCGCCAGACCGGGCACTCACGGGAACCGCGCGAGGATCGACTTGCTGGAGAACATCCGCAACCGCTACCTCCTCCTCTCCGATGCGCTGCTGCTGGCGGGCTCGCCGCTTGTTGCTTATGCGCTTCGCTTCGAGGGCTTTGGGTGGCAGCACGAGGACGTCCTTACCGCCCTCGTATACGCGGGGCTGTCAGTTCCGCTGAAGTTGGGCATCTGTTTCGCCTACGGTAACTACGGCCGTCTGTGGCGACACGCCAGCATTCCCGATATGGCCAAGATCATCCAGGCCGCCTTCGCGGCGGCGGCCGCGTGCGCCGCGCTCGGCCTCCTGGCGCTGCCCGGCTTCGGGCTCACGGCCGTTCGGGTGCCGATTTCCGTGCTCATGCTCGACAGCTTCTTTACCCTCGCGGCGCTGGCTGCCCCTCGTTTGCTGGTCAGGGTCCTGGACAGCTGGCGACAACACCAGCTCTCCGGCAACGGAAGACGGGCCTTGATTGTCGGCGCGGGGGCCGCGGGCGAGATGATCCTCAAGGAGCTGATCGCCAATCCGCAGCTCGGTCTGACGCCCGTGGGTTTCGTAGACGATGACCCCGCCAAGCGCCACCATCGGCTGAACAATGTGCCGGTGCTCGGACCCCTGTCCCAAATCCGGGAGATCGTGGGTCGGTACAGCATCGATGAGATCGTCATCGCCATGCCGACCGCTCCCGGCGCGGTGCTACGCAACGTGGTCCGCGCCGCGATGGACGCCAAGGTGCCCACCCGGACCGTGCCCGGGTTATTCGACATCCTCTCCGGACGCGTGGCCGTTTCCAACCTGCGACAGGTAGAGATTCAGGACCTGCTCCGCCGAGAGCCCATCCAAACCGACCTCGCCTCGGTCCGCGCGATCGTGAGTGGCGAAACGGTCCTTGTCACGGGTGCGGGCGGCTCAATCGGTTGTGAGCTCGGGCGGCAGATAGCGAGCCTCGGCCCCTCGCACCTGGTGCTGCTGGGAAATGGTGAGAATGAAATCTTCGATATTCATGAGGAGTTAAGGGAAAGGCATCCCGCACTGCAGTTGCAGCCGATCATCGCCGACGTGCGCGATCGGATGCGGATGCATACCGTGTTCAAGCGATTTCGGCCTCGCGCCGTCTTCCACGCCGCAGCCCACAAGCACGTGCCGCTCATGGAAGACAATACCGTCGACGCGATCACGAACAACATCCTGGGCACCCGCAACCTCATCGATTTTGCCGCGGCGTGGAAGACCGAGCACTTCGTGTTCGTCTCCACCGACAAGGCGGTACGGCCGACGAGCGTGATGGGAGCGACGAAACGGGTCGCAGAGATGGTAGTCCAGGACGCCGCCCGCAAGTACGGTCGCAACTTTGTCTCCGTCCGGTTCGGCAACGTGCTTGGCAGCCGATGCAGCGTCGTGCCGATCTTCCTTCGCCAGATCCAGGCCGGGGGGCCCGTGACGATCACCCACCCGGACATGCGCCGGTTCTTCATGACCATCCCGGAAGCGGTGCAGCTCGTCCTCCAGGCGGCGGTTCTGGGTGAGGGCGGTGAGGTGTTCGCGCTCGACATGGGTGAGCCCGTCAAGATCACGGATCTCGCCGCGGACTTGATCCGACTCTCCGGTCTGGAGATCGGCAAGGACATCGAGATCCGCTACACCGGGATTCGGCGGGGCGAACGGCTCTACGAAGAGAGCTTTCTCTACGGTGAGGATGTGATCCCGACCGAGCACCCCAAGGTCCTCCGTGCCCGGAGCAACCATCTGGGAGACCACATCGCGACTGCACTCGACACGTTGCTGGATGCGGCGCGGCTCTGCCGCCCCGATGAGGAGCTGCGAGCGCTGTTGCGGGGGCTCGTCCCCGAGTTTCGGGAACCCGGAGAGGTCGCCACCCGCAGCCGAGCGAGGCCAATGCCCGGAGCGTCGGCAGGACCGTGGAGGAGTCGAGCGAACAGCGAACTCCATCTATTCGTGGAACTCCGGTCGCGCGGGGAGCGACGTGAGGGCAATCGCCGTCGTCCAGGCGCTGCGGTGGGGAGTCCGGCGGAAAGCGAGCGTCGACGCTCCGAAGACCGCCGCAGCGGCCTCGACCGTCGGAGCAAGGGCACGGTTGCTGCGGTCCGCCGCAGCACGAGCATCCCGGATTCGGTCTCTTAGCGAGTACGGCTCGATGATCGCTCAGCTGTTTCCCGAGAGCGTCCACACCGTGACGGCAAGCGCCGACGCGGGCCTGGCGCCGCTGCTGCCGCAGGAGGAACCCTACGTTCGCCGGGCGGTCGAGAAGCGGCGTCGCGAGTTCGCAGCCGGCAGAGCATGTGCACGGAAGGCCCTCGAGTACTTCGGGATCTCCGGCTGCCCCCTGCCGGTCGGTCCCAACCGTGCCCCGATTTGGCCGGGCGACATCGTCGGCAGCATTACGCACTGCGAAGGGTTCGTTGGCGTGGCGGTGGCCCGACGGGGGCGCATCTGTGGAATTGGCGTGGATGCGGAGCGCGCGGGCCCGCTCGATCCGGAAGTGGTCGAGCTGATCTGCTCACCGTCGGAGCGAGACTGGATTCACACAGATGCGCCGCGCGATTCCACCGCTTGGCCAAAGCTCTTCTTTAGCGCGAAGGAAGCGGTCTACAAGTGCCTCTCGTCTTTCTGTGAGAGACCGCTCGGTTTTCATGACGTGGAGATCGCGGTGCAACCCTCAGAAGGCCGGTTCGCTATCCGTTTTTCCAGCGACGCGCCCGTTGCACACGTGGCAGGCCGGGAACTCGAAGGACGCTTTGCCACATCGTCGCTACTCGTCTTTACAGGAGTGCTGTGGAGGGCCCAACCATGTCTGACATGAAGCAGCGGCGCAACCTGACCGCACGTGCTTTGCTGTTGGTGCTGACTGCCTGCCAGGGTCCCGCCGATCCGCCCGGAAACGGGCAGGCCTCGCTCACCGTGACGGCCAACCTGTCTGCCACCGCCGCGGTCACCGTCGTCGTCGAGGTCACGGCCCCGGACATCGCGACGCCACTCGTGTTCAATATCCCTGTCGTGAGCGGCGTCGCGTCGGGCACGGTCACGATTTCAGCGGGCTCGAACCGCACCATCACGATGCGGGCCTACGACGCAAACGGTAGCGAAACCCATCGCGGCGCGGTCACAGTGAACATTCCGCCGGGCACGAGCCCGACCATCGCGCTCGTCCTGGTGCCTCTCAGCGGCGACGTGCCCATTAACGCGACGCTCGGGAGCATCACGGTCACCGTGACGCCCTCGGCGCCCGCCATAGGCATCGGTCTGACCGTCACCCTGGCCGTTACCATCACGGACGCGAACGGGAACCCGGTCGTCGGCAACGTGAGCTGGGCGACCAGCAACCCCGGCGTGGCCTCGGTCACGACGGGTGGTGTCGTCACCGGAGTCGCGGCCGGACAAACAAAGGTCGTCGCGACCTTCCAAGGTGCCGCGGGTTCGGCAACCGTCACTGTAACCGGCCCGTAGCGCACTATGCGGCAGCGTGGGTGGAGCCGCCTTGCCGTCGCGGCTGCGTGGGTCGTGGCGCTGGGAGCCTGCCTCTCGCGGGACGTGACGGAGCCGGGCGCCGACGGGAGAGCGATCACCCTGCTGGTACGGGCGGACGTATCGGCGAGCGGCGTGGCAACCGTCGCGGTCGAAGTGACTGCGCCTGACATCACGACGCCACTCGTCTTCAACATCCCCATCGCCAACGGGATTGCATCCGGCACCATCACGCTCCCGACTGGCTCGAACCGCACGATCACGATGCGCGCGTTCGATGCGGGAGGCGTCGAGACGCACCGGGGAGCCGTGACGGTAAACATCCTGCCGGGCTCGAACCCAACCATCGCGCTCGTGCTCGCCCCTCTGGCAGGCGACGTGCCCATCGACGTGACATTGGGGTCGTTCGTGGTGACCGTGACACCCGCCGCGGATACGCTGCCGGTCGGCGGGACCGCTACCCTCACGGCGACGATCGTCGATGTTAACGGCGACCCGGTGATCGAGCCGGTGACGTGGGCCACGCTGGACCCGGACATCGCCACGGTGGCGAGTACGGGAGACCGCACAGCCCAAGTCACCGCAGTCGGGCCGGGAACGACGAGCGTGGTCGCGGCCTTCGGCGGCAGCGGTGGGTCAGCAGCCATCGTTGTATCGGCACCGCCCACCGTTCAGCTCGTGGCAGGCGGCTTCACCGCCCCGCTCTACGTCACACAGCCGCCCGGGGACACGAGTCGGTTGTTCGTCGTCGAACAACCAGGACGGATTCGCGTGATCCTCAACGGCACGCTGCTCCCCACGCCGTTCCTCGACATCACCACCGTGGTGCGGTCCGTTGGATTCGAGGAGGGCTTGCTGAGCATGGCCTTCCACCCGAACTACGCGAACAACGGCCACTTTTTTGTCTTCTACACGGACCCGTCGGGCAACCTTCAGGTCGTCCGCTACACGGTGTCGCCAGACCCGGACGTTGCGAACGCGGTCTCCGCGCTGACGATCCTTTCCGTGAGCCACCCGGTGTTCGACAATCACAACGGCGGGCTCGTGAAGTTTGGTCCGGATGGCTTTCTGTACATCGGCATGGGTGACGGTGGCGGCGGCGGCGACCCGGACGGTAACGGACAGGACAGCACTGCGCTGCTCGGTAAGATCCTGCGCATCGACGTGAATGCCGGGTCGCCGTACGTCGTCCCG
>JAHRHA010000124.1 GCA_020027875.1 Micromonosporaceae bacterium | reverse complement strand
GACGGCGAAAACGATGGGGCCGTCGGAGATGAGCTCCTTGACCTGTCGGTCGGCCCGCACCGACTCGGCGTCCGCCCGCATGCCATCCACGGTGCGTAAGCGGTCGAAGAGCTGCCCGCCCAGCGCGATCCCAGCGACCAGGACTACGGCCCACGCGGCGAGGACCCACCACCGGCGGCGGTACGCGAACCTGCCCAGCCATGCGAACACCATGCCTCCCGCTATCTGAGGTGCCCGCCTCCGGCGGCGCCGTGCGGCACGACTGGACGACATGCAAACACGTCGTGGGAGTCCGCGTCGCGCCGGGGACACTCCGGCACGCCGCCGACGCGGCCCGGCGACGGAAACCTGACAGTCGGCGCGGTGGCCTACAGACCCCTACGGACCCCTAAAGACCCAGATCCCGGGCGATGACCATGCGCTGCACCTCCGAGGTGCCCTCGCCGATCTCCAAGATCTTGGAGTCGCGCCAGAAGCGCGCCACCGGGAACTCGTTCATGAATCCGTACCCACCATGGATCTGGGTCGCCTCGCGGGCGTTGGTCACCGCGATCTCGCTCGCGTGCAGCTTCGCGATGGCCGCCTGCCGCTTGAAGTCGGCGCCCCGGACGAGCCGCGCCGCCGCATCGTGCCACGCCAGCCGCGCGGTGTGCGTTCGAACCTCCATGTCGGCGATCTTGAACTGGATTGCCTGGAAATTGCCGATCGGCTGGCCAAATGCGTGCCGCTGCTTCGCGTACCGCAGCGATTCGTCCACACAGCCCTGGGCGAGCCCGGTCGCCAGTGCCGCGATCGCGATGCGGCCCTCGTCGAGGGTTTGCAAGAATTGCGCAAAGCCACGACCGCGGTTTCCGAGCAGGTTGGCGGCCGGCACCCGTACGTCGTCGAAGGTGAGCTCGTGCGTGTCGGAGGCGCACCAGCCCACTTTGGAGTATCCGGGCTGGACGTGGAAGCCGGGCGTGCCCGAGGGGACGAGGATGATCGAGATCTCCTTTCGGCCGTCGGTCTCGCCGGTCACCGCGGCGACCGCGACCACCACCGTGACGTCTGTCCCCGAGTTGGTAATGAACGCCTTGCTGCCGTTGATGACCCACTCGTTGCTCGCCTTGTCCAGCACCGCACGGGTCTGTGCGCCGCCGGCGTCGGACCCGAAGCCGGGCTCGGTCAGGCCGAAGGCCGCCAGAGCCTCGCCGGTCACCAGCTGGGGAAGCCAGGTGGCCTTCTGCTCCTCGGTGCCGAACCGGTAGATCGGCATCGCGCCCAGCGACACCGCGGCCTCGAGGGTGATCGCGACGCTCGAGTCGACCCGGGCCAGCTCCTCGATCGCCACGCACAGCGCGAAATAGTCACCACCCATGCCGCCGTACTGCTCCGGGAACGGCAGACCGAACAGGCCCATCTTGCTCATCTGCCGGATGATGTCGTACGGGAAGGTGTGCTTTTCGTAGTGCTCGGCGATGACCGGCGCGACCACCTCGTGGGCGAACTCCGCAACCGTCTGACGCAGCGCCTCCTGCTCTTCGTTGAGCATGGCGGCCTTCCTCTCTATTCTTTCGATCGCGGGTGGTCCTGGTGGGTCTAGACCGGGGTGACGCCGTGTCGGCGGCGGGAGAAGTGGCGGTCCTTGCCACGAGCGAGCGCAAACCGGCGAACGAGTTCAGCACGGAGTGCGGCCGGCTCAACGATGGCGTCCACCACGAGTTCGCTCGCCAGGTGAACGATGTCGATGTCGCGCTCATACTCCTCGCGCTTCGCCACAACGAACGCGGCCCGCTCGTCGTCGGTGGCCAGTGCGGCGATCTTGTTCGCATAGACGGCGTTCACCGCGGCCTCGGCCCCCATAACCGCGATCTTCGCGGTGGGCAGTGCGATCGTGGCGTCGGGCTCGAAGCCGGGGCCCGCCATGGCGTAGAGCCCCGCTCCGTACGCCTTCCGCACGACCACGCAGATCTTCGGCACGGTCGCTTCGGAGATCGCGGTGATCATCTTGGCGCCGTGGCGGATGATTCCCTGCTTCTCGACCGCGGCGCCCACCATGAAGCCGGGCACGTCCGACAGGAACAGCAGCGGAACATTGAAGGCGTCGCAGAGCTGAACAAAGCGCGTTGCCTTGTCCGCCGAATCTACGAAGAGCACACCGCCCTTGTGTAGCGAGTTGTTGGCCACGACTCCTACTACCTCGCCGTTCAGCCGGCCAAACCCGACGGTGACCTCGCGCGCCCAGAGCGCCTGAATCTCGAAGTACGTGCCGTCGTCGAGCACGCCCTTCACGAAGCGCCGCATGTCGAACGCCCGCCGTTCGCTGGCCGGCACCAGGGCGGCCAGATCCACCGTGGCCGGTTCGGCCGCGGCAACGGCGGGCGGGCTGCCCTGCCAGTTGCTCGGCAGGTAGGACAGGTACCGCCGGACAATGTCGAGTGCCTCCGCCTCCGTCTTGCACAGGAAATGCCCCACGCCGGACTCGGCACAGTGGACTCTCGCGCCGCCCATCGCCTCCAGCGTGGTCTTCTCCCCGGTCACCATCTCGACCATGCGATCGGAGCCGAGATACATCGAGGCGTTGCCGTCGACCATGGCGACGACGTCACAGAATGCTGGGATATAGGCGCCGCCGGCCGCGGACGGACCAAACAGAGCGCATGCCTGTGGGATGGAGCCCGATGCCCGTACCTGGTTCCAGAAGATCTTCCCGGCGCCGCGACGGCCCGGGAACAGGTCCACCTGGTCGGTGATGCGCGCGCCCGCCGAGTCCACCAGGTAGATCATCGGCACGCCGTCGGCGTACGCGCGCTCGATCACCCGGATGATCTTCTCAACGGTACGGGCACCCCACGAGCCCGCCTTCACCGTGGAGTCGTTGGCCATGAGACAGACGTGGCGGCCGTCGATCGTCGCGGCGCCGGTGACGACACCGTCGGCCGGCAGGCCGTCCGCCAGCGCGTTGGCGTACAGCCAGTCCTCCACAAAGGAGTCCCCATCGACCAGCAGGGTGATCCGCTCGCGTGCGAATAGCTTGCCCTTCGCTGCGTTGGCCGCGTGGTAACGCTCGGCCCCGCCGGCCAGGACGCGCTTACGCAGCTGCCGCAGTCCCTCTTCGTCGAGTGCCACCGCCACCCCCTCGCTCTTCGCCGCCTGCCCTCGTCGATCTAGGCCTTAGTCGCGTCGTTGGAGACCAACTCACGCGACCCAACCCTAGATCGGCGGGAAGAAATCGCCTGAACGATCGTTAGGGTATCGCATCGAGGCCGCCCGCACCCAGCGTGGTGCGGACACAGAGTGGCCCGACGTCCGCCTGAGCGAACGCCGGGCCACCCTTATCTATATGAACGTCGATCGCGCGATGTTGTCTCCAGCACGCGAGTCGACGCAGGCCGAATGTGTCTGATCCGTCGACACAGGAAACTATCGGTTGCCGGCGACGCGTAGGCCTATCAACGGTCACGTGCCGGTCACAGTTTGGTTACCCATGATCAGCTGATCCGTGGACCGGCTCGCAGCACGCCGCTGGGTAGTTCCTTGCCCACAATCTGCTGCGCCAGCCGGGCGGCATCGATCAGTGCCTCGAGGTCGATGCCGGTGTCGATGCCCATGTCGTGCAGCATGTGGACGACCTCCTCGGTGGCGACGTTGCCCGTCGCCCCGGGCGCGTAGGGGCATCCGCCGAGTCCGCCGACGCTCGCGTCGTACTCCGTGATACCGAACCGCAGAGCCGTAAGGATGTTCGCCAGCGCGGTCCCTCTGGTGTTGTGGAAGTGCAGCAGCAGCGGTACGTCGGCTTGGCGCGCACGGACCGCATCGAGCACGTCCGACACTCGGCGGGGGGTTGCCATGCCGGTCGTGTCGCCGAAGGCCACCCGGTCCGCACCGTCCGTCACCACCCGGTCGACAATGGACGCCACACGTGCCGGCGCGACATCTCCTTCGAAGGGGCAACCGAAGCTCGTGGAGATGATGACCTCACACTCACCGTCGGCCCCATGCACCATCGCGATGAGAGCGGAGATGTCGTTGAGCGACTCCTCCGTGGAGCGATTGACGTTGCGGCGGTTGTGCGTGTCCGAGGCGGAGACGACCACCTCGAGTTCACGCAGCCCCGCCTCCAGCGCCCGCTGCGCGCCGCGAGAGTTAGGTACCAACGCCGAGTATCGGACGCCGGGAACCTTCTCGGCCGCGGCCCACACCTCGTCGGCGTCGGCCATCTGTGGGATCGCCTTGGGGTGCACGAAGCTGACCGCCTCGATCCGGCTCACACCCGTGTGGGAGAGCGCGTTAAGCAGTCTCACCTTTGCCTCGGTCGGCACCGGGTCCTCGTTCTGCAGTCCGTCGCGCGGCCCGACCTCCCTGATGGACACGCGGGTTGGCAACTCACCCATCGCGCCTCCTCTCGCGTCGATCATGATGTCACCGTCGTCAAACCATCCCGATCATGACCTCCAGGTCATGATCGGCGGGGGGTTTGGCGCATGCGGGACACGAGGGCTGTGTCGTAGTCGCCGGACAGGAACTCCGCGTTGTCCAGTAACTCGGCAAAGAAGGGCAGGTTGTTCTTCGGGCCGGCGATCTCGAAGCCGGCGACTGCGGCGCGTGCCCGCTCCAGCGCCTGTGCTCGGTCGACTCCGTGGACGATGAGCTTCGCCATGAGTGAGTCATAGTTCGGCGTCACCGTGGTCCCGGGGCCGTAGCCAGAGTCGACCCGCACGCCGTCGCCCGCGGGTTCGACCCAGGTGGTGATTGCACCCGGGCTGGGCAGGAACCGCTTCGGATCCTCGGCGTTGACGCGCAGCTCGATGGCGTGGCCCCGCGAAACCAGCGCATCGGGATCGAACGTGGGCGCCAGCCCAGACGCAACCCGAAGCTGCTCCTCTACGAGGTCAACACCGAACACTGCCTCGGTGACCGGGTGCTCCACCTGCAGCCGCGTGTTCATCTCGAGAAAGTAGAAGTCCCCTGTGGACGGATCGAGCAGGCATTCTACGGTGCCGGCATTGCGGTAGCTGACCGCCTCACCCGCTCGGACCGCGGACGCGAGCAGCGCTGCGCGCCGTTCCGGTGTGAGCATCGAGGCCGGGGACGGCGACTCCTCAACGAGCTTCTGGTTACGCCGCTGCACCGTGCACTCCCGCTCGCCGAGGGCCACCACGCGCCCGTCGGCCAGACCGAGGATCTGGACCTCGACATGGCGTACCGAGGGGAAGAACCGCTCAATGAGGACCGACCCATCGCCGAACATCCGCTCGGCGAAGCCTCGAACCTTCTCGTACTCTGCTCGCAGCGCCGCCTCGTCGCTCGCCGATGCCATGCCCATGCCGCCGCCGCCCGAGGCGGCCTTGACCATAACGGGATAGCCGATGCGATCCGCCTCGGCGACCGCCGCATCGACGTCGCCGGCCGGATCCGTCGTACCGGGCGCGACCGGCACACCGGCCGCGGCCATGAGGTTTCGGGCATTGATCTTGTCACCCATGGCGGTGATCGCCTCCGCACCAGGCCCGACCCAGACCAGGCCGCTGGCCTCAACCGCGCGGGCGAAGTCGGCGTTCTCCGACAGGAAGCCGTACCCCGGATGGATAGCCTCGGCCCCGGTGGCCTTGGCGGCGGCGAGGATGGCATCGACATTGCGGTAGGACTGCGCTGGGTTCGCCGGACCGATCATCACCGCCTCGTCGGCCTCGGCGACGAACGGCAATCCCGCATCGGCCTCCGAGTACACGGCTATGGCCCGCACCCCGAGGCGCCGGGCGGTCCTGATGACTCGCCGCGCGATCTCGCCCCGGTTGGCGACCAGCAGCGATCCGATCATGACGTTGCTCCTTAGACCCAAAACCGTCGTGACGGTATGTCCGAAGTATGGTTACTCGCGAGTCTCCACGTCGTGCATCCCCAGTCGAAGGTCACTTCTCCACAGGGTTATCCACAGGCTGTGAAAGAGCGTGAAGCTCCCCACAGCATCCCGTAAAGCTTGACGTATCCCACATCCGCCTTCGACCAACGCGGTCACCGGTGGTTGGGATCTTGCAGTGCGGCCAGGGTCGCCGCGCGCAACAGCTCCGCACAACGAGCCCGGTCAACCTCACCGGAGAGAAACGGGGTCGAGTTCATCAGGCCGAACGCGACATGGGCGAGCACCCGGGCCTCGCTCGCCAGCAGGTCGGTCCGGAGCGCGGTGAGCACGGTGACCCACTCCTCGACGTAGAGCCGCTGCAGCCGGCGGATCTCCCGCCGCGGCTCGTCCGGCAGGCGATCCAACTCGTGCAGGTGTAGTGCGATGACGGCAGGGTTGTTGAGCGCGAAGTCGACGTGGAAGTCGACCAGCGCGGTGAGAGCCGCGGCCGGTTCACCGGCATGCTCAGCGACGCGGGCACGCCCGCCGGCCAACAGGCTCTCGCTGACCGGGTTCAGCGCGGCCGCGAGCATGGCCTCCTTGCCGGCGAAGTGGTGATAGAGCGCCGGGCCGGTGACCCCGGCGGCGCCGCCGATGTCGTCCATGGAGACGCCGTGGTAACCGCGCGCGGCGAACAGGCCCACCGCGATCTCCAGGATCTCTTCACGCCGCGACCTGCGCCGCGTCACCGCGCCGGCCACGGCCTGCTCAACCGTCACTGGGCCAGCCTAACCGCATGTCAAATGATTCCCTGAACGATCGTTCACCGCGTCGGGCTGGCCGCCCCAGAATCGGCGTGAGGCGAGCGCGGGAACCGTCCGCGCCCGCCGGCGCTCGTCTGCTTCAGGAGGACCAGATGACGACACGACGTACTGTTCTTCGCCTGGCGGGGGCCGTGCCGGCCGCGGCGTTTCTGGCCGCCTGTGTGCCGGACGGCCCATTTGGCGCCACCGAGGCCGACATGAGGCCGACGGACCTGCTGCTTGTCGCGACGGCGTCCGGGCTGGCGCTCGTCGACGCGCGCGATGCCCGCCTTGTCGCCGGCCCGCGCCACGGCGTAGCCGCCTGGGATGGCTCGGCCATCGTTGCCGACGAACGCGAGACTGCGTCTACCCAGATTGAAGTCCGCAGTCGTACGGGTGCCTTGAGCTACGGCATTGCCGTGCGAGGCAGCCTCGGGGCGAGAGTGGTGTCGCCCGGTGGGGCGGCAGTTGCTCTGACCAGTGGCAGCGCCGAGGGGGACACGCCGTACCGGCCGACCGGCCGGGACACAACGACAATCGTGATCGCCGGTCGGGACGGCGAGCGGACGCGGTTGACGCTGCCCGGATGCGTGGAACCGGAGGCGTTCGGGACCGCCGACCAACTGCTCTACGTGCTCGACTACCTGCCGCCCTCGAAGCCGGACCGATACCGGGTGCGCCTGGTCGACCTGGCCACTGGTCAGATGCAGCCCCTGTTCACGCGCGACAAGCGGGTGATCCCACCGGGCGCCGAGGAGGAGATGCGCGGCCAAGGCCGCCAGGCCGTGTACGCATCGGGTCATAGCCTTCTCTTCACGCTCTACACGCACCAGCCGGATCACGAGCACACCCGCGATCTGTTGAACGGCGGCGCCAGGGCCGATGCACCGCACGTGCACGCCTTCGTGCATACGCTCGCCCTCGACGGGCAGTTCGCGTACTGCATCGACCTGCCCGCACCCTTCGGCGAGGGCCCGGCCGAGGGCCACGCCATTGCGCTGAGCCGGTACGGAGTGAACCCGATCGTGGTCGACACAGCGAGCGGCACCGTGGCGCAGCTCGATGGGACTGCGCTCACCGTGGCGAGAACGGCGACCTTCCCGAAGGGCGGCAGCGCGGTAGCGGCCGCGATATCGCCTGACAACCTCACCGCCTTCATCGGCGCGGGCGAGGCGATCCACGTCCTGCGGACCGGCGTGCTCACGACGGTGGCCCAGTGGCGGATTCCCGCACCGGTACTGGGATTGGCCGTCAGTGACGACGGTGCGCGCCTGTGGATCGGCCAACCCGATCGGGCCCTGGCGCTCGACACGGCATCGGGGCGCGAGGTCGCCACCGTCGCCATCCCAGGACTGACATCGATGCGACACGCCGGCGCGTGATTGCGCACTACGGGTATGACCGCGTAGCATCAACAGTATGACCAGGAAGATCGCGATCAGCGTTCCGGATGATGTCGCCGAGCGGCTGGATAGAGAGCCGAATGTATCGGCCTTCATCACCGAGTCGGTCCGAATCCGGATGACTTCCGAGAGCGTGCGCAGCGAAATGAGAGCCGCGGGATTCACTCTCTCCGAGGAGGGTATCGCTCGTGCGTCTGCGGAATACGACGCCCTTATCGCCGGAATCACACCGGAGCTGCGGCGACAGGCCAAGGAACTCCAGGAGCGCATCAAGCGGGGACGTCCCTAGTGCCCGTCGTTGGCGTCGTCTTGGACACCGCTGCCCTACTCGCATACGCCAATGGCGACGAGCGCGTCGGTGAGCAGGTCGCCATGGTCGCCGATTATGGGCGCGTCGCGCTGATCCCGGCGACATGCCTTGCTTCTGCCTACCGAGATGTCGTCAATGACGGTTGGAATCTTTTGGATCTACTTGTGAACCATGAGCACACATTGGTGTCGCCTTTGGAGGGTGATGACTGTCCGGTGCTGGGCGGGTGGGCGAGAACCCTCGGCCTAGACACGGCCCACGCGGCCATCGAGGCAGCGGCGCACCCGGTGGTTCCGCTCATGACCAGTCAGCGCGATCTGCTATCTCAGTTCCTGCCGAAGGAGTGGCCCATCATCGGCGTTTAGAGCGCACGCACCGCGGCCAGCGCGGCGTCGACGTCTGTCTCGCTGGTCAGGATGCTCGGACCGAACCGCAGGAACGGCGTGGCGTACGGTGTCGCGCTCGCGAGCACCTTCGATTCCCGCAACCGGGCCATCGCCTCGCCCGCGCTGTAGCCCTCGACCTCACAGCACACGATGCCGGCGGAGAGTTCCACCCCGCGCGGCGTCCGCAGCCGCACCTTGGGCATCGTCCCGAGACCCTCCTTAAGAGCAGCGGCCAATGCGTGCGTACGTTCGGCGACTCGCGCCGGTCCGATCGCCTGGTGCAGCCCGAACGCCTGCGCGAGCGCCCATCGGTGCTCGAAGCTGTGATAGCCGCCGGGCGTCGCGAAGGGCCCCGGTGCACCGCCGGACTCGCCGGTGAAGGTAGGAATGACCGGGGTGAACCGCGGCCAGGATTCGGCCCGGCCCCAGATGAGGCCGGTGCCCCGAGGCCCGAACAGCCACTTGTGGCACCCCGACACCAGGAAGTCGCATCCGAGCTCGGCCGGCGTTGTCCCCTCCAGACCGAAGCCGTGCACTCCGTCGACGCAGAGCAGGATGCGATCGTCGGCCGCTCGGCCGCGATTCACATCGGCGACGGCGTCCCCGATCGCCCGAACCGGAAGCTTTACGCCGGTCCCCGAATGGACCCAGGTGATGGCGAGAATCCTGGTACGGGCGCCGAGCGCGGCCCTGAGCCGTTGCACGATCTCGCCCACGCTGGCTTCCTCGGGCTCGTCGTAGAGGCTCACCCTGCGCACCGTCACGCCGTCACGCACCTGGCGCAGCCGAAGCGCCTCGTGGGTGGCGTAGAAATCGTGTTCCGTGGTGAGGACCTCGTCGCCCGGACCCAGTCGCAGGCCGGTGTAGAGCAGGCCGAGACCCATCGTCGTTGAATCGGTGAATGCGATCTGACTCGCCTCGGTGTTCAGATAGGACGCCGCCGCGCGTATCACGGCTTCGTCCAGTGTGGACTCGTTAGCTCCCAGATATCCGTACGGGTCTGCGTCGAGCCCGGCCCGATGCTTCTCGATCGCGGCCCGGACGCTCGTGGCGTGGCTGGCGAAGGCGAACGTGGTGAAGTTCGCGACTCCCTCTGTGAGCGCGAACTGCGCCCGTACGCTCGGCCAGCTGGCCGGGTCGAGCGGCGGTGCGGCGCTCGGCCCGGTTGCCGGAGCCGAGGCCGGATCACAGCCGCCCAATGCGGTGGTGACGAAGGCGGCGGTGGCACCGCCCGCTACGGCGGTGAGTAGACCTCGTCGGGTCAGCATGAGCCCATACTGCCGCGTGGCTAGCTCAGTCGGCGACGGGCTCCAACGTCGGCCTCTTGGCGCTGACGGTGTCGCCACTCGAGCGACCGGTAAGGCGGCGCTTCACCCACGGAGCCAGGTGCTGGCGGGCCCAGCGCAGGTCTCGGCTCCGGGCCGCGAGCCAGGTTCGTCGCTCCGCTGGGCCGGGCGGGTCGAACCAGCTGGCATCGGGATCCACGTCGAGCGCGGTCAGCACGTGCGCCGCGACCCGGCGATGGCCGGCCGGCGCCATGTGTAGCCGATCCTCGCTCCACAGCAGCGGATTGTGGAACTCCTCGTCGTGCCACAGGTCGACCAATTTCGCACCATGCTTCTCGGCGACGTCCCCGACGGCCCGGTTCAGGATCTCCATCCGCGGCAGGATGAGCCTCCGGCCGGGCAGCCTCCTGGTGACATTCGCCCAACGGAAGATGATCACATCGGCACCCGAGGCCCGCAACATACGGATGACGTCGTCGAAGCGGGTGAGCATCGCGCCTGGGTTGAAATTGCGGCGCAGCACATCGTTCCCGCCGCCAGCGAAGCTGATGAGATCGGGGCCCATCCGGAGCGCGTCCGGGACCTGGCCGTCCACGATCGCGTCGAAGAGGCGACCGCGAATGGCCAGGTTCGCATACCGGAAGTCGTGCGCGGTCTCGGCCGCGAGCCGCGAAGCGACCAGGTCGGCCCAGCCCCGATAACCGGCGCCATCGGGGTGCGGGTCGTCCAGGCCTTCGGTGAAGCTGTCCCCCACCGCGACGTAACTCCGCCAGTGCACGCTGCTCTCCCCACCTCGATCCGCGGTGAGTCTCCCAGGCTCGGGCCGCCGGGGTCGGGAGGGGTCCCCCGCGGCATCGGATGTAATTGCGCGGTGCCCGTCCGTGGCGCCGGCGTAGGCTGCCCGCGTGCTGATGAGGATGTCAACGATGTTCCTGCGAACGCTCCGGGAGGACCCGGCCGAGGCGGAGGTGCCCAGCCATCGGCTGCTGGTGCGGGCGGGCTACATCCGCCGCGCCGCGCCGGGCGGCTACACCTGGCTACCGCTGGGCAAGCGGGTACTGGACAAGATCGTGGCGATCGTGCACGAGGAGATGGCGGCGATCGGAGGGCAGGAGGTGCACTTCCCCGCACTGCTGCCGCGGGAACCGTATGAGACGAGCGGCCGCTGGACGGAGTACGGCAACGACATTTTCAGGCTGCGCGACCGCCGCGGCGCCGACTTCCTGCTCGCACCCACCCACGAGGAACTCTTCACGCTGCTTGTGAAGGACCTGTACTCGTCGTACAAGGACTTCCCGGTCATCCTCTACCAGATTCAGACCAAGTTTCGCGACGAAGCCCGACCCCGCGCCGGCCTACTTCGTGGGCGCGAGTTTCTGATGAAGGACGCGTACTCATTCGATCTCTCCGACGACGGATTGGTGGAGTCCTACCGCATGCATCGCGACGCGTACGCGCGGATCTTCGACCGGCTCGGCCTGTCCTACACGATCGTCTCAGCCATGTCCGGCGCGATGGGCGGCTCGGCGTCGGAGGAGTTCCTCGCCGAGGCCGAGGTCGGTGAGGACACCTACGTGGGCTGTACGGCGTGCGACTACGCCGCGAACACGGAGGCCGTGACGACACCGGCGCCGCCGGCCGGCGACATCTCGGCCTGGCCGGCGATGACCGCGCACGACACGCCCGACACTCCCACCATCGAGACGCTGGTCGACCTGGCCAACGCCGAGAAGCTGGGCGGGCGGGCCGACTGGACCGCGGCGGACACGCTCAAGAACGTCGTGCTCAAGGTCACCCGGCCGGCGGCCGATCCCGAGGTACTGGTCGTCGGCGTTCCTGGCGACCGTGAGGTGGACATGAAGCGGCTCGAGGCGGCGCTGAGCCCGGCCACCGTGTCGCTCTTCGAGGCGGAAGACTTCGCGAAGCACCCGGACCTCGTCCGCGGCTACATCGGCCCGCAGGTGTTGGGCTCACTTAAGATCCGCTACCTCGTCGATCCCCGGATCGTCCCTGGCACTGCATGGCTCACCGGTGCGAACGAGCCGGGCCGGCACGCGGTCAACGTGGTGTGCGGCCGCGACTTCGTGCCCGACGGCACGATCGAGGCGGCCGAGGTGCGGCCCGGCGACCCCTGCCCCGCGTGCGGCGACGGGTCGCTCACGATGCGTCGCGGCATCGAGATCGGGCACATCTTCCAGTTGGGCCGGCGCTACGCCGAGGCGTTTGGCCTCGACGCGCTCGGTCCGGACGCCACGCCGATCCGGGTCACGATGGGCTCGTATGGGGTCGGGGTCTCCCGGCTCGTTGCAGCGATCGCGGAGCAGCACCATGACGAGCGTGGGCTGGCCTGGCCGGCCGCCGTCGCCCCAGCGGATGTGCACATCGTCGCGACGGGCAAGGGCGATCAGGTCGACGCGGCGATGAAGCTGGGCGAGGAGTTGTCGGCCCGCGGCGTGGACGTGATCGTGGACGACCGGGCCGGTATCTCGGCCGGGGTCAAGTTCACCGACGCCGAACTTATCGGCGTTCCGACGACGATCGTGGTCGGCCGGCGGCTCGCCGAGGGGTACGTGGAGCTGCGTCGCCGAGGCTCCGACACGCGGGAGGATGTACCAGTGGGGCAGATATCAGCCAAACTGTGAGGAGAAGCTCCTCCCGGTATGTGAATCCTCCTCACAGACGTTGGACTGCGACGTGGAGATTGAGATCTACTCGGACGTCGTCTGCCCCTGGTGCTACCTGGGCAAGGCGCGCCTAGACGCGGCGTTGGCGTCGTTCGACGGCGATGTGGTCCTGCGGTGGCGCGCGTATCAACTCGATCCGAATGCGCCGCACGATTGCCAGCCACTGATCCGCTGGCTCGGCCCGCGGTTCGGTGGAGAAGACCGGGCTCGCCAGGCGATGGCCCACATCACCACCACCGGCGCAGCCGAGGGTCTCACCTTCGACTTCGACCGAGCGTTGTCCGCGAACAGCTTCGACGCGCACCGGCTGCTCTGGTACGCCGATCAGCCCGAGGCGGTCTTCTTCGGCGCCACGGCCGACACCCAACCCGAGCTTGCCGAGGCGCTGCACCGGGCGCACTTCGCCGACGGGCTGGACATCTCCTCCCGTGATGTGCTCGTATCGCTGGCCGTCGAGGTCGGACTCGAGCCCGACCGCGTATGGCGCCTGCTCTCCTCTACCGAGGGCAACGCCGACGTTCGGGCCCAGATCGCCCAGGCGCATGATCTCGGGATCGCGTCAGTGCCGACGTTCGTCTTCGCCGGCAAATACGCCGTCACCGGCGCCCAGGATGCGGATTCGCTCCGGTCAGTGCTCGTCGAGGTGGCTCGTCGCGAGGGCCTCGCCCCCGCGCTTCGCTCGATTGTGCCGAGCCAGCGATCCTCGCCCGCCAGCGAAGACGACTCCCGCGTCGCCTGACCCCCAAGGTCCCGCCCCCAAGATCCCGTCGATCATGACCTGGAGGTCATGATCGACGCCTTTTCACGACGCCCACATCATGATCATGGCGATCTTGGTGGGCTGGTGACACGCCAAGGTTCATCGATGATCGCCGCCGGGCGCAGCCAGGCCATCGACGATCACCGCGCCGGGTAACCACGCGAGGGCCTTCCCGGGAAGGACGATCTTGCTGTGACGCACCCCGGACCCGATCACCACGGACGATGTCGTGGCGACCGCCGCGTCAACCAGGATCGGCCAGCCGGCGGGCAGCCCGAGAGGCGTGATCCCGCCATACTCCATGCCCGTCAGCTCGACGGCCTGTGTCATCGGCGCGAAGCTCGCCTTGCGGACGTCGAGATGGCGTCGCACGACACCATTGACGTCCGCGCGCGTCGTGGCGAGCACAAGGCACGCTGCGTAGCGCACCTCCCCCTCTCGCTTGCCTACTACGACCACACAGTTCGCCGAGACCTCGGGCGCCACGTCGTACGCGGCGCAGAAGGCGGCGGTGTCAGCAAGGTCTGGATCGATCGGGGCGACCAAGACGTCATCCGCGCCGATCGACGCGTCGGCAACCCACGCCACCAATGCCCCCACGACGGGTGGCGCGAGCAGTTCGGGGTGGTCGATGGCCACGACGGTGGCGAGCTTTCCCAGCACCGCACCATCGTGTCACGGAACCCACACCTCCCGTCGATCATGACCTGGAGGGTCGCGGTAGGGACCGCCCTTGCGGGCGGCCCCCCGCACAGATCCCAGCGTGCGGTACTACCGCACTGGGCTCCTGCCTCAGGTTCTGGCGGCGAA
>JAHRHA010000123.1 GCA_020027875.1 Micromonosporaceae bacterium | reverse complement strand
TGTCGACCACGAGAAATGGTGGCTCGGTCTGTGGCGGGAGCCCACGCACCGCACCGGTGAAGGAGAGGCGCGCCTCCTCATCGCCGGTGACCACCTCCGGCGTCACACCGATTGTCTCGACCACCATCGTCCGGAACTCGTCGGCGTTGGCCGCGTCGCGGGTGGCGCTGGTCGCGACCATGCGGACGCGCTGGGCGCCGAGGGCCGAGATCTGCTCGGCGTAGTCGGCCAGGGCGACCCGGGTGCGCTCGATCGACTCGGGAGCTAATCTGCCCGTGCGGTCGACGCCCCGCCCCAAACGCACGATCTCCATCCGCCGCGCGATATCGGTCAATGAGCCCGCCGGGTCGTCCGGGAGGTCCGCCACCAACAGCCGGACGGAGTTCGTGCCACAGTCAATCGCCGCAACCCGAGCCACGCCGCAACTCTAGAGGTGCAGGAGCATCCGGGTGTTGCCGAGAGTGTTGGGCTTGACCCGTTCCAGGTCGAGGAACTCGGCCACGCCCTCGTCGTACGAGCGCAGCAGCTGTTCGAACACGTCCGGCGGTACTGGCGTGCCGTCAATCGGGACGAACCCGAACGAACCAAAGAACTCGGTCTCAAAGGTGAGCACGAAGACCCGCCGTACGCCGAGCTCGCGGGCCGTGTCGAGGAGCGCCGAGACAATGCGGTGCCCGATCTTCTGCCCCCGGTAGGTCGGGTCGACCGCGACCGTGCGCACCTCCGCCAGGTCTTCCCACATCACGTGCACGGCACCGCAGCCCACGACCGTGCCGCCGTCGGCGAGTTCGGCCACCCAGAATTCCTGGATGTCCTCGAAGAGCGCGACAGTCGCCTTTGACAGCAGCCTGCGATCGGCCGCGTATGTGTCGATCAGCCGTCGGATGGCGCGCACGTCGACGCTGCGGGCGCGGCGGATCGCTACCTCCATGCGCCAAACGGTAGAGGACGAGCTGTCAGACGCCCGACACAGCATTGCCCGGCGCGGTGTCGACCTTCACATTCGTGTGATGACCTCCCGGACATCACGTGTGCTCGTCACGATTCTCGCGACGACTCTCGCGGCCGCCACTCTGGGCTGCGGCCTTATAAACCAGGCCAAGGAACTCGTCGGCACCGCCCAGATACTCAGCGACTTCGCGGACCGGCTGGGCAAGGCAGCCACGCTGACCTACACGGCGGAGTATCAGGTGACCGGCGGCGATAAGGTGACGTTGGTGCAGCAGCCCCCGAACGCCGCCTTCATCGGCAAAGACGGGCGATTCATATTCACCACCGAGTTCATGTATCTCTGCAGCACCGAGAAGGGCGTCCTGACCTGCCAGAAGTCGCCCAACCAGGCGGTTGATGTGGGTGCCGCGAACACGGGTTACGTGGCCGGCGCCACCGGCCCCGGCTTCGTCACGCCCGAGATCGCGCTCGGCCTCATCGCAGCGGCCGCGCTGGTGCCCGGGGCCAAGGTCGAGCAGTCGAACAAGACGATCGCCGGGCAGGAGTCGCTGTGCGCGAAGGCCACCGGCCTGGAGGCCGCGGCGAGTCCGGGCGACAAGAACGCGCCGAAGGACTTCTCGGTCTGCGTCACCGACGCCGGGATCCTCGCCTCGTTCAGCGGCACGTCGACCAATGGTGAGCAGGCAGCGATCGAGCTGATCAGCTACTCGACGAGTGTGGACGCGAGCGCGTTCGAACCGCCCGCCGGAGCGAAGATCGTCGACGTCGCACAGATCACTCTCTAGGCGCCCGGCGGGACGACGCAGGGGCCGGCCGTCCACCATGGACCGACGAGCTCCCGCGTCTCGTCGCCGAACGGATTGCCGCCCGGCCCCTCGGCCAGCGCCTGGGCCAAATGCACGTGCAGGCACTTCACCCGCGTCGGCATTCCCCCGGCCGAGACTCCCACGATTTCTTCTACCCGTTCAAGTTCCGCCCGGCGGGCTAGGTAGCGCTCGTGGGCCGCACGATAGCGGGCGGCCAGGTCCGGGTCCGTTGTCAGTCGCGCCGCCATCTCCCGCATCACTCCCGCGGATTCCAGCGCGCTGACCGCGGACGTGGCGCGGGGACAGGTCAGGTAGTACAGCGTTGGGAACGGGGTGCCGTCGGCAAGCCGAGGAGAGGTCTCGACGACGTCCGGGAGCCCGCAGGGGCATCGGTGTGCCACCGCCCGGGCACCGCGCGGCACGCGGCCGAGTTGGGCCGCGACCGTATCCCGGTCGGCTGGATCGAGGGAACCGGCGTCGCCTGTGTCCATGGGTTCCACTCCACCACGCGACAGTGTGGTTTCACGGCCCGGTCGGGTCGTCCGCCGCCTGCAGATTCGTCCAGAGCTGGCTGAACCACGCCGCGTTCGGGTCGGTCGCGCCCGATCCCGCGACAGTCGGGGGCACCCCGACCACGTAGAACAGCTCACCCTTGCGCACGAGCTGCAGCCGGCTGCGAGCCTGCGCGATCACGTAGTCCTCGTCATCCCACCGGGCGAGTTGATCGGTCAGATCCTGGATCCGCTTGCGCTGCTCAACCTGCGCCGTCTCCAACTGGTCGATCTGCGCCCGCTGGGTGAGGTACACGCGCACCGGATAGGCGTAGGCCAGCGTCAGCGCGAGGAGCAACAGCCCGAGCGCGGCGGCGCGTCCCGAGACTCGTCGTGGCGTACGCGGTGCCTTGGTACGACGGGCGGGGCCCGCGGCACGCCGGATGCCACCGGAACGGGGGCCGACCCGGTGCTCGTCGCGGACCTGCTTCCGTCCGGCCGCCCTGGCGTTCGACCCCGTGGTTGCGTCGCGGCGAGGCCCGGCCGCCCGACGGGGAGCGACGGCAGAGCCGGATTGCGAGGTCCTGCCGGCGGAGCCGGACAAGGAGGCCCTGCCTGCGGAACTGGACGACGACGCCGCACCGCGCTGGCCGCGGGGGCGCGGGCCGGTCGTGCCCTTTCGGCGCACACCGCCACGCGCCGGACCCTGCCCGCTGGGCATCCGCCGCTGACTCATCGCCCCTCCCGCACCTGCCCGTGCCGCTCACGGGTGACGCTCCGTCGGAAACGCTCACCGGTGACGCGGATCATCAGGCCTTACGGTACCGAGGGAAAGCACGCGCGCCGGCGTAACGCGCCGCGTCGTCGAGCTCGTCCTCGATGCGCAGAAGCTGGTTGTACTTCGCGACCCGCTCCGAACGGGCCGGCGCACCGGTCTTGATCTGGCCGCACCCGGTCGCCACGGCGAGGTCGGCGATCGTCGTGTCCTCGGTCTCGCCTGAGCGGTGGCTCATCATGCACGCGTAGCCCGACCGGTGCGCCAAGTCAACGGCGTCGAAGGTCTCCGTGAGCGAGCCGATCTGGTTCACCTTCACCAGGACGGCGTTCGCCGCCTTGTCGGCGATGCCACGGGCGATGCGCTCGGGGTTGGTGACGAAGAGGTCGTCACCGACGATCTGGATCCGGTCGCCGAGCGCTGCGGTGAGCGCCTTCCACCCGGCCCAGTCCTCTTCGGACAGCGGATCCTCGATGGAGACGATCGGGTAGGTCTCGACGAGCGTGCGGTAGTACGCAATCATCTCCTCGGCCGACTTCGCGGTGCCCTCGAAGACGTACGCGTCAGACTTGTGGAACTCGGTGGCCGCTACGTCGAGAGCCAGCACAATGTCCGTACCCAGGGTGTAGCCGGCGGCTTGAACCGCCTCGGCGATGAGGTCGAGCGCCGTGGCGTTGGCCGGAAGGTTGGGGGCGAAGCCACCCTCGTCGCCGAGCCCGGTGGAGAGCCCCTTCTTCTTGAGCACGGCTTTGAGCGCGTGGTAGACCTCGGTGCCGGACCGGAGCGCCTCGTGGTAGGTAGGTGCGCCGATCGGGGCAATCATGAACTCCTGAATGTCCACGTTGGAGTCCGCATGTGCGCCGCCGTTGAGGATGTTCATCATCGGCACCGGAAGCAGATGTGCGTTCGGCCCGCCGAGGTAACGGAAGAGGCTCAGCTCGGCGGAGCTCGCGGCTGCCTTCGCCACGGCGAGAGACACCCCCAGGATCGCGTTCGCGCCCAGGCTGGACTTGTCGGGTGTGCCGTCGAGGTCAAGCATCTTCTGGTCGATCGCCCGCTGCTCACTCGCCTCGTAGCCGACCAGCTCCTCGACGATGCGGTCCTCGATGTTGCTGACCGCGGTCTGCACACCCTTCCCGCCGTACCGCTTGGCGTCGCCGTCGCGCAGCTCGATCGCCTCGAACGCGCCGGTTGAGGCGCCAGACGGCACCGCCGCGCGCGCGATCGTGCCGTCGTCCAACCCGATCTCTACCTCGACGGTCGGGTTGCCCCGCGAGTCGAGTATCTCCCGGGCGACGATTCCCTCAATGATGGCCACGTCAGTGTCGCTCCTCGCTTGCTCGCCTGCGTATGCTCCGCTGCGCTGCGGGCTTCTCGTTGGTGAGCCTATCGCCCTGGTTCGTCGGGTGGCCCGTGGGAGGCACCAGGCAGGTGCGCGACGCGCCGGCACCATGGGCGCGACACTAGGTTTGCAGCAGGGTGCGCAGGTGGCGCGGGGACGGGCTGCCGTGGCTCAGCATCGCGTCGTGCCAGCGCCCGACCGGCATGTCCGACGGACGTGCCGCGGCAATCGACGCGACTTCGCTGTAGCCGGCGAAGTACGTGGACAGTTGGGTCGAGGTCAGCAGGGCCCGGCGCCATTTGCCGGCGGCCTCGCCCTCCTCCTGGAAGCCCCGCTGAGTCATCAACGCCATCGCCTCGCCCTCGGTCATACCCTCGCAATGCACGACTTGGTCGAGAATCGCGTTGATGGTCATGCGCAGCTGTATCTTGAGCTGCTGCAAGCGGATCGGCAGCCCGCCGAAGCCGTGCTCTGCCATGACCTGCTCGGCGTGGACAGCCCAACCCTCAATGAACGGGCCAGACCGGGCCACCGACCGGATCCGGGTTGACCCCTGATAGCGGCGGGAGTGCGCCAACTGCAGGAAGTGGCCCGGCATCGCCTCGTGCACGGTGAGGTTGCGGACCATGTGGTTGTTGTACTCGCGGTAGAACGACTCCACCCGTTCCGGTGGCCAATCGGTCGGGGTGGGGGCGATGCAGTAGAATGTCGTCACCTCGGCGGTCTCGAGTGGGCCGGGCGCATCGCAGTACGCCACCGCGACACCGCGGGCGAACTCGGGCATCTCCTGGATCACGCACGGATCGTCCACAAGCGATACAACGTCGTGTGCGCGCACGAAGTCCCTGGACTCGTCTAGCGTCAATCTCGCGAGCTCCACGATCGAGTCGTCGTCGGGGTGTTCATCGGCGAGACGGTTCAGTGCCGCCCCCGCACCGTGTCATCGTCGCCGCGCCCGCCGATGAGGCTGACCGACGCCGCCCGGATCTCCTCGCCAACCCGGTCCAGGTTCTCCCTGGCCAGACGGAGCACCTCGGCCGCGGTCAGCTCGGTGTCGAGCGTGTGCCATAGCTTGGCCTCCCACAGCCGGCGCCCCAGCCGCGCGTCGCGCCCTTCCTCGAGCGCCGGCCCCGTGCCAAGCCAGTCCGAAAACGCCTCCAATGCCGAGACGGCAGCCGCCGCCTCGGGTTCCACCGTGGACGCCATGCCGGGCGCCTCGGCGAGCAGTTCAGGCAATTCATTCCGTACGAAGGAGGCCGTTCCCCGGAACTGCCCGGCGGCCGTGTCCAGGTGGATACGCGGGCAGTCCCGCAGCGTCGCTCGTGCCGTCGCCAGTGCGTCCGGGATCGCTGCCAGCCGGGCCGCGACCGACTCCAGCCGCTCGGCGGCCGGGGCGAAGGGCCGCGCCACGAGGGCGTGCAGGAGAGCGCCCGGATTGTGGGCCAACGGGTTCCATTCGTGGTCGCGCACCTCGGTCAGCGTGAACAACGTCCGCTCCACTAACGACAGCAGCTGCTCGTGGTCAACCCGCTCGGCCTCGTCCAGGTCATCTGTGTCCACACCAGATAGCGCGCACGACGCGTCGCGCAGCATCGCCACCCGCGACGCGACCCCATCCGTGGAGAGGTCGGGCAGTCGGCCATCAAACCGATGGTCTCCGGCGCTGCTCGCCAGGCCTGGGTCGGTGGCGAGCAGCTCATCAATGATGCGCTCGGCGAGCGGTGCGAAGGTCTGGCTGTTTTCGGAGGCGGACACGCCCGCCAAACTATCGGATCTGCCCGTCCCTGCGCCTGCCACCGGTTCAGCGCTGGCCGATCCACCCATGGTAGAGCGGCGGCCCGAGGTCGAGCTTGTCGGCGATCCGGACCACGTCGTCGACTGCCACGCCCGAGCCGGAAGCGATCGACACCAGCAGGTCTCGGCCGTCGTTCAGAAAAACGTATGCCCACCCGCCGCCGTTCTCATACGAGCGCACGATGCCCTGCCGGCCACGAACCATCGACTCAGTTCCGTCCGGCGGAAGTGTTATTCCCTGACCGTAGACGACGCTGGCCACCTCGATGCGATCGGAGATCACCTGAAGGGTCGCCCGCCACGTGTCACCCCATTGAGTCAAGGACACCTGATGCTCACCTGTCAGCGACTCGGGGAGCCAGCCGAAGCGGAGTGGACACTCCACCCCGGCGACGCCGTCCGGCTCGACCGAGCGTGCGATCCACAATGCAACGGTCCGGTCGTCACCGACGCTGCCTACCTGCACGGCGAGGTGAAGCCCGTTCCCGATTCGCCAGATGACCTGGGGGATCTGCCCATCCTCGAGGGACACACCGCCGTCGGCTCCGTTGATCTTCGCGGGAATGCGCCAGTCGCCGAGCTCTAGCCGGCTCGCCGGCACCAGCACGAGCCGGATGTATGGCGGGGGCTCGCTGTTCTTGTCCGGTGTCTCCGCTGCGTCCTGTACGCGCATCCACTCGCGCGACTGGTAGTTTGACGCGTCGCTCCCCACGGAAGCCGTCCGAGACATCTCGACGTAGCCCTCCGGCAGCCAAGACGGCCGGTATCGCATGGCGACCCGCTGGACGGCGGCGTTCGGGATCGGCTCGGCGACCGCCGGGCCCAGGTTCGGCGGGGTCCGAACGTCCGGGGTGATCGGTACCGTGCCGTCGCCGGGGCCTTGGCCACGACGATCCCGCCACGCCAGGATGGAGGGCACGCCCAACGCCCCCGCGGCCGCCAACGCACCGCCGGCGACCAGCAGCGCCCGGCGTTGCCGATGGGCCCGCGCCCGACTCGCGAATCCGGCCCGGATCCGTGCCGGATCGGGCGCGCGCGCAACCACGCGGTCGAGCGCCGCCCGGATCTCCTCGTCCGTAATCATGCTGACTCCTTCCCCGTTAGCGCTGGTCTGGTGGAGCCGGAATCCGATGCCGCCGAGCCACGTGACATCGCAGAGCCACGCAGCGTCGCCAGGGCTCGTGAGGCGTGACTGCGTACGGTCGCCTCGGTGCATCCGAGCAGATCGGCGATCTCCGCGTCCGAGGACCCCTCGAAGAACCGGAGCGCGATCACGGCTCGCTGCCGCGGCGGCAGCGCCGCGATCATCCCGACCACCGCGTCGCGCTCGACAAGCCGGCCCGCCGGATCATCCAGCACAGGCGAGGCTGCTTCGATCGTCTCGTCCCGCACCGGCACGGCGCGCCGGGCCACGCGCCGCCGCCAGGAGAGGAACTCGTTGAGCACCATCCGTCGCACGTACGCCTCGGGCTGATCCACACCTCCGATACGGCCCCAGCGGGACTGCGCCCGCACCAGCACGTCCTGCACCACGTCCTCGGCGAGATGCGGATCGCACGTCACCGCCGTCGCATAGCGCAGCAGCGCCGGCAACCGCGCGCCGACGAACTCGTCGAAGGTCACAGGCCACTCCCCGCGTCAGGATCCGTCGGTACTTGAACGCATGCGACCCGACAGATTGTGGAGCGCACAGCCCAGATCAGCCAGCCTCCGCTGCCCGTACCGCCTCGGCTTGAGCGAATGCGGCCCGGCGCAGCGCCGCCTCGGCGTCGAGCCCACGCGCCTCCGCGGCCGTCACGAGCGCCATCAGCGCGACGCCCAGTGCCGCCTCGTCATCGACTGCGGTCGGTGCCGTAGGCGTCGGCACGGCGATCGCGGCTCGTCGCGCGCGCGACACGACCTTGGCGGCCAAGGCGAGCGCGGGTTGACTGAGCGCGATGCCGTCCATCGCGGAATCGCGGGCCTTCTCCTCGCGCTTGATCCGCTCCCAGTTCTCGATGATCTCGTCGACATTCGCGACCTGCGCATCCCCGAACACGTGCGGGTTGCGGCGGACGAGCTTCTCCACGAGGCCACCGGCGAGGTCATCCACCGACCAGGGCCGGTCGGCCTCCTCCGCCATCCTCGCGTGCAGGACGACCTGTAGGAGCACGTCGCCCAGCTCCTCCTTCAAGCCGGCGAGATCGTGGGCCTCGATGGCGTCGTACGCCTCGTACGCCTCCTCCAGCAGATACCGGGCCAAAGTCTGGTGGGTCTGTTGCCGCTTCCAGGGGTCTCCGCCCGGGGATACCAGCCGGTCCATCACGGCGACGACGTCCAGCAGGCGGGCGCCGGGCGGATCCCACGATCCGTACATCAGCTCCAGTTCGGCCAGTTCGGGCTCCCGGGCCAGTCTCAGGCCCAGTTCGCGGGCCAAAACCTCGTCCCCGGTCGGGCCCGCGAGCCACACGATCGTGCCGTGCTCCGCGAGCGCGTCGAAGACGGCCGCCGCCTCGGCCGGGATGATGCTGACCCGGGCGCCGACCGTGCGCAGCGCCGCGGCCAGGTCGCTCTCGGTCGAGGCGAAGACCGGATGAGTACGGACAAGGTCCCACGCCTGCGCGGTCAGGAGCCCGGCCGGCAGCCGCGGCGACGTCACCAACAGGACGATCCGGCCCACGGGAGCGCGTCAGCCCAGGTCGCGGACCGCGTCGGAGGCCGGCTCGCCCATCTGGAGTACCACAAGCGGCTCGCCCGAACCGAGATCGCTGACAGTGAACTCCATCGGTCGGTACCGGGGATTTACCCTGACGTCGCCGTCGTTGACCATTTTGGTCAGCGTCCGGTTGACGGCGACCGCCTGCTGCAGCCCGGTGTCCGCGGCCAACTGGTCCTTGATCTGGCTCAGCGGCACCTCCACCAGACCCTTGGCCTTCGCCCGATCGTAGATCTGCTGAAGCTCGGCATCCGTGGGTGCGGCCGCGCTCGTGACCGGTATCCCGGCCAGGCAGGAGTACATCTTGGCGCGTTCACGGGCATAGTCGGAGTTGGGCGGCACCTGGTCGACTGCCGCGATCTGTTCCGGGGTGATGTCGGTGCTGGCAAAGCCCTGCTCCGCCTGGAGCTTCGCGCACACGTTTGCGAGTACGAGGGTTGTCACGACATCCGACCGCGACGGCTTGACCTCGCTCGCACTCGCGAAGGGCGCCGGCGTCGGCGCCGGCGTCGGCTGAGCCGAAGGCTGCGGGCCCGCGGCCGCCTGCTGCGCCGCCGCTTCTGTCTTCAGCGCCTGGGCGTTGTCGAAGATCTGATCGACCTGTGCCTCCGTGATGTTCTCGCTCCCGACGTATGCGGCGACCCCCGGGTCGGACTGGCAGCCGGTCAGGGCGAGGCCAGCACCGAGAGTGAGCACGGCGACCACACAGCGTACGGCGGCGCGACCGGCGGCGGCGCGACGGACGGCGGCGCGACGGACGGGCTGCATGGGCGCCACTCTTCCATCCCCGATGGTCCGCCGCCGCGTCGGGGGCGGCCCGCGGCTCCCGGAGTCAACCTTGGAAACTCTGACAAGCCACTAGACGCCGCGGGCCTGACCAGGCAGCATGATCCGACCAACGGGTAATACAGACAGGGATCAACATGACGGGCAAGGTAGCCGACCGCGTCGGGCTGACCGCGTCCGGTCTCACGGGGTTTGCGCCGCGTGTGAACCTGCTCGGCGATGGGCTGGTGATCCTGCTCGTCCTGTTCCACTGGTACACCCGATTCGGCGTGGACAAACTCACCCTCCGCCTGATGGTGGGCGGAATCGCCCTCTTCGTGGGCTCCGCTCCGGTCGACGTGATCAACCATCGGATCAATGGGCTCGACATCACCGCGTGGAGCATCACGCATTTCGGCCTTTACATCGGCACCGGCATCGCGATCGCCGGCGCGATCCGAGGCTGGCGGCTCCACTCATCTGGTTTGTCCAGCCGTTCCTTCATGCTTGGCGCGCTCTGGTTCTTCTTCCTGGAGAACGTGCTCTTCCCGAACCAGCATCAGGAGTACGGCGTCAAAGAGATCGCCTCCTGGGACCGGAACCCGGGCAAGCCGTACGCCGAGGGAGAACTGCTCGAATTCGCGGCCCAGCAGATCGGCAAACCGGTCAGCCGGGACTCGCTGGTGCATTTCTCGCTGCCCGTGCCCCCGTGGGTTTACCCACTCTGGATCGTGGCCGCGGCGATGCTGACACTGCTAATCGCCCGCCGAAGCGTGGGGCTGCGCTGGACGGCCACGACGCTTGCCCTGGCCTACGTAGCCTGGCGCTGCGTGCTCTGGCCGCTGCTCGCGGTGGCCGACTTCCCGACCTCCGCCGTGCCGTTCCTCCTGCTGGCGGGCGCGCTCGTGATCGACGTCATCTGCCTGATTGGCCTCCCCTGGCTCGCGGAGGCGGCGATCGGCGCCGTGCTCGTGACGGGTGCCGTCTACCTCGGCGGGTACGTGCAGTCGTACGCGCTCGTGGCACCGCCGATCGGCTACTGGTCCGCCCCGGTGGCGGCGACGATCCTCTTCGCGTGCTGGGCCTTTGTCGGGGCCCTCCGCACCCGCCTCCACATCGAACTCTTCTAAACTAACTAACGTGTGTGGTTGTGCTCGCTGGGGCGATCAGGACCACACACAATCATTGGAAGATGCATTCAGGGCGCGCGCACCGCTTGGGCGAACCCGTCCAGCCGCCGAGTCGCAGCACGGACGCGACCTCGCTGGCGACCTCGCACGGATAGGACTCCACATCGCCAAGGCCGTACCGCAGCGGCCTATCTCCGCCCACGACTGTGGCGTTGTCGCGCCGGTGGTCTCTCCATCGCTTGTTGTCTGGGTGCGCGGCTCGTCCGTCGAGTTCCACGCGGGTGCGATAGCGCCGGTAGTTCACGTCGTCGTAGAGCTTGCCTCCGTCACGGTAAACAGGCGCCTGACGGTCGGCGGCTGGAAGTCCATGAGGTCCGCTCAACGTCGCGCAGGTACCTCAGCTCGAGAACCGAGTGGCATCCGGTCGAGACGT
The DNA here is from genome assembly GCA_020027875.1 of Micromonosporaceae bacterium. Classification (GTDB taxonomy): domain Bacteria; phylum Actinomycetota; class Actinomycetes; order Mycobacteriales; family Micromonosporaceae; genus JAXIPB01. The sequence goes on along the minus strand of JAHRHA010000123.1, from coordinate 12,938 downwards.
CGTGAAGCGCCGACTGAAGCAGGCGCCTCCAGCGCACGCGTCGTCGCTGGCGCATGGACGAGAGGAGCCTGTCCGCCGTGGTGACCCGGGCACCCACCGCACGCGCCAACCAGCCGACGGCATCCTCAACACGGCGCGCCGTCTGCGTTAGGTCGATGATGGTGTCCTCGACGCGGGTCTGGGGCGGGGTCCGGGTCGGGTGCCGGCCCAGCACCGCGCGCCGCGAGCGGTGAATCACCACACCGGGGATCCGAAATGGCGTCCGGCTGGCGGGCACGGTCACGTGGACACAACCAGCCGGCCGATCGACCAGGCCGGCCAACTCGGCTGCTGTTTCGTGGCTTAGCGCCGCGCCATCGCCAGCCTTGAGAGCAGCCGCCCAGAGAAGGCTCCTGCGCGGGAGTGGTCCATTGAACGTTGCGTAGACTCCGGTGAATATTCGGCGCCATCGACCCGAGCGAAGGTTCGCCTGGATGTTGGCCTTGGTTAGCCCCGACGCCAGCGCTTGCGACCGGGTCACCACGCCAGCCTGATTGCGGGCCAGATCACCGGGCACAGCAGGCATCGTGCACGGCGCCAACGGCCGCGTCCACCTGCTTGCCGACGCCTGTGGATAACTACGGCCCTGTGGACGAGCTTGCTCCCAGCCAACGTGTGTGGTTGTGCTCGCTGGCGCGATCATAACCACACACGTTCATGTGGACGGCTGGCCAAGCATGATGGTCAGCAGTTCCTCGCACCACTGCAGGAGTGCGACGTCGCGGACGGGTTCGCCTCCCACTCGCTTGGTCATCGGGCGCACCACGGAGACCTGGTCAGCGACCACCTTGTAGACGGCGTCCGGGTAGTACCGCTTCAACCGGAGCTGCTTCGAGTCCGGCAGCGGCATGGGGGCGAAGCGAATGTGCCGGCCCTGCAGCGAGACGTCGGTGAGCCCATGCGTACGGGCCACCAGACGGAATCGCGCCACGGCGAACAGGTTCAGTACCTGCTCGGGCGGTGCGCCGTACCGGTCGCGCATCTCGACCTCGACCTCGGCGAGCCGTTCGGCGGACTTGGCCTCGGCCACCTTGCGATACATCTCGAGCCGAAGCCGCTCCACGCCGATGTACTCGTGCGGCAGGTGAGCGTCCACCGGGAGGTCGATCTTGACGTCGGCGATCTCCTCGGGAGCCTCTCCCTTGAATTGCTGCACCGCCTCGCCGACCATGCGCACGTAGAGGTCGAAGCCAACGCCCTCGATGTGGCCGGACTGCTCCCCCCCGAGCAAGTTGCCCGCTCCACGGATCTCGAGGTCCTTCATGGCCACGTACATGCCGGCGCCAAGTTCGGTGTGCTGGGCGATGGTGGCCAGGCGCTCGTGGGCGTGCTCGGTGAGCGGCCGGTCGGGCGGGAAGAGGAAGTACGCGTACGCCCGCTCCCGCGCGCGCCCGACCCGTCCGCGGATCTGGTGCAGCTGCGCCAGCCCGAGCAGATCGGCCCGCTCGACGATGAGGGTGTTCGCGTTGGGGATGTCGAGGCCGGACTCCACAATGGTCGTACAGACCAGGATGTCGTAGTTCTTCTCCCAGAACGCGACCATGGCCTTCTCGAGCGCATCTTCGCCCATCTGGCCGTGCGCGACACCGATCCGGGCCTCCGGCACCAGTTCGCGCAGCCGCCGCGCCGCCCTTTCGATGGTCTCCACCCGGTTGTGGAGATAGAAGACCTGCCCGTCGCGGAGCAGCTCGCGGTGGATCGCCGCGGTCACCTGCCGGTCATCCTGAGCACCCACAAACGTGAGCACGGGATGGCGCTCCTCCGGTGGCGTGGCGATCGTGGACATTTCCCGGATGCCCGTGATGGCCATCTCCAGCGTCCGCGGGATCGGCGTCGCCGACATCGACAACACGTCGACGTGCGCGCGCATGCTCTTGAGGTACTCCTTGTGCTCGACACCGAAGCGTTGCTCCTCGTCAACCACGATGAGTCCGAGGTCCTTGAACCGGGTCGATGTTTGCAGCAGGCGGTGCGTCCCGATGACGATGTCCGCCGTCCCGTCGCCGATCTTGGTAAGCGCCTCGGCCGACTCCTTCCGAGTCTGGAACCGGGAGAGCTGGCGGATCTCCACAGGGAACTGGTTCATCCGCTCCGAGAAGGTGTTGTAGTGCTGCTGCGCGAGCAGGGTCGTCGGCACGAGCACAGCCACCTGCTTGCCGTCCTGAACCGCCTTGAACGCGGCCCGCACCGCGATCTCGGTCTTGCCGTAGCCGACATCTCCGCTGATGAGCCGGTCCATCGGCACCGGCTTCTCCATGTCGGACTTGACCTCGTCGATGGCCGACAGCTGGTCGGGCGTCTCTGTGTAGGGGAAGGCGTCCTCGAGTTCGCGCTGCCACGGCGAGTCGGGGGCGAAGGCGTGGCCCTTCGAGTGTTGTCTCGCCGCGTAGAGCTGAATGAGCTGCGCGGCGATCTCGCGCACGGCCGTGCGAGCGCGCGCCTTCGCCTTCTGCCAGTCGCTGCCGCCCATCTTGTGCAGCGCGGGATTCTCCCCGCCGACATACCGGGAGAGGTGGTCCAGCGCGTCGGTCGGGGCGTAGAGGCGGTCACCGGGCTGGCCCCGCTTGCTCGCCGCGTACTCGATCACGAGGTACTCCCGATCGGCCCCGTTCACCGTGCGTTGGACCATCTCCACGTACCGGCCGATGCCGTGCTGCTCGTGTACGACAAAGTCGCCGGCCCGTAGCTCCAGCGGGTCGATCGTGTTACGCCGCCGGCTCGGCATCTTGCCCATGTCCCTTGTGGATGCACCCCGACTGCCGCTGATGTCGGCGCCGGTGATGACGGCAAACCGGCCCGCCTCATCGACGAAACCGTGCGCCAAGCCGCCGGTTGTCACGAGGATCTCGCCAGGTACTGGCGCTGGGTCGACCCGGTCGACCACCCGAACGCCAAGACCGGAGTCGTGGAGAACTTCGGCGGCGCGCTTGGCCGGCCCGTGGCCCTCGAAGATGAGCACGATCCGCCAGCCGTCGCCGGCCCACCGCTTCAGGTCGTCAACGACCCGCCCGGTCTCGCCGTGGTAGAGCGGGACCGGCTGGGCCGACAGAGCAAGCGTCCGCCCGGTGTCGGGGCTTACCGGGGGCAGGACATCTGGTTCCGGCTCGCGCCACGGCTCGTCCTCATACAACGGCGGCGGAGTGGGCTCGGCGACCCCGAACGGGCTCACCGACCACCAGGGCTGCCCGAGCTGGGTCGCAGTCGCTCGCACGTCACCCAGAGTCTTAAATGCCGCGGCGCCCAGATCGACCGGCGCCCTTCCCCCGCCGGCGGCCGCGGCCCAGCTCGCCTGGAGGAACTCGTCGCTAGTACGGACGAGATCGTGCGCGCGAGTACGGATCCGCTCCGGGTCACAAAGCAGCACGATCGTGCCCTCGGGCATGCAGTGCAGGACCAGCTCGAGCGACTCCGAGCCGTCGAGAAGCGCGGGTGCCAGGGACTCCATGCCTTCCACCGGAATGCCGCCGCCGAGCTTGTCGAGCATCTCCGCCAGCTCGGGGTGCTTCTCGGCGAGGGTGCGCGCCCTCGCCCGTACGTCGTCGGTAAGCAGGAGCTCGCGGCACGGCGGCGCCCACATCCGGTCGACCCTGTCGATGGTGCGCTGGTCGGCGACGGCAAAGGTGCGGATCTCCTCGATCTCGTCGCCCCAGAACTCCACCCGCAGCGGATGCTCGTCGGTCGGCGGGAAGACGTCGAGGATGCCGCCGCGGACGGCGAACTCGCCGCGCTTGGTGACGAGGTCCGCGCGGGCGTACGCGATGTCAGCCAGCCTGTGCACGACCGCGTCAAGATCGGCCGTGGCACCGGTGCGAAGTTCGACCGGTTCGAGGTCGCCCAGACCCTTGAGTTGGGGCTGCAGGACCGACCGCACCGGGGCGACGACGACGCGTAGCTCGCCGGTCGCCTCGTCCGGGTGGGCCAACCGGCGCAGCACTGCCAGCCGGCGCCCTACGGTGTCGCTGCGTGGAGAGAGCCGTTCATGCGGCAGCGTCTCCCAGGCCGGGTAGACGGCGACCCGTTCGGCCGCGATGAGGTCGGAGAGCGCTACCGCGAGGTCCTCGGCCTCACGGGTCGTCGCGGTTACCACGAGGACCGGCCGGCCGGTGCCGCCCCGGTCCGGATCAGCGGCCAGCACGGCGGCGACGATTGGGCGCAGCGACGCCGGCGCGGTGAGATCCACCTGGTCGGCGTCGGCGGAGGGGTCGGCGGCGAGCGCCCGGGCGCGGGCGAGGGCGGGATCGTCGAGGGCCGCGGTCAGCAGTCCAGCGAGCAACATCGGCATCTCCAACCGGTAGGTGGGCACGCGCGACTGCCCCCTGCCGAGCGCGACAGGGGGTGTTCGACGTGCCCCACCAGCCTAACGCGCGTCGGGCAATGACCGTGCGACGCGGCCGGCACCAATTGACCATTACGTCGATCATGACCTGGAGGTCATGATCGACGCTGTTTGGCGACGGTCAGATCATGATCACGGAGATCTTGATGCATCAGTAGCGAACGGAGATGCGGCGGGCTTGGCCGTCGACGCCGATCGTGCCTCCATAGGGGACGATCAGTTGCGGGTCGTGTGTGTCCGATGTTGAGCTCGATGACGGACAGGAACCTTAGATGATTTTGTGCTGCTGGGGCCACCCGCATCATCCAAGATCACACGTAACGCGCACGACGACGTTCGCCTGACCCGACAGTCAAGAACAGTCGGCTTCCCGATAGTTGGCGGGACAACTAAGTCCGGCGGACGTCGCTACTGTGCCCCTCTCGGTCGTCAAAAAGCGGCCCGGGCTACCAGAAGGAGAACCCTTGAAGACCAAGCAAGTATTGGGTGTAATCGGCGCGCTGGCGCTTACCGGACTCAGCACGCTGATCCTGGCTAGCCCCGCTCAGTCGGCCCCACCTACCTGCAAGGTGAGCACGACAACGCTCACAAACCGTCCCGACAACGGGTTGAACGGTGACTGGGCGTACGACTCCTTCACGCGCAAAGTAACGATCTGCACGGTAGAAGAGCCCGCCGGAGCCCCTTGGCTCTACAAGGCGACGGTGGAGGACACGGGGACCTTCGTCACGATCGGCGGAGCGACCCTGTCTCCAGGCGTGACCCCGGGGGTTCCGCTCGCTGGAGGCGTTACCGGAACCATGACCGGCGGCTTCTCGGGACAATTCAGCGCGCCTGCCGACTTCGGCTTCGCTTGGAACGTTCACCACAACAAAACCTATGACGGAGCGCCGGGGGGGTCGCAGCCCGATGCCAACGATCCGTCGACCAGTTGGTGGATCGCTACCCTCTTTGGTGGGATTGAGCAACTCATCAACGACTGGTCCTGGACCTACAAGACCTGCAACGAGCAGTGGATCAACAACGAGGACACCAACGCTAACGAGGACGGCGGGAACATCACCGGTGCAGTCCCCTGCCCGACCCGGACGACCCCCACACCCGCGCCCGCGCCCGCGCCCGGTAACGGCGGACTGGCCGACACCGGCTCCAACGTCACGGGCATCGTGATTGCCGGCGGCTCGGCGCTGCTCGTCGGCGCCGTACTGATCGCCTTCACCGCGCGCCGGCGCGCGCGCTCTCACTCCTAAGTCACTACGAATTGACGCCGCCCTGGCACACGCCGGGGCGGCGTCAGCCTTTTGGATCTTGGATGAAATGCGGTGTGATAGGCCCGAGAATCATCCAAGATCCACAGGCTGTGGGCGGCGGACTCAGTAGCGGACGGAGATGCGGCGGCTCGGGCCGTCAACGCGGATCGTGCCTCCATAGGGGACGATCAGCTGCGGGTCGGTGTGTCCGATGTCGAGGTTGAGAACGAGGAGAGCGGACGGGTTGTACGAAGCCAGCGCGCGCTCGAACGCAGAGCGCACGCCATCGGCGTACTGCTTCTTCTCGGCCGCCGACTCGCGCTTCTCACGAGACCAGGCCTGCGGCCGCCCGACGAGGACGGCGGGGAACTGTTCGAGCAGGCCGCGCTCCCCCATGTTGCGCAGGGTCCGGTAGACGTCCTCCGTGCGGGGCATTTCCTCCGATGTCTCCAGGAAGAGCACGCCACCCGCGAAGGTCTCGCTCGGCTGCACCCGGCCAACCTGCAGCAGCCACGAGATGATCTCGATGTTGCCGCCCCAGCTACGCCCATCCACCACGCCGTCGGCGTTGTGCCACGACCATCCCTCCGACGGGAACATCGGCGACTCCACCGCCAGGGCTGGCACGTCGGCCCAGTCGCCGTACTCGTCGGTCCACTCCTTCGGCGGAGTGAGCTCGTGCCAGCCGCTCTCGAACAAGGCCGCGCGTAGCGAAGCCTCGTGGGACGGGTGCAGGCGGCCGCGGCGGCCGAGGTGGACCATGATCGAGCCGCCGTGGTAGCCGACGATGCCCAGGTCGAACAGGTAAGCCAGCAGGTTGGTGTTGTCGCTGTAGCCGAAGAACGGCTTCGGGTTCTCCCGCAGTAAATCAGCGTCGAGGTGTCGCAGCACGGTGATCTGGTCGTCGCCGCCGATGCTGGCCAGGACGGCGGTGATCGTCGGGTCGGCGAAGGCGGCGTGCAGATCGGCGGCCCTGGCTTCGGCCGGGGCGCCCATCACGCGGGTCGTCGGGTACTCCACCGGTTCGAGTCCGAAGGTGTCCCGCAGCCGGCGCAGGCCAAGCTCGTAGACGTCCGGGTAGAGGCCGGGAGAGCCGGCCGAGGGCGAGACGACGGCCACCCGGTCGCCAGGCCTAGGCTTGGGTGGATAGATCATGAGAGCACCCTAGGCATCCGGCGTCACGCTGGCCACCGATATCATCGCCGATGTCCGGACAGCGCCGTCCCCCCCCGTGTTCGGGAAAGGACCCTTGGGTGACGACGGACAGCGACCTCGCCATATCAACAGACCTTGACGCGAACCTCCGCGCGGATATCCGGCGTCTCGGTGTATTGCTTGGCCAGACTCTGGCTCGGCAGGAGGGTCAGCCGCTGCTCGACCTGGTGGAAGAGGTACGGGGCCTGGTGCGCACGGACGGCGCGGCCGCCGCTCGTCGTCTCGCCGAGGTCGACCTCACCACCGCCACCCAGTTGGCCCGGGCCTTCTCCACGTACTTCCATCTCGCGAACATCACCGAGCAGGTGCACCGGGCGCGGGAGCTACGCCGGCAGCGAGCTACCGGCGGAGGCTGGCTGGACCGAGCCGCACAGCTGATACGTGAACGGGGCGTATCGCGCGCCGAGATCGCCGCAGCGGCCGGTCGCCTGGCGGTGCGGCCGGTCTTCACGGCCCACCCGACCGAGGCGGCGCGCCGTTCGATCCTGGCAAAGCTGCGTGCCGTGGCGGATGAGCTGGACGCCGCAGCGGCCCGGATGGCACTCTACGGTTCCGACCCGGCAGACACGGCGCGTGCGGATCACCGCCTCGCCGAGCTCATCGACGTGCTGTGGCAGACGGACGAGCTCCGGCTGACCAGGCCCGACCCGCGGGACGAGGCTCGAAACGCCGTTTTCTACCTGGCCGACCTGGCCGCGGACGCGGCTGCCCAGGTACTCACCGATCTCGCCGCCATCCTGAGCGGGCTGGGAGTGGAGATCGCGCCCACAGCGCGGCCGCTCACGTTCGGCACCTGGATCGGTGGCGACCGGGACGGCAACCCTTATGTGACCCCGGCCGTGACCCGCGATGTGCTGCTGATCCAACACGAGCACGGCATCCGGGCGGTCGAGGCCATTATGGACGGTCTCATCACCGAACTGTCCGTGTCGCGCCGGCTGCGTCCGGTCTCCCTCGACCTGGCGGCGAGTGTCGCCGCGGACCTCGATGCGCTCGGTCCGGCCGTGGGCGAACGGTTCCGGCGCGTCAATGCCGAGGAGACCTATCGTCTCAAGGTGCGCTGCATCCAAGCCAAGCTCGCGCACACCCGATCCCGGCTGGCCAGCGGGGCGCCGCACCGTCCTGGCCACGACTACCACGGTACCGCCGGCGTCGTAGCCGACCTGGAGCTGATCCGCTCGTCGCTGGCTCGCAACGGCGGAGCCCTCTCCGCAAACGGAAGGCTAGCCGAGGCGGTCCGGGTCGTCTCCGCATTCGGGCTGCACCTGGCCACAATGGACGTACGCGAGCACGCCGACGCCCACCATGCCGTGCTGGCTCAGCTCTACGCGACGGTCGGCGAGGTCGGCGACTACGGGGCGCTGGATCGCGCCGCGCGGACAGATCTCTTCGTACGAGAGCTGGCGAGTCGGCGACCGCTCTCGGGCGTCGCCACCGAGCTGACCGACTCGGCCCGCAAGACGTTCGACGTCTTCACCACGATCCGCCAGGTCCAGGACCTCTTCGGTGCCGAGACCATCGAGTCGTACATCATTTCGATGACGCGGGGAATCGACGATGTGTTGGCCGCCGTCGTGCTCGCTCGCGAGGCCGACCTTGTCGATATCCATAGTAGACGATCTCGGATCGGCTTCGTGCCGTTGCTGGAGTCCGGGGCAGAGCTGAACGCGGGAGGCGACCTGCTGGATTCGCTGCTCTCCGTGCCGGCCTATCGAGGATTGGTCCAGGCCCGTGGCGACGTCCAAGAGGTGATGCTGGGCTACTCCGACTCCAATAAGGAGACTGGCATCACCACGTCCCAGTGGTCGATCCACCGGGCGCAGCGAGCGCTTCGTGACGTCGCGGCCAAACACGGCGTACGGTTGCGCCTCTTCCACGGCCGAGGTGGGACCATCGGACGCGGCGGTGGTCCGACCCACGACGCCATCCTGGCCCAGCCATACGGCACGCTCGACGGCGCGATCAAGGTGACCGAACAGGGCGAGGTCATCTCGGACAAGTACACCCTGCCCGTTCTGGCCCGCGAGAATCTCGAACTCACCGTCGCGGCCGTCCTGCAGAGCGCCCTGCTGCACACCACACCACGGACCTCGGCCGAGGACCTCGCCCACTGGGACGCGCTAATGGACGACGTCTCCTCGGCCGCTCACGCGGCCTACCGATCCCTTGTGGACGATCCGGACCTGCCGGCGTACTACTGGGCCGCGACGCCGACCGAACTGCTCTCCGCGCTCAACATCGGCTCCCGCCCCTCCCGCCGGCCGGACGCGGAGGCGGGCCTGGGCGGGCTGCGGGCCATTCCATGGGTCTTCGGCTGGACGCAGACCCGCCAGATCGTGCCCGGTTGGTTCGGCGTCGGTTCGGGCCTTGCCGCGGCGCGGAGGGCCGGCCTGGCGGATCAGGTGAGCGAGATGTACGCGCAGTGGCACTTCTTCCGCACCTTTGTCTCCAATGTGGAGATGACCCTGGCGAAGACCGATCTTGCGATTGCCGAACGCTACGCGAAGGCGCTCGTTCCCGGACACCTGCAGCCGATCTTTGCCAAGATCAAGGACGAGTACGAGCGCAGCGTCGCGGAGATTCTCGCGATCACCGGCGAGTCCGCTCTGCTCGAGTCGCAGCCGGCGCTCGCCCGCACCCTGGCCGTTCGGGACAGCTACCTCGAGCCGCTGCACCACCTGCAGGTCGCGCTCCTCGCCCAACGGCGGGATCTGCCGGTCGGTAGGTCCGACGAGAAGCTCGAGCGCGCCCTGCTCGTGACGGTCAACGGGATCGCAGCAGGCCTGCGCAACACCGGCTGACCCTTCCTTCCCCGTCGATCAAGGGCGTAGTCGCGTGAATGGAGATCGACTCACGCGACTACGCCCTAGATCGGCGAGGAAAGGGAAAGGGGGGTCAGCAGCCGCAGGCTCCGCCGCAGCATCCGCCGCCTGCGGCGGGCCGCGGGGCAGGCGCTGCGGACCGGTTTGGCGCAGCGCCTCCGCGACTGGTGAGCGCGACGGTCGACAGCAGCTTGACGGTGTCGTCGTGCCCAGAGGGGCAGGCGGCGGACTCGCCGGCGGCCGACATCGGTCGGGTCACCTCGAAGGTGTCGCCGCAGGCGCGGCACCGGTATTCGTAGCGGGGCATTGTTGTCCCTTCGGGCGGGCGTAATCACTCCGTAACTCACCAGAGTAGTGACCTGGCGGTGGTTAGCGCCAAGACTGGACACCATGATTGGACGGCTGGCCCGCAAACCATTGACCTGGATCGTCGTCGCCTTGCTCGTAGCCGGCGGGGGGTTCGGGCTTTACTGGTTCCAACCGTGGAAGCTGTTCACCAGCAAAACCGTGAACGAGGCACTGCCCAGCGTCGATACGAGCGTACCCCTCGGGACAACGGATGCCGGCAACACCCTGCTCGCGTCCGGCACGATCATCACGCAGGAGCACGAGTCGAGTGGCACGGTCAGGCTCGTCAAGCTCGCCGACGGTCGGGTTCAGCTGCTCTTCGAGAACCTCTCCACCTCCGATGGCCCGGACCTGCACGTCTGGCTCACCGACCAGCCGGTGCTTGCGGGCCGCGATGGGTGGTTCGTGTTCGACGACGGGCGTTACGTCGAACTGGGCGCGCTCAAAGCCAACAAGGGCAACCAGGTGTACGACGTACCCGTAGGCACCGATCTTGACGCCCTGACCAGTGTGACGATCTGGTGTAAGCGCTTCGCGGTCTCCTTCGGGGCCGCCGAGTTGAGCGCCGCCTAAACAACGCTGTGTAAGCGAGGCGTGACCGCGGGCTGACCTGCCGTGTCCATTTGCGTCGCACTCGACCGCCCGCCGGGCGGCTGCGAGACTGTGTGCCTGGCCGGCGAGGAGGGGACATGAACGGGTGGGTGCTGCCCGACGAGTTGCTCCGCCACGCTCCGTCGTACGCCGCGCGCATGCGCGAGCTGGCGGATCTCGAGTTGCTGCTCTCCGGTGCCCTCGCCCCTATCACGGGCTTCCATACCCAGGCCGACCTCGAAGAGATCGCGCGGGTCGGACGCCTAGCCGACGGAACGCCGTGGCCGGTCAAGATCACGCTGGAGGTGCCGGCCGGGCTCGTAGCCGGCCTCGACCCTACGAACCCGCTCAAGCGGGTCCTTGTGCTCACCGACCCGGAGGGCGCACCGCTGGCCGCACTCGACGCGGTTGACGTGTGGCCGACGCGCGACGGCTGGTGCGGAGCTGGTGGCCCGGTGCGGCGGATCGGAGAGAGCGGTCACGGATCGTTTCGCCGACTGCGGCTCACGCCCGACGAAATCAAGCCCGTGCTCCCGCCCGGACGAGTCCTCGGCGTCATCGCCGACCGGCCGCTCCACCGCCCCCAGCTCGCCGAGATCGCGTACGCGTCCCGAACGATCGCCGGTCACGTTCTGATCCTGATTCCGGTCGCCAGCCCCGGTCCCGACGGACTCGCCCCGGAGGCGCTGGTCCGGACGGTCTTCGCCGCGCGTGACCGGATGCCCCCCGCAACGATCGTGGCGGTGCCGCTGGTCCGCAGGGGCGACGATGTGACCGACGCCGTGCTGCGCGCCCGGGTGGCAGAGTCGTACGGTGCCACCCACCTGCTCGCCGTTGGCACCGCGATGTCGGGTGGTGGGCCCCGAGCGCTACTGCCGCGCGAGCTCGCGTACGACGGCCGGGACGGGCAGTGGCGCGGCGCGGACGACATTCCGCCCCGCCATCGCCGGGTTGCGCTGACCGCAGACGAGGTCGACGGTCTGCTCGACCGCGGCGTACCGCTGCCCGAGTGGCACACGCCACCCGCGGTGGCGCGTGAGTTGGCCCGGTCCCGCCCGCCACGACGGGTGCGCGGCCTGGTCGTCTTCTTCACCGGGCTGTCCGGTTCGGGCAAGTCTACGATCGCCCGCGGCGTCGCCGATGAGCTCGCCGAGACCGGTGAACGCAGCGTCACGTTGATCGACGGCGATGTGGCGCGCCGCTTCCTCACCGCGGGTCTGGGCTACTCGAAGGCCGACCGGGACGAGAACGTCCGGCGGATCGGCTTCGTCGCCGCGGAGGCGGCCCGCCACGGTGGGCTGGCATTATGCTGCCCGATCGCTCCGTACGCGAGAGCTCGCGCCGCCGCCCGGTACCTGGCTCGGATGGCCGGCGCGGGCTTCGTGCTCGTCTACGTCGCCACGCCGCTGGATATCTGCGAGGAACGCGACCGGAAGGGCCTCTACGCACGAGCTCGCGAGGGAAAGATCGCGGGCATGACCGGGGTCGACGACCCGTACGAAGTGCCCACGGACGCCGACCTGGTCATCGACACATCGAGCCTCTCCATTGACGACGCGGTCGACGCGGTGCTGGACCACCTCGTCGTCGAGGGATGGCTCGACCGGCCGTCGTTGCTGCGTTGATCGCCTCCGGCGCAGTTGCTGCGTTGATCGCCTCCGGCGCAGTGGCGCGTTGATCGCCTCCGGCGCAGTGCCGCGTTGATCGCCTCCGGCGCAGTGCCGCGTTGATCGCCTCCGGCGCAGTGCCGCGTTGATCGCCTCCGGCGCAGTGCCGCGTTGATCGCCTCCGGCTATGCCCCGCGTTACGTCGTGCTGGCCGCGCCCGTTGAGCCGTGGGGAGGCGACAGCGCCTCATCCCGTCCGGGGAGGACCATCGCACATGGACGCGACTCGCGCCACGGCGCTGACCCGGGCAACACGACGGCACTGGTGGGTGGTGTGTGCCGGCGTACTCGCGTGCATCGCGGGCGGGGCGATCGCGTTGGCTCTGACCGCGCCGGTCTACTCGTCGTCCACATCCGTGCTCGTACAACCCATCGGCGGCGACGAGGTCAACTTGGAGACCGAGGCGCAGCTCGTACGCTCGACGGCGACCGCCGAGGCCGCCGCCGCTCTGCTCGGTGGATCCTTTCGGCCTGGTCCGCCCAAGGTCGACGTGCTCGCCAACACATCCGTCCTGATCATTCGCTACGAGGGTGCCACCGCCGCGGACGCCCAGTCCGGAGCGCGCGCCTTCGCTGAGGCGTACCTGGCCACCCGGGCCGCTGGCGCGAAGTCCGCGATAATGGACCAGATCGCGGCCCTGACGAAGAAGATCAATGAGTCGACTGTGGAG
>JAHRHA010000043.1 GCA_020027875.1 Micromonosporaceae bacterium | reverse complement strand
ACATGCTGTCCGGGAAGATCCGCCGCCGTGGCGTCCCGGGTGAACCGCTCTCACCGCGGTCGGTCAATGCGACCTTGACGGCCCTGAGCATGGTGCTCCGCGATGCAATGGACAACGGCAGGGTGGTCCGCGATGTGACCCGAACCGTCAAGCGGGTGGCATCCGATCCGGACGCCGGCGCGGACCGCGGCGAGTGGCAGGCCGACGACGCGGTGCGGTTCCTGCGCTCCGTGGCCGGTGACCGCCTCTACGCCGCGTATCTGCTCTCGATGTTCGGTCTACGCCGCGGCGAAGTCCTCGGCTTACGCTGGGAGCACATCGACCTGACCGGCGGGCAGGCCAAGGAACGCAGGCTGCCGGAGGGCACGCCGAGTGTGGCCGTGCTGAACAACCGCGTGATCACCCTGGACGAGAGCGACAACGAGCTGATCGTGGAGGGCACACCGAAGGGCAAGGGGCGCCGGCGTGCGCCGTACCTGCCGATACCGCGGCTGCTGGTCGACGCGCTGACGACCCTGCAGTTGCGCCAGATGGAGGAGGCCGACTCGGCCAGCGAGGCGTACGGGTCATGCCCGCAGTGCGGCGGCGCACACCTGGTTGTCGACGAGCTCGGCCAGCCGTACCGGCCACAGTGGTACTCCGACCGGTTCGTGGCGCTAGGCAAGGCGCTCGGGTTGACCCGGGTGCCACTGCACGGCTCACGGCACTGCGCCGCCTCCCTGCTGGCCGACCTGGGCGTGCCTGATGTGGCGATCGCGGCATGGCTCGGGCACACGAAGGTCGAGGTGACTCAGGGCTACACGCATGTGTTCGCCGAGCAGCTCGCAAAGACCAGCCGGGCGCTGGGCGACGCGCTCACCGGTGATCCACAACCCCGCGTGTGAGAGGGATGTGAGAAATGATCTCCGTTGGCCACAGCAGAGGCCCTGACATGGTCTATATGTCAGGGCCCCTGGCCTGCGGTTTGTCCTGTCGGGACGGCGGGATTTGAACCCACGACCCCTTGACCCCCAGTCAAGTGCGCTACCAAGCTGCGCCACGTCCCGATGCCACCGCCCACGGGCCCGGCAGCCGCTACAGCGTAGCGCAGAGCCCTTCGCGAACGCTCACGGCTTCCAGCGGCTCGACCTACCCCAAGCCGACCGTTCCAAGCTGCTGGGTCAGCAGCAGGCCACCCTGAGCGTTGCCGGCATTTGTGATAGCATTTTGTCATGACAATTACGATGGGGATTCGCGAAGTAACCCGACATACATCCAAAGTGATCCATCGCGCAGCGGCGGGGGAAACCGTGGTGATCACTGAGCACGATCAACCGATTGCAATGCTCGTGCCATTGCCTAGCACTGGTGACCCGGCCGTCGACCAACTCATTCGCGAGAGCAAGCTAACGCCTGCGAGCAACTCCGGTGGGATCGCTGCCCTACTGCAGATCAAGCCGTTCCCGACGAGCGACGATGGCGACACCGCAGAGACTGTGTCCGAGCTTCGTGAGGACCACGCTTGATCTACCTAGATAGCTCTGCAATCGTCAAGCTCGCCCGACAGGAAGCGGAGACAAACGCCCTGCGTGCGTGGTTAGCAGCAAATCCTCAACCTATGGCTGCTTCGGCGTTAGCTAGGACGGAAGCGGCCCGAGCGCTCATCCGCAGCGATCCGAACGCGTTGCCGGTGCTGCGGGCGGTTCTCGCCTTGCTCCATCAGGAGCCTGTTACAGACGCGATCTTAGACGCGGCAGCGGCGTTGCCTGGAGCGACGCTGCGCAGCCTCGATGCGATCCACATCGCCTCGGCCGAACACCTGGCACCAGTGCTCACATCGTTCGTCGTGTACGACAAACGGCTGGCCGCGGTCGCTCTCTCGCGCGGCCTGCCCGTCGTAACGCCCGCATGACGGATGCAGCGTGACGGCGCGACACCCAGCGGTGCGTCGGCAACCAAGCGAACGCAGCCACGGCGGGCTTCTATCTTGATGAGGAACACCTCTCGCCGAGCCGGCGTGTCGACCACAAGTCACACTCTCTACGTCGTCCTAGGATGCTAGGTCAGTAGATCCACCAACAGAAGACGGCGTGCGGCGGCGATGGTACGAAGATGGCATGACGGGGACGGCCGCGCTCTATGACCCCCACGCTGACTGGTATGAGGAGTACGTCACCTCCGGCGGGGCGCGCGAATACAGCGTCCGCGTCGCCGACATGATCGAAGACCTGCTCGGCCCCGCCCCCACCGACCACGCTCGATGCCTCGACGTCTGCTGCGGCACCGGCGTACGAGCCACCACCATCACCGACCTGGGCTGGTATCCCATCGGCGTGGACTTCTCCACCGGGCAACTCCGCCACGCGGCCAACCGGCTCCCCGTCGCCGCCGGTGACGCCACCGCCCTCCCGGTCAGAGCACACAGCGTCGACGCCGCCGTGTGCGTGCTCGGCCATACCGACGTCGAGGACTACGGCGCCGTGGTGCGCGACATCGCCCGTACTCTCAAACCCGGCGGAGTTTTCGTCCACATCGGAATCCACCCGTGCTTCTGTGGCTACTTCGCCGACTGGTCGGACCGCAGTCGCGTCATCCTCACGCCCGGCTACAACGAAGCGGTTCACTCCTTAGAGGCGTGGTCCCCACACGGCGTACGGGCACGGATCGGCGCCTGGCACCTCCCCCTGGCCGGCCTCGTCGACGCCGTCATCAGCGCAGGGTTAAGCATCAGCAGGCTGACGGAGAACGGGCCTGATGAGCTACCCGACCTCCTCGGCATAGCCGCAACCAGAACCTGACGGCAAGCCGGCCAACAGCACAGTGATGACACTGTCCACATAGGCCTTATGGGAGGCGGGATCGGACGGCAATGCCGACGGCACCCGCACGCCAAGCTGAGTGCCGCCAAGATACGCGGTGTAGGCCAACAGCGCCCGCCGATCTGCCTCCGCCGGCTCGCACCCCAACGCCAGGAACTGGTCCCGAACGTACTCAAGCCGGCGTGCGACCACGCGGCGCATCGGCGGCGCCACCAGCGGGTGGTCGGCCGCGGCGAGCAGACTCACCTCGACGGCTCCCCCACCGCCGGACGTCACCCGGTCGAAGAGCGCGTGCAGCACCGCGGCCGGGTCACCCGTGCCGTCCACTGCCTCAATAACCGCCTCCGTATGCGCCCGCTCCCACAGCGCCAGCGCCGCCTCGACCAGCGCGTCGCGGTTGGCGAAATGCCAGTAGAAGCTGCCCTTCGTCGTGCCGAGCCGCGCCGCGAGCGGCTCCACCGCGATGCCCGCGAGCCCCTGCTCCCCCATCGCCGCCAGCGCGGCGTGGGCCCAGTCCTCCGCCGTGAGCCGCCCCCCTTGTGCCATGCCCATACGGTAGCGTATGTTGAACCATACGGAAGCGTATGGAGGCAGAAATGCACAACATCCAGAGCCGTACCGTCGACGCGCCCGCCACCTACGTCGGCACACTCCTCGACCTTGTCGCCAGCGACAACGACGCGCTCTGGCCCTCGCCCGCCTGGCCGCCGATCCGTCTCGACCGCGGCCTCGCCATAGGCTCGAAGGGCGGACACGGACCGATCCGTTACCACGTCGGCGAATACGAGCCCGGGCGCCGGGTCCGCTTCATCTTCGACCCGCCCACCGGCATCGAGGGGTACCACGAGCTGCGCGTCGAGGAAACCGGGCCGAACCGATGCACCCTCATCCACGACGCCCGCGGACGGATGCTCGGCCGCACGCGCCTGGTCTGGCCGCTCGCCCTCCGCTGGCTGCACGAGGCTCTGATACACGACCTGCTGAACAACGCCGAGCTCGCCGCGACTGGCACGCTGGGAGCGCCAGCGAAACACTCGAGATGGGTACGGGCACTGCGCCGTCGCCTCGCCAAACGTCCACAGAAGACAGACGTATCGCCGATGGCGAATGCCATCTTCGACCACACCGACCTGGCCGACGCTTGGTGGCTCCCCGTCGCGCCCGGCATGCCCACCGATCCCGGGGTGTGGGCGGACGCGATCTTCCGCGACCCGCCACGCTGGGTCGTCGCGCTACTGCACCTGCGCAATCGGCTCGTCCGCCTGATCGGCGTGCCGCCGGGGACGCCGAGCGCCTTCGACACCATCGCCGTCGACGGCGACGAACTGCTGCTCGGCACCGACGACCAGCACCTGGACTTCCGGGCCACGATACGGGTCGCCACGCACCGGGTCACACTGTCCACTGTGGCGAAGGCCAACAACCGGCGCGGCCGCCACTACCTCGTCGTGGTACGCGTGGTGCACCCGCTCGTGGTTCGCGCCATGCTCACCCGCGCCGCCCACAACCTCGCCGCAACCGCCCCGCGCGCACCAATCCGCCGGGACAGCGCCACCTCAGTTGCAACCGGTTAGTCCCGGGACGAGCGACCGCCCTTGCGGTCGCCCTTCTTGCGGGAGCGCACGGAGATGGAGATGGGGCTGCCCTCGAAACCGAACTGCTCACGGAGTTTGCGCTCCACGAACCGCACGTAACCCGCGTCCAGCGGGCCCGTCGTAAAGAGCACGAACCGCGGCGGTCGCGTCCCGGCCTGGGTGGCGAACAGCACCCGCGGCGCCCGCCCCCCACGCACCGGATGTGGCGTCGCCTGCACCAGCGCGGTGATGAACTGGTTGAGCGGGCCGGTCGGCACCCGCCGCTCCCAACTGGACAGCGCACGGTGCAGTGCCGGCGCGAGCTTCTCCACCGCGCGGCCGGTCGTCGCCGAGATGTTGACCCGGATCGCCCAGGGAATCCGCCGAAGCTCGCGCTCGATCTCCTTGTCGAGGAAGTAGCGGCGGTCGGCGTCGACGAGGTCCCACTTGTTGAAGGCGAGCACCAGCGCCCGGCCGGCCTCGGTCACCATTGTCAGTACCCGCTGGTCCTGCTCGCTGATGACCTCGGCGGCGTCGAGCAGCACGACCGCCACCTCGGCCGCCTCGATCGCACCGGCGGTACGTAGGCTCGCGTAATACTCCGTACCGCTGGCCGTGCCGACCTTCCGGCGCAGCCCGGCGGTGTCCACGAGCAGCCACGTCTCGCCGCCGATCTGGACCTGGCTGTCCACCGGGTCCACTGTGGTCCCAGCCACCGGATCAACGACGGCGCGCTCCTCGTTGGCCAGCCGGTTGAGCAACGACGACTTGCCGACGTTCGGCTTGCCCACCAGAGCCACCCGCCGCGGGCCTCGCGGGTGGGGTTCGGTAACCGGCGGCGGCTCCGGTAGGGCGCCGAGCACAGCGTCTAGGAGGTCGCCAGAACCGCGGCCGTGCAGGGCCGACACAGGATGTGGCTGCCCCAGCCCGAGCGACCACAGCGCCGCTGACTCCAACTCCTGCTGAGCGTTGTCCACCTTGTTGGCGATGAGGAGCACGGGTCGCTTCGTACGGCGAAGCATGCGCACCGCCGCCGCGTCCTCATCCAAAGCCCCGACGGTCGAGTCGACCACGAAGAGCACGACGTCGGCCGTGTTGGCCGCGATCTCGGCCTGCGCGGCGATGGCAGCGGCCCGGTCGCGAGCATCAGGCGCCCAACCGCCGGTGTCCACGATGGTGAAGCGACGACCCGACCACTGCGCGTCGTAGGCGACCCGGTCGCGGGTCACACCCGGCACGTCCTCAACGACTGCCTGTCGGCGCCCTAGGATCCGGTTGACCAGGGTCGACTTGCCGACGTTGGGCCGGCCGACAACCGCGACCACGGGCGCCGGCCCCTCATCAGCCTGGTCGTCAGCGGACTCCACATAGCCGTCGTCCTCGAAGTCGTCGAGATCCGCGAGTTCGGTCCACTGGTCATTGCCGGCCATGTCATTGCCGGTCATGCGCGGTGTCTCTCCTGCAGCAGGCCGACCAGGTGGCGTACGACCTGGTCGATGCCGAGCTCGGTGGAGTCGAGCACGACGGCGTCTGGCGCCTGGGCGAGCGGGTCGGTGGCGCGGGTCGAGTCGAGCCGGTCGCGTCGATCCAGGTCCGCGGCGGTGGAATGCAGGTCGGCGGCCCGCTCGACGGCTCGCCGCCGGGCGCGCTCGTCGGCCGACGCGGTCAGGTAGACCTTCAGGTGGGCGTCGGGAGCGACGACCATGCCGATATCGCGACCCTCGACCACGATCCCTGCGCCGTCGCGCGTTCCGGCGATGATCTCCCGTTGCCGGGCGACGAGCACCTGCCGCACACCCGGCACCGCCGAGACGGCCGAGACGGCGGCGGTGACCTCGGGGCCACGGATGGGGCCGTCGACGTTGACGCCATCGACTGCGATATGGGGGTCCGCCGGGTCCGTGCCGACACTCAGCTCGGTCTCGACTGCGATCTTGGTCACAGTGTCCGCGTCGTGCGGATCGACGCCGGCCTGGAGGACTGCCCAGGTCACGGCGCGATACATGGAACCCGTGTCGAGGTAGTACGCGCCCAGCGCCTGCGCTAACCGGCGGGAGACGGTGGACTTCCCCGAGCCCGAGGGCCCGTCAACCGCCACTACCCAGGCACCGCCCGCGTGCTCAGTCGCCACCGCACGTCCTTCCACGCTTCGACCTGTCGCCACCCATCATGCCCGGAGGACGGGCGAACACGACACGACACCGCCCTGGCGTGGCCGCGCCAACAGTACCGCCTACCGGGCCGGGGGAATTCACACGCATCGTGGCTCGCCGACGTCAGGTACGCGAACGTGTCGGAGGTTACACATAACCTGCTGTCGTGTACGAGAACGCGGCGCACATGATCGATGCAAGCTGGCTGCGCGGTCTGGGCAAGGACCGGCTGGCCGAAGTGCTGACGCGCCGCCCGGAGGCGGCCATGCCGGCTCCGGGATCGCTGAACCAGCTCGCGGAGCGGCTAACCAACGCGGAGTCCGTGGTCGCCGCGATGCGCCGACTCAACCGCGCCACGCTGCAGGTGGCTGAGGCTCTCGCCGCGCTCGGCGGCCAGGCCGACCCTGGACCGCTTGCTCGGCGTGTCCGGCCAGCCGGATGTAGACGATGTCGATCGCGCGCTGGCGGCCCTGTCCGAGCGTGCCCTGCTCGTCACCGGGCCGGTGCTGCGCCTGGTCGAGGCCGCCCGATTCGCCTGGACCAGTCCGCTCGGGCTCGGTCCGAGCGCCGAACACCTTCTCACCCTCCGCACCGTCGACCAGATGAAGAGCATGTGTAGCCGGCTCGGGGCGAAGCCGCCGGCCCGCAAGGCGGAGGTGATCGAGACGCTGCTCAGCACGCTCCGCGACGGCTTTCACATTCGATCCATTGTGCACAGTGCCACGGAGGAGACTCGGGACCTGCTGGTCCGAGTCGCCACCACCGGCGAAGAAGCGAAGCAGTACGGGTATTACTCCCCGCGCTCCTTCAGCAACACCCCGGTCCAATGGGCCGTCGCGCGCGGGCTGCTGATGAGCTCGTCGGACTGGTCTGACGACCTCGTTATGCCCGCCGAGGTCAGCCTCGCCCTTCGCGGACCCGACTACATCGCGCCGTTTCACCCGCGCCCGCCGCACTGCGCACGAGTCGCCACCGATCCGGGGATCGTGGCCCGCGATGCGGCCGCGGCCGCGGGCGGCTTCCTCCGCCTGGTCTCGGTGGTGCTCGACGAGGCGGGCCGGTCACCAATCGCGGCTCTTCGCCAGGGTGGCGTGGGCGTCCGCGAGCTCAAGCGCCTTGCGAAGGCACACGCGACGACCACCGACCAGGTCAAGCTCGCCCTCGCGACCGCACGCGGCGCCCGCTTGCTCGACACCTTCGGCACCGTGCCGACCGACCACTACGACTCCTGGCTCGAGATGGCCCCCGCGGAGCGCCTCGCCGAGCTGGTGCGGGCATGGTGGACACTGCCGTGCTCGCCGCTTGCCCGGCCCGAAGCCGCCTGGATCCCGGCCGAGGAGGACGACGGCACGGATGACCTGCGCGCCGCCCTGCTCGCGGCCGCGGCCACACCGCGCGGGGAGGCGGTCGTGGACGTGCCGTCGCTGACGGAGCTGCTGCGATGGACCCATCCCCACGTGCTCCGTCGGCACCGGAGCCGGTTCGCGGCGCACGTGGACGCGTGCTGGCGCGAGGCGGCCGCGCTCGGACTCGTCGGGGCCGCCACGGTCAGCGACGCCGGGCGCGCATTGCTCGCCGGCGACCCCGATGCCCTGCGGGCGTCGCTCCGCGGTGTCGGCGAAGTCGTCCGTACCGCTCACCTTCAGGCCGACCTGACCGCCGTCGTGCCGGGAACACCCGACCCGGAGCTGGTCGGGCTGCTCGACGCCGCGGCCGACCGGGAATCCGTGGCCGCCGCGTCGACCTGGCGGTTCAGCCAGGCGAGCGTCCGGCGCGCCCTCGACGCCGGCCACACCGCCGATGCGCTGCTCGCCGAACTCACCGAGCGAGCCGCCGGTGCGGTGCCGCAGACCCTGGACTACCTCATTCGCGACGTCTCCCGCCGTCACGGCGCCGTACGAGCGAGCGAGGCGCTGTCCTGCCTACGCGCCGACGATGTCGCACTGCTCGCCGAGGTAGCCGCCGACCGCAAACTGCGCGCGCTCGGACTGCGCCTGGTCGCGCCGACCGTCATCACCAGCCAGAAGCCGCTCGCCGAGACCCTGACCGCGCTGCGCGCGGCCGGGTACTCGCCCATGCCCGAGACGGCGGACGGCACAGCCATCGTGGCGGAGACACCGCGACGGCGTGCCACCGTACGAGGACACGACGAGGTCAACCGCCATGACGAGCGCGTCGCCCGCGCGGCCGCGGCGCGGCGGGCCGCCAGTGCCCGTACCGTCACCCCGCGATCCGGCGTCCGCGGCCTCGCCCGGAACCTCCTCGCACGGCCCGACCAGATACCCGCCCCGGCCCCGGCGTTGAGCGTCATCGAGCGGCTAGCCGAGACGCTCCGCGCCGACATACACGTGCGCATCGACGACGTGCTGCCGGAAGAGACCCGGGACCGGACTCCTTACCTGCCGCCATGGCAGCGCCGGCGGTGGGGCTAGCCATCGAGGGTGTGCGCTCCACTGTGATCACCGGGGATTGCTGCACGCGACGGTGCACAAAACACCGGTGATCACGGAGACGCGCGGGGGTTATCCACAGGCTGGCGAGGGGGCAGTGACAGCGCCGTCTGATTGGGCCACGCTGTCCGAGTGTTGGACGAGGTCTGCGAGCGGCAGCATGGTGTGGTCACCCGCGGACAGGCATTAGCAAGTGGTCTGACCCCGGGAGCCATCCGGTCACGGCTTCGGTCGGGCAGGTGGCGTCGCCTCTTCGCCGGCGTCTACGCCACCTTCACGGGTCCGCTACCCCGTCCCGCCCAATTGTGGGCGGTGGTACTCGCTTCGGGTCGCGGAGCGGTTCTCAGCCATCAGACCGCCGCCGAGCTGGCCGGTCTCATCGACGATGCAGCCGGCGAGATTCACGTGACGCTGCCGGCCGACCGGAGCGTGGTCGCTCTCCCCGGCGTCCGCCATCACCTGTCGGTTCGTGCACACACCGCCCGGCATCCGACACGCCTGCCGCCACAGACCCGCGTGGAGGACACCGTCATGGACTTGACGCAGTCGGCCCGGGAAGCCAGCCAGGCCGTGGGCTGGGTGGTGCGGGCCTGCGGTCGACGGTTGACCACCGTGGCCCGGCTTCGGGACGCATTCGCTGCGCGAGCGAAGCTGCGGTGGCGCGCTCACCTCGCGATGGCGCTCGAGGATGTGGCCAGCGGGTGCCACTCCATGCTGGAGATTCGCTACCTGCGAGACGTCGAACGTCGCCACGGCCTACCCACGGCGCAGCGGCAGGCAGTGCGTGCCCGCCGCGGCGGGCGGTGGTACGACGATGTGCATTACCGGGACTATCGCACGATCGTGGAGCTGGACGGACCGCAGGCACACCCGGAGGACGCGCTTGGCCGGGACAAACGGCGCGACAACGCCAGTGTGGCCAATGGACTCGGAACACTTCGCTACGGCCCCGAGGACGTGTCCGGGCGCCCCTGCGACATGGCCGCCGAGATAGCCACGGTGCTCCGGCGCAAGGGTTGGCGCGGCTATCCACGCTCGTGTGGACCGGCGTGCGTGATCACCGGGGAATAGCGCACTCCCGTGGGCACCAAACCTCGGTGATCATTGGGGGGTCAGCGTGACCGGGACTGGGAGCCCCTGCTTGACCTCGAGGACGGCGCGTTCGCCGAGGGGTTGGGCCAGCTCGACAGTGGCGGTGCGGGTTGCGCCGATCGACGTACAGGTTTCGCTGATCCCATGGGGGTGTGTGGTGATGAGGATGACGACGGCAGTGGACGACTCGACCGCCTCGGCGGTGTAGTCGGCACCGCACGGCTCGCTACCCGGGTCCGGCGCACCGGTGAAGCTGACGATCAACTGCCGCCCGCCCACTGTCCCGGTCGCCGACTCGACCGACATGCCCGCAGGTGCGTTGTAGGGGTCCCACGGCGGCGGGGTGACCGTGACTCCGTCGCGGGCGGCGACAGCGATCCGGTTCACCCGCACGGCCGTACCCCGAAGCGTGTACTCCCACACCGGTGCCGTCGCGGGGCCGCGGCTCGTCTGCACTGTGGCGCTGGTCAGCCGCGCCTTGATCACCTGCAGCGGCGCGCACTCCGGGCAGTCGTGCAGCCCTGCGGCCGTGAGTTCCTGCAGGGCCTGCGCCGCGGAGATCGTCCGCATGGTACGGGTGGTGCCATCCTGCCATCGCACCTCAGCCTCGGCGGGAGCCTCGGTGGGCAGGGCGGCCGCCGCCTCGAGCATGCCGGCGATCAATGCGCGCTTGTTGTTGTCGCCGACCGCCAGCTCCCAGTCTCCGACCTGGACGGTCATCTCACCGACCGGAACGAACCCCTGCCCCCCGCTGGCCGCGACCGCCGCGTCCCATTGGGCCAGCGCGTCCTGCGCCTGCTGGCGCTCCCGTGACCCCGCGCCCCCGGCGAGTTCGTCCACAATCCCGCAGCCCGACAACGCACCAGCGAGCACCGCCGCCGCGGCCAGCAGGATCCATCGCGGTCGACTCATCGCCGCTCACCTCCACGAGTAAGACGCAGCAAGGTACGCCGCTGGTTGCGCACCTATCCTGACAAGATGATCGACCCCGAGCGTGGTTGGCGCACAGCGCGGCTCGAGCTCGAGCCGCTGACCCAGGCCCATGCGGGGGAGCTTGCCCCGATCCTGGACGACCCGACGTTGCACGAGTTCATCGGCGGATCGCCGTTGTCCGAGCCCGCTCTGCTGGATCGCTACGCCCGGCTGCAGACCCGCCGCTCTCCCGACGGTGGCTTGGTGTGGGCCAACTGGGCGCTGCGAGCACGAGACACCGGCACGGCAGTGGGAACCCTGCAGGCCACGCTGCCCGCCAGCGGACCCGACACGGGGTCCGCGGAGGTCGCCTGGGTGGTCGCTCGGGCAGCGCAGGGGCTGGGCTACGCCAGCGAGGCGGCGGCCAGTCTGGTCGGCCGGTTGCGGGAAGCGGGCTGGGCCGTCGTGGCCCACATCCATCCCGACCACACCGCCTCGCAGCGGGTCGCCCGTGCGGCCGGGTTAGCGCCCACCGACGACCTCGTTGACGGCGAGGTGCGCTGGGCGGCACCGCCGATCGTCAGTCGCTCTCCTCGGCGGTCGCGAACAGCGCGGCCACCTCGGTCCGGGTGAGATGACGCCACCGCCCCGACTTGAGATCGCCCAATTTCACGGGACCTACGGCGGTGCGGATGAGGCGTGACACTGGATGCCCGACCTCGCCGAGCATCCGCCGTACGATGTGCTTTCGCCCCTCGTGCAGGGTGATCTCGATGAGCGCCGTACGGCCGAACGCGTCCACCACCCGGAAGGCATCCGCCTTGGCCGGACCGTCGTCCAGCTCGACGCCCTTGAGCAGCTGGCGCCCTACCCCGCGCGGCAACGGGCCGGCGACCTCGGCCACGTAGGTCTTCTCCACGCCGAACGAGGGATGGGTGAGCCGGTGCGCCAGGTCACCGTCGTTGGTGAGCAACAGTAGCCCCTCGCTGTCGGTGTCGAGCCGGCCGACGTGATAGACGCGCGTCGGCATGCTGGCACCGAGCAGTTCGGTCAGTCCAGTACGGCCGCGCTCGTCCGACATGGTCGAGATGACCCCACGGGGCTTGTTCAGCGCGAGGTAGACCATCCGAGTATCGGTGACCACCCGCTCACCGTCCACATGAATCACCGAGGTACGAGCGTCGGCCCGGTCCCCCAGCGAGGCGCGCTGACCGTCCACAGTGACCCGACCCGCGGCGATCAGCTCTTCGCAGGCGCGGCGCGATCCGATCCCTGCGCCGGCGAGCACCTTCTGCAGCCGCTGCGGCCCGAGCCCCTCCTCGTCGGCGCCGGAATTCGTCGGGCGATCAGCGTTGCGCAAGGTCGATCTCGTCGATGTTGTCCGGCAGGAACGGCGCCAGCGACGGCAGGTCGGCGACGCTGTTGATGCCGAGCTTCTCCAGGAACAGCCGCGTCGTCCGGTAGAGGTGGGCGCCGCTCTCCGGTTCCGTTCCGCACTCCTCCACCAGCCCTCGGGTGACCAGCGTCTTGATCACACCGTCGCAGTTGACCCCGCGGATCGCCGCGACCCGCGAGCGCGTCACCGGCTGCTTGTACGCCACCACGGCCAGCGTCTCCAGCGCCGCCTGGGTGAGCCGGATCTGTTGACCGTCCAGCACGAATCGTTCGACGTACGCGGCGTAGGCCCCTCGCGTGTACAGCCGCCACCCGCCAGCGACCTGGCGTAGCTCGAAGCCGCGACCCGTGGCCGCGTACTCCTCGGCCAGCGACCGGAGCGTCGCATCGACCCGCATCGTCGGCTCTTCAAGCACCTGCGCGAGCACGACGTTCGTCACCGGCTCGTCGACCACGAGCATGATCGCCTCCAGCGCCCCACGCAGCTCGGCATCGGCCAGGCCGGGCTCGAAGTCGTCGGGGTTGGGCAGGTCGTCGGGGTCGGCGTAGGCGAACCGCCCTACTCCGAGCTCCTCGGGCGTGTAGTCCGCGGCTGGCTCGACGATGAGCTGCGGCAGGGATCGCGCCCACGGCGGTACCCACGAGGCCGCGAACTCCTCGAAGGCGGTCTCCGGCTCGCGCTCAGCCTCCGGCTCGGCCCCGCCCACTCTGGCCTCATCCGCCGCCAACGGAGGCGCCTCGTCGGGCGCATCCTCCGGCCGGGGCGCCGAGCCGTTCTCGTTCTCGGTCACCCTCATGTCTCCTCTCCAGCGCGGCTGTGCTCCGCCTCAACCAGTTCCACGCCCTCGTCGACGTCGACCTCCTCCGCCGTCTCGTCCTTCGATTCGTCGTCGCCGTACTCATCAATGGCGAGTTCGGTGACGACCGCGTCGTCGCCGGTCCATTGGATGGTGAGCTCCCCCAGCGCGGCCATCTGGTCGAAGGCGACCAGGCCCTCTCGGTACAGCTCGAGCAGGGCGAGGAAACGGGCCACCACCTCCAGCACCGATTGGCAGTCGGCACACAGGGACCGGAACGTCGCGGTACGCAGGCGCAGCAGCTTGTCCCGCAGGATCTGAGCGTGCTCGCGGACACTGACCCGAACCATGTGGATGTGGTCGATCGCGACCACAGGGATCGGCTTGGGGCCAAAGGCCTTCACGGCCAGTTGCGCGAGGCGGTCGGCGCCAATGCCGAGTACGAGATCGGGCAGTGCCTCGGCGTAGCGGGGCTCCAGCTTGACCGCCCGGGGGAAGCCCCTGCCCGACTCCGCGTCGAGCGCGGCGATGACGGCCGCCAACTCCTTGTACGCCTTGTACTGCAACAGCCGGGCGAAGAGCAGATCCCGCGCCTCCAGCAGCGCGAGATCCTCGTCGTCGTCGACGTCGGCCTGCGGAAGCAGCTTGGCCGCCTTGAGGTCGAGCAGCGTCGCGGCCACGACCAGGAACTCGCTCACCTCATCGAGGTCCCACTGGTCGCCCATCGCTCGGATGTAGAGGATGAACTCGTCGGTGACCTTGCTCAGCGACAGCTCGGTGATCTCGAGCTTCTGCTTGCCGATGAGTTGCAGCAGCAGATCGAACGGGCCGGTGAAGTTGGTTAGGTTGACGTGAAACCCGGACGCGGCGGCGGCCCCGTCGGCCGCACCACCAGCGGTGCCGGCCCAAGGTGTGGCGCCCTCAGGGATGGTTGCGTCCGGCTGCGTCACCCCCGCAACGTTACTCACCTCGACCGGCTCACCGTTCTCGGTGGCGGCCGTGCCAGGGGCGGACACGGGTGCGTTACCCCAGGCCAACGGGGTGCGCGGCGATGACCTCGCGAGCGAGTTGGCGGTAGTTGCGCGCGCCGGATGAGGCGGGGTCGAGCGAGGTAATGGGGGCCCCGGCCACCGTCGACTCGGGGAACTTCACCGTCTTGGTGATGACTGTCTGATACACCTTGTCGCCGAACGCCTCCACGACACGCTGTAGCACCTGCCGGCTGTGGGTGGTGCGGCTGTCGTACATGGTGGCGAGGATGCCCTCGAGTTCGAGGTCGAAGTTGAGCCGTTCGCGGACCTTGTCGATGGTGTCCAGCAGCAGAGCCACGCCGCGGAGGCTGAAGAACTCGCATTCGAGCGGCACAAGCACGCCGTGCGCACAGGTCAGGGCATTGATAGCCAACAGCCCGAGCGAGGGCTGGCAGTCGATCAGGATGAAGTCGTAATCCTTGTACACCGGCCGCAGCAGGCGGGCCAGGGCCATCTCCCGGGCGACCTCGGTGACGAGTTGGATCTCGGCCGCCGACAGGTCGATGTTGGCGGGTATCAGGTGCAGCCCGGCGACGTTCGTCTTGATCAGGATGTCGTCGATCGTGACCTCGTCCTGCATGAGCAGGTTGTAGATGGAGAGGTCCAGATTGTGGGGATTGACTCCCAGACCGACCGAGAGCGCTCCTTGGGGATCGAAGTCCACCAGCAGGATCTTGCGGCCATACTCGGCGAGCGCCGCGCCCAGGTTGATCGTGGTGGTGGTCTTCCCCACGCCGCCCTTCTGGTTCGCCATCGCGATGATGCGGGCCGGCCCGTGTCGCTCGAGCGGCACCGGATTGGGAATGGGGCGGCGGGTCGTGTAGGCGGTCGGGTCGGCCGGCCCAAGATCCGCGCCGAGATCAAGCGCGGAATGCTCGGTCCGGGGACCACTGGTCCAGGACCCGCCCCGCTCGTCGATGCTCGCCATCTCCCGCTACGACCTTTCCCGCCTGACGCGCCGACTGTACGACACCATCGGCGGCCGGACGTGACTAGCGCTCGGCGTGTCGCAGCCCAAACCCACGCGGGTTTCAGCGAGCCCGGGGGTGCGATGTCGCATAGACCTCCCGAAGCTTCTCCACCGTTACCAACGTGTAGATCTGGGTTGTCGTCACGGACGCGTGTCCAAGCAATTCCTGGACGACCCGTACGTCGGCTCCTCCGTCGAGCAGATGGGTGGCGAAGGAGTGCCTCAGCGCGTGCGGCGAGACCTCCTGGCTCAACCCGGCCCGGGTGGCCGCCTGCCGAAGGATCCCCCAGGCGCCCTGACGGGTGAGCGGCCCGCCGCGGGCGTTGCGGAACAGAATGTGCCCGTCGCGCGCCCCGCTGCCGGCGCCCCCGCGGGCACCGCTGCGTGCGCCGCTGGCGCTGCGCCGGTGCGCGAGCAACGCCGGCCGCCCCCGCACCAGATATGCCGCGATCGCGTCGCGGGCGTAGCCGCCGACGGGGACCAACCGGCTGCGGCCGCCCTTGCCGCGCAGCAGCACGCTGCCGTCGGTTAGATCCAGATCATCGACGGCGCAGCCGACCGCCTCGGACACCCGCGCTCCGGTGCCGTACAGGAACTCCAGCAGCGCGGCGTCTCGCAGCGACGCGGGGTCGTCACCGCGGACGGCCTCGAGCAGCCGGCGTACCTCGTCGACGCCGAGCGCCTTCGGCAGCCGCCTCGGTGGGACCGGCGGCCGGACCTCGCGGGCCGCGTCATCGGCGATGAGTCCTTCGCGCGCGGCGAATCGGTGCAGGCCCCGCACCGCGCTGATCGCTCGGGCTGCCGAGGCCGCGGCCAATGGAGGATGCTCGGCGTCGCCCTCGCGCAGCAGCCGCACGTACGCCGTGACGGCGCGCTCGTCCACTGTGTCCAGTCGGGAATGCCCGGCCGCACGCAGGGTTGCTGCGTAACGGTCGAGATCGCGCCGGTACGACGAAATGGTGTTCACCGCGAGTCCACGCTCGACCGCGAGGTGGTCGAGGTACACCCTCACCTCACGCCCCACGTCACCGATCAGGCCAACACCTCTTCGAGCTTCACGCAGGCCATGCCGTGCGCGTCGGCCACTGGGCCGTACGTGATGTGCCCGTCATGGGTGTTGAGGCCGAGGGCGAGCGCCCGATCCTTGCGCAGCGCCTCCCGCCAGCCGTGGTTGGCCAACTCGACCGCGTAGGGCAAGGTGACGTTGGTGAGCGCATACGTGGACGTGTGCGGCACCGCACCGGGCATGTTCGCGACACAGTAGAAGACGCTGTTGTGTACCTTGTAGACCGGATCGGCGTGGGTGGTCGGCCGGGAGTCCTCGAAGCAACCGCCCTGGTCGATCGAGATGTCGACGAGCACGCTGCCCGGCATCATCCGGGAGACGAGCTCGTTCGAGATCAGCATCGGGGCCTTCGCGCCCGGGACAAGGACGGCGCCAATCACCAGGTCCGCGTCGAGCACCGCCTTCTCGACCTCGTACGCATTGGACGCGACCGTCTGCAAGTGGCCGCGGTAGATCGCATCGGCCGTACGCAGGCGGGCGATGTTCTTGTCCAGCAGCAGCACCTCGGCCTGCATGCCGAGCGCGATCGCGGCGGCGTTCATGCCGGAGACGCCGGCGCCGATGACGACAACCTTCGCGGCGTACGTGCCGGGTACGCCGCCCATGAGCACGCCGCGGCCGCCGCCCGAGCGCATCAGGTGGTACGAACCGACCTGCGGCGCCAACCGGCCGGCCACCTCCGACATCGGGGCGAGCAGCGGCAGCGCACCATCGGTGAGCTCGACCGTCTCGTACGCGATGCCGGTGACCTTGGCGTTGAGAAGGGCGTCCGTGCACTCCCTGGACGCGGCGAGGTGCAGATAGGTGAAGAGGACCTGCCCCTCGCGCATGCGCGGGTACTCCTCGGCGATGGGCTCCTTTACCTTGAGGATCAGGTCGCCCTCGGCCCACACATCGTCCGCGGTGGGCAGAATGTTCGCGCCGGCATTGGTGTACTGGTCGTCGGTGATCGACGAGCCGAGACCGGCAGCGGTCTCGACGTAGACCTCGTGACCGTTGCGGACGAGTTCGTTCACGCCTGCCGGAGTGATCGCCACCCGGTATTCGTGGTTCTTGACCTCGCGGGGGATGCCAACCTTCACAGAGACACCTCTTCCAGCGGAGCCGGCGCGGGCGGCGCCATTGCCGCCTTCGGCGACGCCGGTCGCCCTCCGGCGAGTCTAGGCCGCCCCCGCCCGCCGATCATGACCTGGAGGTCATGATCGGCGCTGTTTCGCGACGGTCAAATCATGATCACGGCGATCTTGGGGCGCGTGGGTGGTCGGGGCGAGCGGCGTGACCCCACCCCCTACGCTCGACGCCATGACCGAATCCACGGATCCCTACGACAGGCCGCCCACATCCCCGTTGCCGGCGCCGACGGACCCGTACGCAGGCGGCCCTTATCCACCCGGGTACAGCCAGCCCGGGTACAGCCAGCCCGGGTACAGTCCGCCCGGATACGACCAGCCTGGTTATGCACAGCCCGGGTACGCGCAAGAGGGGTACGGGCAGCCGGTCCCGTACGCGGCTGGGTACCCGGCCTTCGATCCGGCGACCGGGCTGCCGCTCTCCGACAAGAGCAAGATCGTGGCTGGCATCCTGCAGCTGGTCCTCGGTGGCTTCGGCGCGGGGCGGTTCTACACCGGCCACATCGGCATGGCTATCGCGCAGATCGCGGTCACCTGGCTCACTTGTGGACTGGGCGCGATCTGGCCGCTGATCGACGGCATCATCCTGCTCGTCCAAGGCGGCACCGACGCGCAGGGCCGCGTCCTCCGCTCCTCGTGAGCCCTCCTTGACCGCCGATCATGACCTGGAGGTCATGATCGACGCTGTTTCACGACGGCCACATCATGATCACGGCGATCTTGGGCTCACGTGGCGGGCTTGGTGGGCTTGTCGGGATGAGCGCCGAACTCGAGCGAGCCGCTCACCGAGTAGCCGATGTGCAGCGGCGTCATGAAGCGCTCGATCATCGCGTGATCGACCATCACCTGCCCCACGCCGTTGTCCACCCCCGCCCGGCGCACGAGCCGAAGGTCACCCAAAGCCGGCTGACCGTTCCGTCCGCGCCGATGCACTGCAGCACCACATCCGGCTGGGGTGCGCTGACGTCGGTGCACATCGACGCGGGTTACAGGGAGCTCGAGCAAGGCGGCAGGGAAGAACGTGACGATCGCGACCCGCTTCGTCGGCGGCTCCGGCGTGTAGCAGAGATTGACGGTGCCGCCGTCATATACGAAGCTTGGCCGCTCGGTCTGGTTGCAGCCGAAGTCGTTGATGCCCCAGTCTCCGGGTACGCCGACCACCATCTCGAGGATGCTCCGGCGGACCCAACCCGCGGGCAACGGCGGCAGCGGCTCGACAACCACGAGCGGACCCGTGTCGACGAACAGCAAAGTTGGCGCCACCGTGGCCGGCCCAGGCGAAGCCGCGGTGAAGCCCGGATCGCGCCCGACCCACGGGCCGGTCGTCAAGGCAACAACGCTCAACACACCGACCGTCGCTACTGCCGCGCCAAGAACCGTACATCGCCGACGTCGCCGCACCCCACCATCCATCGCCACATCCTCAATAAGGCGGTGGCGGGTGCGCCATGCTGCACGCGGTCGAGAAATCACGCCGGGCGAAGCGGCACCCAGTCGTCGTCCCTCGCCCGAGCCGCGGCCAAGACGCCGACCATGGCTATTGCGTTGGTGATCTCACCACAAAGGGTCATGGCAACGGCCTGATCCAGACCGACGCGGCGCACGATCATGTCCGCCTCCTCGTGCTCGCGATGGTGACGGTCTCGGTCCGGAACCGGCGCCAGGTCGCGAGCCAGGAAGACCCGGACGCATTCGTCGGAGTACCCCGGGCTGGTGTGGATCTCGACGAGCAGGTTCCACCGCTGCGCAGTGAGGTCGGCCTCCTCGGCCAACTCCCGAGCCGCCGTATGCACAGGTGACTCACCCGCGACGTCGAGCAGGCCTGCGGGCAGCTCCCAGAGGTACCTGCCGACCGGGTGACGGTACTGCCGTACCAGCACCACCCGGCCCTCGTCATCGAGGGCCACCACGGCGGCCGCGCCGACGTGGCGCGTGTAGTCCCGCTCGGCCGAACCGCCGCCGGGCATCGCCACCTCGTCGGTCACGACGCTGAAGACGGCGCCCCGGAAGCGTTCGTGCCGGTGGAGCACGCGGTAGTCGTGCGCGGGGGTTGTCGCGCCGCTCACGAGACGGACGCCGGAGCACCTGCCGGCGCTCGCGACGGTGCCTCGACCTCAACCGGAAGCCGGTCCGCCGCGTTGTACGTCAGTGCCGCGCCAATGAAGCCGGCGAAGAGCGGATGCGGACGGGTGGGACGGCTCTTGAGCTCGGGGTGGGCCTGCGTGGCGACGAAGAACGGGTGCAGATCGCGCTCAAGCTCGACGAACTCGACCAGCCGACCGTCGGGCGAGGTCCCGCTGATGGTCAGTCCCGCCTTGGTCAGGGCATCCCGGTACGCGTTGTTGACCTCGTACCGGTGGCGGTGCCGTTCGGTGACCATCGTCGTCCCGTACGAGTCGGCGACGATCGAACCGGCGAGCAGCTCCGCCGGGTAGGAGCCCAGGCGCATGGAACCGCCGAGGTCACCCTTGCCCGCGACGATGTCCTCCTGGTCGGCCATGGTGGCGATCACCGGGTGCGCCGCGTCAGCGTCGAACTCCAGCGAGTTCGCGCCCTCGAGGTCTGCCAGATGGCGGGCCACCTCGATGGTCATGCACTGCAGGCCGAGGCACAGCCCGAGGGTGGGGATTCCGCGCTCCCGCGCGTGGCGGACGGCACCGATCTTGCCCTCGATGCCACGCACGCCGAAGCCGCCGGGGATGACGACACCGTCCACACCGGACAGCGCCGCGGCGGCTCCGGTCGCACTGATGCACTCGTCGCTCGGCACCCACCGCACCTCCGCCCGGGCCCGGTGCGCGAATCCGGCCGCCCGCACGGCCTCGCTCACCGACAGGTAGGCGTCGGGCAGGTCGACATACTTCCCGACGATCGCGACGGTGACCGTCTGTTTTGGATGGTGGACCCGATCGAGCAGGTCGTCCCACCGGCTCCAGTCGACGTCGCGGAAGCTCAACCCCAACCGGCGTACGACATAGGCGTCCAGACCCTCGCGGTGCAGCACCTTGGGAATGTCGTAAATGCTCGGCGCGTCCGGCGCCGCGACCACCGCCTCGCGATCTACGTCGCAGTAAAGCGACAGCTTGTGCTTGAGCTTGTCCGGGATCTCGCGGTCGGACCGGCAGACCAGGGCGTCGGGCTGGATACCGATGTTGCGCAGGGCGGCGACGGAGTGCTGGGTCGGCTTGGTCTTCAACTCGCCGCTCGGCGCCAGGTACGGCACGAGGGACACGTGCAGATAGAAGCAGTTATCGCGACCGATGTCATGCCGGACCTGACGGATCGCCTCCAGGAACGGCAGCGACTCGATGTCGCCCACGGTGCCGCCGACCTCGGTGATCACGACGTCGGGCGCGCGTCCGTCCTCGTCCGGGTCGGCCATGGCCCGGATGCGCGCCTTGATCTCGTTGGTGACGTGCGGGATCACCTGCACCGTGTCGCCGAGGTACTCGCCCCGGCGCTCCTTGGCGATCACGTCGGAGTAGATCTGGCCGGTGGTGACGTTCGCCTTGCGGGACAGGTCCCGGTCGAGGAAGCGCTCGTAGTGACCGACGTCGAGGTCGGTCTCGGCACCGTCATCGGTGACGAATACCTCGCCATGCTGGAACGGGTTCATCGTCCCGGGATCGACGTTGAGGTACGGGTCCAGCTTCTGCATCACCACGCGCAGACCCCGCGCGGTGAGCAGGTTGCCCAGGCTGGAGGCGGTGAGCCCCTTGCCGAGTGAGGAGGCCACACCTCCGGTGACGAAAATGTGCTTGGTCGTCCGTGGCGAAGGGGCCAATGCATGCTCCCGTGGTGTTCAGGCTAGCGGCGTCAGGCTAGATCAAGTGATCCACGGGACTTCACGGTAACACGCTCGGTGCCGTAGGCGGCTGACCGGACGCCGTGTCGTGTCGGATAGCGAAGAACACCGCAAACAGTGTTATCGGACTCAACAGTGCCCGAACCTCAGCCAGGGCGCGCCGGCGATCACGGTGACACCGAGCCGGCAGGCCTGGCGAGCTCGGCGTAGACCGCCGCAACCTGGTCGATCGTGTCTGTCTCGGTGGGCCACGTCTTGGCCTGGATGAGCCCGGCCGCCGCGTACGCAGCCCGTCGTTCGGGGTCGGCGAGCATGCCCCGTACGGCCACGTCCACGGCATCGACGTCGCCGGGCGGTACGAGCACCGCGGCATCTCCGACGATCTCCGGTATGCCGCCCACGGACGTGGCGACCAGAGCCACACCCGCGCCGAGCACCTCCTGGGCGAATAGTTGACGCGCCTCGCCGTCGCTGGTGACGACTGCGAGGTCGGCGGCGTGCAGGAGGTCGGTGATGTCGCCTCGGTGGCCCAGCAGGATGACGGGTGCCCGGGCGATGGTGATCTGGGCGGCCAACTCGCGGTAGGACGGCCCGATGCCGGCGATGATCACCGTCGGCATCGGACGCAGATAGCGCCATCGGGCCGCGGCGGCGACGAGCACGTCGTGACGCTTGTGCGGGTGCAGCCGCCCGACCGACAGCACGAGCGGCGCGTCGGCGGGCAGACCGAACTCCTCCCGGACCTCAGCCCGGCTCCGGACCCGCTCGGGCAGGGGCGGTGCGGCGATCATGCACAGGCGGGCGCTTCGGGCGCCCAGCCGCGTGGCGGTGGCGACCAGTTCGTCGGACGCACAGAGCGTCACGTCGGCGGCGCTTGCGACCGTCCGAGCCAGCGCCCGGTGGGCCACGCGGCGCAGCCCGCGCTCCACGAACGTGTTGTGCCAGGTCACCACGAGCGGGACCGCGCCCGGCCGGGCGAGCGCGGCGACAAACCCGGCCCGAAGACCGTGCGCGTGGACGAGGTCCACCTCGGCGACCCGCAGCGCACGGCGAAGTTCGGTGACCGCGCCGACGTCGCGTGGGCCGGGAGTGGGCGGGATGTCCAGCGCGGTCACTTGGACACCGGTCGCGGCGTAGTTGAACACGTCCGCCGTACCCGGCGGGCAGTACACCTCGACCGTCATGCCCCGTGCGATCAGGCCATGGATAAGGGAGCGCACGTGTCGGCCGATCCCGCCCGTGCTCGAGCCGAGGACGAGGGCCACCCGCGGCGATCCGTTGGCCATCGTCGTCCCCTCCTCGCCGGCACGGTCAGGTCCGGCACGGTCAGGTCCGGCACGGTCACTTCCGGCACGGTCACTTCCGGCACGGTCAATTGTCGGTCGCATCCGACCCGCTTGCGGGCCGGCTGGCCGGACTCGAAACCCGACGGGTCAGCCGGGCGAGCACAGGCCGGACGTCGCCGCGATCGAATGCGATCGCCACCCCAAGGAAGGCCGCCCCGACCACGACACCCGCCAGCATGCCCGCCACAATGGCACCGCCGACACCCGGGGTGAGCCCGATGACCGCCGCGCTGACCGCCCAGCCCAGCCCGCCGGCGAGCGCGGCGCCGCCGAGGCTGACCAGAAGAGTCCGGACAAAACCCGCCAACGCGAAGCTCCCCCTGCGCCGCACGATCGTCGCCACCAACGCCGCCCCGAGCACCGTCATCCCGACCGAACTCGCGGCGGCGAGGACGGGAACCCGATCCTCGGCCGGTGTGGTGGCGGCCAGCACGAGCGCCGCCCCGACCGTCGCCGCCCACCCTATGACCGCACCTGTCGTGGCCCGCCTGGCCTCGCCGGCCGCGTGGAGCGCCCGGTTGAACAGTGCGAACATCGCAAATCCGAACAGACCCGGCGCGAACGCCACGATGGAGGCGGTCAGCGTCGCGGCCGGAGGGTGCGTGGCCGTGATGGCCGAGAGCAGCCGACCCGTCGGCTGGGCCAGCCCGACCAGCGCCGCCAAGCCTAGGCCCGCGGCGAGCAGCACGGCGCGAGTGGTACGGGCGAGCGTGGCGTCGAACCGTCGCGTATCCCCCGCCGCTGCGGCCGCCGCGAGAATCGGGAACGTCGGCGTGCTCAGGGGGACCGCCAGCACCGCCCAGGGCAGCAGATAGACCGCCTGGGCCAGGGTGTAGAGAACGAGTGAGCCGTCCGGTCCGCCGTTGGCGAGCCGGATCAGGTACGCCGTCGCTAGCTGCTGGGCGGCGACGGTGAGCGCTGCGGCGCTCGCGAGAGTGACCGCGCGGCGGGCGGTCTGCGCGCCCACCGCGAGGCGTGGGCGAAACCCGACTCCCAACGCGCGGATCGGGATCACCAGGCAACCGGTGAGGACGGCTACCCCGAGCGTCGTGCCGACCGACAGGATCATCTCGCCGGCGGGGCTCACCCGGGCGATGTCGGTGCCCGGACCGTCCACCAGGGCGAACATGAGGTACGCCGCGATGACGGTCACGCTGGACAGCAACGGCGCCAGCACCGGCCAGGTGAAGCGGTGGTGGGCATGCAGCACGCCGGTCAGCACGACGCCGACCCCATAGAGCGGCACCTGCACCGCGAACACCCGTAGCATCGGAGCACCCACCTGGACCGCCTGCGGGCTGGCATCGCCGGCGAGCAGCGAAACCACCGGCGATGCGAACAGCGCCAGCAGCACCGCGAGCGGGACAAGCAGCAGGACGGTCCAGGTCAACAACGCCGAGGCGATGTCGGCGACCTGGCTCCGGTCGCCCTCGGCCACCGCCCCGGCGAGCAGCGGCACCACGATCACCGCGAGCGCCCCCCCGGCCACGATCTCAAAGAGAATGTTGGGGATCGTGTTCGCGGTCTGGTAGATGTCCCCTAGGTCGGTGGTTCCGACCGCTCCGGCGAAGACCAGGGTACGGGCGAAGCCCGCGAGCCGGACCACGACGGTGAGCACAGCGATCACCGCGGCCGCGGCCGCGATTCGCCGACCGGCTCCACCCGCCGTGGCCGCCATGGTCACGCCCGGCGGCCGAGCCGGTCCAGTTCCCGCAGGCCCGGCGTGGCGTCGATCACCGCGGTGAAGCTGACCTTCTCACTCGCCGCGGTGAGCGCGCCCAGGCCGGCGAGCAGAGCCGTCCGTCCGAATAGGCCGGTGCGAGCGGCCAGGGCCACGCCCAGGAGCGCGCCGAGCGCGTTGGCCCCCGAATCACCGATCATCACCCGCTCGTCGAGATCGTCTACCAGCAGCGCCGCGGCGGCACCAACCGGGCCGGCGGCGGCCGCGGCGGCTGTGGCGGAGCTGGCCGAGGAGGCGGCCAGCGGTACGCCCACGATCAGCCCGGCCTTCAACGCGCGTCCAGGGCGCAGGTCAAGCAGGTTCACCACATTCGCCGTACCGGCGATCACGCCCGCGCCCAGCGCGACGTCCACGATCCGACCGAGGCGCCCGTGCGGGCGGCGGCTCGGCAGCATCGCTGCGGCCACGAGGCCGACCGCGCCGATCCCCACGACCTTCACCAGGCCGCTGCTGACCCGACCTGCGCGCAGCGCACCCAGATGGCCGCGGAACCCCTTCGCCTGCGCGGTTCGGGGCCCGACAACGTCGTCGTAGAGCCCGACGGCGCCGGCACCCAGACTCGCGACGAGCGCGGCCGCCGCTAACTCGCGGTTGCCCTCCACGGCCGCACCCGCGCCCGCACTCAAGCTCGCGGCCGCAGCGAGGGCCGGACCGGCGACGAGGCTCACGGAGCGCCCGCGGTAGTTGGTGCGCTCAAGTCTGGCGGCCCGGCCTGTCGACGCGGCCGCCGTGGACGCGGCCGCCGAGAGCGCCGCTCGGGCCAGCCCGGCCCCCATCCCGGCGAGCAGCAACCGCCGTACCAGAACGCCCGGGCCGGCGGACGTCCGGATGTCGCGCCTCACGCGAAGAACACCGCAGTCAGGGAGACCACGTGATATCGAAAGTTGATCACTAGAAGAGCCTCTGCACTCCGAATACCAGGCTGTCCCACCACTCCGCGACAACGCCCAGGTAGGCCTTGCCGACGGTGGAGACCGCGAATGCGGCGGCCATGGCGGCCACCGCCGACAGCACGAGTAGGGCGAGCGCCGAGCCGGACGTGCTCTGCCGGTAGAGCCGGCTGACACCCTTGGCGTCCACCAGCTTGCCGCCGACCTTGAGACGGGTGAGGAAGGTCGACGCCATGCCACTGCGGCCCTTGTCCAGGAACTCCACCAGCGTCGCGTGCGTGCCGACCGCGACGATGAGCGAGGCACCCTTCTCGTCGGCCAGCAGCATCGCGAGATCTTCGCTCGTCGCCGCGGCGGGGAACGTAACGGCGGGTACGTTGAGCTGGTTTACCCGGGCAAGGCCAGGCGCGTGCCCGTCGGGGTAGGCGTGCACGACAATCTCCGCGCCGCAGCGCAGGGCGGCGTCGGAGACCGAGTCCATGTCACCGACGATCAGGTCGGGTGTGTACCCCACCTCGATCAGCGCATCGGCCCCACCGTCGACCCCGATGAGCACCGGCTTGAACACTCGAATGTACGGCCGCAACGCATCGAGGTCGGCCTTGTAGTCGTACCCACGCACGACGATGAGACAGTGCCTCCCGGCGAGCTTCGCGGTGATGTCGGGGACCCCGACGCCGTCGAGGAGGAGTTCGCGCTCCAGCTTGAGGTACTCCATCGTGTTGGCCGCGAATGCCTCGAGCTGCTCTGACAGGCCTTCACGCGCGTCGGCCATGGCCTTGGCCACGCTCTCAGCGTCGTGACGAACGCCATGGGCGATGGCCTGCCCGGCGACGAGCACGGTGTTTCCGTCGAGCGTCACTACGTCGCCATCCCTCACCTGCTGGAAGGTGTCCTCGCCCAGGTCATCAATGAGCGGTATGCCCGCCTTGACCAGTAGTTCAGGTCCAAGGTTGGGGTAGCGGCCCGAAATCGATGGTTTCGCGTTGATGACGGCTCCGACGCGGGCCGCCACGAGTGCGTCCGCCGCCACCCGGTCGAGGTCGAGGTGGTCGATGAGCGCGATGTCGCCCGGGCGCAGGCGACCGACAAGACGCTTGGTCCGCCGGTCCAGCCGTACGATTCCTTTGATCATGCCCGGTTCGGCACCGCGCGATCGGCGCATGTTCGATAGAAGGCGCATCGGGAACCATCTTGGCACTTCCTCGGGGCGGGTGAGGTCGCGACTCCCGTACTCCGCCGCCTAGGACAAACGGGGCGCCGTCTGGGTGTCGTGGGGCTCGGGAGAGTCGTGGGAGTTCGCTCGCCAGCCGGCGACGGGCAGCGCGAACTTCGCCACGAGCCGGTCGGTGAAGGGCCGCGGTCGCAGCTGGGCAACCCGTACGGGCAGCTCGCCGCGCCGGACCGTGATGACGCCTGCCGGCGGGACGTCGAACACGCGCCTGCCGTCACAGAACAGCACCGCGGCGGGCGCGTGCGGGTCAACGGTCACTGTGATAATGGACGATGGCGCGGTCACCAGAGCGCGACTGAACAGGGCGTGGGCCGAGATGGGCACGAGCAGCAACGCCTCCACCCCGGGCCACACCACCGGACCGCCGGCGGAGAAGGCGTACGCAGTCGAGCCGGTCGGCGTGGCGCAGATGACGCCGTCGCAGCCGTATCGGGACAAGGGCCGCCCGTCCACATCGACGCGCACCTCGAGCATGCGCTCCCGCGCGCCCTTCTCCACGCTCGCCTCATTGAGCGCCCACGACTCGGCCACGATCGCGCCATGGTGCGCGACCGTGACGTCGACGGTGAGTCGTTCCTCCACCGTGTACTCCCGCGCGACCGCGTGGCGCACCGCGGCGTCGAGGTCGCCGATCTCCGCCTCGGCGAGGAAGCCGACCCGGCCAAGGTTGATGCCCAGCAACGGCGCCTTGGCCGGACGGGCGAGCTCGGCGGCCCGCAGCAGCGTGCCGTCACCGCCGAGGGCGAACACCAACTCCGCGCCCTCGGCCGCCGCCGGTCCCGCCACTGGCACCACACCGGGCAGGCCGAGATCGCCTGCCTCATCCGCGACAACCCGCACCGTGAAGCCCGCCTCGATCAGATCGCCGGCGACCGTTCGGGCGTGCTCGGTGCTGTCGCGGCGCCCGGTGTGCGTGACCAGGAGCGCGGTCCGGCTCATAACACATCCCCGCAGACCGCGCGAACCGCCGCCTCGTCCACGCCGGGCTCGCCCCGGCGCAGCCACAGGAAGAACTCCACGTTGCCCGACGGCCCGGGCAGGGGGCTAGCGACCACGCCGGCGACGCCTAGCCCGAGCGTCGCGGCGGAGCTTGCCACGCCAAGTACCGCCTCCGCGCGCAGCGTGGGATCGCGCACGACCCCACCCGTACCCACGCGGTCGCGCCCAACCTCAAACTGGGGCTTCACCATCGGGACGAGGTCGCCATCGGGCTCCGTGCACGCCGCCAGCGCCGGCAGGACCAGGCGCAGCGAGATGAAGGAGAGGTCGGCGACCGTGAGATCGACCGGCCCGCCGATCGCCTCGGCGATCAACGACCGCACATTGGTCCGTTCGAGCACCGTCACCCGGGCATCATTGCGCAATGGCCAGGCGAGTTGGCCGTACCCGACGTCCACGGCCACCACGCTCTTCGCGCCGCGGCGTAGCAGCAGGTCGGTGAAGCCACCGGTGGACGCGCCGGCGTCCAGGCAGCGACGACCCTCGACCCGTAGGGAGCGGAAGGTCCCTAGCGCGCCGGCGAGTTTGAGTGCGCCCCGGGAGACGTACTCGTCGCCCTCCGCCTCGATCACCCGTACCGCCTCGGCGGGGTCCACCATGGCCGCCGCCTTGCTCGCGCGCGCCCCGCGCACCTGGACCCGTCCCGCCGCGACGAGAGCGGCGGCCTGCTCCCTCGAGCGGGCCAGACCGCGGCGAACGAGCTCGGTGTCGAGGCGGTTACGGCGCGCCATCGGCTCAGACGTCGCCGATGGAGTCGAGGGTCTCCCGCAGCGTCCGGTGGGCCTCCGTCAGCGGCGCCACCTGGACCGCGGGTGGGGCGTCCCGCGCTGCGGCCAGTGCGGCGAGAGTCTCATCGATGCGGGGATGCCCATTGCCCGCCGTCTGGTCGACGTTGACCGGCGCCCAGTCGTCGTCCGGGGCGGTCACGCCTGAGCCTTCTTCGCGGGAGCCTTCTTGGCGACCGACTTCTTCGCCGTTGTCTTCGCCGTAGTCTTCGCCGTTGTCTTCGCCGTAGTCTTTGCCGTTGTCTTCGCCGGCGATGCCTTGCTGGCCGGCGCGGTCTTCGTCGCTGCGGCGGTCTTCTTAGCCACGGCCTTCTTGGCCGCGGACTTCTTCGCGGGCACCGCGTTGGCTCGTACGGCCTTGGTCGGTGCGGCCGCCCGCGCCTCACGAAGCTGACGCTCCAGGTCCCGTACCCGCCCGGTCAGCTCGCTGACCTCCTCCGCGGTGGCTAGGCCGACCACGCCGAGCGCCCGGTCCACCTCGAACTTCACGAGCTTCGCCAGGGCCTCCCGGTTGGCCGTGTTGGCCGCCATAAGATCACCCGTCATCGTCCTGACCTGGTCGGCGGTGACACCGCTCTTGCCGACCGCGTCCTTGACCACCTTCTTCACCCTCTTGCGGGATGCATCGGTGATGCCCATGGCCAACTCCAGGTACGTCCGTAGTGCCTCCTGCATCGCGCATTCCTTCCTTGATCCCTGACAGATTCGACGCCGTACCA
The DNA here is from genome assembly GCA_020027875.1 of Micromonosporaceae bacterium. Lineage (GTDB taxonomy): Bacteria > Actinomycetota > Actinomycetes > Mycobacteriales > Micromonosporaceae > JAXIPB01. The sequence goes on along the minus strand of JAHRHA010000043.1, from coordinate 14,178 downwards.
CCTCACGCTACCGGCCCGCGACCGCACGGCCGTGCGGTACCGTGCGGCACGTCGGGTGCGAATCCCACCCAGGACAACGCGTGGAGGTGCGATGGCCACGGTAGACCAGTGTCGCCAGGCACTGCTGGACCTCGCGGCGCGGCTCGGCGCCGACCCGGATGCGGCCGCGCGGGTGAACCTCGACCGGTCGCTCGCCTGCCACATCCGGGACCTCGACGTCTACTTCCATGGGCGGCTCCGCGGCGGCACCATCGTGGACATCTCCGACGGCGACGACCCGAGGGCGCAGATCCGGCTCTCCCTCAGTGGCGACGACCTGCTCGCCCTGGTCGCCGGCGAGCTCAACTTCGCCGGCGCTTGGGCGTCCGGGAGAGTGTCGGTGAAGGCGGGCGTCACCGATCTGCTTAAGCTGCGGAAACTGCTCTGATCGACCACCCGGCGAAGCGGTCCAGGCCAAGGACCTCAAGCGCGCGCTCTGCGGCCGTGCCCTCCGCCGTGATACCCGTCCAATCCGGATGAGCCCAGGCTCCGGCCGCCAGTGCGCGGACCGCGTCCGCCGGGTGTCGTGTCGCGGCGCTGGCCGCGCCGTCATCGCTTGCTAGGACTAGCCGGTCGCCATCGTGCGTCACCCGCCATTGCCCAGCGCGAGCCTCCACTGTGTCCCAATGCCGTACGCGAGAGGCGTCGTCGGGTTCAGCCAGTGCCCCGAGGTCGGCCGCGATGTGGGTTGGTCGCTCGTGCGCGGCGGCTCGAAGGACATCCGCCGCCGTACTCACTCCGGTGAGTACGAGCATGGCATCCATCCCGGCCCGGGCCGCGCCCTCGATGTCAGTGTCCAGGCGGTCACCGACAACGAGAACCCGCCGCACGCCCCAGTGCTGGGCCGCGACCTCGAACAGGGCCGGATGAGGCTTGCCGACGACAGTGTCCGGTGTGCGACCGCTGAGCGCGGTCGTGAGCGCGGCCACCAGACTCCCGTTGCCGGGCAACGCACCGCGAGGCGATGGCAGGGTCGGGTCGGTGTTGGTCGCGACCCAGCGGGCCCCGGCCCGGATCGCGACGCATGCCTCGGCGAGCTCAGCCCACCCCACGTCTGGGCCGTAGCCCTGGACCACCGCGAGCGGTCGTTCGGCGGCGCCGTAGACCGGCGTCAGCCCGACCGACCGGATCTCGTCACGCAGCGCCGTAGCGCCGACGACGAGGACAGGAGCCGCACCGGGCAGATCGGCGGCCAACATCTCGGCCGCGGCCCGCGCCGACGTGAGCACCTCGTCCGCGCCCGCCGGTACTCCCATTGACCTCAGCAGCGACGCGACCTCCTCCGTGCTACGGGACGCGTTGTTGGTGACGTACGCGACCGGCGTCCCACTGTCCACAAGCGTCCTGATCGACTCGGCGGCGCCGGCGATGGGCTCCGTGCCGAGGTACACGACGCCATCGAGATCGAAGATCACTAACTCGTAACCGCCGGCGAGACTCACGGCGCCGTGGGTTCCGGCTTGTCGGGCGGCTCACCGGTGTCCGCGTCGGCAGCGGCCTCGTCGTCCTCTTCGGCTACGTCCTCGTCCTCATCCTCGTCGTCCTCATCCTCGTCGACCTCATCCTCGTCGACCTCATCCTCGTCGTCCTCGTCTTCGTCCTCGTCGTCTTCGTCCTCGTCGTCTTCGTCCTCGTCGTCCTGGACTTCGTCCCCTTCCTCGTAGTCATCCTCTTCCTCGTAGTCGGCGTCGTCGTCGAGTTCGCCCTCGTCGTCGAAGTCGGCGTCGTCCTCCTCCTCCGAATCGTCGGCGCCCTCGTCCTCGTCCTCCTCCAGGGCGTCGAAGTCGTCGTCCTCATCCGGGTCGTCGAGAACGACACCATCGAGTTCGAGCAGACGCTCGGCCGCGTCGGTGGCCGCGTCTTCGTCCACTTCGGCTGCTCGCGCGAACCACTCCCGAGCCTCCTCGTTGCGGCCCACGGCTAGCAGCGCGTCCGCGTATGCGTACCGCAGGCGCGCTACCCACGGCTCGTCGGAGGTCAGCTCACGTACTTGCAACATCGCCACCGCGGCATCGCGTTGACCCAGGTCTGCGCGAGCTCCGGCGGCAACGATGAGCAGCTCGATCGCCTCCTCCGGGGAGAGCTGGTCGCGGTCCGTGGCGCGGAACATGTCGACCGCCCGCTCCGATCGGCCAAGGGCCCGCTCGCAGTCCGCCAGCACCGCCAGATGGGTTTGCCGGCCGGTCATCCGGTGGTATGCCCGCAACTCTCCGATCGCGGTCTGCCACTGTCCGGCCCGGTAGGCCGTCAGCCCGACCGCCTCGCGTACCGCCGCGATCCTCGACGCGAGCCGTCGCGCGACAAGCGTGTGGGCGAGCGCGGTCTCCGGGTTGGAGTCGATCAGTTCGCCGGCGGCGACCAGCCTGAGCGCGACCTGCTCGGCAACGCCCCTGGCCAGTGCCCGCAGCTGATCGCGGACCTCGCCATCGAGGCTTCGCGGGTCCAGGTCCTCCGGCAGTGTTGGACCGTCCGACTCGCGGGGCAGCCGTGGTGCGAAATCCTCGTCCGCGCGGTCGCGAACCGGCCGGTCACCAGCCGCCCGGTCACGAGACCTGTCGCGCTCCCGGAATCCGCCACCTTCACGATCGCGGAACCCGCCGCCCGCGCGATCGCGGAATCCCCCGCGCGCGCCATCGCGGGGACGGAACCCGCCACGCTCGCGGTCTCGGACACCATCACGGTCCCGGTCGCGGGCACCTTCACGCTCGCCGTCGCGGGGACGGAACCCACTCTCGCGGGGACGGAACCCGCCAGCGTCGCGCTCGCGCGAGCCTCCAGTGTCTCGACCACGACCGGCTTCCCGATCCCGGAACGGTGCACCGCGATCGCCGGTCGGCCGATCCCGGAATCCTCGGCGGTCACCGTCTCCGGTGCGGGGACGGTCACGCGGACCCCCGCGGTCTCCGCTGACCGGACGGTCGCCATGAGCTCCCCGGTCACGATCCCGGTCCCGGAATCCACCACGGTCACCGCCGCTGGACCGGTCGCGGTAACCGCCTCGATCTGTGTCGCGGTACCCGCCGCCTGCGCGGTCCCGCGATCCGCCCCGGTCACCACCGCTGGGCCGATCACGGGACCCACCCCGATCACCGCCCGCGCCTCGGTCCCGGAACCCACCTCGATCGCCGCCACTGGTCCGATCACGAGACCCACCCCGATCGCCCGTGGGCCGCTCACGCCGGTCGCCACCGCCAGCCCGATCCCGGTAGCCCCCGCGGTCTCCGCCGGAGGACCGGTCGCGGTACCCACTGCGGTCGCCGCCGCCAGTCCGGTCCCGGTAGCCGCCGCGGTCCCCGCCGCCAGTCCGGTCCCGGTAGCCGTCCCGGTCACCAGCCCTGTCGCGGAAGCCACTCCGGCCCTGGCGGTCATCCGGTACGCGGTCGGCCCTGCGGCCGTCGCCTTCAGCCCTCGCACCTCGGTCGTGGGATCGATCCGACCTGCTCCGGTCCGAGCCGGTCCGGTCAGTCCTGGCCCGGTCCGAGCCGGTCCGGTCAGACCTGGTCCGGTCCGAGCCGGTCCGCCGATCGCTGAATCCACCTCCGCCGGAACGGTCATCGCCACCTCGGCCGCGGTCATACCCGCCTCGATCGCGCGACGACGAACCATCCCTCGACCGGCGACTTTCCGAGCCGGCCGGGCGGGCCCGCCCCGACGAGCCTTGACGGTCGGCGTTGCTACGGCGGTGCCCAGTGCCCGCGGGCTTTCCGTGCCCATCGCTCGAGCGAGGCCGATCCGAACGATCGCGTCCTGCTCCGCGCTCGGTAGCGCCCTCGCCGTCGTTCGTCGATTCTGTGTTCACAAGCCCAATCCTTCCCGACGGAGATTGCGCCCGTGCCACCAATACCCACGGCTCTCATCACGGGGGGACGAGAGCGGGGCGCTGCGCACCCGATCGCGGCCCGCGACGACGCTCAGAGCCCGACGGTCGACGGGGCCGTGGCCCTCGCGGCGGACGCGCATCGGCTGTCCCGAGCCTAGGTGACCACCCACCGCGAACCCAGGAGCTGCGCGCCACGACAGCGGCGTACCTCTGCGATTTTGGATGTTTCTCGGTGCGCGCTGCCCGCGAGTCATCCAACGTTCAGGCGCTGGCGGGTATCCGTGCCCGCGGCCCGCTCCAAGATCGCCGTGATCATGATGGGACCGTCGTGAAAAGGCGTCGATCATGACCTGGAGCTGGAGGTCATGATCGGCCAGTTTAGGGGTGGGGTGCAGGTAGGGCAGCGGGTCAAGCGGTCAGGGGGTGAGTTCGACGCCGGCGACGTTGCGCCGTCCCCGCCGCAGGACCAGCCACTTCCCGTGCAACAACGCCGAGCGGTCCACCACCGCCTCGGCGTCGGTGACCCGATCGTTGTTGACGTAGGCGCCGCCATCGGCGATCGTGCGGCGCGCCTCATTCAGGCTCGACACGAGGCCGGACTCCTTGAGCAGGATCGCGACCGGCGGCAGCTCCCCCGCCAGCGTGACGAGCCCCGCCTCCGACAGCGCCGCGCGCAGCGTGGACGGCCCGAGGTCGGCAAGGGAACCGCGTCCGAACAAGGCCTGCGACGCCGCGACCACCTGCGCACACTCCTTCTCGCCGTGAAGCAGGGTGGTCAGCTCCTCGGCCAGGGCCCGCTGCGCGGCTCGGGCGGCCGGCCGCTCGGCGGTCTGTTTCTCGACCGCCTCGATCTCCTCGCGCGTCTTGAAGCTGAAGATCTTGAAGTAGTCAACGATGTCTGCGTCCTCGGCGTTGATCCAGAACTGGTAGAAGGCGTACGGACTGGTCATGGACGGGTCCAGCCATAGGGACATGCCGGCCGCGCTCTTGCCGAACTTCGTGCCGTCGGCCCGGGCGACGAGCGGTGTTACGAACGCATGGACCCCACGCACGCCGCGACGGCGACAGAAGTCAACGCCAGCGAGAATGTTGCCCCACTGATCCGAGCCGCCCTGCTGCACCGTGCAGCCGTAGCGCTGATTCAGCTGGAAGAAGTCGTGCGCCTGCAGGATCTGGTAGCTGAACTCGGTGAAGCTGATCCCCGACTCCAGGCGAGCCTTCACCACCTCCCGTGCGAGCATCTGGTTGATCGGGAAGTGTTTGCCGATGTCGCGCAGGAACTCCATAGCCGACAGCGGCGCGGTCCAATCGAGGTTGTTGACCATCGTCGCGGGGTTCGGACCGTCGAAATCGAAGAACGGCTCGACCTGCCGGCGGATCTTGTCAACCCACCCGGCCACCACCTCGGCGTCGTTGAGCGTGCGCTCGCCCTCCTGCTTCGGGTCCCCGATCAGGCCGGTGGCGCCGCCAACGAGCAGCAGTGGATGGTGACCTGCGCGCTGCAGTCGGCGCGCGGTGAGAACCTGCACCAGGTTGCCGATCTGTAGGCTCGGCGCGCTGGGGTCGAAGCCGACATAGAACGTCACCGGACCTGCGGCCAGGTGCTTGCGCAGTTCGTCCAGGTCGGTGGAGTCCTGGAGTAGGCCCCGCCACTGCAGATCGTCGATTACTTCGGTCACGCCGTGATTGTCGCGCATCGGGCCTGATCACACGAAACGGGTTAGCCGCGCGAAGGTTTGATCGAGTGGGTGCCGCGAAGGCAACATGGCCCCGGTCTGCTACCCGACAGACGTGTAGCACAGGTGCTACAGTCGGAGCCGTGAGCGAGGTTGGGCTACGGGAGATGCGACAGAACGCCAGCGATCTGGTGCGCCGCGCCCAGGCGGGCGAGCACGTGACGATTACCGTGGCCGGCCGACCGGCTGCCGTACTCGGCCCTGTCAGCCCACGGGCATGGCGTCGCTGGGACGACCTCGCCGACATATTCGCCGAGCCGACCGACGCTGATTGGGCCTATGATCGCGACCTGCTCGACGACTCCGTCGCCGACCCGTGGGCGCAGCGGTGAGCCGCGGCATTCTTGACACGAGCGTCCTTATCGCCACCGATATCGTCCCGATCCCGGGCGAGCTGGCCATCAGCGTAGTCAGCCTCGCGGAGCTTCATTTCGGCGTCCTGGTTGCGAAGAGTCAGGAGGTACGGGCGACCCGGCTGACCCGCCTCAGCGCCGTGCAGCGACGGTTCGATCCGCTTCCGGTCGACGAAGCCGTCGCCAACAGCTACGGGCGCCTGGCTGCCCGGGTCGCACTAGTTGGACGCCAACCACGCGCGAGGGTCATGGACCTACTAATCGCCGCCACGGCGCACGCCCACGACGCCAGCGTGTACACCCGCAACGCTGATGACCTCGCCGGACTCGAGGATCTCATCACGATCGTCGCTATCTAACCGCGCAACCTAACCGGTCGTATCAGGCGCCAGGCACGGACGTTCGCCTCGGCACGTGGCGGCGGTACGGGCTAACCGTCGGCTCGCCGGTTAGCCAGAACCGCCACGGCCGCTCAGCCCCGCCGTTCACGCCTACCCGAGGCCCGACCGCGATCGCCACCGCGTCAACCGGTGCCGAGGGAGGAAGGAGCAGGATCGGCCCGCCGCCCGAGAGCAGCGGTGTGCCATCGGCGCGGCCGTCAACGCCCAGAGCCTGCGCGAGCCGTGCCGGTCCGCGAGCGAGATCCCGATCCAGACGTGCGCTGCGACGGCGCGAGCGGGCGACGTCGAGACCCTTGACTACCTCGCCGGCCCGCAACAGCACGGCCGACGCAACGCCAACCGGACCGGTCACCACGTTCAGGCACCAGTGCTTCTGTGGAGAGTTTGCGCGTGTTACCGGCTGGCCCGTTGCGGAAACGGGCGTGGCCGTACGACAGAGGAATGGACACCCACCTACGCCCTTGTCGCACACCCGGAGGTCGATCTTGAGCCTTCCCGGTATTCTTGCCCCCCTATGACGTACCACTGGCTCCAGGCCCCAGCCTCTCAGGTTGCGACGACTGCTCAGACTCTGCTGGGCTGGACCGTATCAGCCAACGGCGTCAGCTTGCGGCTGACCGAGGTCGAGGCGTACGCCGGCACTGGGGAAGACCCAGCTTCCCATGCACAGCGAGGGCCGACTCCGCGCAACGAGGTCATGTTCGGTTCGGCGGGGAATATTTACCTATACTTCGTATTTGGCATGCACTGGTGCATGAACATCGTCTGCGGCCACGAAGGCGAGGCTGCTGCCGTCCTGCTGCGGGCCGGTGAGGTGACCGAGGGGATCGAGGTCGCCCGAGAACGCCGCAACCATGCTCCGGATAGTTACCTGGCGCGCGGACCGGCGAGGCTCGTCAACGCACTCGGGCTCGGTCGCGACGCCAACGGCACCTCGGCCGTCGACGGGTCCGGGCCTATGCTCCTCACCCCACCATCAGCCGCCATCGATCCAGCGTTAGTCGCGTCCGGTCCCCGCGTCGGGGTGACCGCAGCGCACGACATACCTTGGCGGTTTTGGCTGGTGGGCGAGCCGAGTGTGAGCCCGTACCGCCGCCACACTCCGCGCCGCAGGCCCACATACACCGTAATTGTTTGACCTGCGTAATGCCCTGGGCTTTTGACGTAGTCGTGGAACCCGTCGGCACGCGTCAGCGGTGGCGCGGGTCGGTGAGGTTGTCGAATTGTGGGAAGTCGGTCTCCCCGCGCGTTGGTGATCAAGGGCATGCCTACCCCAGGGGACCGAGACTACTTGGCTCCCATTCGGCGTCTGTTGAGCACGGGACGGGCGGCACCCGCTCAGCCGCACAGGGTCTAGTGCGGCTGTAAGACGGAGCTGGCGCCGGCTACGGCTTTCGGTCGCAAACCTGCATCGGTATCAGGAGCAGCCGATTGTCCTCGGCCATGGTGGAGGGAGGGGCACGGCGGTCCATCGCTGACTAGCGCAGATGCGTAACTCTGCTAGGCATGTCTGCCGCTTCCAACCGCGCCTTGAGCGTTTCGATGTTCGCCTTGTAGGCGTTTGCTTCCAGCTCGAGGGTTTGGATGATGCGGACGAAGTCCTTTGCCGCGTTGTGCCAGTTGTCACTCTCGCGACGCAGCGCCGCGATCTCGGCTTCAGCCTTCGCGACGCACGCCTCCAACATCCGCTCACGATCCGATGTCGTCTCGGCGACGGCGGCATCCCGGCGGGCGTAGAACTCGTCCTTCAGATCCGGATGCCAGTGGGTCAGGGCATGACGTTTCACGCCCGCTTCCTGGGCGAGGTTCACGACCGTCAGCGGGCTGCCGGCGGGCACGTTCTTCGTAGCGCCGCCCCGCAGCCGATTCATCGCGGCGCGGATGTCGCGTCGCACTGGATCTTTCTCATCCGACGGGGCTGGGAATCCGTTCGTCTTGCCGCTGTCAGTCACGCCTGGGGGTCTTCCTCGTTATCTAGATGCACGATCCGCCCCTCGGCCCGTTCCATTTCCGCCCGGTAACCCGCGGCAAGCCGCAGCTTCCGCTGCGCCGCCGGCACCGGCAGCACCGCCGCCTCAGCTTCCAGTGCCCCGATGCGCCCCCAAACCAGTCGGCGGTCGGAGTCGGTGTAGACCTTGTTGGGGCAGACGATTCGGCACTCGCCCAACTCCGGGAACTCGCCCGTGCCGCACGCTGCCTGGGTACGGTCGTGGATGCAGTACCAGGACGTGCCGTTGAGAGCGACCTTGTAGACCTTCTGCTTGGACCGGGCGGCACGACGCTTGAAGTCGCGCTCGTCGGTCAGGCGCAGTAGTGCTCCGTCACCGCCGACTGCCTTGACCACCTCCAACGCCCGCTGAACCGCTGGGCCGGAGATGCCCTCACCGCTGGTCACCAATCGTTCGGATAACTCCGTGGTCGCGGCAACGGATAGGGCTGCGCGGCGCTCGTGCACTAGCTGCCCGCGGCGGCGCGTGTCGCCGTAGCCCTCCATCGTCTCTGTCTCGTAAACGCTCCCGACCACGTGCTTGGCTTGCTGAGCGCCCGCGTTAAGCCCGTCCTTCTGGTCTTCGATCATCGCCAGGGCTGTGCGGCGAAACTGCCGCAGGGTGAGGGATTCGGGCCTGGGGATCCGGTAGGACTGCGGCAGGTCCAGCAGGTCCGCCAAGCGGTTGGCCGTATCAGCGAACTTTTGCAGCCGGTAGGTCCCGACTGTCGTCGCCATCGCTTCATCTGTTGACCCTTGCGCTCCGTTCTGGCTGGGGAACACCAGCGGCGACCCGTCCGTCAGTTGGATCGCTAACGCGGCCGCCTTCGCACCCGTCTCGATGGTCTCCCAGGTGACCGGAACCCCGTCCAGCCGCTGCGAGCCAGAGATGTCAGTCTGCCCCTTGAACAGCCTCCCGTGGACGAGGAACCGCACGTGGCCCGTGTCGCTCTCCACCTTCTCGATCACCGGCCTTGACGAGCCATCGTCCTTGGACGCCTCGATCTCCAGGGACAGCATTTCGTGCGGCCGCAGCCCGCTGCCGAGGCCGACGACGATCATGCACGCCTCCCGCAGCCGCGCCAGCCAGAAGTCCACGTCGTAGAAGTCGATGCCGGACAACCACTGCTGTCCATGGATGCGTCCTCGCACATGGACGTCCAGCGGTGCTCCCCGCGCGACAGTCGCGTAGCGGAACTCGTCGTCGTTCTGATGGACCCACTGCACCGCTGACCGAGAAAGGCCAAACACACCCTCCATGTAGGTGCTCGCAAAGTTGACCTGGCCGCGGTCAACACCCCATGTTCTCTTCGATGACCCCGGCAGGCTCCCGTAGGTGGCCAGCCAGTCCCGCAGCGCGGCGCGCACCGCGTCGGCGCCCTTGCCCGGCTGTGCCGCCACCGCCCCGTCGGTCATCTGGGCGACCCGGTCCCGGGCCGCGAGGATGTCCGTAGCGAACTCGTCGATGAACGCGCACGCCCACACGATCAACGGAGCGTACGTATCCGGGGCCATCTCCTGGGTGGTGTTTTCTCCGCGCCAGCTTCGATCAAAACTCAATTCCTCGTCCAGCCATGACGGCCGCCGCAGACGGTCCGCGGCCGGCAGGTCAGGTGCGGAGTAGTGCAGCCGCTCGACCGCATGAAGTCGCGCCTCCTTCTCCCGGGCGTCGAAGTTGCACCCGCGAGTGTTCAAAGCCGTCAGCACCGACTGGCAGTACTCGCTAAGGACATACGCGTTAACGCTGGCGAGGTCATCATGTTCCTTAGCAAGAGCACAGAATAGGTAAACGATCTGGCGGAAGAGAATGACCAAGCTTCGGCTTGCGAGCTACGGACGGGCATGCGTTCCCGGGGCGTTCAGTATTTCAGCCGGCGTCTTCGTGTTGATCGCCAACCACATGAACCGCTTGGCGGTGACACGGAACTTCTCAGGCACGATCATGAAGTTCAGCGTCGGCGGCCTCTGGTTCCCCGTCGTGCCCAACCCAGCCAGGGGCCAGCGGTCGTCGCTGAACATGGGCACCACCGCGGACTTCTTCCTGACCCTTGGCCTCGTGATCGCCGGGAAGTCCATCTCGGGCCAGCAGCCGCCCTGAGGCATGACAAGCTGGGACGACGTCGACTTTGCCGCCCGGCTGCTCATATCTCGTACTCCCTCTTGCGGACGGCGCCCGTCACCTGCGCCGTAATATCGTCTGCGCGCCGCTGCCGCGCCCAGTCCCACTGCGCATGCGACAAGTCCTTCAGGATCAGCGTCAATCGCGCCCACGCCAGCGCGTACCGGCTCCGCCACGTCGCCTCGCGCGCCGTCTGCCGCAGCCCTTCGAGCATGTCGAACAGACACACCAGCAGCGGCAGGTGATCGTCCACGGCGAACGCGTTTGAGCAGCCCAGGCACGCCAGCCACGGATCGTCGCACGGCTTGCCCGTCCGGGGGTTGTGGTCACAGTCCGTGCAGCCCATACCCGTCGGTGTCAGGTAGCGTTCCGGCCCGCCCGCCAGCAGCCCGGCGTGCTGGGCCTCCTCATGGCTGAGCAACTTCACGAACGTCTGCTGCGCAGTGTCGAACAGGTTCTGCAGCCCCCGCGCGGCAACCTTCTGCATCTCCGCCTTGCGCTTGGGGTCCTTCATCGCGTACTCGCGGATGAAGGTGGTCTCCTCGTGGTGGTGTGGGCGGGCCAGCACCCGCGTGACGACGGACCGGCGCAACTTCTGCAGGTTGACAGCCCCGTCGCCGGGCACCCATGTGGGCTCCTTGGCCATGACGACTCTCGGCAGCGCGCCGATGTCATTCTGCAACACACCGTTGCGGCAATTCACGAACCAGATGAGCCGGTCAGCGTTGACGCCGCCGACACGCCGCAGCCGCTCGCGGCTTGGCTCGGTTAGTTCGGCCACCAGGGCAAGGCGACGGCCCAGCGACCGTGAAGTACCTGCGTTCTCGGTCATATAGCGCCGCCGGGCTCCGCGGCGCGGCTTGTCCAGCGACGAATGCAGTACCGTGACGCCCTCGTCCGCCGCCGTGGCTGCCGTGGACGGAGCTGTCCGGCGCTGTAACGTCGACGAGTTCTCACCCGTCTCGCACATTAGGGCCACGACCGCCGCCAGCGCCTCGTCGGTTGTCAGGAATAGCGCTCGCCACGCCAGCCGCTTCAGAGGCCACGTCCACGCGCCGAGGCGCTTCATCGCCCCGATGGCCTGGTAATGGTCGTTCGTCATGTCCCCGAAACCGTGGTCGAGCAGCATCTGCAGCGCCTCCCAACGCGTCCGATCAGACGCGTCGACACAGTCCTCGTCCTGCTGGACCAGCTCCCAGTTCGCACCGATGCGCCTGTGCGCGCGGCACAGCGCCAGGTACGCCTGCTTCTTGAACTCCTCGATCTGGTCGACCTCGTAGAAGTCCCGCTCTTCCGCGCCAGGGTTCTCCGGCTCCATGTATCGGGCCGCCACGGCCTGCTTCGTGACCTCGTCCAGCCCCGGCTGTGACAAGATCACAGCCCGCACCCGACTCAACGCATGATTTCTCGAGAGAGCGGAGATACCGGCCTTCTGCGACCGGAAGTCCTCCATCAACGCGTTCCAGTCCCCGACCCTAAACGCCTCAAGATCCGTCAGCCGGCGCTTCTGGCACCACGCCAGGAACTGACGCACGCTCCTGTGCGCGGACTTGCATGTCTCCGTTTCCCGCCATCTGCCGTCCGGCCCGTTCAGCCGGGCAAACGCCCGGACCACCTGCTGCCGCAGGCCGACCGATCCGGGATAGCGGCTGAAGTCCAGCATCAGCGACTCAGTGCCGTTCTCATTCTTCGCGGTGAACTTCAGTCCGCTCTTGTCGATGCGGGACTTGACCGCCGACGCTGGCGGCACGACAGCGCGGCGACCAGTCCTCCCGCTACTCATCCGCGTCCGCCCGCACCAACGACGTCCGCGCCGCCAGCGCCACCAGCGTGGCCCCCAGATCGCCGGCCGCACCAAGCAGCAGATCATCGTCCCGCATGTCGACGATTGCCTCCAAGTAGCGCTGCCGCGTCGTCGTCAGGTCCTTGTGGCCCAGCTGGACCTGGACGCGTCGGTACGCCCGGTGGTAACGGGTGTAGTCGTAGGTGTCCGAAAAGGAGTAGCCTTCGATCTTGTCGATGTGCCGGTGCAGGGCGATCAGGTACATCAGTGCGTACGAAAAGCGCAGGGAGTGCGCGGACACCGACAGGAGCGGTACGCCGACCCGGCGGCACTCGTCCGCGTAGCGCCTGTTCGCGGTCTTGAAGACCGCATTCCACGCCCACCCGTTCATCGGAACGCCCCGCTCGGTCAGCCAGAGCGCCATCGGCTCAACACCGTCGTCTGTGCGGATCAAAAGCCTGGCCCTTGTCGCCGGCGGCACCGAGTCCAAGCTCGCGTAACGGCCACCGTCCGCCCACTTCACCCGCAGCCCATGTTGCGCCGACCGGTGAACTGACTCGATCAGCAGCCAGTCCCCCGACTCGTACCGCTGGGCGGCCCGAGCGTTCGCGATGGCGTCGCGACGCTCACCGATGATGTACTTGTGGACCGCCAAGGCCGCGCCGGGCGTCTCCAGTAGCATCCGGCCGTTGCCGCCCTTTGTGATGGCAGGCGGCAGCCAGAACTCGACCGGTTCATCCACCTGCTGCGGCGGCAGCTCACACACGAGCAGCGACGTGTTCTCGCTCCGGCGTAGCCCGGTGTGGATGGCCAGATCGACGTAGGCCCGGTTGCGCTCCTTGTTGCGCACCCTGCAGGTCGTGTCGGGCAGGCCGACCTGGTACTTGCCCTGCTTCTCCCCCGGCTGCATGCGGTAGCCCAGCAGCCCGATATCACGCCATCCGCGGTAGGTCGCCGGGCTCAGCCACTTGCCTCGGTACTCCCGAGCGTTCTTCGCAACGAACCGCACGCCGTTCGACCGCTGCTCCGTCGGGGTCGCTAGCCGCCTGCCCTTCCCGTATTCATGCGACCCCGGTTGGGCAGACCGGCGAGTGGGTTCACCGGCATGTAGCCCCGAGCTGGATGAGACGCCCACCGGAAGAGCAAGTTCAGTCCAGCGATCTCCTTGTTCCACGTTGCGCCCTCCACCGCCCCGGTCGGGTTGACCTCCCGATCGGTCCGCAGGATCTTCCATAACCCGACGTCCTCGTCGGTCGCGGAGAACACGTCACGGTGCTGGCTGGCCATCCATTCGAAGAACGTCCGATAGACGGTCTTGTACGTGTCGCGAGTGCCCCGGCTCTGGCTGCGCCACGTTAGTGAGTTGAAGAACCGGATCAGCCGATCGTCGATCACGCGCATGGGGTCCACGAGGATCGGGGTGCCTGGCAGCACCCCCAGACGCCGCTCCCGCTCAGCCAGGTCCCTGTACCGGTCAAGGACCGGGTGGAACTGGGGGTCAGACTTCATCGCTCCACCGGCGTAAACCGGCATCCATTCCTCGGTCACATGGCCTCCCACAGCAGCGCGCCCACACATCGGTATGTTCGGTGCCCCAGCCGCCGGTGTTCCCAGTCCAGCGTGTCGGATCCCCAGCCACTAGCGGTTATCAACCGTTGGGCCCAAGTAGTCCGGGACGTGCTCATACGTTTCGCCGCCACGGCGCCAGCACACCCGCAAAGGCGCGACGCCACGGCCACCACGGCCGGGTCGAAGTCTAATGCCATTACTTGATCGCGCTCGAGCCAAGACTCGTAGCCAACATGAAACCCCGTGGCGCTAAGCGTCCAGAACCCAGAGGAGGAGCGTGTCCCGATATTCGTGGAAGTTGAGGTGGCGGTCCCCCACCTGAGGCCTTCCGAGTGGTAGGTCTCGGGTGATCCGCCAAGAACACCCAAGGA
>JAHRHA010000246.1 GCA_020027875.1 Micromonosporaceae bacterium | reverse complement strand
GACGGCCGGATTTGAACCGGCGACCCCCTGCTCCCAAAGCCAGATCAGTTAGGGTGTCGTCCAGGGCTCATGGACGAACCCGCAGCTCAGAGGGCGCTTCCTTGGACCGTGAATGACCGCGGCATTCCGCTGCCTGCCGTCCTTACTGGCACGCGGATGGCACGCGCGGACGAACTTGCCATGCGGCGCCATGGGTGAGCGATGCGGAAGGCCGGCTGGCCGCGACCATGGCCACGTGGCCGACGCGGCGGTGCCGGGCGAACGTGGTGGCCGCGCGTCGGCGATGCGCCCAAGCGGGGGCTGGCGCTGGACACGTCACGACGCTCCGGCCGGCACTGCCCGCCCCGCCCGGGCGAGGCCGTGGGTTAACTTCGTCCGGCGTGCCTCACCGGCCGGCGCTTCGTATACTCCGCGAATGGTTCAAGCACCTGTGGTTCCGTCCTACGTGGAGCTGTTGTGGCCCACCCTTCGGGCCATCCGCGCAATCGGCGACTCCGGCAGCATCGAAGAGATCGTCGAGAAGGTCATCGAGCTGGAGGGCTTCACCGAAGAACAGCAGTCGGTGCTGCATGTCGACGGGCCCGGCAGCGAGATCCAGTACCGGCTGGCGTGGACCCGCACCTACCTGAAAGGGATGGGCCTGCTGGACAACAGCGCCCGCGGCGTCTGGGCGCTGACCGACAAGGGCCGCGACCCGACCCTTGACGAGGCCACCGTGCTCAAGCTGCACGCCGAGTACACCGCGCAGCTTCGCGCCCGCCAGCGAGCCCGCCGCAAGGCCGAACGCGCCCGCGAACCGGCCACCGTCGACGGGGCCGGTCAGGAGCCGGCGCGGGACTGGAAGGAGGAGTTGCTGGACGCGCTGGGGCCATGCCGCCGGCTGGGTTCGAGCGGCTTGCTCAGCGGCTGCTGCGGGAGGCCGGGTTCATCAGTGCGACCGTGATGGGGCGAAGTGGCGACGGCGGCATCGACGGGTTGGGCGTGTACCGCTTGTCGCTCGTCAGCTTCCCGGTCTACTTCCAATGCAAGCGCTACAGCGGCGGCGTTGGGCCAGGGGTCGTGCGCGACTTCCGGGGCGCCATGGCCGGCCGGGGTGACAAGGGCCTGCTCATCACCACGGGCAGCTTCACCGGCGACGCCAAGCGGGAAGCGACCAGGGACGGGGCGCCGCCGATTGACCTGATCGACGGCGATGGGCTTTGTGACCTGCTGAAGAAGTACGAACTCGGAGTGCAGACTACCGTGCGCCAGGTGGAGGAGATCACCGTGCACTCGGAGTTCTTCACCGACGTGTGATCCGGTTCATGCTTCGTCAAGAACAACAGTTCGTCCCACCTGATGCCGACCCAGGAAGCGGCCGGAGATCCGGGTGCAAGGTCGTGAACCGTTCGTCAGTCAGGCGGCAAGTCAGCCCACGCCTATGGGTGACAACGGCCGTTGGTCGTGGCTGTGGGATGGGAGGTGAGTTTTCCATGCGTGCCAGGGAGCGCGACAAAGACGCGATTCGCGCCTACGTGGAGGACCAGGCCCACGAGGTCATCCACCTGGAGAAGGCGGCGTCCGAGTTGGTCGGCCCGGTGCGGCACGACATCTGGGACGTGCACTGTCCCGAAAGCCGCTGGTGGGTGGTTACCAACCCGACCAAGCTCTACAGCCAGCAGGACTTCAAGAGCCGGGACGTGGTGTTGACCTTCCACATCGGGCTGGCGCTGCGCCTGGAGTACGCCCGTGAGCGTGAGGTGCCGGTTGCACCCGGATCGGCACACCTGCTGCCCGGCTCGTGGCGACGGTGGCAGCAGGCGTTCGAGGCGTACGACAGCGGCGACGAGGCTGAGACCTTCCAAGCAGTCGGTGTGCGCCTGCGAGAGTGCCTGATCTCGTTCCTCGGCGAGTCCACCAGCGACGAACTGGTGCCTGCTGGTAAGCAGCGACCGAAGCATGCCGACTTCCGAGCCTGGACAGAGCTGCTTGCCAACACCCTCGCGGCCGGTGCGTCGGCAGCCAAGCTGCGCTCTTACTTGAAGAAGACCGCCGTCGAGACGTGGGAGTACGTCAACTGGCTGACCCACGCCAAGAACGCCGTGCGGATGGACGCCGAGATCGGGCTCAAGGTCGTGGAGCACCTGCTCGGCATGTTCACGGCCGCGCGGCTGCGGATTGGCCGGATGAACCGACGGTGTGCGGAGTGCGGATCGTACGAGTTGGTTGCCGGGACATGTCGGCACTGCGGGTGGGTCGATCCGTCGTACGAGCCGCCCGATGTGCAGGAGTGGTCCGAGGAGGAGCGAGCACGGCGGCTGGCTACACCCTGCGTGCCCAGCTCGGACATCTCGACGTTTATGGGGCCGCACGACTTCCCGTAGGACCGCAGGACGATGAATCTTGAGAAGGGCGGGAGGCAAGGCTGACTGACTCCAGCTCAACCGCAGGTAGGTGAGGCCGGTCCTCGGTGACCACTTGCCTTGTTGGCAAGTCGTCGAAGACGGCGCGGCAGCTATCGTCGTTGCAGCACGATGATCTGCTGGGGATCGTGGAATCGGCGTTGGACGTGGGCGTCGGGGAGGGCACGAAGGGCCGCGACGGTGGGCGCAACGACGGCTCGCCATTGCTCGTCGGTGCGGTTCCACAGGCTCGACCAGGTCTTGGCCTCGATGCTGTCAGCGACCTCCGCTGGGGACTGGGCAGCCTCGGTGGGGGCGGCGGGCCGCTGGTCGACGAGTGTGAGGCCGGCAGAAGCGGCAGCGTCCAGGATCTGGCGTTCGTCGTGATCGAGGTAAGGAAAGTTCTCACCGGGTTCGGCTGGGGACGGCCCGGGGCGGTGATGCCAGTGGTCGGGTCTGCCGACGCCCGAGCGCATTGAGCTCCGGGTCGAGCCCGCGTCCCAGGATGACACCCCTGTAACTACACGGCTGTAGTGTTAGTTGCGGAGGACCCATGGAGCAAACAGCTGACCGGCCGCGAACTCGTTGAGGTGCGGGTGTTCGGTGCGAATGGTCACCCCGCACGACGGCTCCCATTGTCAGTCCGCGCAGCAGGCGAACCACCAGTCCTGCTCGCCCTCGACGGGCGTGAGCGTCACCATTCCCGCAGGCCCCGGCGCGCGCGTGCCCTCGGGGTGGTACTCCAGCGCCCACGACGTCGCGAACGGCGCGCCGTGGGTGGACATGAACCAGGCGTACCTGACGCGGCCATCACTCAAGAACGTGCCACCGACCCGCTCGATAGGAGTCCCGGACGCCGCCAACGCGGCCTTGATCAGCTGGTGGTCGGCGCGCCCAACGTCGTCGAACTGGACCGAGCGGCCAGTAAAGCCACCGCAGTCCTCGGGGTCCCCGTCGATGAAATCGCCGCGCGGGTAGGTGAGGTTGGCGCACCCGGCCACGTCCATGAAGTACTCGACCTGCAGGTCCTCGATGACAGGCAGGACCGTGGCCTTGAGGCGCTCAATCTGCGCGGCCTTCTCGGCCTCCGATGGCAGATCGCCGCGGATCGCTCGCCAAACGGCTACGCCCCCGACAGCGGCCACAACGACGACGATGACGACGGCGCCGAGCCTCGAGGACCTGGGCTTCACCGGCCCTGAACCCATGACAGCCTCCGATCGACCGAGAACTCTACGCCTCACGCGCTGCTGACAACGCCGATCACCCTGCGACGTTGATAGTGTGCCTCACCGACTTCCTGTGGTCACGATGTCCTTGGCATCGTATTCGCGATCGCATGAAGCGGCACATCGATCGCCCGCCCAGTCGGCCTCGGTCATGTTCAGGGTGTAGGCCGGGCCCGGGGTCGAGGACGGCCCAGCTTTCGACGCGGGCGACCGACGTCGCGATCAGGGCGCAGGGGCGTCGTACGCTGCTCTTCGTGGAGGCCGCCCGAACGGGGGACGTAGTCGATTTCGTTGACGCGACCGGAGCCGCGTGGGCATGGCAGCTTGGCGCGTCGCTCTTGGCGAAAGTGTTACCGCGGCGGTGGGATCACTCGACGGGGTCGCCCGGCGGGCGAGCGAGTGTGCACCGATCGTTGTCCCATCTGGGGTCGAGCTGGTTGCGCATGTCGAACACCAGCCGGTCGATATCATCCGTGGGGGGAACGCCTACGCGGGCTGAGCTCACCAGATACCGGCCACCGGGCCGCAGGGCGCGGGCCACCTCCGCCATGACCGCCGCCCGATCCGCCACCAGGTGCAGCAGCCAGATCGACACGGCCTGCTCGATCGCGGCGTCGGCGACGGGCAGGTGCGCGGCGTCGGCAACCGCGACGACTGGACCGAGCCGGCGTCGCGCTCGTTGGGTCATGGCTGGTGAGAGATCAACTCCGACAACTGCGAAGCCGAGTTCGCGCAGGCCGAGCGCGATGACGCCGGTGCCGATACCAATCTCTACCACCGGCCAGACCGGGTCCAGGAGCGGGGCCAGGCTTGCAGCTGTCCGTCGTCCGCGTTGCTCGCCCCCGCGGGTCGCGTCATAGCGATCAGCGATGCGCTCGAAGGACAGGGACGAACGTTGCTCGCTCATGGCCCGATGATGGCATGTGGTCTGCCGGCGCGAGGACGGCCGCCGCAGGCGGCCGCCCGCAGGGCCGGCCTTGATCCTGTAGGGAGCTTCATCACAGGAGGGCACGTGATCGGTTGAGCCCCTCCCGTGCGTGGCAGCAGTAGTCGTGGCTTCATGGGCGGGTGGAGTCTAGAAGAACTGGGCGTGCGCGACGGTCATCGGGGTCGGGTCGCTCGCGATGATGCTGGTAGGCTCGTCGGTGGTAGTGGATGCCGAACGCGACCCGGGAGGCAACGGTGAGCGTAGGCCCGAGCACCATCGGTGAGCGGATCAAGCAGCTTCGACTTCAACGCGACCCGCAGATGACGCAGCGTGAGCTGGCCGAGCGCGCCGGGGTAAGCGTCGACCTCATCAGCAAGCTGGAGCAGGGCCGGAAGCAGACGGCGCTGCTGGTATCGCTGCACAAGATCGCCCGCGCGCTGGACGTGGACGCCTCG
>JAHRHA010000122.1 GCA_020027875.1 Micromonosporaceae bacterium | reverse complement strand
CGGCCCTCGGTGTCGTGGCGTAGCTGGACGACGGCCATGATATGCAGGGCCCGGTTGATGCGCCGATTCCCAGCCCGGGACAGACGATGGCGGTGCTGATCGCCCGAGGAGGCGTCCAGCGGTGCGGTGCCGCTCCAGGACGCGAAGTGGTTGCGGCTGGCGAACCGGCTGACGTCGCCGATGTCGCCCAGCAGCCGGGCCGCCACGGAGGGGCCGATCCCGTTGAGCTGTTGCAGTTTGCTGCCGGTGGCCGCGATCAGGGTCGGTCAGGGCCGCGTTGGACTGTTTGATCTTCTTGTCGATCACCGCGAGTTCGGTGATCAGCTCCGAGGCGAGCTGACGGCGGGTCCGGCCGACCACATCACGCGGACGCACGCCGGCCAGGATGGTGCGGGCCTGCAGCGCGGACAGGTGCTTCTTCGCCCCGCCGGGAACCAAGTCCAGCAGCAGGGCGTGCAGCCGGTTGACCGTATCGGTACCGGCCCGGCCCAGCCAGTCGCGCCGGCCCACCATCAAGCGTCGTGCCACCGTGTCATCGTCCACAGTGACCCGACGCAATCCGGTGGTGCGCACCGCGACCACCGCCACCGAGTGAGCGTCGACCGGGTCGGTCCTGCGGCCCTGCCCGGTGTCGAACACCCGCACCCGCGCCGAGAGTTCGCCGGCACGCCCACCACGGGATCGTCACGTCCCAGGGCGGCGTCAGTCGAACCGCGCCGTCGAGGAACAGAGGTACCAGGCCGGCTGCGATGCCGCCGATACGACCGCCGCCTGCGACGGCCCGAAGACGCCAGACCGGGTTGATCTGGAACATGCCGCCGGCAACGCGATCACGGCGCATACGAACATGAACAGTCCGGCCTGCTTCATCGCATACCGCGGGAACATGCGCTCGCCCACGACGTTCGCATTTGTACGGCCCGGACCCGGCCACTGGCTCGGCTTCTACCGGAGCACCAGTCCTACCTGGACGGATATCAGCGCCACGAGATCTCGGATCCACCTCGCCGCAGGCGGCTAGGTCCAGGATCTAGCCGACGGTTGGGCCGTGCTCAACTCGGTGGCCGCAGTAGCGTACCGATCAGAACGCTTCACGGGTCCTCCCTCGGGTGCCGAAGAGGCGCTTCAGCCGTGCGGTGTGCTGCGGCAGGATGCGCAGCCGGGCAAGGAGCAAGGACTCCACGAGCTCGTCCAGAGCCGCGTCGATGAGCTCCAGGTCGTCCGGACGCAATGACGGGGCCCTGCGGGCCAGCCTGCGCAGCTCTGCTTCGATGACCGCGCGGCTGTAGTTGTGCACCTGCGCAACGAGATCCGAGGTGGGGTCGTCCGGGCACGGGGCCGAGCGACGAGCGGCCAACGGCGGGTCAATGGCCATGGCTTCGACTCCTGGCCGTACCGGCCCCGCGGGCGGTGTGCGATCCGTGGAATGGCGTGGTGACACCGTCGTAGCAGAGCCGCAGCATCATTCCCTGATGTGTGTGGGGCAGGTTGTGGCAGTGATTCATCCAGATCCCGGGATTCGTGGCCTTGAACGCGACCTCCCATACCTCTCCTGGGCGGACATCGAATGTGTCCACCCACAACGGACTGCCGGACGACGGCGTGCTGTTCCTGGACAGGATCAGCACGGGATGGCCGTGCAGATGCCAGGGGTGAGTTTCCAGGCTCCGGTTGACCACGGTGAACCGGACGAGATCGCCCTCGGCGACGAGCTGATCCGGGATCAACGGGTGACCACGGCCGTTGACCGTCTGCGCGAACGCCGGCCGGCCGTCGACCATGGCCACACCACGGTCCAGAACCATCGTGAAGTGCCGGTCGGCGCGGCTGCCGGCATCGAACGGGACGGCGGCCGGTGTTCCGTAGCGCAGCAGGTCGAGCTCGGGCCAGCCGGAGGTGTCCTCGGCGGGCGTGTCCTCACCGGCGGTACCAGCGTGGTCATGCGGACGCAGCCGGAGGCCGCCGGCGTGATTTTGATCGAGGACGAGCGCCGCCGGAGTGTCTGGCATGACGAAGACCAGGTCGTACCGTCCGCCCGCGGGCAGGCGCAGCCCGACGTCACTGACCTCGCCGGGTTTGTTGAGATTCCGGCCGTCGATGGCCGTCACCCGGAAGGGCGTACCGGCGAGCGCGAATCGGTGTGGATCGGAGTCGGTGTTGATCAGCCGCAACCGCACATTGGTACCGGCCGGCGCGGTGTGTTCAGTGCGCCCGTCCTGATCAGCGATCACGACAGTGCCGTCGAATGTGTGCACGGGCAGAGTCAGATCCAGCTGCTCTGGGGAAGCATCGGCTTCGTCCACCTGCGGTGCGCGTGGTGTCACGACGAGGGTGCCGTACAGCCCCCGGCGCACGCCGCGGTGAGACGCCTGGTGGGTGTGGTACCAGTAGGTTCCCACCTGATCGGCGCGGAACCGGTAGACGAACTCATCGCCGGGTGCCACCACCTCCTGTGTCACACCCGGTGCACCGTCTTCACCGCACGCCACGTCGTAGCCGTGCCAGTGCACGGTCACTCCGTCGTCGATATCGGTGTTGCGCAGCGTCACCTCGATCAGATCACCCACGGTGGCGATGATCGGCGGACCGGGTACCCGGCCGTTGAAGGTCCATGCCTGGATCTCACGTCCGGACGGGAGCCGGACGGTGGCGGTATGCGCGGTGAGCGTGTACTGCCGTCTCGTGCCGCCCGGTGCCGGTGCGCCGGCACCTCGCAGGTCGGCCACCGACACGGTTGGTCCGGAGCTGGACGACCGTTCGGGACCGCCTCCGGTAGCGACGGATTCCGCCGGCATGAACAACAGGCCGACGCCGGTTGCGCCGGTGCTCGCCACGACTGCTCCACCCGCCAAGCTGATGAACCGGCGGCGCGAGAACCCGGGCGTTCCGTGCGGTGCCTGCGTGGGCGCGATGTCGGCGTCGCCGGTGGTGTCGACCGGCGCCGCTACGACGCGCGCGGTCAGCAGTGCGCCCGCGCAGACGAGGGAGCCGGCGATCAACGCGGTGCTCCAGGTCAGGGGGTAACCGACCAGGAAGGTCACCACGAGCCCGGCCAGGGCCGCGTATCCGGCGGTGAGCAGCAAGACCACGCTACTCGCCGGCATCCCGTCGCCCGACGCCCGGCTGGCGCGCATCCCGGCTTCCGGCGCGCGCCTCGCCGCGAGCAGCCGCGGGCCGGCGATCAGGACGGCGGCTAACCCGGCGGCCCCTAGCATCGGCAGGCCCAGCAGCACCTTCTCCTGCACGAACCACCAGCCCCGACCGGCCAGCATCGCCACCGTCGTCACCCGGACAAGAGTCACCAGCACAGCCGCCGCGAGAAGGCCGAGCGCGAGCCGGGCGCGTCGGGCGGCCGCGGTGGCGCCGGTCGCGGACCACGCGGCAACGCTCAGCAGCGCGACCACATGGTCCACGATGATCAACTGTCCGGTTGTCATGACGTCGGCTGAGCCGTTCCGGCTGCTGGTCCGGACACCCCCGCGTCGTTGCCCGCGCCGGCCCGTCGATCGGTCACCGCGGACCTCGCCAGCGCTCGCGCCTTCCGGGCGACGTTCCCGGCCACTGCCAGGATGATCAGACCGTTGATCGCGTGCAGACCGAAGACGAACTGGCCGGCTGTCGTGCTGGTGTCGCCCGTGTCATTGAACGCTTTGGCGAGCACCGCGATCACCACCTGGACAACGATCAGCCCGGCGACCAGACCAGCCATCCCGATGATCCGCCCTGGCATCCGGGCCAGCGCAGCGACGATTGTCATCAGAACCGCGAGGAGGAAAATCGGGTACCCCAATGCACGATGGGGCTGGAAGGACTCGTCGTTGGGCGCGGTGTTGAAGGCGCCG
This sequence comes from Micromonosporaceae bacterium, assembly GCA_020027875.1. Taxonomy (GTDB): domain Bacteria; phylum Actinomycetota; class Actinomycetes; order Mycobacteriales; family Micromonosporaceae; genus JAXIPB01. Next base: position 10,576 of record JAHRHA010000122.1, on the reverse strand, counting down.
CTCGCGGCGAGGAAGAACTGTGCTACGACGGCCAGCACCAGCAGGGTCGCAAGGCCGGCAAATACTCTCCGCAACGTATGCTCCTTCAGGTTGGTTGTCACGACGTGTGATTCCGGGCGTCGCCGCTTTCGTGGACGACGACGCTTACCGGGACGGGACAAACTCCGCCGCATCGATGGGGCGCGGGGACGTGATAGGTGGTCCTTCGATGTGCAGCTGAGGCAGGCGCCGGGCCATGCTGCGGGGCAGCCACCAGTTGTGGCGGCCGAGCAGGTGCATGACTGCCGGTACGAGCAGCATCCGGATGATGGTCGCGTCCACCAGGATGGCCGCGACCATGCCCACTCCGGAGACCTTGATGAAGACCTGGTCGCTCGGGACGATCGCCGCGAAGACCACGATCATGATGGCCGCGGCAGCGGTGATCACCCGTCCGGTGCTGGCCAGTCCCGTGGCGATGGCCTGACCGTTGTCCCGGATTCGCACCCACGCCTCGCGTACCCGGCTGATCAAGAAGACCTCGTAGTCCATGGAGAGGCCGAACAACAGCGCGAACATGATGACCGGGACGAACGCGGCCATCGGCGTGGCGGTATCAATGCCGATCAGCCTGCCGGCCCAGCCGCCCTCGAGGAAGAAGGCCACCACCCCGTAGGCCGCCGCCACCGACAGCAGGTTCATCACGGCCGCCGTGACCGCGATCACGACGCTGCGGAACGCCACCAGCAGCAGAAGCATCGACACGACGACGACACCTCCGATGAGCAGCGCAAGCCGGTCAGCGATCGACGCACTGAGATCGATCGCCGCCGCGGTCGCACCGCCGACGTGGACGGCCGTGCCGGTGCCCTCGGTCGCGACCGGGACCACGTCCTCGCGCAGTGTCCTGACGAGGTCTTCGGTGGCGGCCTCCTGCGGTCCGGTGCTGGGCACGACGGTGAACAACGCCGTGTCACCAGCCGGATCGAGCCGCGGCGGGGACACCGCCGCGACACCCGTCGTGTTGCCGAGTTCGGCCTGCAGCCGCGGGAGGACCGTGCCGTCGCCGTGTGATATGTCCGCCACAACCAGCAACGGCCCGTTGGCACCGGGGCCGAATCCCTCGGCCAGCATGTCGTACGCCTGCCGGCTCGACGTGCTCTCGGGGTCGTTGCCCTCGTCGGGCAGGCCGAAGTGCACGCCGAGGAACGGTGCGGCCAGCACGAGCAGCAGAACGACGCTCGCCACGGTGGCGAGTACGCTGTGCCACCGCACCAGCCGGCTCCACCGCGTCCAGCCGGCCGCCGGCACCACGTGGCCTTCGGCGGAGAGCTGGGTGCGGCGACGGCGTCCCAGCGGCACTCGGAGCCGGTCGATGTGCTGCCCCAGGTAGCCCAGCAATGCGGGGAACAGGGTGATGGCGGCAACCATGACGACCAGAGTCGCCACCATGGTGACGACGGCGGTGCCGTTCATGATGGACAAGCCCACCGCGAACAGTCCCAGCATGCTCACCATGACCGTGCCACCAGCCACGAGGACCGAACGGCCGGCGGTGTCGAGCGTCGCCACGGTCGCCGCTTCGGGGTCGAGGCCCACTGCCCGCCATTCGCGGAACCGCGTCACTATCAGCAGCGCGTAGTCGATGCCTAGCGCGATGCCCAGCGCCATGCCGATCGTGGGCGCGAACTCGGGCACGTCCACCACCGCCGCGGCGAGGCCGACCAGGCTGGAACTGACCGCCAGCCCGACGATCGCCATCGCCAGCGGCAGCCCGGCCGCCACCACCGAACCGAACATGATGAGGAGGATCACCGCGGCCGCGATCAGCCCGATCATCTCGGCCGCGGACTGGTTCGCCTCGCCGACCTGCACCGCGTGCCCACCGAGCGCGACGTTCAGCCCGTCGCGCTCGGCCGCCTCCGCGGTGGCCAGCAGCCGTTCGATGTCTTCGACCGGCATGTCGTTGGGGTTGGTGACATCGAGATAGACGCGGGCGACGAGGGTCCGGCCGTCCGGCGTGATGGAACCCTTGGCGGAGTAGGGATCGTCGACGGACGTGACGTGCGGCATGCGTCCCAGCTCACCGAGGAGCGCGTGGACTCCACCTCGCACCTCGGCGCTGGTGACGTCGTCGGCACGAACCACCACCTTCACCGTGTCGCCGGACTGCGTCGGAAACCGCTCGCTCAGCAGACGCTGCGCCTGCTCGGAATCCGAGCCCGGCGCGGAGGAGCTTGTGGTGAACTCGCCGCCGAAGGCCGCCGACAGCCCGAAGGCGACGGCGAGCGCCACGGCCCAGGCGAGGAGCACCCTTCCCCGCCGGCGGTATGCCAAGCCCGCGAGTCTGCCCAGCGGTCCCGGCCGCGGTGCGTCTGGTCTCACGCCATGGCCGTTGTCGCGCATGGACAGCGCGTCATTCATGGAAAGAGCCCGTGGTTTCGCTCGCAAGCTTCGCGAACCTGTCGTTGGATGAGTCACGGAAGCGATCGTCGCGTCGCCGACCGGGGTGTGTCCTCCGACAGCGGACGGCAGTACCTACGCAGATCTGCGTAGTCGGCCCGTACCTGATCGCGCTCGTCGACGTAGCCGGTCACCCGCGAGCGGCCACTATCATCGCAACATGAGACGCCGAGCAATGCCGTACCGCCTGCCTGTCCTGGCACAGGACGTCCTGCTCGGAATCTTCGTTGCCGTGATGCAGGTCCAGGGCACCGTCGCGAAACCCGCGGACGTGGGGTCGCGGCCGCTGACCGACCTCGGACACCTGGGATACGGGCTGCTGATCGTGAGTGGCTTGGTGCTGGCCGTGCGGCGCCGGTGGCCAGTGCCGGTGTTCATCACGGCCGCTCTCGCCAGCCTGGTGTACTACACCATCGACTTCTCGGACGGTCCTGGATGGATTGGGCTCTTCGTCGCCCTGTACACGCTGACCGCCTACGGCGATGGGCGCAGGTCGCTGGTGATCGCCGGCGTGGGCATCACCGTGCTGGCCATCGGCTGGCTGATCGCGGCGGCCGACATCGAACCGCGGGCCGCCATCGGATGGGTGTTCTTCCGGATCGCGGCGTCGGTCATGGCCGCTGCCCTGGGTGAGTCGGCCCGGTCTCGGCACGTCATCGCAGCCGAAGCTCAGGAACGTGCTGAACTGGCCGAAAGGACCCGAGAGGAGGAAGCGCGGGCGCGAGTCGACGCCGAGCGACTCCGGATCGCGCGCGAGGTCCACGACACCGTCGCTCACGCCATCGCAATCATCAACATCCAGGCCGGCGTCACCGCGCACGTGCTCGACAAGCGGCCGGAGCGGGCACGCGAGACCCTGGAGACCATCGAGCAGACCAGCTCCCAGGCGTTACACGAGATGCGGGCCATCCTCGGGGTGCTCCGTGACGCCAACGACGGACGAGCGCCGCAACCCGGCCTGGGACAGATCGACGAACTCACCAGCAAGGCACGCGAGGCCGGGCTCGACATCAACCTCGAGGCGACCTCGCCGGCAACGCCATTGCCGAGCTCTGTAAGCAACGCTGCCTACCGAATCTTGCAGGAGTCGATCACCAATGTCATCCGCCACGTTGGCCCAACTCGGGTGAGGGTAGCGCTGGACCATGGAGTCGACGCCTTGGAGCTCCGGGTAACCGATGAGGGCCGCCGGTACGTCCCAGGTGATGACCGCGCGCGCCCGCACCCACTAGAAGAGCATCCGGCCACCAACGGCACCGGTAGCTCGGCCACGCCCGGCCGCGGGATCCTCGGAATGCGCGAGCGCTGTCAACTGCTGGGCGGAGAACTGGTCGCGAGGCCGCTTCCGGGCGGCGGCTTCGAAGTCAAGGCACGACTGCCCGTGGCGCCGACCGGAACGGCGCACCTATGAACGCAGCGGCCGTGTGGTCGCCCGGCAGGGCTCCGATCAAGGTGCTGCTCGCCGACGATGAGGGTCTCGTGCGATCCGGGTTCAAGGTCCTGCTCGACCTCGAAGACGACATCACGGTGGTAGGGGAAGCCACGAACGGTGCCGAGGCCGTCGAGCGGGCCCGGGCCACCCGCCCCGACGTCGTGGTCATGGACATCCGCATGCCCAAGCTGGACGGGATCCAAGCCACCAGCCAGATCGCCAGGACGCACGGCCTCGAGCAGGTCCGAATCCTGATCCTGACCACCTACGACACCGATGCCTACGTCTTCGAGGCACTGCAAGCTGGCGCAAGCGGCTTCCTGCTCAAAGACGCTGGCCCGGCCGAGTTCCTGCATGCCATCCGGGTAGTCGCCGCCGGAGACGCGTTGCTCGCACCGCGGATCACCCGACGCCTCATCGCCCAGTTCACCGCGCAACGAACGGCCACCCTGGCCGGAGAGGACCGGCTCGCGGTGCTGACCGAACGTGAGCGTGAAGTGCTAGCCATGGTGGGACAGGGCCTGAGCAACGACGAGATCGGCGCCGCGCTATTCCTCAGCCCGGCCACCGCCCGCACCCATGTCAGCCACGCAATGGTGAAGCTAGGTGCCCGCGACCGCGCGCAACTGGTCGTCATCGCGTACCAAACAGGACTGGTCAGCCCTTAACCATGAATCACGCACAAGACCGACCTGCTCGATACGGCGCGAGGGACGGCATGCCGAGGGTGAGGAACCCCGTCGTGCCGGCGATCGTGAGTGTGAGCGCCTTCTCGCACAGCACGTGCTTGCCGGCCCCGATCGCCAGCTCGGCCATCGGAAAATGCGAACCATGGGCGTGCACCCCACGCGACAACCAGCTTGAGCCGCTTCTCGAACGCGGCGGCCCGCGGGGCGTAGTAGCCGCCCAGCGACCAGCCGGCGAGCCCGACACGGTCGGGGTCGACGTCGGATCGCGTCTCCAGGTAGTCCACGCACGCCTTTGCCCAGTCCTCGGTCTCGACCCGAGCCTTGAGCCCGAGGAAGCGCAGCGCCTCACCGCTGCCGGGGCAGTCGACCATTAGCGTGGAGATGCCGCGCGCGGCGAGTTCATGGCACCAACCCGACGTGTACATGTGCTCCTTGGTCGAGTCGAGTCCGTTCCGGCTTTGTTCTTGGGATCAGCGCGTGCCAGGCTTGCCCGATGGAGTCACGGTCGACGCCAAGCATATCCAGCGCCACCATCGAGCGGTGCGCCGCCGAGGAGAACGCGCGCTTCGCCGCCGAGCGACCCCAGTCAACGGCCCGTCTCGAGCGCGCCGTTGCCACGTTTCCGCGCGGCGTTCCGATGTCGTGGATGGATGACCTCTACGAACATGCGCCGATCTGGGTGAGTCACGGTTCAGGAGCCTACTTCTGGGATGTCGACGGCCATGAGTACCTCGACATGTTTGTTGCGGACATGAGCGCGTTCTGCGGGCACGCACCCGAACCTGTCGTCACAGCTGTCTCGCGGCGGATGGCGGCGGGGAACCAGTTCCTGTTACCAAGCGACGAAGCCGTCCCCTTGGGAGAACACCTCGCACAGCGTTATCGCATGCCGCAGTGGCAGTTCACCTTGTCGGCAAGTCAGGCGAACACCGAGGTGATCCGAATCGCGCGAAAGCGCACGGGACGCGAGATCGTCCTCGTGTTCGACGGCAAGTATCACGGCCACCTGGAACCGACGTTGGTTGTGCTGGACGACGGTGAGGTTGTGCCCGAGTTCCTGGGACTGTCTCGTGATGTCACGGGTGGGACCCGCATGGTTCCGTTCAACGACGTTTCTGCGGTCGAGCGGGGCCTGGCGGACCGCGAGGTGGCGCTCGTGCTCACCGAGCCGGCCATGACCAACGCAGGCTTCCTGCTGCCTGAGCCAGCGTTCCACGACGCGCTCCGTCGAGTCACCCGAGCGACCGGCACACTGCTCGCTATTGACGAGACGCACAGCCTGGTGACGTCGTATGCCGGCCTAACGACTGAGTGGGGGCTTGAGCCGGACTTCCTCACCCTCGGCAAGGCGATCGCCGCCGGCGTGCCGCTCGGCGCGTACGGCATGACACACGAGTTGGCGGCCGAGATTACGCCGCCGGACGTCTTCGCCAACGTCTCCGGAGCAATGATCGGCGAGGTGGCGACGGGCGGTACGCTCTTTGCGAACGCGCTCTCAGTCGCGGCCGGTCTTGTCGCGATGACGGAGGTTCTCACGCAGGACGCGTTCGACCGCACCGCCGAACTCGGCGATCGGCTCGGCGCCGGGCTGCGCAGGATTTTCAATGACGCGGGGCTGGCGTGGAGCGTGGTCCAGCACGGCTCCCACGCGGCGTACTTCTTCACTCCCGAGGCGCCACGCAACGCCGCAGAGTCGCGCGCCGCGGACGACCCAGCACTGCGTGCACTCTTCCGGGTGTTCCTGGCCAACCGCGGGGTCTGGGAGTCGGGCTGGTGGCTCGGCCCAACCGTGTCGGTCGCGCATACCGCCGCAGACGTTGACCGGTACCTCGATGCCGTCGAGGAGTTGACGACCGTGCTCACCTGACGTTGGCCTACTCGGATCGCGGTGCAGCGACGGGCATCCTCAACCGGAATCACGACGGTCTGCTCCGCGAGCCGATTCAGGCTCCAGGTCGCGAGGACACGCACCGCGGTACAGGAACCAATCGGTGTCGGCGCCGGTGTTGGAGCCGACGGGGTCATCACACTCTGCTCAGGCGACGCCGGTGAGGCCGGCGACCGGTTGACAGGAGCCGGGGCGGCTCGGTCACACCCCGCGACGAGCAACGCGACAGCCGCGCAAGCCACGAGCAACCCTGGGCACGATCGACTCGACACGGTCCTCACCACCCGGGGGCAGACGTTGCGGCCTGACTACGTGAGCGCGTTCAGAATGCGCTACCCGGTCAAGCCCGGCGAGCCTCAGTGCCACGCGTTGTCGCACGATGGCGCTGCGACAAAGCCGGGCGATGAACCCGTAGCGAGCGGCACAGGTCAGGCGTGACCAAGCAGACTTCCGCTTGGCCGGTCGTTGTGTGCGGCTGATCCCGGCTCAGTAGCCGTAGGAGCCGACGACGGTGACCTGATGGACCGTCGGCGGCGCGACGAGCCGCTTGTCGAGTTCCTGCTGAAACGCCTGGAACGCTGCGACCTGTGGCAGGGGATTCTCGGCGGCGTCGACAATTGCCAGGTGTACGAAGGTCACGCCGTCGTCCAACCGGACCGTGACGTACCGCAGCCCGTCCGGGTTGGTTGCGCGCAACTCCGCGTACACCTGCTCGACCAGGCGGCGGTTGGCCTCGGCGGCCCCGACGGTGGTCTGGTACCGCACCATGACCGCACGGCTCATCGCTGACTCCTCATGTCCCGGTGTCCTCGCAGGCGGCGATCAGGTGGGGCAGCAGCCCTCGCCAGCCGGCGTTGTTGCGTTCACGCAGCTCGGATCCTTTGGCACCCAGCCGTTCCCAGCCGCGATGTTCGATCTCTACCCGAGTGGTGGCCCGTGCCAGGTCGACGAACGCGATCTCAACTTCTGTCGCGTCGGCTCGGTCCTGGCGCAGGTACCACAGGTAGCCGAAGCGCTTTGGCGGCTCCCAAAGCGTGATCTCGCCCCACTCGTGGACGGCGCCGGCGGCGGTCCGCTCGAAGATCCGACCGCCGACACCGCTCTCGAGGACGATGTCGGCTGGGTCGCCGCTCACGGTGTGGTCGGTCGGCCACCACCGCGACAGGCGGGTGGTCCAGACGCGAAAGGCATGGTCGGCCGGGCACGCGACGTCGAAGGTGATCCGCAGGGGTTGGGTCACGATTCGCCCTCCGCGGTCGTGGTGTTCTCCGCGAACAGACGCATCCGGGCGGCGGCCTCGCCCCAGACGCGGGTCAGGTACGCGTGGACTGCCGCCACTCCCTCGTCGTGCAGCCGGTAGATCCGCTGCGTTCCCCGCGCCTCCTCGACGACTAAACCCGCGTCCTTGAGCAACCGGAGGTGCCGTGAGACCGCTGGCCGGGTGATCGGAAGTGCGTCGGCGATCTCCCGCACGGACCGACCGCGGCCGCCACCATCGCCGCCGAGGATCTCGACGATGAAGCGGCGGTGCGGGTCACCGAGCGCGTTGAACGGGTCGCCGCCACCGGCGAGCGACCGCGCGTTCACCGCGCGGTCTCCACTCGGTCCTTGAGCCCGGCCGCGAACCGCGCGAATGAGGGAGCGAGGTCCGGGATGGAACGGCCGATGAGCCCGGCCAGCGGCCCGGTGTACTCCTCGCGCATGCCGAACCTGACGCGGCCGTCCGGCTGCCGGCTCAGGGTGTACGTGCGGGTGCCGGTGAACAGCCCGAACGGCATCCCGCCGCGCCACACCATCCGTTCGCCCGGAATGAACTCGATGACCCGTACCGCAAAACCGCGCTCGGGATTGACCTCGGGGAATACCGTGACCTTCTCGCCCGGCGCGATCCTGCCATCGAGGCGGACCACCGCAGTGTCCCACTCAGTCCACTTAGAACCGTCGACGAGAACCGCCCAGATCACCGCCGTGTCCGCGTCGATCACTGAAGACGCTTCGTATGCCTGCGTCGCTATGGGCCACTTTCGTCGGTAACAAGAAGGTGACCGTAACAAAAAGGTTACCGGTTCGCAATCACTTGTTCGGGCGCCGCCTACCATGAGCGCCCGGCTGAGGGCGAGTCTCGTCGGTCTGGTGGCTCGTGTCGGGGCTGACGAGCCGACAACTTCACTTTGCCGTCGTAAGCGCCAGCCGGTTGGGCAGTCGCCATCGACTCTGGCCATACGGCCGATGCACCAATCTGCCGCGAAGTGCGCGGTCTTGCCGAGATTGAGTGCGCATCGGACTTCCGGTCCGTCGGCCCGGCCACGCGAGCACCAGGGCCAGCGTGACCGCGGCCAGGAAAACGCTCTGTGTCGAGTGGACGATGATGCCCATCCAGGCGCTCCGCCAGCGCTTCGTAGGGTAGGCCATCAGCAGCCCCGGCGACGATGCTGGTCGGGATGCCAAACGCACTATTGCTGGCTGCGGCTGGCCAGTATCCCACGGCGCAGGGTCGTCGTGGTACGACGCAACCCAGGGCAGTCCCGCCAGCCGTTCGTGACTGGTTGGCTGCCGACCACCGAACGGATCGTCACCGAGGTTCCTGATCGCTCCGACAACCTCGTCCCCTTCCTGCAACTGATCTTGCCACCTCATCGTGGCACGCCAATCCACAGGTCTTGACTATTCCTTCACCGCATTGAAGTACAGTCCTCACCGCATTGAAGTACAGCTTCTTAATGTAGATCAAAGCCGAAGCAGGCGTACGGCAGCGTCGATGGCATGATCCCGCCGTTGGCCGTGCAGCCGACACCGCCTCATCGAGGTTCGCAACCTTGCGGCGCGGATCCGTGAGGCAAGGAGTCCCGCCGAGTCGATCAAGCAGGTCGGGCACTCGCGGTAATACGGGAAGCTCGCGAGCTCCTGCACGTGCGGTGGATCAAGGCTCACGCCCGAGGGCGTTCTCGTAGCTTCGTCTTACATGTGGGAGTCGAACCATTCGAGCATGAGCTCGGGGTGATCGTTCCAGTAGTTGTATCCCTGGAATCGCTCGTCGGTTCCCTCGATCCAAAACAGCTTCTTGTCTTCGGCCGCGATTGTGTCGAAGATCTCCTGGACGTTCGACGGCTTGGTCCGGAAGTCGTCGTGAACCTGAGTCACGAGGGTCGGCACGGTCACCGATCGGGCGTCCTCCATGGGCCAGGTCTCCTCGAGCCGCAGGCCGGTCCGGTCGTGGAAGGCCTCATTGAACATCTGGACGCCGTTCTCGATCCCTGCGTTCTCGGTCAGCTTCTCGGCGAAGACGCGAGGAGAGATGGGCTGGACGGCCATCAGCGCGAGGATATGGGCGAACTCGTTGGGGTGTTCCTTCATGCCCACGATCGACGCGTTCGCGCCGAGGCATCGGCTGAGGAGCGCCGTCTTCATGTCGCTCGTGTCTGGGCGAGACTTCGCGTAGCGCAGGGAGCCGACCACGTCGCGGTACTCGAGCGCGCCGTGTCCGTTGATGCCACCGCTTCCCATCCCGCTCCGGCCGTGGTTGCGAAGGTCGTAGGTGAGGACGTTGTAGCCGGCGTCGTGGAGCGCCTTGTACTGCGGAAGGAAGTTGACTTCGAACCCGCCGAAGTCTCCCCACTGTGGGAGGTGCCCGGGGTAGCCGTAGCGGTTGCACGGCATCGGGTGGTTCGCGACGATGAGCCGGTCGGAGTTCGCCGGGATGAACCAGCCCTCCAGCGGGACACCGTCCAGCGAGGGGAAGAACACGTCTTCGTACTCCAGGCCGTAGTCGTCCGGTCGGCGCAGGATGGGCGTGCGCGCCGACCGCGACATCAGGTCGGCGAGGGTGTCGATGAATTCTTTGGCTTCGACGGTGTTCATGATGAATCTCCATCGTTCGCGGAGCTTGTTCGTGGGGCGCTGTCCGCCCACGAGCGGGCGACAGCAGGGTGGGTGTCAGAAGGTGCGGTTGTCATGGTCTTCCTCCGTTCAACAGGGCTACCGCTTGTGCGGTTTCAGGCGTCGGCGTGGGCGAGGTTGCTGGACAGTTCGCGGTAGGCGTCGGCCTGGGCGAGGAGGTCCTTCGCCTTCTGCTCGACAGTGGCGACCGCGTCGGCGCCGGCCGCGAAGCGCACCGGCGGCTCGGCC
>JAHRHA010000121.1 GCA_020027875.1 Micromonosporaceae bacterium | reverse complement strand
GCGGCGCCGCGCGACCATGGCGCCGGCCGCGCCGACCGCGGCGCCGGCCGCGAGCAGGCCGACAAGCGTCGGCCACCTGTTCCTCTTGCCCACGTCATACTCCTTGCGCGCGTTCGCTGCGCCCTCCTTCACCTGCTCATACAGCGGCGAGAAGGCGTCCTTCGTGTAGATCCAGCCGCGCGAGGCAGCGTTGCGGGCCTTGTCGTAAGGGGGGGTGATCTTCTCGGCCGCACCGCCTGCCACGTGCCCCGCGGCCAGCTTGACATGACCGTAGCCCTCCGCCAGCTCGTCCAACAGCTGCTGTGTCTGGGTGCGCGACTGCTTGCTCCGACCGAACACCGTTCCACCTCCCGATGCCAGGCTTCCCCGTACCCATCCAATCCTGGACCTTTCGCCACCGCCCCACCAGCGGAATGGGCGAATGGCAGGATTGGACCTACCAGCACGCGGGTAGACGAAGGCTCAATGTCGACACAAGGGAGTCATCGTGGGCGAGTCGATCTTTGCGACCCTGCACACCAATGCCGGTCCGATCCGGATCGAGCTCTTTGCGAATCACGCGCCCAGGACGGTCGCGAACTTCGTGGGGCTGGCGGAGGGTACGCGGGAGTACACCGACCCGCGCACCGGCGCTCCGGGGTCTGGTCCCTACTACGAAGGCGTGATCTTCCATCGGGTCATCCCCAACTTCATGATCCAAGGAGGCGATCCGACCGGCACCGGGCGGGGCGGGCCGGGCTACAACTTCAACGACGAGATCCACCCTGAGCTTCACTTCAACCGGCCGTACCTGCTCGCCATGGCCAACGCGGGCAAGCACTCCGACGGCAGCGGCACCAACGGATCGCAGTTCTTCATCACCGTGTCGGCGACCACCCACCTCAACGGAAAGCACACGATCTTCGGCGAGGTCGCCGACGAGGACTCACGGAAGGTCGTCGACTCGATCGCGACGACGCGGACGGCCGGCGGGGACCGGCCAGTGCAGGACATCGTGATCGAGCGAGTGGCGATCGAGCGCCTCTAACCTGCCCGCCACCCGCCCGCCACCCGCCCGCTCCGGCGAGTGGCGGCACAGATGGGGGCAAGATCGCGGCGAAGATCGGGCGGTACGGGCAGCGGGGCGGACCGGGATATTGTTGCCGCCATGACGCAGGCGCCCCAACCAGTGATCCCCGTGTGCTACCGCCACCCCAAGCGGGAGACCTACGTCAGGTGCAGCCGGTGCGATCGCCCGATCTGCCCGGAGTGCATGAACGACGCATCCGTCGGTCACCAATGCCCCGAGTGCGTCGCCGAGGGCCGGCGGACGCAGCGCCCGGTCCGGACCACCTTCGGCGGCACGATGGCCGGGGCCAAGGGATACGTGACCATCTCGATCATCGGCCTCAACGTCTTCATGATGATCCTGGCCGCCGCCACCGCCGGGGGCGGAACCTCGCTCTTCGGGGGTTCTGGCTTCGGCGGTCTCCTGGGCGGGCTGACCCCGCTGCACATATGGGGCGCACTCGTGCCGGCGCCCACCACGTTCGTCGAGGTGCAGGCTGGCGAGGTGGTGGGTATCGCCGGGAGCACGGATGGCGTCGCGCACGGCGAGTACTACCGCATGGTCACGAGCATGTTCCTCCATTACGGACTGCTCCATCTGCTGGTGAACATGTGGGCGCTGTGGGTGCTCGGTCGGACGCTGGAAGGTGTGCTCGGCCCGGTCCGGTTCCTCGCGCTCTATCTCGCGGCTGGCCTGGGCGGCAGCGTCTCCGTATTCCTGTTCGCCGGCCCGCATACGGCCAGCGCCGGCGCCTCGGGCGCGATCTTCGGACTGTTCGCGGCGCTCTTCATCGTGCTGAAGCGCCTCGGCCGGGACACGTCTTCCGTCATCCCGATCCTGGTGTTGAACATCGCCATCTCGTTCGTGCCGGGGATCTCGCTGGCCGCACACGTCGGTGGCCTGGTGACCGGCGGCATCGTAGCCGCGGCCATGGCCTTCGCGCCGCGAAAGAATCGCACACCGGTGCAGGTGTCCGCCGTGATCGTGGTTCTCATTGTTCTTCTGGGCCTGACGCTGCTCGGCACTCAGATGCTCGCCAACGTGCCGGAGGCGTTGGTCGGCATCTGAGCTAGCGCATGCGTACGGCCTCAAGCGCCTCCGCCGCGTCATCCGGATCCACGCCGAGGTCGAACCGGCTGAACAGGAAGATCTCGTCGCCCGCGTCGACCTCCAGCAGCTCGCTGCGCGCGCCAAGACGCAAGCGCGTGTCGACCCGAACCCGCTCGATCTCGGACCAAGCCAGCTGACGGCGGCCGGCGTACCCACGGACGGCGACCACGCCGTCGGCGTCGGCGCGCAGCCGCTCCCGTGACACGACATCACGAAGTCCGTAGGCCGCTAGCGCCACGGCGGCCAGCAGTCCGATGACGAGCTGCGGTCGATTACCCATAAGCAGGGCGGTCAGCGCCAAGAGTGCGGCCAGCGCGAACTTGGCCACGACGACCCGCGTTGGCACCGTGAAGCTCACGCCGGCGGCCTCGTTCATGTTGTAGTCCCGGGACGGGTCATCTGGGGCGCCTGGGCTGCGGATACGCACGATGCTAAGGATGGCACGCCGGACGTACCATTCCCTCAGGCGTCCGCGTACCGGTGAGTAATGCAGGGAGTATGACATGCGAGACGCAGTGATCGTCGGCGCGGTGCGGACCCCCGTGGGCCGGCGCAAGGGCGGGCTCTCCGGGGTACACCCGGTTGATCTCTCCGCGCACGTCCTGAGAGCCCTCGCCGAGCGCTCCGGATTCGATCCGTCCGATGTGGACGACCTTATCTGGGGCTGCGTGTCTCAGGTCGGCGAGCAGTCGTGGAACGTCGGGCGCAATGCGGTCCTCGCCGCCGGCTGGCCCGAGTCCGTTCCGGGCACCACAGTGGACCGTCAGTGTGGCTCGTCGCAACAGGCGCTGCACTTCGCGGCGGCCGCTGTCATCGCTGGGCAGTGCGACCTGGTGGTGGCGGGCGGCGTGGAGTCCATGACCCGCGTGCCGATGGGATCGTCCGCCGGCTCGGGCGAGGGGTCGGCCGAGGCTGGGTGGCCTTATGGGAGTCGCGTCCGCGAGCGCTACCAACACGCGGCTGGCTTCGCCGGCGACGCTCCGGTTCCGTTCAACCAGGGCGTCGGCGCGGAGATGATGGCCGAGCGATGGGGGTTCTCCCGGAGCCAGCTCGACGAGTACGCCCTGGGCAGTCACACGAAGGCGGCAGCGGCGCAGGACGCGGGTCGCTTCACCGACGAGATCGCCCCGGTGCCCGTACCGGAGCTAGGCCTTGCCGATCGCGATGAAGGGATCCGGCGGGACACGTCGCTGGAACGGCTCGCCGAGTTGCCCACTCCGTTCAAGCCGGGCGGGGTGGTGACCGCGGGATCGGCGTCGCAGATCTCCGATGGGGCCGCCGCGCTGGCCGTCACAACGCCCGAGTGGGCCGCAGCCCATGGGCTGCGTGCGATCGCGCGGGTACGGGCGGCGGTGCTGGCCGCGGACGACCCGATCATCATGCTGACAGCGCCCATCCCCGCCACCCACAAGGCGCTGAGGCGGGCCGGACTCGAGTTGTCCGACATCGGGGTATACGAGGTGAACGAGGCCTTCGCGCCGGTACCGCTGGCCTGGCTCGCTGAGACCGGTGCCGACCCGAGCCGGCTGAACCCTCGAGGCGGCGCGATCGCGCTCGGCCACCCGCTCGGCGCGACCGGTGCGCGGGTCATGACCACGATGCTGCATCACATGCGGGACAACGCGATCCGTTTTGGGCTCCAGGCGATCTGCGAGGGCGGTGGCATGGCCAACGCCACCGTCGTCGAGCTGCTCGCCTGCTGAGCCAAGCAAGACCTACAACGCTCGTACACAGCTCGAACAGTCTGCTGATCTCGCGTGGTGCGCCGGCGTGGCACTCTGGGCGGCGTGAGTGAGGCGACGTCCAGAGGGCTCGTGCTCGTCGTTGAGGACGAGCGGTCGATCGCCGATCTCGTCAAGCTCTATCTGACGCGCGACGGGTACGGCGTGCACGTGGAGACCGACGGTGCGGGCGGGCTCGCCGCGGCGCGGCGGCTGCGCCCGGTGGCGTGCGTGCTCGACATCGGCCTGCCCGGCATGGACGGCACGGAGGTGTGCCGGCGACTCCGCGAGAGCGGCGACTGGACCCCGGTCATCTTCCTCACCGCGCGCGACGACGAGGTCGATCGGGTCGTGGGGCTGGAGCTGGGCGCCGACGACTACGTGACCAAACCGTTCAGCCCGCGCGAGCTCGTCGCCCGGATCAAGGCGGTGCTGCGCCGCACCTCAGGCGCGCCCGTCGCGGCGGAGTCGCCGCGAAGCGTCGGCGTGGTCACTCTTGACCCAGGCCGCCGCCGCGTGCACGCCAACGGCGTCGAGGTCGCGCTGACGTCGACCGAGTTCGACCTGCTCGCCCACCTCATGCAGCGTCCGGGCCGAGTATTCACTCGCGAGGAGCTGCTCGGGTCGGTCTGGGGGTATGCCGCACACGCGGGCACGCGCACGGTCGACGTGCATGTCGCCCAGGTCCGCGGAAAGCTGGGCGACGCGAGCTCGCTCGCGCGCGATGTCATCCGGACGGTCCGGGGTGTGGGCTACACCGCCGACGAGGTCTCGCCGTGAGTCATCGCCGGTGGATCGGGAGCACGCTGACGATTCGGGCGGTATTCGTCACGTGCCTGGTGGCGGTGATCTCCGTGCTGATCACCGCGGCGGTCGCGCTGCCGCTCGCCGTACGCTCCGCCAACGAGGAGTCTCGGCTGGCGCTGGCGGATAAGGCAAGGGTCGCAGCGAACGCCATCGAGGGCCGCAAGACGGCGGTTGCGATACAGCGTGAGGACCAGCGGGTCCGCAAGGTTGTGCAGACCCTGCGTGACCAAGGGGTTGAGACCGTCCTCATCCGCGATGCCCAGCCCGATCAGGCCGGCCTGCCGGCGAAGGTCGTCAACCAGATCGCCGGCGGCGGCACGGTTAGCCAGCGGGTCCTCTACAAGGGGACGCTGATGATCGCCGAAGGCCGGCCGGCCGGCGACGGCGATGGGATCGTGCTGCTCCAGCCGACCACGAGCGTCACCGCGCGTAGCGTCATCAACCGCCTCTGGCTCGCCCTCGCCGCCGGCCTCCTCGCCGGTCTGGTGGCCGGGATCGTGCTCGCCCGCCGGCTCGGTCGTCCGCTCCGCGAGGTCGCGATGGCGGCTCGCCGGCTCTCCAGCGGGGACCGTGGTGTCCGCGCGCCCACCGACGTGCCAGCCGAGGTCGCCGACCTCTCCGTCGCACTCAACGATCTTGCCGCCGCGCTCGCCACCAGCGAGAACCGGCAACGCTCCTTCCTCATGTCCGTCTCCCATGAGCTTCGTACGCCGCTGACGACCATCAAGGGGTACGCGGAGGCGCTGGCCGACGGCGTAGTCGGGGCCGATGGCGCGCAGCGGGCCGGGCAGACCATGCTCGCCGAGTCCGAACATCTGGATCGGCTCGTCGAGGACCTGCTCGTGCTCGCCCGGCTCGAGGCCGACGACTTCCCGCTCGAGGTGATGCAGGTCGAGCTCGTCTCGCTGGTGACGAACGCGGCGGAGTCGTGGAGTGGTCGCTGCGCCGCCGAGGGTGTGGTGCTGCGTACGGAGTTGCCGGACCACGCTGTGCTCGTCCGCACCGATCCGGGGCGGGTTCGTCAGGTCGTCGACGGCCTGCTGGAGAACGCCCTGCGGGTCGTTCCACCAGGTGGTCCGGTCGTGCTCGCCGTTCGTGGCGGCGGGGTCGGCGCGGTTGGCAACACCGAGGAGGCGACGCTGGCCTTTCCGGTCGCCGGGCGTCCGCCGCCGCCGGCGCGACCCGCGGCGATCCCCGGGCAGGGCATGGGCCAAGGCATGGGTCACGGGATGGGCCAGGGCGCCGGCCTCCCGTACGCCGTGCTCGAGGTCCGCGACGGGGGACCGGGCTTTACCGACGACGACCTCGGGGTGGTCTTTGAGCGGGGGGCGCTGTACGAGCGTTACAAGGGCGTCCGAAAGGTCGGCAGCGGCCTCGGGCTGGCTCTGGCCGCGCGGCTCGTGGCCCGCCTCGGCGGGCAGATTGAGGCCGGCCATGCGGCCGAGGGTGGCGCGCGGATGACCGTCCGACTGCCCATCTAGGACCTTGGGCCACATCGGCCGATGGGCGGTCCTACCTCGGGTGTGGGAACCTATCGTCGGACGTCAACGCCCGTGGCCACGGTGAAGGCGGTGTGCGGTCGATGGCATGGATCGTCGGTGTGTGCGTGCTTGTCGCGGCGGCGGTAGGGCTTTGGTCAGCGCGGCGAGTGGCCGGGCCGCTCGGGGCTCGGGCCCTCGGCGGCGTGCTGTTTCTCGGTGGCGCGGCGGTCGTGTTCACCGAATACCAGTACTACTGGTTGTCCGAGCCCGCACCCTTCCTGCTCGCAGCGGTCGTGACCGCCGTGCTAGGCGTCGTAGCGGTCCTGTCGGGCGGCCGGGGGTCGTTCACGCTCGGCGGGCTGAGCGGTGCGTGCGGACTTCTGGCCGTCGCCTGCGTCGCGGCGGAGTCGGTCAGCCTGCCCGGCATCGGTAGCTATGAGCGCGACCAGCTCACAGTCGCAGCGGTCTCGCTGGCCGTCCTAGCGGTATCGGCGGGTCTGGGCGCGATCGGGCCCGGTTCCGTGCGGCTCACCGCAGCGGCGCTGGCCGTGGCCGGGGTGGTGGGGACGGTGGCCGCCGCCTACCGCGCCTTCCCGAGCTACGGCAAAGCCGGCGATAAGGCAACGACGGTGGCGATCGCGGTGGTGGGAAGCGTGGCACTGATGCTGCTCGGCGGGTCGCTGGTGCTGCGCTGGCAAGCGCGGGCCCGCGTACCTGGGGAGCCCGTGCCTGGGCAGTCAACGCCTGGGCAGCTCATGCCTGGGCAGCTCATGCCCGAGCAGCCCATGCCCGAGCAGCCCATGCCCGAGCAGCGGGTGCCGGAGCTCGATGTGCGGGTGCCGGCGCCGGCGTTACCCGTGCCCGGCTCGGTGGCGCCAGCGCCGTACTCGCCGTATGGGCCGGCAACGGTGGGCGCGGCTTCGACCGGATTGGTGCAGGCAACTCAGCGCGGCCGACTCGAGCTGATCGCGACGATCGTCGGCATCGTCGGCGGGCTCATCGCCATCCTCAAGGAGATCGTGAGCCTGCTCCAGTCGCTCGGCGGCTGAGTTCTTACCTGAACCGAACGTGGCGCTGACCGCGCCCTCGCGCCGCCCCGGCAGGGTGGACCCCGACGAGAAACGTCACGAGGAGGGTTTCGATGCGAGGTACTGGACGCGCACGAGTGCTGGTGGGGGTCGTGTTGGCGGCGGCCGTCGTGGTGCTGGGACTGACCGGCTGCGGGCGTCTCGGCGACGGCGGCGGGGCCGGTGACCCCGGGGAGGCCGCCGGTCAGGCAGCGACAACCGAATTGGGTTGGGAGGCGCAGGCGCTCGAGGCGATCGGCTTCAGCTCGCAGGAGTTGGTGCCGGTGGCGGCGGTCGCCGATGACCCCACGCCGTCCGCGTCCGCCAAGGACAGGGAGGCGAAGCGACAGCAGCGGCACAAGCGGCTCCGGTTCGCGTTCGGCCACCGGGTGCTGCACGGCGAGGCGGTCGTGCAGACCGACGAGGGTACGAAGACCGTCGTTGTCCAGCGCGGCGCGGTGACCGCGATCGACGCGACCTCCGTCACAGTCAAGTCGGCCGACGGGTTCACGCTCACCTGGAAGTTCGGTGATCCGCTTCACGTAGTCGAGCATCGGACGCAGGTGCAGCCGAACGCGATCGCGGTCGGTACCGAGGTGGGCGTGGCTGGCGCCAAGGATGGCGACACCGTGGTTGCCCGCCTCATCGTGGTCCCCAACAGGAAGAATTAGCGACCTACGTACCCCGTCGATCATGAGCTGACCGTCGCCAACAGGCGTCGATCATGACCTCCAGGTCATGATCGACGCCTTGGGTTTGGGGTGGCTAAGCTTGCGTGTGGCAGACTCAACCCCGCTTGACATCGGGACATCCCGTGGCAACATTGAGTCGGGTCCGCTCAACTTAACGGGCGGGCCGGCAGACCACAGACGTTGGAGGAAGAGAACATGGCACGTGCGGTCGGCATCGACCTGGGCACGACGAACTCAGTGGTGAGCGTGCTCGAGGGCGGCGAGCCCACAGTCATCGCGAACGCCGAGGGTTCCCGCACCACGCCGTCGATCGTCGCGTTCGCCAAGAATGGCGAGGTGCTGGTCGGCGAGGTGGCCAAGCGCCAGGCGGTCACGAACCCGGACCGGACGATCCGCTCGGTGAAGCGGGAGATGGGCTCGCACTGGTCCGTTGACATCGACGGGAAGAAGTACACGGCGCAGGAGATCTCCGCGCGCGTACTCATGAAGCTCAAGCGCGACGCCGAGGCCTACCTTGGCGAGAGCATCGCGGACGCGGTGATCACCGTCCCGGCGTACTTCAACGACTCCCAGCGCCAGGCCACCAAGGAGGCCGGTGAGATCGCGGGCTTCAACGTGCTGCGGATCATCAACGAGCCGACGGCCGCTGCACTGGCGTACGGCCTCGACAAGGGCACGAAAGAGCAGACCGTCCTCGTCTTCGACCTGGGCGGCGGCACGTTCGACGTGTCCCTCCTCGAACTCGCCGAGGGTGTCATCGAGGTCAAGGCCACCAGTGGTGACAACCACCTCGGCGGTGACGACTGGGATGAGCGCATCATCGACCACCTGGTGAAGACGTTCCGGGGGCAGTACGGCATCGATCTCGCCCAGGACAAGATGGCGATGCAGCGCCTCAAGGAGGCTGCGGAGAAGGCGAAGATCGAGCTCTCGGCGGCGACCACGAGCAGCATCAACCTGCCCTACATCACGGCCGGCCCGTCGGGCCCGCTTCACCTGGACGTGAACCTGACCCGGGCGGAGTTCCAGCGCATGACGCAGGATCTGCTGGACCGCTGCAAGGGTCCGTTCGAGCAGGCCATCAAGGATGCCGGCATCAAGGTGGAGGCCGTCGATCACGTGATCCTCGTCGGCGGCTCGACCCGTATGCCCGCGGTGACCGACCTGGTCAAGAAGCTCATCGGCCGCGACCCCAACAAGGGTGTCAACCCGGATGAGGTCGTCGCCGTCGGTGCGGCGCTGCAGGCCGGTGTGCTCAAGGGCGAGGTCAAGGATGTCCTCCTGCTCGATGTAACCCCGCTGAGTCTGGGCATCGAGACCAAGGGCGGCATCTTCACCAAGCTCATCGAGCGCAACACGACGATCCCGACGAAGCGTTCGGAGATCTTCACGACGGCCGACGACAACCAGCCGTCCGTGCTCATCCAGGTGTTCCAGGGCGAGCGTGACATCGCGGCGTACAACAAGAAGCTCGGCACGTTCGAGCTCACCGGGATCCCGCCAGCGCCGCGGGGCGTGCCGCAGGTCGAGGTCACCTTCGACATCGACGCGAACGGCATCGTGCACGTGTCCGCCAAGGACCTTGGTACGGGCAAGGAGCAGTCGATGACGATCACCGGCGGCTCGGCGCTGCCGAAGGACGACATCGACCGCATGATGCGCGACGCCCAGGAGCACGCAGACGAAGACCGGCAGCGTCGTGAGGACGCCGAGATCCGCAACGTCGCCGAGGCGCTGCAGTGGCAGACCGAGAAGTTCCTCGCCGAGAGTGGCGACAAACTGCCGCAGAGCGCTAAGGACGAGGTGAACGAGGCGCTGTCGGATCTGCGTGGCGCATTGGGCGGCTCGGACATCGAGCGGATCAAGTCAGCGCACGAGAGCCTCGCCCAGGTCGCGCAGAAGGCCGGCACAATGCTCTACGGCACCACGGACGCGACCGGCGGTGCGGGAACGGGCGCCGGCGGGACCGGCGGCCCGGGCACCGGAGCCGCAGCGGGCGGTGAGGACGTCGTCGATGCAGAGGTCGTCGACGAGGACGACAAGAAGTGACGGAAAACGCGCGTGAGGCCGGCTCAGGAGGCAACCCTGGGCCGGTCCGGGAGCAGGTCGTGATACGAGACAAGCGAAAGATCGACGCATCGGGTCGACCGAAGATCCCCGGCCCAGGGGACACGGTGACCGAGCGGACGGCTGAGCAACCAGACGGCGTAACGCCCGTACCGTCGGAGGCGACGATGGGCCAGCCAGGCACGCCCGTGTCGGGCGTGACGACCTCAGCGACACCCGAGACCACCGAGCCCGAGCCTGGCGACGACGACAGCGCGGTCGTCACCGGCGAGATCGTGCCGGAGTCCGATGAGGATCGGGAGGGTGCCCAGGCCACGCCCGGACACCTCGGCGCGGAACTGGAGTCCCTGCGGTCTGAGCTCGACGAGCGTCTGCGGGATCTGCAGCGCGTGACGGCCGAGTACGCCAACTACCGCAAGCGGGTGGAGCGCGACCGCAGCGCGGTGGTGGATCAGGCGATCGCCATGGTCATCAGCGCACTTCTGCCGGTCCTCGATGACCTCGACCGCGCGCGTGAACACGGCGACCTGGTCGGGCCGTTCGCGGCGATGGCAGAACAGCTCAATACGGCGCTGGCGAAGTTCGGCCTGACCGGGTTCGGCGAAACGGGCGACTCGTTCGACCCGACCAGACACGAGGCCGTGGCCCACCAGACGTCGGCCGACGTCACCGAACCGACGTGCGTCGAGGTCATGCGTCGCGGCTATCTGCTCGGTGACCGTTTATTGCGAGCGGCTCTGGTTGCCGTGGCCGATCCGGAATGACGATGGCCGCCTCCCGGCGGCGCCGGTTACGTTCACGCTCGTCGGCAAGGAGGTGAATCTTGAGTTCTAAGGACTGGCTGGAGAAGGACTTCTATTCGGTCCTCTCGATCTCGAAGACAGCCTCCGCCGACGAGATCAAGAAGGCGTACCGGAAGCTCGCCCGGGAGCTGCACCCCGACCACAATCCCGGCAACCCTGATGCCGAGGAGCGGTTCAAGGCCGTCTCCGAGGCGTACGACGTACTCTCCGACGAACGAAAGCGCCGGGAGTACGACGAAATGCGGTCGCTCTTCGGTGCGGGCGCATTCCGGCGGAGCGCCAGGGCCGACGAACGCAGCCCATTCGACCTGAACGACTTCCTGGGTCCGCAGGGTCAGCCCAGCGGCGACCAGCGTTTCGGCGGGGCAGGATTCACCGACCTCTTCGGCACCATCTTTGGTGGCGGGGCTCGGGGGGCGGGCGGTCGGCGCGGCCCGATGCGCGGACGCGACGTCGAGGCGGAGGTGACGCTCGATTTCGCCGACGCGGTGCATGGGGCGACCCTGCCCATCACACTGCGTGCGCCGGGTGTCTGCGACACTTGTCACGGTAACGGGGCGAAGCCGGGAACCCAGCCCCGGCCGTGTCCGGTGTGCCACGGTTCTGGCCTGGTCACGTCGAACCAGGGCGCGTTCTCCTTTTCGGAGCCGTGCCGGGAGTGCCAGGGCGTCGGGACGGTCGTAGACGAGAAGTGCCCGGAGTGCCGTGGCACAGGAGGAGTCACCAAGACCCGTACCCTCAACGTCCGGATCCCGCCCGGCGTCTCAGACGGCCAGCGCATCCGGTTGGCGGGGCGCGGCGAACCGGGCGAACGTGGCGGGCCGGCTGGCGACCTGCACCTCCTGGTGAAGGTGCGTTCCGACGCGATCTTCGGCCGAGAAGGCGACGACCTGACACTCACCGTGCCGATCAGCTTCGCCGAGGCGGTGTTCGGCACCGACCTTCGGGTGCCCACACTGGACGGTGCAGTGACGCTGCGGGTCCCGCCGGGCACACCGAGCGGCCGCACGCTTCGGGTACGCAACCGAGGCGTGCCGCGACGCGATGGCGGACTCGGCGACTTGCTGGTCACCATCGAGGTGGACGTGCCGACGGCGCTGGGCCCGGAGGCGCGGAAGGCCCTCGAGGAGTACACAATGCACGCCCCGGCGCCTGCCCGGAACGCGATCGAAGAGATGGTGCGACGCCACGAGTTCCGTGGCAGCCACGCCCGCCCGGACTACGGTGGTGATCACCTATGACGGCCGACCTGACCAGCAGCTTGCCGCATCACGGCTTCTTCGCCGAGGTCCAGTCTGATGACGCCAAGGTGCTCATTATCTCGGTCGCCGCACGCATGGCGGGGATGCACCCACAGACGCTGCGCCAGTACGACCGGATGGGCCTCGTCCAGCCAGGGCGCGCCTCGGGCGGCGGGCGGCGGTACAGCGCGCGTGACGTCGCTCTGCTCCGGGAGATCCAGCACCTGAGCCAGGACGACGGCGTGAACCTCGCCGGCGTCAAACGGATCATCGAGTTGGAGCAGTTGGCGTACGAACTCCAGCAGCGCCTCGCCGACGCCGAGGCCGAGTTGGCCGCCGCCCAGCACCGGCTCGCCCAGATGGAGGCACTCGCATATCCGCGTCGGGATCTGGTGCCGGCGCGGGCCACCCCGACCGCGCTCGTCGTGTGGAAGCCGCGCTGAACCCCCCGAACTGACCCGCCACTGCTTGCTGAACCCCGCACGCGGTACGCTCCAGGTAGTATGCCCGTTTTCGACGGATATGCCCGACAAGGGGGGTCAGCATGGGGATGATGGACAAGGCCAAGGACATGAAGGACAAGGCCACAGAAGCGGTTGGCGCCGACGAGAAGATCGACGAAGCAGCCGAGAAGGCCGACGAGAAGACCGGCGGCAAGGCGTCTGGGCAGATCGACAAGGGCGCCGACGCGGCTAAGGAAGGCATCGACAAGATCGGCGAGTAGGACTGACTCGGCGAGTACCAGAAGGCGCGGTGTCGGACTAGTCGCTGGCGAGTCTCGGGCCAGGAATCGCCGCCGGCGTCTTGAGCCGGCGGGGATGGCGCACAAGGCCGCCCTCGCACCATTCGCGATAGTCAAAGAGGTCCGGCACCGCGAGTAGGACGCGCGTGTTGTGAGCCCACGTGTCCATCACGTCGTCGCCCTCTTCTTCGGCCTGCTCGACGAGTTTGCGTAGCCGCCGCTTGGGGTGCGCCCGGAATTTCGTCCGGATCGCGTCCGCCGCGTAGATGTAGAGGCAGTGCAGAGCGAACCGGCGTGCTGGGCAACGGACGTCGAGGGCGAGGTCGAGCAGCGTCCCTACGAGACGGTCGCTGGCGACCAGGAGGTCCCAGTCGGGCGGCATGGCCTGCAATCTGACCATGTCGGGGTGGTACGCCCAGGCGCGCAGCTCAGCGCCGGTCGGGTCGACCGGGTTCGCGAAGCCGCGAAATGCGACCTGTTGCAGGCTCACTCGTACCTACTTCTGTGCCAGCCGGCGCTGGCGTCAACCTAGCGGGAACCAGCGTTGCAGGGGAAGGGGCATTGTGTCACTTCTTCGTGAACTGTTACCTATGTCGTGGATCAAGGCGCTGACCAGCACCGGAGCAAACCCCCAAGATCGCGGGCACAGATCGGGCACAACCCAGCTCACGACACCGCGATCAGCCTAATCGGTGAGCGGCCCAACGTCGCGTCCATGATGGAGCGCGTTTTGCCCACATCCTCCGGCCAGAAGCCCGCGTACGTGTCCAAGGTGACCGTCGGTTTGCTGTGGCCCAGGGCGAGCTGGACCGTCTTCACCGAGGCGCCTCCGGCGATCAGCGCGGTCGCGTAGTAGTGCCGCAGGCCGTGTATCCCGAACCCGTTCGGCAGACCCACCGACTCCACAGCCGGCGTCCAGTGATGCGACCACGGCGCCCGACGCCACGGCGCACCACGGCTGTTCAGGAACACGAGCTTGGCCATCCTAGTGAACCGCTTGCGCGGGTCGGTCCGGTCCTCGATCTCCACGTCAACCGGCGGGTGGAGCTCCAGGTGCCTCGCGAGGTTCTCCGCGACGACCACGCCCATCTCGACCGTGCGGCGGCTCGTCTTCGTCTTCGGCGGGGCGAGGTAGGGCTTCGTGCCGTTCGTGATGACGAGCTGCTGTACGACGTTGATCTCGCGGCGGAGGAAGTTGACGTGCTCCACCTCGAGACCCCATACCTCGCCCTGGCGTAGCCCGCAGCCGCTCGCCGGGTACACCTGCGCGCCGCAGAAGCCGGGGAGCGCTTCGGCGAGGGCGTGCACCTGGTCGGGCGTGGGGATGAAGTGAGGTTCGTGTTCGATCGCGGGCAGCGTGATCCGTACACATGGCGAGGAGCCGATCATCCGGTCCAGCACGGCCGCCGCGAACATCTGCATGACGTAGCCGTAGACCACCTTCAACGTGGACGGCGCGAGCACCTCGACTCGGTCCTTCACCCACGACTGAATCTGCGTGGGCCGCACCGAGGCCAGCGGCCGGCCACCGAGGATCGGCTCTATGTGGACGCGGAAGTCTCGCTCGACCTGCTCGGCCGTCGAGTCGCGGTGCAGCCGGGTCGCCCGCCACTCGTCCGCGTACGTCTTCACCGTCGTC
>JAHRHA010000042.1 GCA_020027875.1 Micromonosporaceae bacterium | reverse complement strand
ACACTCCGCCCCGGACAACACCGTTGGGTCCAGCCCGGCCAGCAGGCCCGCCAACGCCGGCCCGGTCGGGGTGCGCTCCAGCGCCGCAACCGCGGGACGAATCCGCTCCTGCAGCTCAACCGGCATGCCTCCCAGGTTACTCGCGCCCTCCGACAAATGTTCGTATCGACACGCCGACATGTACCAAAATCAGGGCCGGCTACGCCCAAAAGGGCTCAGCACACGCCGGGATGAGGCTCACCGACCCACTCCGCCGAGTACAGTCCACTGTGGTGGACAGGCACCGAGCCCATGCGGACGGTGTCCCGACCGAAAGGCGCAGCAGAGCAAGCGGTGTGGCGCGCCAGCCCCGACGGCGATGCGCGCCGCGGCGACGCCGGACAGAGAACACCAACAAACGCCGCGACCGACAAGGACGCGACCAACCCCCGACCGTTGAAACCAGCATCACCGGGCCAAACTGAGCGGCATTGATCTTGACTCGAGGAAACACGTCTGGGCCAACCAGCCAGCCACACCGGACTATCTGGCCAATACCGGCTACGAGTGCAACTCCACTGGCGGCCAGGTCGGTCCACGCGGCTCGGCGACTATCGGGTGCGTTCTCCGGCATGGCCGTGACGGGCGGCGTCGCGCACGCCGGCGCCCACGGAGACGGAAACGGCGGCTACTGCACAGTCGTCAATTCGGTTTCGTCCGATGAGGACGAACAGGTGGGCGCACGGTGCTTCGACCGACTTGGCGCGCCATTGGACAATCGCCCCCAACCCCGGCGATCGCTACCCTCGCCTCATTTCGCCCGGCGCTCCCATGTGGACACCGCTGCCGCGCAGATGTTGTCGCACACAGTCCGAGCCGATTCGCGGGCCTCGCCGCCGTCGGCCGAACCAGCAACCAGATTGATCATGAATTCAGCCACGGATCCGACATCGTGGCGACTTCTACCGTGATGCCTCGAGGGCGTGGCGAGGACGTTAGGCTAACCAAGACGAATGATCACGTCGAATTGAGAGGTTCGAGAAACAGAGATCTTGCTAACGTGGTCCGGCCACACTGTGTCCATCCGATTAGCTCGGCTGAATGATGCGGTGGCTGAGGGGTCACGAGCGAAACCTTGGCGCGGTGGGTGGTCATTCAATGCCAAGGTCATACGCCGCATCACTCTAGGACTCACGAGTCGCCATTGAGTACATGGCGTTGGCTGCAGGAAAGTCGTCCGCCAAACTTTCGTGCCATAGCGCGAGACCAGGAAAGGGAGATCGTCGTGGCTGGGTTACCACATGAAGGAGCAACGAACGTCGTTCTTGTCCACGGTGGCTTCGTGGACGGTTCCGGCTGGCGGGATGTGTACAAGATTCTAAAGAACAACGGCCACAAGGTCAGTATCGTTCAGAATCCGACTACCTCATTGGCCGACGATGTCGCGGCAACAAAGCGTGTGATTGCCGCCCAGGATGGCCCCGTGACCCTCGTCGGCCACTCCTACGGCGGAGCGGTGATCACGGAGGCTGGCAACGATCCAAAGGTTTCAAAGCTTGTCTACATTGCTGGCTTTGCCCCGGACAAAGGTGAATCGGTAAATGCACTCATAAAAGATCCACCGCCCGGCGCGCCTGTGCCGCCGATACAACCGCCCCAGGACGGCTACCTATTCCTCGACAAGGCAAAGTTCCCGGCGTCGTTCGCGGCAGACGTTGACGCCGAAAGTGCGGCGTTCATGGCCGACTCTCAAGTCCCTTGGGGCGTGGATGCGCTCGGCGGGACGATCACCGAGCCGGCATGGAAGAAGAAGCCGAGCTGGTACATGATCACCACCGACGACAAGATGATCCCACCGCCAGCGCAGCGCTTCATGTCCGAGCGTGCGGGTTCGACAGTCGTCGAGGCAGAAGGCAGTCACGCGATCTACGTGTCACAGCCTGGTGCGGTCGCTGCCTTGATAGAACGGGCCGCAGCAGAATGAATCGAAGTCACTACCGGACGGGTTTGGACCGCGAACGGACGGTAGCCTGACTAACCTCCGGCTCCACCACCGAAGTTACTAAGCCGAGGGCAGAAGGCCGGCTTGCCGGGACTGTCCTCAGGCGCCAGCGGGTGCGGCGGGTATCACGGTCACCCGGCCGTCGGCCAGCCGATAGGCCATGCCGACCACGGCGCAGTGCCCGGCGGCGACCGTTTCGGCCAGGGCGGTGTCCTGGCTGGTGATCATGTCGATGGTCCATTGGACGTGCACGTCGGCGATGAGGTCCTGATCCGTGATGTCGCGCGTGTGTGCGTGCCTGATGCTGGGAGTGACCCGGTCCACGATGGCCTCCAGACCCGGGCCGGGCAGGAGCTTTCCGGTCATGGCGTCGTGCGCGGCCTGGATGGCGCCGCACGAGTCGTGGCCGAGGACGACAACGAGGGGTGCGCCGAGCACGGTGACGCCGTACTCGATGCTGGCGAGCACTTCAGCCCCGATGATGTGCCCCGCTGTGCGTACAACGAACAGGTCACCCAGTCCACGGTCGAAGATGATCTCAGCGGCGAGGCGGGAGTCCGAACAGCCGAAGACGACGGCGAACGGCCGCTGCGAACCGGCCAGCGCGGCCCGGCGTTCGGCGTCCTGATGCGGGTGCACCCGGACGCCCATGACAAAACGCTCGTTGCCGGCGAGCAGCTCATCCAGCGCCTCAGCGGGCGTGGCGGGTCGGTGGCCCAGGTCTGCCATGACGTCCCTTCGATGATGCCGGCGGTGCCGGACCGCAACGCGGCAACCGTGCCGCTTCGGGCATTGTCGGTCATTGAGGCCGCTCTACCAACGTGATCAACGCCACCGGCCGTGGACGACGGCGCTGTTCGCTCATGCGACGCGGGACACCCCGGGACCCGGCGTCGCGACAATGGCGGAGGGAGCGGCGAAGCCGTGTTCGGCGAACGCCTTTGCCACCGCGCCGGCCACCTCCTGCGCCTGCGCCGCGTCGATGAGGGCGATGACGCAGCCGCCGAAACCACCGCCCGTCATTCGAGCCCCCAACGCTCCCGCGGTCAGCGCCGCGTCGACGGCGGTGTCGAGTTCTGGGACAGTCACCTCGTAGTTGTCGCGCAGCGACTCGTGTGACGCGTGGAGCAGCGGCCCGATTGCATCCAGCCGGTCGGCGCGGAGCAGTTCAACCACGGCGTGCACCCGCTCGTTCTCCGTGACCACGTGGCGGACCCGACGGCGGGACACGTCGTCGGAGAGCTTGGCCAGCGCGGCCGACAGCTCGGTGATGTCGCGCAGGGCCGGCACCCCCAGCGCCGCCGCGGCCGCCTCGCACGTCGCGCGCCGGTCCGCGTACTCCCCATCGGCATGTCGGTGCGGTGCGTGGGTGTCGACCACGAGAATCGAAAGTCCCGCCACCGCGAGGTCAAAGGCGACCTGCTCGACCGCGTACGTGCGGCAGTCGAGGAACAGAGCATGACCTTCGCGGCACAAGGTCGAGGCGTACTGATCCATGATGCCGCACGGAACACCGACGTACGCGTTCTCGGCCTGCTGGGCAAGCAGGGGCCACTGAGCCCGAGGCAATGCGTCCGTCGCACCCCCGAGGTCGAGCATCGCCGCGAGCACGGCGCACTCCAGCGCGGCGGACGACGAGAGTCCGGCACCCAGTGGTACGTCTGACACGACCGCGAGGCGAGCTCCGGGCACGTCGATGCCGACCCCGCGCAACGCCCACACGACCCCGGCTACATATGCGCCCCATCCCCTCAAAGCCCCTGGCACGAGGTCGGAGAGTGAGAAGGTCACCGACCGCTCTGCCGACTCGGACCAGACTGTCCATTCAGGACCGGCGTGGGGTGAGGCAGCGACAGCGGTGCGCTGAGGCAGCGCGAACGGAAGCACGAAGCCTTCGTTGTAGTCGGTGTGCTCGCCGATGAGGTTGACCCGGCCGGGTGCCGACCAGACCAGGGACGGCTCGTGCCCGTACCGGTCCACAAAGGCGCCTCGCGCTCGGTCGGCTGACGTCATGTCGCGTCCGCCTCTCGGAGCAGGCGAGCCGCGTGCTCGGGTGCGATGTCGTTGACGAAGACGCCCATCGCCGACTCGGAGCCGGCAAGGTACTTCAGCTTCCCCGGCGCCCGCCGGATGCTGAACAGCTGCAGGTGCAGATAGGACAGATCGCGGCCAGTGCGCACCGGGGCCTGGTGCCACGCCGAGACGTACGGCATCGGGACCCCGAACAGACCGTCCAGGCGGCGCAGTACCTCGAGATAGAGCGGCCCGAAGGCGTCGCGCTCCTCGTCGGTGAGGGAGGGTAGGTCTGCCGCGGGGCGGTGAGGGGCGACGATGACCTCGAACGGCCAGCGCGCCGCGGCCGGAACGAACGCGGTCCAATGTTCGTTGGAAACCACCACCCGCTCGCCGGCCGACCGCTCGGCCGCGAGAACATCCGCGAAGAGGTGGCGCCCTCCGGTCCGGTCGGCGTGCGCGCGGGCGGCGGCGAGCATGGCCCGCGTCCTCGGAGCGAGGAAAGGATATGCATATATCTGACCGTGGGGATGGTGCAGCGTAACGCCAATCTCAATTCCACGGTTCTCGAAGCAGAAGACCTGCTCCACCTCGGGGATGGTCGCGAGGGTGGCGGTTCGGTCCGCCAGCACGTCCAGCACGGTGCGAACCCGGCCGGGCGTCAGCGTGGCGAACGACGCGTCGTGGTCGGCCGTGAAGCACACCACCTCGCACCGGCCCTGCGCGGCCCGAATGGGATTCAGCGCCGGCAGCGTGACAATGTCGAGCCAGGCATCGCGCTGGCTGAAGGATGGGAACCGGTTCTCGAAGACCACTACGTCGTAGTCGGTGTCCGGGATCTCCGTCAGTCTGTCCGGAGTGGAGGGACACAGCGGGCATTCATTGGCCGGCGGCAGGAAGGTGCGGGACTGGCGATGGGCGGCGACGGCGACCCACTCGTCGGTAAGCGGATCGTGGCGAAGCTGCGGTGTTGCCGGCGGCGGCGGCAGCTCACGCCGGTCGACGGCGTCGCGGACCGCGTCATCGCGCTCGTCGTAGTAGATGAGCTCCCGGCTGTCGGCCAAACGCGTGGCGGTGCGCTTCATGGAACCTCCACCACGATCAGCTCGCCGACATGATCGGCGAGCCTCGCGCGTGCGGCGCGCGGCAAGCCTGAGTCGGTGATGAGGCAGTCGACCTGGTCGAGCGATGCGATCGATGAGATCCCGATCGTGTTCCACTTCGTATGGTCTGCGAGCACGACCACGCGTTCTGCGGCCGCCACCAGCGCCCGGTCCGCGTCGGCCTCCATGAGATTCGGCGAGGTGAGACCGGCGCGTTCGCTGACGCCGTGAACGCCGAGGAACAGCACATCGGGGTGCAGTTCGCGGATGGCGGCGATGGCCATCGGCCCGACAAGCGCGTCCGAGGGCGTTCGCTGCCCACCCGTGAGCAGGACTGTGACGTCGGTCCGGCCAGCCCGGTGGAAGACCTCCGCGACCGGGATCGAGTTGGTGACGACGGTAAGCCATGCCACGTCAACAAGGCGCTGGGCGAGCGCGGCGGTCGTCGTACCGGCCGAGAGTGCGATCGCCGCACCGGGTGAGACCACCTCAGCCGCCCGGGCCGCGATCGCCGCCTTCTCAGCCTGCTGGCGTATCGCCTTGGCCGCGAAGCCCGGCTCGTTGGTGGAGCCGGGCCGCACGACCGTCGCGCCGCCGTGCACCTTGGCCACAAGTCCGCGCTCGGCCAGCGCCTCAAGATCGCGGCGGATCGTCATGTCGGACACGCAAAAGTCGGCGACGAGTTCGGCGACCCGAACGCCGCCGCTGCTACGGACTCGCGCCACGATCGCGACCTGACGCTGTTCGGCGAGCAAAGGGGCTCCTGTCGGTCACGGGATCAAACAGAATCCCACACTAACCGACATGTCGAACGAGGAAAGCCACAATTTCACGAAGAAGGGTGATGACCGGCGGCGGCGTGCTAGAAGCGTTCGTCCGCGGGATACCCCAGTGCCGACCAGACCGCGGCGACGTTTGTGTAGTCCCGCCGCGCTGGAAGGCGGGTCAACTCGGTCACGACGTCGTCGGGTGCGCTCGTCGACCGCGCCTCAGCCACGAGCGTGTCGCGATCGGCCGGGAAGATGGAGCTACGGAGGTATACACCCAAGCGAGAGCGACTCTCCCGTTCGGCATCCGACATGTTCAGCGCTCCCCCGCCAGCGAATGTGGGATCCGTGTGCGGTCGAAACGAGACACCGGGCTCGTCTTCGCCCGATGGTTCCGGTTCCCGCCACTCGGCCATCCGGCCACCTGCGAGCGAACCCCGCACAAGCCCGCGCGTCTCGCGTCCCATCTCGTCGTCTAGTCGCGGACCATGCTTGCTGCTGCCTCTGTCCATTGCCCATACCTACCAGCCGACGGCGTCCCAAACTGGGTTTCACGGCTCTACGCAGTTTAATCCGCCCGTGCGCGGCGTCATTCACGATGATTGGAGTACGACGGTGGGGGGTAATTCAATTTCCGTGCAGCAAACAGAACTGTCCGATCAATCTACTGCTGATCTTGTACGCCTGGCCAGCGCCCAGCTGACGGAACTGGTGCGAGACGAGTTGCGGTTGGCTCGCACTGAGATGGTTGAGAAAGGCAAGCGCGCCGGATTCGGTGCCGGGCTGTTCGGTGCGGCCGGTGTGGCGGCGTTCTACGGAGTCGGGGCGCTGATTGCGACGGCCATTCTCGCGCTGGCGCTGCTGATGCCCGCGTGGGCGTCGGCCTTGGTGGTCGCCGCCGTGCTGTTCCTCGCCGCCGCCGTGGCCGCACTGGTGGGGCGTGGTTTGCTGCGCCGGGCCGTACCGGCGATGCCGACCGAGGCCGCGCGCAACGTGCAGGAGGACCTGCGCGCGGTCACCACCGCTATCGAGGAGAGAAACCGAAAATGAGCGAAGACCTTGCCGCAAAGGCAGCGCGTGTCGCTGTGGACCGGGAGAGGCTTGCCGAGACCGTACAGGCTCTGGCTGAGAGGGTGGACGTGCCAGCCCGCACCCGCGCCGCGGTGGTCTCGCTCGAAGACAGACTCCGGGGTGTGGCACGCCGATATCTGCGAGCGGAGTACGTCGTGCCCGCAGTGATCGTCGTGGCGGGGATCGCCGTCGCACTAGCCTCGACCCGTTGGCGGCGATCATGACGAAGCTGTTCTACAAGCCGGTCGGGCTGGTGCTGGGCACCGCCGCAGGGCTTGTGGCCGGGTTCGTGTTCAAGCACGTTTGGCGAGCATTGTCCGGCGAAGACGTCGCTCCCGGCCCGACCGATGAAGACCGAGACTGGGTCGAAATCCTGCTGGCGGCGGCCCTACAGGGAGCCATCTTCGCGGTCGTCAAGGCGGCCGTCGATCGAGGCGGGCTCGAGGGCGCACGCCGACTCACCGGACGCTGGCCGGCCTGACTACCCTCGAACCGACGTGCGGACGGTGATCATGTCTGACCCAGACGGGCTGGGATGGTTGTTGGATGCCGCTAGCGGCGCCCGGCTTGAGGATCTGCCTGACCTGGCAGCCGCGGCAATGGCACGCTTTGGCGCACGGGACGTCGTCACCTATGTGGTCGACTACCGGCAGACGTGTCTGGTGGCACTGTCACGTCGGGGTGGTGGTCCAGTCGACCCGCTGTTGTTGGATGCGACCGTGGCCGGACGGGCCTACACCACCCTGTCGTCCCAGGAAGCATCGTCGGAGGACGGGTTTCGGCTGTGGCTACCGATCTTCAACGGCGCGGATCGATTGGGCGTCATCGAAGTCTCGTTCGATGACGCGCCGACTGATGCGCAGCGGGCGCAGGCAATCGGGGCGTCGAGGCTGTTGGCGGAGATGCTGAGCAGCCGGCGGGCGCACGGCGACGCGGTGGAGTTAGCGCGTCGTTTGCAGCCGATGCTACTGGCCGGTGAGATGGCGTGGTCGATCCTGCCGCCGCTGACGCTGGTTGCCGATCAGGTGAGCGTCGCCGGTGTGCTGGAACCGTCCTATGAGGTGGGTGGCGACAGTTTCGACTACGCGCTCAACGGTGATCGTCTGCACGTCGCGCTCTTCGACGCGGTCGGGCACGGGATTGGGGCGAGCAGTCTCAGCGGGCTGACGATGAGCGCGTACCGCAATGCCCGCCGGTGCGGTCTGGACCTATTGGACACTGCCCGGTCGATCGACGAGGCGATACGTGCGCAGGCACGGCCGGCGGACTTCGTCACGGCAATCCTGGCTGAGTTGGATGTCACCAATGGTGTGTACCGAAGGGCCTCGGCCGGTCACCCGGGCGAACTGCTGGTCCGCGACGGCAAAGTGATCAAGAGCTTGACCGCCCCGACCGGTCTACCGTTGGGCTTGAGCCAGGTGCTCGACCGCGCCACCACCGTGGACGAGGAGAGTCTGCAGCCCGGCGACGCGATCGTGATCTACTCTGATGGGCTGGTGGATGCCCGCACCGAGGCGGGGGAAGTCTTCGGCCTAGACCGGTTGGCCGACTTTGTGGTCAGGGCGTTCGCCGATGCTCTGCCGGCAGCGGAGACGATGCGGAAGCTGGCGCGGGCCGTCGTCGAGTATGCGGGCGACCAGTTGGGCGATGACGCCACCGCGGTGCTGATCCGCTGGCGCTCCGAGGCCACCATGTTGTAGCGGGCGGTCGGCCCTGGCGGCCGGTATGGCTACGCTCGTCCAGGAGGTCAACAGTGCGGATCCGGCTGCTCGGTGGTTTTGCGGTGGAGCTTGACGGGCGGGACGTCGGCGCCAAGGCGTGGCGTCTTCGGAAGGCACGCACCGTCGTCAAGCTGCTGGCGCTGGCACGTGACCAGCGGCTGCACCGCGACCGGCTCATGGCCGCGTTGTGGCCGGATCGCGACCCGATCTCCGCGGCCAACAACCTCCACCAGGCTCTGCACGTCGCCAGGCGGGCGCTCGCCGGCGATGGGCCCAGCGACGGGTTGCTGGAACTGCGTGATGACGTCGTGGTGCTGCTCGCGGATCGTCTTGTCGATGTCGATGTACGACGCTTCGAGCAGTTGGCCGCCCGTGCCATCACTGGCGGTGACCTCGCGGACTTGCGGGCGGCGGTGTCGGTGTACACCGGCGATTTGCTCCCCGAAGACCGCTTTGAGGATTGGGCCGCCGGGCCACGCGAGGAGATCCGGCAAAGCTTCTGCGACCTCCTTGTCGAACTCTCGAACGCGGCGGACGCGGGCGGCCGGGGGGCGGAGGCGCTCGACGCGCTACAACGTGCGCTCGCCACGGATCCGCTACACGAGGGGGCGGCACGCGCGTTGATGCGTCACTACGCAGCGGCTGGCCGACGATCGGAGGCACTTTCGCGGTATGAGCGGCTGCGCAGTGATCTGCGCGCGGTGTACGGCACGGACCCGGATCCCGAGACGCGACAGCTCTACCGGGACCTGCTGACGGGAAGCACCGAGGTTGCGCAGCCACCTGCGGCTGGGTCACCGCGACACAACCTCGCCGCAACCCTCAGCAGCTTTGTCGGACGAGAACGCGAGATGGCCGACGTACAGCGCCTGCTGGGCCGAGCCCGGCTGCTCACATTGACCGGAGTCGGCGGCGCCGGCAAGACGCGCCTGGCCGAGGAACTGGCGTGGCAACTGGTCGACTCATATCCCGATGGCGTCTGGGTGGCCTACCTGGTGCCGGTCGCCGACCCGGGCCTCGTCGCCGACACTGTCGCTGCAGCGCTCGGGTTCGATCCCGCGGCGGGCTCGGATCCGCTGCGTACTCTCGTCGCGCGGCTGGCGCCGCGTACGCTCCTGCTCGTCCTGGACAATTGCGAGCACCAGCTCGCCACGTGTGCCGACCTGGCCAGCGCGGTGCTTCGCAGTTGCCCCAACGTCACCGTGCTCACGACGAGCCGGGAGCCGCTGCATGTAGCCGGTGAGATCACCTTTAGAGTGCCATCGCTCGAGCTGCCCGACCCGGATGACACCACCCATCCCGACCGGCTGGCCAATCTCGCCTCGGTTCGGCTCTTTGTCGACCGGGCCCGCGACGTCCGGCCCGGTTTCGTCCTCGACCCGGGTAACGCGGCGTCCATTTCGGAGATATGCCGTCGGCTCGACGGCATGCCGCTCGCCCTGGAGCTCGCGGCGGCTCGCGTCTCCCACCTCGAGCCGGCGGAAATCGCCCAGCGGCTGGGCGAGGCGTTGCCGCTGCTCGGGCGGCGAGGTGAGGTGACCCGGCATGCGACGCTGCGCGCTGCGCTCGAGTGGAGCCACGATCTGCTGTCGGACGACGAGCGGGTGCTGCTGCGCCGCCTCGCGGTTTTCGCCGGCGGATTCTCATTGGACTCGGCCGAGCAGGTCTGCGCGGATGAGCTGCTCCCCCGGGCCGACGTGCTCGACTGCCTCGGCCGGATCGTTGACAAGTCCATTGTGCAGGTCGAGCGCTCCGGTGACCGGTCTCGATATCGCCTGCTCGAAACCATTCGCCAGCTCGCCCGGGAGCGGCTCGTCGCGGCACGGGAGGTCGAGCCGTTCGAGGCCGCTCACTGCCGGCATTTTCTTGACCTTGCTCGCGACAATGACCCGGATCGGGGCTCGGGGCTTGTCATTGAGCGTCCGCAGATCCTCGACGTCGATCACGACAACCTGCGCGCCGCGCTCGGATGGGCGGTGCACAATGACCATGAACGTGCGCTGGTGCTGGCGGTGAGCCTGTGGCGCTACTGGCTCGCGCGGGGTCATTTCGTCGAGGGTGCGGGTTGGCTGGAGCGGATTCTCGAGGTCGCGGTCGCGCCGTCAACCGAGCGGGCCCGTGCGCTGTTCGCTCTCGCGGTCCTGGACGCCCGGCGGGGCCTCAGCGACCGTTTGCCGAGCCTCGGCGACGCCGTCGTTGCGAACGCCGAACAGTCCGGCGACCCGGTGGACCTCGTGGTCGCGCGGGTCCTGCGCGGCAACCTCCTGCTCCAGAGCACAGACCCCGACGAGGTCGAGCGGACCGCGAGTGTGGCTCTCGCCGACGCGGAGTCCCTGGGTGCGGCGCCGGTCGCGGCCGCCGCCCGGGCGCTGGCCGCGATGGCCGCTCTGTTCCGGGAAGACCTGGCCCTGGCGCTGCCACGGTTCGCCGACTGCCACGCCAGCCTGAGCCTGATCGACGACAGCACCGCCCCGTTCTTCCCAGCCGTGACACTCTCCCTGCCGCTCATTCCGGTGGAGGCGATTCTGATCCCGGCGTTTGAGGAGACGTGGCTGCTCGGCCGGCGGGTGGGCGCCGCGCAGGCGCGGGGCTACACGCTCTCGGCGCTCGCCGACGTCCATCGGCTCGCGGGAGACCTGGACTCCGCTCTCGACGCCGCACAGCGTGCGGTCAACGCGTTCGCGGAGGCGGAGGACGCGGCCGGGCTGGCCCTCGCCCTCAACCACCTGGGGTGCGTCGAACGGGACCGGCGGCTGTTCGACCCGGCCGACCAGCACCTTCGAGAGGCACTTCGACTGCGCAAGCAGCTTGGCGATCGACGCGGCGAGAACCTCTCCCTCGCCAACCTCGGGCTCCTGTCCGCCGCGGCCGGCCAGCTCGACGAGGGGCGCCGGCTCGGCCGCATGGCCCTCGACCGCGGGGAGGCTGTCGGCGACGGGCCCGGCGTGGCGGGCGCCCTGCTCGACCTCGCCGTCGTCGAGCTGTTCGGCGGAGAACGGCAGCCCGCTCGGCTCCTCGCCGAGCGGGCTGCGGAGGCGTTTCACCCGCAGGGATACCCACGGCTCGAGGCGTGGCCATTGCTGCTCGCCGCCGAACTCGCCCACGAATCGGGCGATCGGGACGCCGTCATCAAACATGGTGGCGCGGCTACCGAACTCTTCGGCCGCGCGGGCTGCCGCATCGGCTTGGCGCGGGCAGCGGCGCTGCCGCTCGGGAATCGGCGCCCGCGACGCGCTCGCACGTCGCCCGCTAAGGCGCGCTAAGTCACTGCGAAGGCTGCCTGCCTAGCGTCGTCCGTAACCACGAGCGACGACAGCGCGCACGACGACTGGAGGAGTACTCATGACGAACACCGACACGCGCCCGGAGGCTCTGGGCGAGGCCACGCTGGGCGAGCTCGCACAGGCATTGCGCGGCGAGCTGCTCCGCCCGGGAGATCCCTCGTACGACGACGCTAGGTCCATCTGGAACGGAGCGCATGACAAGAAGCCGGCCCTCATCATCCGATGCCGCGGTGTGGCCGATGTGCTCCGCGGGGTTGAGTTCGCGCGCAGCGAGGGACTCACGCTCGCCCTGCGCGGCGGTGGGCATAGCATTCCCGGATTCTCGACCTGTGACGGCGGACTGGTGCTGGACCTCTCACCCATGACCGGGATCCGGGTCGACCCGGACCGGCGCCGAGTGGTGGCCCAGGCCGGGTGCCTGTGGGCCGACGTCGATGCCGAGTCGCAGGCGTTCGGGCTGGCGCTGACCGGAGGCCTCGTGTCTACGACAGGCATCGCCGGCTTCACGCTCGGCGGCGGGATCGGCTGGCTCGTCCGTCGGTGCGGACTGACCTGCGACAACCTCGTCGCGGCCGACGTCGTCACCGCCGATGGTCAGTACCTACGCGTCAGCAAGGACGAGCATCCCGACCTGTTCTGGGCAATTCGCGGCGGTGGGGGGAACTTCGGCGTGGTTACGTCGTTCGAGTACCGCGTACACGACGTGGGTCCCACGGTCTTCGCCGGTGCCGTCTTCTACCACGGGGAGGATGCGGCCCAGGTGCTGCGCGGCTTCGGCGAGGCCGCCGCTGGCGCGGCCGACGAGCTGTCGCTGGCGATCAACCTGACCACGGCGCCGCCGGTCCCATTTCTGCCGGAGGCCGTACACGGCAAGCCCGTGGTCGCGGTGCTCGGCGTGTGGTCGGGACGGGCAGATGACGGCGATGCGGCGACCCAGCCGTTCCGGGCACTCGCGCCGGTGGTGGCCGATCTGTTCGGTCCGATGCCGTACGTCGCGATGCAGACGCTCATCGATCCGCTGTACCCGCGCGAACTGTCGAACTACTTCCGCTCCGCCTTCTTCGATGACCTCGGTGAGGAGACCATCGACGCGCTGATGTCGTCGTACGGCCAGGCGCCGAACGGACTGTCTGAGCTACACGTCCACCACCTCGGCGGCGCCATGGGCCGGGTGCCGGCCGACGCCACCGCGTTCGGCACACGAGACAAGCCGTATGTTCTCAACGTGGTGGCGCGGACGCCGGGGACGGAGGGCTTCGATGGGGTGACTGAGTGGGCACGCTCGGCATGTAGCGCGCTCGGACCGAACGCGGCTTCCTATGTGAACTTCACCGGTGAGGCCAGCGAGGACCGCGTACGGGCATCGTATCCGCCCGCGACCTATGCGAGGCTCGTCGCGGTGAAGGACCGCTACGACCCGACCAACCTGTTCCGGCTCAACCAGAACATTGCGCCGACAGGCCCTTCGGCCCAGCGGTCGTGACAACCTACTGACGGCCGCCGTCCCTCGCTGCGGACCCCGCCCTTCCCTCACCGGCCCCGAAGGGACGGGCGGGGTCACCCCGGCCGACGCTGGGCCAACCCGGGACGTCCTGCTGTCCATCAGGACACAACCTACGCGTCAGACGTCGTCGCCCTTCCAACCGATGGACCGGTCTATCTCTTCATAGGCCCGGTCCAGCTCGTCGTGGGCCCGCTCGAGTTCGACCTGGGCATGATCCAGCTCGGCTTTGGCCCGCTCGAATTCGGCCCGCCAGTCGACCTGCTCGCCGCGAAGCCGAGCCATGAGCTGGCTGTAAATTCGCCTGCGCTCGGAACGGTGCGCCTGCACGGCGGACAGAAACCGGGACCTCCCGACGCGCAGCTCGGCCCACCACGAAGCGAACACGGCGATCGCCTCATCTGCCCGCTGGGCTGAGTCGGGGTCGTCGCCCCACTGGTCCTTCAATCGGCTCCGCAGGCTGGCCAGCTCAGGCGACTCCGGCTTGGCCATGGTTTCACGTTAGTACTCCGTCAGACGCGGCGCGCCTGGTTGAGCAAGCGCTGACGGCGGCCGTCGACCAGATTGATCCGATGAATGTCGGTCCTAGACTGAGCGCCTATGAGTTGATAGTCCATTATTTAGCGCCTTTACAAGGATCAGGGGGTGTGGAATCCTCGATCAGACGTGGCAAAGGTCTGACTAATCGAGGAGCTGCGGATGAAGCTGGCGCGGGTCGGTCCGCTCGGCCGGGAGCGGCCCGCGGTAGTCGACGACGAGGGCACGCGATGGGACCTGTCGCCGGTGACGGCCGACATCGACGCGGGTTTCCTCGCCGGTGACGGGCTCGCCCGAGCGCGTGACGCGCCCAACACCGTCATCGGCCCGGACGACACCGTGCTGATCCCCCGCCGCAGCGTCAAGACCGACTACGAGGTCGAGCTGGCTGTCGTGATCGGACAGACGGCGCGCTACCTCGACAGTCCGGCAGCCGCGGCAGACGTCATCGCAGGTTACGCCATCAGCAACGACGTGTCGGAGCGCGAGTTCCAGCTCGAACGCGGCGGGCAATGGGACAAGGGCAAGTCATGTGAGACGTTCAACCCGCTGGGCCCATGGCTCGTCACACCCGACGAGGTCGAGGATCCACAGGCCCTCGGACTGCGGCTGTGGGTCAACGGTGAGCTGCGCCAGGACGGCGACACCGGCAACATGATCTTCGACGTCGCCTACCTCGTGTGGTACCTCAGCCAGTTCATGGTGCTGGAACCGGGCGACGTGGTGAACACCGGCACACCGGCGGGCGTGGCCGTCGGCGCCAACGATTACGCCTACCTGCAGGCAGGCGACGTGGTCGAGCTGGAGATCGATGGCCTCGGCCGGCAGCGGCAGACGGTGGGACAGGCATGAGCGGTGATTTCGATGGGCTGGTCGCGGCCGTCACCGGCGGGGCATCGGGGATCGGTCTCGCCACCGCGAGACTGCTCGCCTCGCGCGGCGCGGACGTGGCCGTGCTCGACCTCAACCCCGACACCGTCGCCCCACCGCTGGCCGGATTCGCCTGCGACGTCACGGACGATGACAGTGTCCGCGCCGCGGTGGCCGCTGTGGTGGCGCGGTACGGGCGGCTGGATGTGCTCGTGAACAACGCCGGCATCGGCGCCGCGGGCACGGTCGCCGACAACCCCGACGAGGAGTGGCTTCGTGTGCTCAACCTCAACGTGATCGGCATCGCCCGGGTCACCCGTGCCGCTCTGGCGTACCTACGCCGCTCGCCCTCGGCCGCCGTTGTCAATACCTGTTCCATCGCCGCCACCGCCGGCCTGCCCCAGCGGGCGCTCTACTCGGCGTCGAAGGGCGCCGTGCTGTCGTTGACTCGAGCCATGGCCGCTGATCACGTGCGCGAGGGAATCCGCGTCAACTGCGTCAACCCGGGCACCGTGGACACGCCGTGGGTCGACCGCCTGCTCGCGGCCACGCCTGACCCGGCCGCGGAGAGGGCGGCACTGCGAGCGCGCCAACCCCATGGTCGGCTCGTCTCCGCGGAGGAGGTCGCGGCCGCCATCGCGTACCTGGCGAGCCCGGCCGCCGGTTCGACCACCGGCGCGGACCTCGCCGTCGACGGGGGTATGGCCGGCCTGCGGATGCGTCCGCGTTGAGCGGCGGGCGGGTCTAGTGTCGCTTGGTGCCGGCGTGTCGGCGTGTCGGCGTGTCGGGGCACGGACCGGCCTTCGATCCGCGGACACAACCCCAGCGTTGTAGCCACAACGCTGAGGTGGTGAACGTCAGAAGACA
This sequence comes from Micromonosporaceae bacterium, assembly GCA_020027875.1. GTDB lineage: Bacteria > Actinomycetota > Actinomycetes > Mycobacteriales > Micromonosporaceae > JAXIPB01. The sequence goes on along the minus strand of JAHRHA010000042.1, from coordinate 27,405 downwards.
CATACATACCTACCCGAGGGCCACCATGACAGCAATCGACGCACACCATCACGTTTGGGATCTGTCCACACGCGACCAGCCCTGGATCGACCCAGCGACCATGGCCGCCATACGGCGAGACTTCACTCTCGGCGATCTCCTAGGGCCCGCGCGGGCGGCCGGGATCACGGCCACGGTCCTCCTGCAGACGGTGGCCGACCCAGCCGAGACGCCGGAGTTCCTCGCGCTGGCGGCAACGTCCGGTTTCGACCTCGTCGCCGGTGTGGTCGGCTGGGTCGACCTCACCGACCCGGGTGTGTCCGATGCGCTGGCCTCACTCGTTCAAGCCCTCGGTGGTGAGCGCCTCGTCGGCATCCGTCACGGTGTGCAGGGCGAGGCCGACCCGCGATGGCTGTGCCGCCCGGATGTGCGCCGCGGCCTCCGGGCGGTGGCGGAGGCCGGCCTCGCGTACGACCTGCTGACGCTGCCGCATCAGCTGCCCGCGGTGATCGAGACCTTGCGGGCCGTGCCAGAGCTCCGGTTCGTGCTCGACCACCTCTCCAAGCCGCCCATCGCCAGCAGCGTGATGCAGCCGTGGACAGATCATCTGCGTACGCTGGCGCGCTGCGACAACGTGGCGGCGAAGCTGTCGGGCCTGGTCACCGAGGCCGACTGGGCACGATGGACGGTCGCCGATCTTCGCCCGTACGCGGATGTGGCCCTCGAAGCCTTCGGCCCGCGGCGGCTGATGTTCGGCTCGGATTGGCCGGTGTGCCTGTTGGCCGCCAATTCGTACGGCGAGGTGGTGCGTACGGCGAAACAGCTCACGGCGGACCTGTCGGAGGCGGAGCAGGTCGAGGTGTTCAGCGGCACGGCACAACGGTGGTACGACCTGGCGGGTTTGCCCACTCAAAGGGTGTCTGGGTCGCCAAGCTGAGCCCGGAGCCAGGTCTCGATGCTGGTGACGTGGACGAGTTCTGCGGCCTCGGCCAGGACGGCGTCGCGCGCGACGAGGGCCGAGTAGATCGCCTGATGCTCGGCGAGGGTTCGGCCGGCCGCGTTTGCGTCGATGAGGCCACGCCAGACGCGCGCCCGCAGGGTCTGGCTCGAAATGCCGTCCAGGAGGGTCGTGAGCGTCACGTTCCCGGTGGCGGCGACGACGGCGCGGTGGAAGGCGGTGTCGTGCTTGATCAGCTGTTCCACATCCTCCGCGGCGTCGCGCATCGCGTCCAGGTGTCCCTTTACCTCGGCGAGCTGATCGGCCGAGATCCGGGTGGCCGCCAGGCCAGTGGCGGCCGGCTCCAGCAGACGTCGCACCTCGGTGAGCTCCAGCAGGGTCTCGTCCTGGACCAGCTCAACGGCCGTACTGATGCCCTCGAGGAGAAGGTTCGGCTGGAGACTCGTCACGTAGGTGCCGTCTCCCTGCCGGACATCGAGCACGCGGATCTGGGACAGCGCCTTCACGGCCTCGCGCAGCGAGCTGCGCGACAGTCCAAGGTGGTCCGCGAGGTCGGCCTCTTTCGGCAGTCGGTCACCCGGGCGCAGCTCGCCCGCGACGATCATGCTCTTGATCTTGGTGATGGCTTCGTCCGTGAGACCCACTCAGTCGTCCCTTCGACCTGACCGTACGCCGTTGGCGGCAGATCTCCACACTGGACCATCCGGATAGGAGTACTCCGAGATGGTCTTCGCATGCATCGTCGCGCCGAAGCCGGGCGCGGTCGGCGCAAGGTAGCGCCCTTGCCGGATCTGGACCGGTTCGACGAAGTGCTCGTGCAGGTGGTCCACATACTCGATGGTCCGATTGTCCATCGAACCGGACACGGCCACGTAGTCGAACATAACCAGGTGCTGGACGAGCTCGCACAGGCCCACGCCGCCCGCGTGTGGACAGACCGGAACGCCGAACTTGGCGGCCAGCAGGAGAATCGCGATGTTCTCATTGACTCCGCCGACGCGGGTCGCGTCGAGCTGGAGGAACGAGATCGCGTTCAGCTGGAGCAGCTGCTTGAACACCACCCGGTTCTGCACATGCTCCCCGGTGGCGACCGCGACCGGGGCGATGGCTGCGGCGATCCGGGCGTGGCCCACGACGTCGTCGGGGCTTGTGGGCTCCTCCACCCACCACGGATCAAACGGTGCGAGCTCACGGACCCAGTCGATGGCGACGTCAACGTCCCAACGCTGGTTGGCATCTATCGCGATGCGAACGTCGGCGCCGCACGCGTCGCGGGCGATGCCCATGCGACGGATGTCGTCGGTGACGTCGGCGCCCACCTTCAGCTTGATCTGGTGGTATCCGTCGGCGACCGCCTCGACACACAGTCGACGCAGCTTGTCGTCGTCGTAGCCGAGCCAGCCCGGCGTCGTCGTGTACGCCGGATATCCCCGCTCCAGCAGTTCGTCTGCCCGCTCGGCCCTCCCCCCGACCCGTTCCCGCAGGATCGCCAGCGCCTCAGCCGGAGTGAGCGCGTCTGTCAAGTACCTGAAGTCCACCAGCGCCACGATCTCCTCGGGGCTCATGGCCGCGAGCAGCTGCCAGAGCGGTAGCCCGGCCCGCTTCGACTTGAGGTCCCACAGAGCGTTCACGACGGCGGAGATCGCCATGTGCATGACGCCCTTCTCCGGGCCGAGCCATCGCAGCTGCGAGTCATACACGAACTCCCGGTAGACGGCGCCCAGATCGCCCAGGAGAGTCTCGAGTGGACGCCCCACCAGGTATGGCGCGAGCGATGCGATGGCGTTGGTCTGGATGTCGTTGCCCCTACCGATGGTGAAGGCGAACCCGTGTCCCTCGTGGCCGTCACCGGCGTCGGTGCGCACGACAACATACGCAGCCGAGTAGTCGGGATCGGGGCTCATGGCATCGGACCCATCCAGATGCAGCGAGGTGGGGAACCGGATGTCGTGCGTCTCCACGGCCACAAGGCGGTTGTCGGCCATCGCTCGGCGACCTCCGGATGCTATTAGCGCTGCTAAGACATCCGAGGTATATCAGCGCGGCGATGGTTAACGCAAGGTGGAGTCCGCGAGACGATTGCCGGATTCAGGCTGGCTAGCCCGATTTCAGGTGAACCACAAAGTTGCCCGGGTGTTACTGGATGGAGGGTTGTGAGTCTAGACATCAGATGTATGGGGAGTTAGAGTCACGCCACAGCGAGCAGCCGAGGAGGGTCCACATGGTTCGCGCTACGGCCGACAACGCCGCGCGTGGCCGGATTGGCGGCTACGACCCGCCGAGCGTCGGACTGGCCGTGATCCGGATCGGTCCCGTGCTCATGCTCGTTGTCGTTGTCACGGTCATCTCGTTCCTGTCGCCGGTCTTTCTCACCACACGCAATGTCGGCAATGTTCTGGGTCAGACCGCCGCGATCGCCGTCCTCGCGCTGGCACAGCTGATGGTGATCCTGACCCGCGGCATCGACCTGTCGGTGGGCTCCACGCTGGCGCTGTCGGCCGTCGTGGGTGCCATGGTGTTCGAATCGGTTCAGTCCGGTCCCATCGTCATCCTCGCGATGCTCGCCACCGGGACGGCGGTTGGCGCGGTCAACGGCGCGCTCTACGTGTACGGCCGGCTCCCCCATCCCTTTATCGTCACGCTCGCGACGCTCAGCGCTGCCCGAGGTCTCGCCCTCTGGCTCTCCGGAGGGCAACCTCACCGCGGCATGCCCGACATCGTGCAGGCGCTCGGCGGAGGGCTGCTCGGCTGGCTGCCGTACTCGACCTTCCTCGTCGCCGGCCTTGCGTTGCTGACCCTGCTGCTGACGACACGGCTCGTCTGGGGTCGGTGGATCTACGCTGTGGGCGGCAACCCCGAGGGCGCCCGACGGGCGGCCATACCCGTGAAGGGCGTCCTCATCTCGGTGTACGTCCTCAGTGGTCTTGCCGCCGGCGTGGCGGGCGTGATCACCGCCGGTCGGCTCAACGCCGGGTCTCCCACCTTCGGTGAGCTCGCCGAGTTGGATGCGATCGCCGCCGTAGTCATCGGCGGCGCAAGCTTCCTCGGCGGCCGAGGCAACGTGGCCAACGCGCTCGTCGGAGCGCTCATGATCGGAGTCATCCGCAACGGCATGAACCTGTTGAACGTCGACGCATTCCTACAACCCATCGTGATCGGCGTGGTGATCCTGATCGCGGTGGAACTCGATGTCATCCGCGGTCGACTCGAGGAGCGCTTCCGCGTCATCCAGGCGGTTCGGTCATGACAGCCGCGGCGGACGTTCGCATGACGCAGGCCCACATGAACGCCCCCCCGGCGCTGACGGTGCGTGGGGCGACAAAACGGTTCGGCGCCGTGGTGGCTCTTGACGGCGTCGATCTCACGGTCCGGCGGGGTGAGGTGCTGGCGCTACTCGGCGACAACGGTGCCGGAAAGTCCACGCTCATCAAGTGCGTCAGTGGCGTGCACCGCTTCGACTCGGGCTCCGTCGAGATGAATGGCGTGCCGGTGGAGGTTACCTCGCCAGCGGTGGCGCGCACGCTCGGCATCGAGACCGTCTATCAGGATCTCGCGCTGTTCGACAATCTCGATCCAGCGGCCAACTTCTACGCCGGCCGCGAAACCGCCGGACCTCGATGGCTGCCACGGGGACTTCGGGTCCTGCGCCGCGGCCCGATGGTGGAGACGACGGCGGATGTGCTGAAGCGGCTGCAAGTTGGGGTTGCCGATGCCCGTACCACAGTCGGCCTCATGTCAGGCGGACAACGTCAGGCCATCGCCGTCGCACGTGCGGCCGCGTTCGCCACCAACGTCGTCATTCTCGACGAACCCACCGCCGCCCTCGGCGTCCGCGAGTCGCGGCGGGTGCTCGACCTCATCCTCCGGTTGCGCGATGAGGGACACGCCATCGTGGTCATCTCACACGCGATGGATCACGTCATGGAGATAGCGGACAAGGCCGTCGTCATGCGGCGCGGTCGCATGGTCGGAGAAGAGATCCCCCGACCGGAGAACAGACAAAAGATCGTTTCGCTCATCGTCGGAGGTGACGACTGACGTAGGCGGCGGATGTCGCCCTCCCCCGGTTTGCCGCACTTCGGCGGCAGCCTTGGCGAAGCACGGTGTTTTCTAAGGAGATAACAACGATGCGACGTACGACGAGAATCGGAATCCTGGCCCTCGCCCTAGCGTTGCCCGTGTCGATCGGAGCCTGCTCCACCGACAACGGCGGCGGATCGAGTTCATCCACCATCAAGGTGGGCTTCATTACCAAGTTCCCGGTCGACTTCTACGACATCATGGTCGATGCGGTGAAGAAGTACGACAGCGAGCACGCCGATGTGGAGGTCGTCTTCGGCCAGGGCAAGAGCGGGACCGATGACGAAGGCGAAATCGCGATCATCGAAAACATGATCGCGCAGGGCGTGAAGGCGATCGCCATCACCCCGACGAGCCCGAACGTGCAGGGAGCCCTGGACAAGGCGGTCGCAGCGGGCATCAAGGTCGTGCTCGTCGACAACGACATCCCCGGTTGGTCAGGCAAGTCATCCGTGGTCGCCACCGACAATCTCGCCGGAGGCAAACTCGCCGGCAAGTGGCTCGCCGAACACCTTCCGGCCGGATCCACCCTCGGCGTGCTGCAGGGACGCCTCGGCAACCCCTCGCTCGACGATCGGGTCAAGGGCATGAAGGAGACGCTCGGCGACAAAGCGAGGATCGTGGCTGAGCCCGCCACCGACTGCGACGAGACCAAGGGTCTCAACGCGGCCCAGGACGTGCTCACCGCCAACCCCAACGTATCGGCCATCTATGGTGCGTGCGGCCCGCCCATCCTCGGTGCGCTCCAGGCCATCAAGGCCGCGGGCAAGAAGCCGGGCGATATCATCGTGGTCGGCTTCGACGCGTCGGCTGGCGAGATCGCGGCCATCATGGCCGGCGACCAGTCGGCATCGGTGGCTCAGTTCCCCTCGAAGATGGGGTCGCTCGGCATCGAGACCGCGGTCGCCGTCGCTCGCGGCCAGACCGTACCGGCCAATGTGGACACTGGTACGGAGGTCGTAACCAAGGACAACGCTTCGAAGTTCAGCTGACCCTCCCCTCACCCGGAGGGTGCCCCTCGCCGTGGCGGCGGGCACCCTCCGTGAGTAGTTCGCCCGCGTAGTGCGCGGCATGTCTCCCGTCGCCCGCCCAGACATCGGCGTGCCCCTTCCCGCGATCTAGGGCTTTCCGTCGCGGTTTGATCTCCAATTCGGGACGGTAAGCCCTAGATCGGCGAATCCACAGTTGAACTCGCCGCATCGAGGCGACATGCTTGACACGTGTGTACGACGAGCGAGGCGAACCCTTTGCAGCTTCTGCGGGCCGGGTTGGCTGGTCTGGTCGACACCGACCCCGGTCGGCATGTCCGACGCCGCGGTGACCGCCGAACTGCCCGCGCTGCTGGACGCGGTCAACCAACTCGGCGCCGTGGTCGCCGCCCGCCTCGCCTCCCGGCGGGCGACGTCGTCCGCCACGCGTGCTTGCGGGACGGTCTCGCACCGGTGGGCGCTCACCCGCTCCGCGAATGCTTGGCTACCGAACTGCTACGCAAGGGCGCGGACCTCGTCGAAGTCAGCCAGCTGCTACGACACCAGGATCTTTCCACAACCATGGTCTACGCCAAGGTCGACATTGGCTCGCTCCGAGCTGTGGCGCAGCCGTGGCCCGGAGACATTCGATGAGCGAAATGGGGCGGAGGGTCGAGGAGTATCTGGCGGTGCGACGTTCGCTCGGACACAAGCTGGATGACGCGGCCCGCCTACTGCCCCGTTTCGCCGCATTTCTGGAGGCCACCGGCGCCGAGACGGTGATCCATCGAAGCCGCTCTGGCCTGGGCCCAGCAGCCGCCAGCAAGCCCTGTCAATCTCGACTACCCGGTGCGGCCCACACTCTCGGTGATGCCTCCCACAGGCGGAGGGGGTGATATATGTACTTTGTGGACAAACCGTCATCACTTCGTAGACGAGAACATTCGTCGCCGGGTACCGTGTCGAACGCCCGTACCGTCGCCGTCGGGCGGAAACGGGTTGACATGGAGATCGAGGTCACCAAGGTGGTTGCCGACCACCGGCGGGAAGCTGCGTGGCGGCTCTACAACGACGCCTTCGAAGAACTGCGCGCGACCGCAGTGCAGCGTCACGTCATGCATCGGCACGAGTTCGACGAGGTGATGGCCGATGAACGGGTCATCAAGGTCGTGGGCTTCGAGGGGGACCCGGCCATCATGACGGGCCTAGCGACGTACACAAACGACCTCGAGGCGATGCCGCTGATCTCGCCCGACTACTTCGCCCGACGCTGGCCGGACCTCTACGCCACCAGCCGGATCTGGTACCTCGGCTTCTTCGCAGTCCACCCAGAGCATCGCGGCACCGGCATCTTCGAGGCGGTCATCGAGACCATGTGGCAAGTCGTCCTGGCAGGTCAGGGGATCGCGACGTTGGACATCAGCCGGCGCAACGAGCGGCTCGGACTGCCGCAGGCGATCGAGCAGACGCTCCAGTCGCTCTCTCCGGGCGTTGCGGCGTCCCGGATCGACGAGCAGGCGTTCTGGGTCTACACGGCACCGCCCGCGGCCTAACCGGCGCCCATCGCCGGGGTCAGGTTCGACCACCGTTGGATGAACCGGGATGGATCGACCGCGGCGCCCCACAACCAGCCCTGGCCCTGCCTGACGCCCAGTGCGGCGAGCACCTGCCGCTGCGGCGCGGTTTCGACGCCTTCCGCCACGACGGTCAGGCCGAGCGCGGCGCTCATGGCGACCACCGCCCGTACGATCTCCTCGTCCTCGGGGTTGACGCCGAGCCCGCCGACGAATGCCCGGTCGATCTTTACGCCGGTGACAGGGTGTCGCCGCAGATACCCCAGGGCGGAGAAGCCCGTGCCGAAGTCGTCGACGACGATCGACACACCGAGTGCGCGCAGGTCGCGCAGCACGTTCTCGGCGATGGTGGAATGGTCGATCGTGACCGACTCGGTAATCTCCAACACGACAGTGTGTGCGGGCAGGTCGTGTTGGGCCATAGCCTCGGCGATCATGCCGGGCAGGCCCGGATCGCGGAGCTGTCGCGGCGAAACGTTGATCGAGACCCAGAAGTCCTCCGGGACGAGTCTCTGCGCCCGCCAGGCAGCGAGTTGGCGGAGCGACTCCTCCACGACCCAGCCGCCGATTGCCGAGATCATTCCGGTGTCCTCGGCCACCGGAATGAACGTCGTGGGCGCGATCGCGCCACGCGCCGGATGGTTCCAGCGAAGCAACGCCTCGGCGCCCAGCAGCGTCCCGTCGGTCAACCCGACGATCGGCTGGTAGGCGACGTGCATCTGGTTCTCGGCCAAGGCGTGCCGCAGAGCGAGTTCAATATCGACCCGCTCGCGGACCCGCTCGTGCATCGACGCGTCGAACATCGTCCACTTGCCCGGTCCCTCGGACTTGGCCCGGTACATCGCCGTGTCGGCGTCACGCAGCAAGGCCTCGGCCGTGGCCGAGGTTCGGCCAGCTACCGGAGCGCTCGCGACACCGACCGAAGCGGTGATCATCACTTCGACGCTGCGCACGTGCAGCGGCGCGGCGAAGCACTCGAGGATCCGGTCGGCAAGCTGCGCTGCCTTGCTGCGGCGGCCAACCTGGATGACCACGAACTCGTCGCCGCCAACCCGGGCGACCTCGGCCGCGTCCGGAACACACGACCGCAGGCGCCGGCCCACCTCGACGATCACCTGATCGCCGACTTGGTGACCTCGCGAGTCGTTGACCAGCTTGAAGCCGTCCAAGTCGACATAGAAGACCCAGACCTCTGATCCGGCGACCGGCCGTTCGGCCATCAGTCGATCGACCTGAGCCGAGAGCATCAGCCGGTTGGGAAGCCCGGTGAGATGGTCATGAGTGGCCTGATGCTGATACCGGCGCCGGGCCGCCGAATACGCATGCACCGCCGAGACAGCGCGCGTGAGCAGCAGGGATACGAGCAACGCGCCACCCACGGCGAGCACCCAGCGATCGGTGAGCGTTGACTCACGTACCAAAGCGATCAACGCGAAAGGCGCTCCCAGGGCCGGCACGATCAGGAGCAGGCGCGGCCACGACCATGCCTGCACCGGCGCAGGCGCACCGCGGCCCAACTCCACCATCGACGGATGCAGCGCCGACGCACCGAGCAACGCGAACCCGAATAGGAAAGGAAGATCTAGCAACCTCGACCCCGTCAGGTCGCCGGAGGTTCCGATGATCGCATAGGCCACGTCCCCGATCAGAAGTAATGACGCACAGCCGACCAGCAGGAGGTAGCTGGGGCTCCGCACCGCGGTGGTGAACGCCAGGCTTGCCACCATGAGAACAAGGACCACATCGAAGAACGGATACACCGCCGCCAAGGCCGACACCGCCGCTGGTCGCCCCTCGATCGACGCCGCCGGCAGGGAGAAGAGCACGGCGAACACCACCCCCACGCCGACTCCCACGATCAGCCCGTCGATGAGCGCGTGTCGCTCAAGCCCGCGCCGGGCCCACAGCAGACCGCCGAGGCCAAGCACAGTGAATATGTATCCGGGCACCGTGAACGCGTCCGCCAGAAGTACGGTGGCACCCGCTTGATCCGCCGCCCAGGGGCGCATCAGCGCGCCCAAGAGGAAGGCCGCAGCCGCGATCGCCAGAAGGGCCCACGGACGTCGGATGACCGCCCGATTCCAACGCGGCCCTTCAACCAGCGCGACGACGCAGCCGATCCCCACGCCGGCGAACGCTCCCGTCGTGGTGATCGTGGACAAGTCGAGAAGGTACACAGCCGCGGCGACGGCCCCCAGCACGACAAGCATCGCCGCCGCAGCTGCGGGCGCCGGCGCGCCGCCAATCTGCCCAGCCATGTCTGGCGCAGGCGTCACCGTCCTGCGAGGGGTCACCGCTACCCTCCTCTCGACGGCGGGAAGGAACATGCCGGCATCGAGCTGCCCCCGACCGTCGCCCTTCGCCGCGCATATCCGCATGTAACGGCTAGATCAGCTCATAGCATACTTTAGGATGAATAGAACGTCCCGTCGTAAGTGCTGCCTCGTGGAGCTCCTCGTCAGCACCCCCGCCCTCGGCACGGGTGCCGGCACACCTCCTCGCACATCGCTACGCTGCGTTTCTCCACAGTGATCTCCAAATTCCCAGACCTGTACATGATCTTAGGCGGGTTGCCCGGGGGTCCGTTGGATCATGAGGTTAGATTTTTCTGGCCCTCCGACGGTAACTCTGCGTAGTTGGCGCAGGCCCCTGGCCATCGGCTCGTGCCACCCCTCAACCCACCCCTCCCTGGGGAAGACAAGATCGACTGGTCCGGGATCCGGAAGACCAACTCCAGATTTTGTCCCTATATCCGGATATTGGCTCCCAGGCTGGTCGTGCCGGGGGTGACGTAGCGTCACTTGGCCGGTGCCGGCCTGCCAATGTCACGCACAGTGACGCCCGGTTGCGTAATGTCCGATGATGGCGCAGCCAGGATCGTGGGCGCGGAAGGAGACGCCTGTTCGTGGCGCACCGCCAGGACGCCAAGTCCGCCGACATCCCGTGCGGCCTAGCAATCACCGAGGGCCGCGACGAACCGGAACTGAAGCCGGCCGACGAGAACGCTGCCGACCTGGTTCTGGTGCGTCACCGAGGCTCATCGCCGCCGAGGGGACGCCGCATTCCACGCCTGACCCACCACTACCCCATCGGCGCGGTGCTCGGGCTCGCCCGGGATCTACGCATCCCGCTCCTTATCGGCGACGCGAGCCGAAGGAGACGCTGCTGGCCGCCTCGCTGCCAACCTGCCGGACGCTGTTCGCGATCACGTCCGACGATGCCACCAACCTTGAGACGGCGCTGATCGGCCGCGCAATTCGAAAGGATCTGCCCGTCGTACTGCGCCTGTTCGACGGCGATTCCGCAGACCGGATCCAGCGAGCCTTCAGCATCACGGCGTCGCGCAGCGTCTCGCACCTGGCCGCGCCCACGTTCGCGGCGCACATGCTTGGACAGGTGCTGGACACCGTTCCGGTCGGACGCCACGTGCTGGTCGTCGCCGATCTGGCCGTGGGTGCCTACTCCACGCTCGAGGGGCAGACGGTTGGCGACGTACGGCGTCCACGCGAAGCGGGATTCTTGAGGTAACCAACCCGCAGGGAAACCGGCTTTCGCCATCCGTTGCCGGCGACCGTCGATTGCAGCGCGCCGACAGGCACTTGGTCGTGGCGACCCGCCGAGGACTCGCCCGCTTGATCGCGGAGACGACGGAACCGCAGGAGTCCGCGCCGCGACTGCCGATCGTGCTGCATGATTCGCTACCGGCAAGGCCGACGACACCGCACCCCCGCAGTCCGATGTGGAGTCGAAGGGCAGCGAAGCCGAATGGCAGGGCGAGTCAGCTTACGTCCGAGCGAACCGCGGACCGGTTGAACCGCGCACCACGAGTTCGGGCTCGAACAACAGCTCATCGGCCGTGACGGTGGCACCCTCGATCTGGTTGACCAACAGCGTTACCGCGGCCCGCCCCAGCTCCTCGATCGGCTGCGGCACCATAATCAACGGCGGCTCCGTACAGGTCATCAACGCGGAGTCGTCGAAGCCGACCACCGAGATGTCCTCCGGCACCGACAGCCCCGCCCTCCGGGCGGCCCGGATCGCGCCCAGGGCAAGGGGCCTGGCGTTGCGTCCTAATTGAACTGTCGGGCCGAGTGCTCGAGTGCGATCAGCTCGTCGCGGATCTCGTCGCCAAGCTCGCGTACCTCGCCGGTGACCTCGTCCTCCAAACGGATCACACAGGTGGCGTTCACCGGGAGCTCGCGATCCCCGCCGCCCGGGCGTAGCCGCACCGAGATGGTGAAGGAACTCGGCCGGACCTCCGAGGCGCTGGCCGTGACGACCACGTCGGTCGGGCGCCCGAGCAGCGCGCCCCGGGGAAGTGCACCGGGGCGCTGCCTCAGGACGAGCCCGGACTCGTCCCGCACACGTCGCAGCACCATGCAGTGCTCGAGATAGGCCGCGCACGCCGCGGTGACCCAACGCACCACCGCCTCGTCGCTGATGGTTTCGTCGGCGTCCAGTTCATGCTCCGTGACGGGGTGCTCCTGCAGTACAAGCCACCTCGTCATGATCCCGCTCATCGGCTCACCACCCTGCGACACTAGCCGGCGGTGACGCACGGTGGCCATGCGGTCTGAGCGCAGTGCGAGCACCTCGTCCAGCGACGGCCGCGCGCCGCGGTCGCGCGGGACGCTAGGTTCGTCGGACATCTCGTCGTGGGGCAGGTCCAGCGGGTCGCAGGGCGATGGCTCCCCCAACATTGCGCGCTTCACCCAGGCGCCCGTGGCGAAGACGAGATGGCGCAGCGTCTCGATGAAGGACCACTCTCCCTCGACCTGCTCGTCAAGCAGCTCCGGGGCCATCCCGCGAGCCCGCTCGACGGTCTGCTGCCACAGCCGCTCGAGGATGTCCCATGCTTCGCGGAACCCGTCGGCATTGGTCGGCCGCATCGTCACGCGGTCCGGGTAGCGACGGTTGAGTTCCGCCTCCACCCGGAGCACGACGTCGACGCCGTTGACCCGCAGGTTCTCCATGTCGGCGCTTGATGTCCACGTTCACCAGGGCTGCGCCACGGATTACGGCCCCGGTCAGATCGACGAGGTGGAAGCGCGCGTTGGTGAGGTCGACGTCGTGGAACCGGGCGTCGGTCAGGTAACGTCCTCGAACCGGGAGCCGGTCAGGTTCCAATACCCATGGATGACGGCGACGAGCCGTTGCCCGGCGTGCACGAGTTTCCCCGGGCGAAGCACCCGCACGCCCACCTAATCGACACCGATCGGGACAGTGCACCCTCCGCGCCCGAGGGCGACGATCCGATCGTCATCGAGGACGATAACGAGTTCTGACAGTCCGATATGGATTTTCGCCTGAGAGACTATGCACAGGTGTTGCCGTCCTCGACCGTCTGACATCGTGTGGGTATGACATCCACAGTCGCGGCGCCGCTGTGGCGCGGTGTGGGCGTCGCATTGGTGACGCTCTTCGAGGGCGGCGGCGATGATCCGCCTCGGGTGGACGTGGTCGCGACGGCCAAGCACGCCGCCCGACTGGTCGGCCTCGGCGTCGGCGGCGTGCTGGTGGCCGGTACGACGGGGGAAGCCGAGGCGCTAGATGACGACGAGCGCGTCGAGTTGATCGCGGCGGTCAAGCAGGCGTGCCCCGGAGTCCCTGTCATGGCGGGAGCCTCCGGCGCGTGGATCGGCGACGCGGTGACCCGGACCGCGGCGGCCGTCAAGGCAGGGGCTGACGCGGTTCTCGTCGCTCCTCCACGCCGCTGCCTGGACCTGGTCGGCTGGTACGACGGCGTGGCGCGGGCGGCCGGCGGCGCGCCGGTCGTGGCCTACCACTTCCCGAGCGTGGCCGGAGGAGAGGTGGCGGTCGAAGACCTCACCAGACTCTCCGTGTCCGGGCTGAAAGATTCCAGCGGCGATCCCGAGCGACTCTTGGCGGAGCTGGAGAACTGGGGTGGCCACATCTATGTGGGCTCGACCGTCCTGGTTGGATACGCCGGCGCACTCGGTGCGGCGGGCGCGATTCTCGCCGTTGCTAACGCAGCCCCAGAACACTGCATCGCCGCATGGCAGGGCGATTGGTCGGCCCAGCGTCGGCTGCTGGTCGACCACCAGGTTGCTCGGGCACGCTTCCCGCTCGGCCTCAAGCAACTCGTCGCCGTCCGGTTCGGCACCGCCACCCTGAGTCGGATCGGCTGAGCCGGCGCGCTCGAGGGGGCGCTAAGGAGGTAGCGTCGTACTACGTGAACCTGGTAGAGGTGATGGTCGCGACTCCGGCCGCCCGTGCGCGAGCCATCGAAACGGTCGTGGCGGCGTTCGCGGCCGACCCTGCATTCCGGTTCTTCTTCCAGGACGACGCCTCATTCGATGACCAGGCGGCGACGTTCGCCGGGTACCTCTTCGACCGCCGGGTTCTCCGCGACGCAGTGCGGATTGTCGACGGCGGGGCATCGGTCGCGATGTGGGATGCACCGTCTCCGCCCCGGGGCGATTCGCGGGTCGAGACACCGCCGCTCGACCTGCCGACAGACACCCTCGCTCGCCTCGACGCCTACGAGGCGGCCGTCCATCCGGCCCTGCCGACCTCCCCACACTGGTACCTCGGCGTGCTCGCAACCCACCCGAACTTCGCGGGTCGACGGTGGGGGAGGGCGGTGATGGCGGCGGGCCTCCGGCGCGCCGCGGCGGACGACCTGCCCGCGTACCTCGAGACCACCAATCCGTACAACGTCGACGTCTACCGACGGGCGGGCTGGGAGGTTACAACGTCGATGGGATTCGAGACCATCAACGTCTGGATCATGTCGTACGCGGGAAGGCCTCCCTCGCGCGATCTGTTGCCACAAGAGGAGAGGGGGAGACGATGACCGAGACGCAGACCCCGACCGCGCCGGAGCACACTGCCCGAGGCCGCGTTCGGGTCGAACCAAGCCGCAAGCGGGTCCGGATCTATCTGGGCGGTGAGCTCGTCGCCGACACGACCCAGCCGCTGCTGGTATGGGAGAAGCCTTACTACCCGACGTACTACATCCCGGCGCGCGACGTGAAGGCGAGCCTCACCGCCACCGGAGCCACCGAACGCTCACCGAGTCGGGGAACCGGCGAGGTCTTCGACGTCACAGTGAAAGGGCGTACCGCTGACGGCGCGGCCCTTCAATATCGAGACTCGCCGATGGAGGAGCTGCGGGATGCCGTACGCATCGACTGGGGCGCCATGGACGAGTGGCTGGAGGAGGACGAACCCGTCTATACACACCCGCGCGATCCATATAGCCGCGTCGATATCCTCGCGAGCAGCCGCCACGTCAGAGTAGAGCTTGACGGCGAGGTGATCGCCGAGTCGTGGCGCCCGCACATCCTGTTCGAGACCGGCCTCCCGCCGCGCTATTACCTGCCGCTCACAGATCTACGCATGGACCTGTTGCACCCCTCCGACCGAGCGACGCACTGCCCGTACAAGGGAACCGCGGGCTACTGGTCCATTGAGGTCAATGGGCGTATCTACGAGGACTTCATCTGGATCTACCGCAGCCCGCTGCCGGAGAGCCAGAAGGTCGCCGGCCTGGCCAGCTTCTACAACGAGCACGTGGATCTCTTCGTCGACGGCGTGCTACAGGAGCGGCCCAAGACTCCCTTCAGCTGAGCCATAACATGGCGCAATGACCGAGAGGGCTAACCGGCCGCGTCGGACGTGGGCGGGTCCGATGCGCCCGCGCGACGTGCGCGAGGTCCACCGCGCGGCGACACCGTTGGAGCTGCTGTTCGATCTCTGCTTCGTCGTCGCCGTCGCGGCGGTCTCCGACCGGCTGCACCACGCCATCAGCGAAGACCATGTAGGGCACGGCGTCATCGCGTACCTCATCGTGTTCTTCGGCATCTGGTGGGCCTGGATGAACTTCACCTGGTTCGCCTCCGCGTACGACTGCGACGACATCGTGTACCGGCTGACCACCTTCGTACAGATCGCGGGTGGACTGATTCTCGCCGCCGGGGTGCCTCGAGCCTTCGACGAGAAGGACTTTACGATCATCGTCATCGGGTATGCGGTGATGCGCGTGGGCCTGGTGACACAGTGGCTGCGGGTGGCCGCGGGCGATCCGGCCGGCCGCCGCACCGCGCAACGCTTCGCCGTCGGCGTCACGTCGTGCATGGTCGGCTGGGCCGCACTCGTCGCCCTGCCGGGCAGTTGGTTCCTGCCGGGCTTCCTCGTTCTGGCGGCGGCCGAGCTTTCAGTGCCGATCTGGGCGGAGCGAGCCCACGAGACGCCGTGGCATCCCCGCCACATCGCCGAGCGGTACGGCCTGTTCACGCTCATCGTGCTCGGCGAGACGGTGCTCGCCGCATCGATGGCGGTCAAGACCGGCCTCGACGCCGGTGCGGGGGCTCGCACGCTGCTCGCGGTGGCCGGTTGCGGGTTGGTCATCGTGTTCGGCATGTGGTGGCTCTACTTCGACCAGCACGCCGAGCGGTTCCTCCGGTCCAATAGGGAGGGTTTCCGCTGGGGGTACGGTCACTATCTGATCTTCTCGTCTGCGGCCGCCGTGGGCGCCGGCATTGCGGTCGTGGTGGATCGTGACACGCACATCGGCCACGCATCCGCGACGACGGTCGCGGCCGCCGTTGCGGTACCGGTGGCCGTCTTCCTCGTCTGCGTGTGGCTTCTTCATGTACGACCGCAGCGCCCGGCCCCGGTCGCGTCGGCGGCCTTTCCCGTGACCGCGGCCGTTGTCCTCGCCACGATCGCCACGCCGTGGGCACTGCCGCTCGCGGCGGCGCTGGTCGTTGGGCTCGTCGCCTGTTGGGTCCTGGTGGGCGCGGGGGCCTCGGAGGGAGCGACCTAACCGCCGTTCGCGCGGCCCCGAGCGCCAGCGCGACCGCGATCACGAGCAGGAAGTACAGCAGAAGGCCTCGCGGGTACGCCCCCACGCGCCCTTGCGTGCCACCGGCACCGCCTTCTTGGCCGTCCCGACGTCGACCCAGCTTCGCCGGACGTTCGCGACGAGCATTCCGGCGGGTACGCCGCAGACCAGGCCTACGAGCAGGCCGCTAATCATGGCGGCCGCCACCGCCGCCGGCGATGTTAAATCGGCGGAAGCGCTTGACAGGCTGTTGGACTCCTCTTATGTTTAACGCGCCTGTTAATTAACAGCGAGGTTAAATGGGATGGCACATGATCGGCTCAGCACGATCTTCGCGGCGCTAGCGGACCCGACTCGCCGGGCGATCCTGGCCCGGCTCGCCGAGGGGGACGCCACCGTGACGGAGCTGGCCGAGCCGTTCACCATCAGCCTTCCCGCGATCTCACGACACCTGAAGGTGCTAGAGAAGGCCGGGCTGATCGCGCGAAGCCGCGCGGCCCGGTGGCGGTCGAGCAGCCTGCAGGGCGAGCCGCTACGGGAGGTCACCAACTGGATGGAGCCCTACCGACGCTTCTGGGACATCAACTTCGACCGGCTCGACGCCCACCTGCGGCGAATCCGACAGGAGCCATCCGACAGCACACTCGAGAAGGGGACAGCGTCATGAATGACAAGGCCGCCAACAAGGAACTGGTCATCACCCGCACGTTCGATGCGCCGCGGAAACTGGTCTACCGTGCCTTTACCGACCCCGACCAGCTTTCACAGTGGTTCGGTCCGGTCGGGTTCTCGGTGCCCCGCGACACCGTCGAGGTCGACGCCAAGGTCGGCGGGCCCTACCGCTTGACAATGGTCAATGATGACGATCCGACTGAGAGGTCGCCGATCATCGCGACGCTCACCGAGGTCATCGAGAACGAACTGCTCGTCGGCGTCGAGGAATCCGAAGGACTGCAACTCAGGATTGAGCTCTACGACGAGGGCGGCAAGACCCGGCTCGTGCTGCGGCAGGGCCCGTTCACCCAGGAGATGCTGGACATGACCCGCGAGGGGTGGGAGAGCTCCTTCACCAAGCTCGACACGCTCCTCACCGCCTGACCGCCCGAGCTCGTGTCTTAGCGACGCTGGACATGAATGCGGTAGGCCTCGAGCCTGCGGGCGAGCTCCTCCGGTTGGCTGAGGGCGACGAGGTGCCCACCCGGCGCGGCGTAGGCAGGGACGCGGGCCACATCGCCCGCCACCGGCTAAACGCTGGAGCAGTGGTCCTGGTGCGCAGCGCAACCACGGCCGTCTATTGACAATCACTCGAGCTGAAACTGCCTCATCTCGTGACGGTAAAACCACGGTTCAGGCCGTGTGTCCGGCAAGTGGCGGATGACGTCAGTCAGGGCGGCCATGCCGTAGTGCATGCTTGCTTCGACCGCGCAGCGATCTCCTGCGAAGAGCAGACGTCCGCAGCATGAGGGCACGGTACGGTCGGGCCCGAGCGTCCAGGAGCAAGGAGAGGAGAGCCGATGTCACGGCGCGGGTGGGTGCTGTTCCTTGCGATGGGCGTGATCTGGGGTGTGCCGTACCTGTTCATCAAGGTGGCCGTGGAGAGCCTGACACCTGCGTCGTTGGTGTTCATGCGCACGACTGTGGCCGCGCTGCTGCTCGTGCCGGTGGCGTTGGCCCGAGCGCAGCTGCGTCCCCTGTTGCCCTACTGGAAGCCGCTGTTGGCCTACACAGCGGCCGAGTTGGCCATCCCGTGGCTGTTTCTGGCAAAGGCCGAGCAACGCCTCAGCAGCTCGCTCGCCGGCTTGCTCCTCGCCGCTGTACCGCTCATCGGCGCCCTGCTCGGCTGGATCACCAGGACCGACCGGATCGACTGGCGCCGGGTGCTCGGCCTCCTCATCGGCGTGGCAGGCGTCGCAGCCTTGGTGGGTCTCGATCTCGGCCGAGGTGATGTCGGAGCGCTGCTGCAGATGGCTGTAGTCGCGACCGGGTACGCCGTCGGTCCGTTCATCCTCGCCGGATACCTGTCGGAACTGCCGGGTCTCGGCGTGGTCGCGGCGTCGCTGGTACTCACCGCCGCCGCGTACGTGATCCCGGGCGTGGCCCAGCTGCCACGTCATTGGCCACCGGCCGAGGCGATCGCGGCCGTCTTGGTGCTCGCCGTGCTCTGCACCGCCGTGGCGTTCCTGCTGTTCTTCGCCCTCATCGACGAGGTCGGCCCGGTCCGAGCCACGGTGATCACCTACATCAACCCGGCGGTCGCCGTCGCGCTTGGCGTTGCCTTGCTCGGCGAACCGCTCACGGTGGGCATTGGGATTGGGTTCGCGCTGATCCTGATCGGATCGGTGCTGGCCACCCGCCGGTCGCCGCCAGTGGTCGTCTGCGAGCCGTAGCACGCAGGTCGTGATGTCGGTGTTGGCTATACATTCTTCAGCACGGTCAGGGTCTCGGTAGCGATCTCCAGTTCCTCCCTCGGTTCCACGACCAGAACGGTCACGGTTGCGTCGTTCGGGCTCACCGGCCCGTCGTCGGCCCGGTTGCCGCGGTCCGGGACAGGAACACCGAGCTGGCGCAGCCCTGAGCAGACGCCATGGCGCACCTCCGGTTGATCCCAGCCGATCTCGCCGGTGAACACGACGGCATCCAGCCGGTCGAGGCTGGTCGCCGCGGCTGCGATCTCCCGCCGTACTCCGTGGACAAACACGTCGAGCGCCAGCGCGGCGGTCGGATCATCAGATGCCGCGGCCACCAGGTCCCGGGTGTCGTTCGATCGCCCGGCGGAGAGCCCGAGCAGTCCGGACTGTTGATTGAGACCGTCCGCAAGCTCGCTGAGGGACAGCCGGCCGCCCTCGAGCAACCAGATCAGCATGCCCGGATCCACCGCCCCCGACCGAGTGCTCATCGGTACGCCGTCAAGCGGAGTGAAACCCATCGACGTGTCGACGCTGCGTCCCGACTTGACGGCGCACACTGAGCTGCCGCCACCGAGATGGGTCAGCACCATCTGTACGTCGGCCACGTCGCGGCCGAGCAGCTTGGCAGCACGTCGGGTGGCCCAGGCGTAGGACAAGCCGTGGAAACCATAGCGGCGCAGCCCCCACAGCGACCGCCACGACGCCGGCAGCGCATACGTGGCGGCCGCGTCAGGAAGGTCAGCATGGAATGCCGTATCTGGGCACAGCACATGGGGCACGTTGGGCAGGCGCTGCCGCAGCCGGTCGAGCAGGCTCAGCGCGACTGGTACGTGCAGGGGCGCAAGGCCGGCGACGCGGTCCAGTGCTTTGCGGAGCTCGTCGTTCGCAACCGCGGCTCGACGTAACACGTCCCCGCCGTGGACGAGTCGATGCCCAACCGCCTCCGGTGGCTCGTGGCGGACGAGAAATTCGTCCACCGCCTGGGCGACCTCGGCCGACCCGGGCGGGTCGGACCGATCCAGCCGAGCTGAGATGATGTCGCCGTCAACGTCGGCCAGATGCAAGCTGTGCGAGCCGGCGTTGACGGTCAACACGGTCACGCGATTCTCCTCCGTCGTGTCCGCTATCCCGCGGGCGAACATCACCGATCCCGCACTCACACGCCGAACGGGTAGGTTTCGGGGACCTCCCCCCGCTCCCAGCCGGCGGTCCCTCAGCCTCCTCCTCGTCCTCTCCGAGGTGGCGCTTAACGTGATTGCCACGGCCTGCTCACCCCTTGGCGCAATGATTCGCGGGGCCAGGGTGAGGCGCCCTCACCCCATTGAGATGAATGATGGTCGGCGCCCCGGACCGCGGTTGACAAGATCGAGGCGGGTGTGCCTCGCGTGGATAGCCGGCGATGTGGCGCCGCGTCTCCCGAGGTCACTCCGTCTGATGTGGAGCTTGCGCTACCTATGACGATACGGCCCTGGGCGGCCAGTGACCGGCTTCACCGTTTGCGGCCACATTTTCGTACGGTCGGCTGATGGTAGGTGTCTCCGATGCCGCGACACTGAGCCCAGCCAGTCCGTCCGGAGTTAACCCGAAGCCGGTAGCGCAAGGAGGCACCAGTGGCCGAGCCCACCGCATCCGTCAGAGAAGTTGATCCGGTTCTGTCGACGCACAATGAGCCCAAAACGCCGGCGTTGCTGGCGTGGCTGGTGCTGGCCATCACGCTGTGGCTGGCGCTACGCAGCCTCGGCGGGCTCCTGGCGGAGGTACAGGTCTCCGGCGCGGCGAGCGGAGGCATGGAGTCGCTGGCCAGCGGGTTGAGTCTCGATGTCGTGGCCGACACGAAAGCGCTGCTAGAGACCTGGCATGCTGCCACGGGCTCCCACCGCGTGATCTCGTGGACGGCCCTGGCGTACACCTGGCTGGACGTCTCGCTCGTGGTCGCGTACTCGATCCTGTTACTGCAATGCTGGCGACGGGTTCGTCGTCACCAGCCTCCAGTCCTGAAGGACGTGCCCGTCAACCTGACGGTGCTGCGCAGGTTCGCACATTGGCGGCTCGCTTGGATTCTGGTTCCATTTGCCGCGTTCGCGGACCTGGCCGAGAACGGACTTCGCTGGGTACTGGTGGACCGCGCGCTCCGTGGCCACGATGTCGACAACGGTCTCATCATCGGGTCGTGGACCGCGACTACGATGAAGTTCGCCCTTATCGGTGCCTTCGTCGCGGTGCTCGTCGTTCTCCTCCTCGACTCCACCTTGCTGCGCACCTGGCTATGGCGGAGTCTATGGTCATTGTGGCGCTTGCGCGTCCCCCTGGTGGCTACCGCATTGTTCGTCGTTCTGCTGCTCGCCGACGCCACTGGCCAGGCCGTGGACCTAGCCCGGCGGTGGGCTGACGACGGCTGGGCGCTGGCCGGCGGTGGCCTCGCGTTCGTCGGCAGCCTGCTGTTAGGCCTGACCGTGTGGCTCGTCGCCCGCCGGGTCGTGCTGGCAGACCACAGCGGCCGGGCCGACAAGCCGGTCCGCTGGTGGGCGTGGCTGCTGGCCGTCGCGGTCGGGTCGGGACTCCTGGCCTGGTGGCGGGGGCTGACGGAGTTGTTCGCGATCAGCGTGCTCTCCTCGGCCGTACTCGTGCTCGGCCTCCTCTGGGGCACCCGAGCCACGAATAATGTCAATCAAGAAAAGATCAAGGATAAGGCGGCGGACTCACGCCAACAGGACGCGCAACCGATGGACCTCGTTAAGATCGTTGCAGCGCGCCGCGTCGTGCGCATTCTGGCGATCGCATCGCCGGTGACCCTGCTCATGTTGGGCGCGGTGGCGTACGCGCCGGTGCTACCGGTCCTGGTGGTCAACGGTGACGGCGGTTCACAGCTTGCGATGCGTGCGTTTACCGTCCTCGCGATTGCGATCATCGGACCACCGCTCGCGGCGGTCGGCCTGTATGTGCTGCTGCGTGCGTGGGACGGCACCGGGAAGGACAAACTGGACACGCGCGAACGCAAGTACCTCTATGTGGCGGGACTGGTGCTTGGACTCGCGGTCTTCAGTTACTTCGGTGCCGTGCTGCATGTGCCGCTCGTCAGCGTGTTCCTCGTGGTGCCGGTCTTTCTGGCCACGATGATGTTGCTGCTCGGCGAGGCTCAGTTGTGGTCGGAGCGGCACACCGCACCTCCCGGCCTGCTCCTAGTGGGCTTCACCCGGCTGCCCGTCGCGACGCTTCTGGTGGTTGACCTGCTCGTGGCGAGTTTCCTCTTCAACGACGGCTCCGGACACGCGGTACGCCGCGATGGCACGTTACCGAGCGAGATCGCCCGCGACGGCAAACGCCCGGGGCTGGACCTCACCGGCGCCTTCGCCGCCTGGGCCAGTGCCAACTGCGCCGGCGCCGGAGACGAGGACCGGCAGGTGCCATTGTTCCTCGTGGCGGCGCCCGGCGGTGGTTTGCGCGGGGCCTATTGGACGGCGTCCACACTGAGCGAGCTGTTCGGGTCGTCCCGGTCGACACAGGTGTCGGGCTGCGACGCCGCACCGTCCGACCGCATCTTCGCGATGGGCGGAGCATCCGGCGGCAGCCTCGGCCTCGTCGCGTACAGCGCGGGGCTCGACGCGACGCCAGCCCGCAGCAAGGACTGGTACGAGGAGCAGGTTGGACGCCCAGACTTCCTCACAGATCCGCTGACCTGGATGCTCAGCGTCGACCTGGCCCGGGGCTTTGTCGGCTTCGGCGGCGCCGACCGCGCCGCACGGCTCGAGGACAGCTGGACCCGTCACATGCCCAGCATGGGTGACGACTTCTTTGCTGGCACCTGGGGCCTCGGCGGGCATCGTCCGGTGCTCATGCTCACCGGAACCCAGGTAGAGAGTGGGTGCCGGCTGAACGTCAGCGCGGTGAGACTCACCGACAGCGCGGGGCGTGCCGACGGCAGCGGCTGCACCACGATGCGGGTCGGCGAGGCACAGACCGACGGTCCAGTCACGTCCGAGCTGATCGACTTCCTCTGTGGACCGACCGACAGTTCGACCCCATCGAGCCTGACCAACGCCAGCGCCGCGCTACTGTCTGGCCGATTCCCGTACGTGTCGCCGTCCGGGCAGCTCTACGGATGTTCCACAGAGGCAGACAAGGCGACCCGCACGGCGATCGTCGACGGTGGATACGCCGAGAACACCGGGGTCGGCATGCTCCTCGCGCTGTGGTTGAAGCTCGAGCGGCTAATCGCCGTCCACAACGCCGTCGCGGCCAACGCCACGATAGTGCCTGTCTTCCTCATGATCGACAATCACTACTCAGAGGTGGCTGCCGTCGAGCCCCGCAAGGTCGTCGAGGGCCTCGTCCCACCGCTCACCCAGTCCCGACCGGACAAGCTCGATGACCTCGCGATGCTGCAACAGGCAGCCGCGACCTTCACCGGTGATTTGCCCGGCACGTCGGGCAAGTGCAACATAGACACCGAGGCGGGACGGTTCGTGAGCATCAGCCCGAGCACGACACCGGGACTGCCGGCACCGCAGGCATGGACGTTGTCCCGACTGTCCATAGAGGATCTTACTCAGCAACGCACCACCATACTCGCCATTCCGGGCGCGACAAACGCCCGCGACTGGGCGGAGGGCGGGGTCGTCTGCCAGTAGGACCCGGCCCCGGCGTTGGGTTTACTACGCGCCAGTGACGACGCGGACGGCGGTGGCCAGCACGAGCGCGTTGTAGAAGAAGCTGACCACGCTGTGGACGAGGACATGCCAGCGCAGGGCACGGTTGCGGATCTGGACATCGGAGGCGGCGAAGGACACCCCGATCGTGACGGAGAAGTAGAGGTACTCGACGAACCCGGGATCGTCACAGCCGGGAAATCGGATCCCCTGGGTCTGCGCATCGTCGTTCCATGCGGCGTAGTAGCGGGCGTAGCCGACGTGCAGAAGAAGCCAGGCACAGATCACCGTCGTCGCGCCCAGACCATTGGTCAACGGCGCCAACTCGCCGAACTGCTTGTTGGAGAGAACATCCAACGCCGCAGTGAGCCCGGTCACGCTCGCGGCCACGGTGAACAGGAAGCTCGCCCGTTGGCCGCGCAGCTTGGTCGACCACCCCGGGGCCTTGCCAGGCTGGGGTGGTCCCCGACCGGCTCGCCGGCGCACCCGCCAGCCGCCGACGACCAGGTAGACGATCGTCACGGCGTTCCAGGCCAGCAGGAAGACAACCTCCGACTCGGAGCCGTCGCCGCTCGCGAGGAAGTGCCACAGGCCAGCCACCGTGAGGGAGAGTTCGGTGAGTCGGGTGGTCGCGTTGCCAATGGTGCTACCGGCTGCTTGCATCCTGCCCACGCCCAACCCCCAACCAACGCGTCGTTGACTGGGCTGGTCGCGAACCGCCCAGCCGCACGGGTTCTACCTCATCGCCCGGCCCAACACGTCATCGCTTCAGGCTACGGCCCGATGGGCGGCGCCACCGGTCGAACGCCGGGGCTCTGTGGAGAGGTGGGGGGACAAAGCCAGGCGGCCGACCGGGGGCGCGACCGGAGGCGGCCTAGTTGGTTGGCGAGGCCTTCGGCGCCGCCCCCATTCCGTTACCTTCCTCCACGCCGGTCACGGCGAAGTCCTTGTCGAACTTGACGGTGGCCTTCGTGCCGTCGGACTTCGTGACATGCGCCTCGTACACCGCCCCGTCCGCGTCTGTCTCAACTCGGTCCACGGTTGCCCCAGGCACAGCCTGCAAGGCAGCCGCCTTTGCCTTCTCGGCGTCGGTCCCCGTGAGCAGCGTCTCCCCGGCGCGCTGACCGCCACTGCCGCGGGCCTGGCCCGACGACGCGGCGCTCGGCGCCGCGGAGGTGCTATTCGTGGTGTCCGCGCCGGCCGGCATCGCAATGGCGAACAGCGCGCCTCCCACAGCACCGGCGGCGAGCAGTCCGGCGGCCCAGGCGAGCCGACGGCGCCGTTGGCCGGGCGCGTTCGTCTGAGTCTCGTCCATAGTGGTACTTCCCTCCGACGGGACCCGCGTGTGCGGGTCGTCTGCCCCCGACCATGCTCGGCCTGGCTGCAAAAGCCCCGTGACTAACCTGTGCAGACGTTAAGAGCGCGGCCGTTGGATGGAACGACGGTGTGTAATCCCCGCTGCGAGGTCGACGGAGTGGCGATGATCGGCAACGACGGCGAGCAGCCGGTGCTGTTCCAGCAGGTCGCCGACTACACGGCGCCGAGATGGCCCGACCCGGCCTACCCACAGCAGTTCCACCTCGACATCGCAGTCGACGACCTCGACGCCGGCGAGGCGGCCGTGCGGGCGATCGGAGCCACCAGACTGGAGGGTGGTGGCAAGACCTTCCGCGTGTTCGCCGACCCCGCCAGCAAGCCCTTCTGCCTAGTGACCGAGTGAGATCATGGCGAGGGTTGCCACCTGCCATGCGACCTATCACAATGGGAGGTCACAACGTCGTGTCCCGAGGAGTCATCGCATGCAAACAATGCAGCTTTCCCGTGAATCGCGCCGGATCGGCGGTCTCCTGCTGCTCGCCATCGTGACCATCGAGTTCGGAGGTTTCTATCTGACGCGGGTAGCCAGCGGGCAGGTAGAACTCACCGATTTCCAGGTCGCATTCTCCCGGGCCGGGCACGCCCACGCTGGCGTGCTGGTCACGCTGAGCCTCGTCGCCCTCATCCTGGCGGACGCCACCAGCCTGCGCGGCGTCCTCGGCTACATCGCTCGCCTCGCCATACCCCTCGCCGCCATCTTGATGTCGGCCGGATTCTTCGTGTCCTCGATGGGCGCCGGTCGCACCGAACCGAACGGGCTCATCTTGGTGCTCTGGCTGGGCGCCGGCAGCCTCACGGTGGGTGTCATTTGTCTGGGCGTGGCGCTTCTGCGCAGCAGCTTCAAAGGCGCCGAGCCAGCCAGCTAAGGTCCATGGGGCACAACGGTGGCGTTGACGGGGACGCGCGTTGAGACTCAGGACCGAGCGGGCACGCGGACTTCCTGGAGGACCAGTTCGGTCCGTACCCCTTTGACGCTCTCGGCGACATCGTCATCCGTGACGGACGGATAAGGTTCGCGCTGGACAACCAGAGCGAAGGCGACCCTATCCTCGACCGTTCGGCCGGACTCGGCCTCCAGGTTGGCCGCCATCGTGGATCGCTTCTGCTGGTGGCGGTCTGACACCTCGCCCTCCTTCGCCGTCAGAGGCGGGCACCTAGTTTGCTTCCGCCGAACGCCAGCTCAAGAGTAGGCAAGGCATTGTTCCCGATATTCGGTCTGCCTCCTATGCTGAACGGAGGAGTGTTTGCATGGTGAAGATCGAGGCCGTGAAGCCGATTCTCAGCGTCGGTGATGTTGACGTGAGCATCGCGTACTACGTCGAGAAGCTCGGCTTCGAGCTTTCGTGGTGCTGGGGTGAACCGACTGCATTCGCGTGCGTGACCGCCGGAAGATTCGAGATCTACCTCTGCAAGGACTACCAGGGCAAACCCGGGACATGGATCGCCATCGACGTTGACGATGTCGACGCGCTCTACATCGGGCTCAGGGACCGTGGCGCAGACGTGCGGCAGCCTCCCACGAACTTCGAGTGGGGCGTACGGGAAATGAATGTCCGCGATCCGGACGGGGCATCGCATTCGGTTCGGGTCGCCAACAGACGAGCCACCGGATGGCGTTGCGTTCGTTCCCGACTGACGAGGACAGCGTTCGCGGCGGGCGATGCTCTCGCCGATGCGGGAGATGCAGTCGCTTGTACGTTCGGAGGCTGACTCACCACAGTGGACTCGCGAAGATCTCCGGCGTGTCGCTGGCTTGCACGGCCGGACGCGCGATAGAGTCGTACACATGGACGATCGCCAGGTGTTGCCGGAGGGGTTGGCGGTCAGCCAGCGGGGTCTGGCGCGCCTCGAAACGTGCTCGCACGTTCTCGAATGGGCCGAGCGCCATCGGGCCTGGCATGCCAGCCTGGAGCCGCGCCGCCCGCGTCGTCTACATCGACCTGTGGTGGCACCGAGCCGGCGACTGATCCTCTTTCATGGAACCTCCACCCCTCCTTGATGTTTTATGACCACCAAACCGTTCCAGCCTGGCGTGAGCGGAAAGGGCGAGTGAGCCCACGACCCAACCAAGGTTCCAGCCCCACTCGCCCACCACCATGGTCCAGACAGCAGCGACACCACATCCTGCCGCCAGGACGTGCCAGACATGAAACAGGAAATCGCTATTGGTCAATTTGAGTGGGTCTATTCACCATCGGGCTACCCTCCACTTGGCCAGCCTCGAGTGTCCACTAACGGCGCTAGCGTCGGTGAGTGGCCGAGGATCTCGACGCACTAGCCGCTCGGCCCGGATGGACGGTCGACGGCCCGGTCGCGACCTTCGCCCCGCGGGCGGGCGACTGGTATGCCCGCGTGAGGCAACCACAGACTGCCGAACGCCCGCACATGCGATGGCACGTCGCGATCGTCGCCCCGTCCGGGTCGGTCGCGTACACCTCGCATGCCTCAAGCGTGGCCGAGGCGCGCCGAACCGCCGAGGGCCAGGTCCGGGCTCGCCTCGAGAAGCCCTAACGGGGCTTCGCCCCAGCCCGACGAGCATGTCGTGGTGGTTGCGGTGGGATGCAGGGCTCCGGCCGGTCGGGTAGAACGGGCACGAGGCCCGTTGT
>JAHRHA010000245.1 GCA_020027875.1 Micromonosporaceae bacterium | reverse complement strand
TTCCTGCTGCGCTGTAG
Organism: Micromonosporaceae bacterium; assembly: GCA_020027875.1. Classification (GTDB taxonomy): domain Bacteria; phylum Actinomycetota; class Actinomycetes; order Mycobacteriales; family Micromonosporaceae; genus JAXIPB01. Next base: position 5,006 of record JAHRHA010000245.1, on the reverse strand, counting down.
GCCGCGGCCGCCGCGATTCCCACAATCTGTACGGCAAGCTGCATCGGTGCGCCGAACAGCAAACCGTTGGCCACCCCGTTCCAAACCTTCTGCGCCAGCACTCCCGTCAGGATCGCGCCGACCGTCCCCCCGATGCCATGCGCGGCCAGCACGTCCAGCGAATCATCCAGCCGGGTGCGCGGACGCCAGAGCACGCAATAATAACTGGGGATGGCGGCGATGCCGCCGAGCGCGATCGCAGCGATTGGACTAATGAAGCCGGCGGCCGGGGTTACGGCGACAAGCCCAACAACAACCGCGGTGGCGGCCCCCACCGCGGTCACCTTCCCTCCGCGACGAAGATCGAGCAGCGTCCACACGACGAGCGTGGCCGCGGGAGCCAGCATAGTGTTGACGAATGCCAGGGCGGCAAGGGCGTTCGCGCCCAGCGCGCTTCCGGCATTGAACCCGAACCAGCCGAACCACAGTAGCCCCGCGCCCAGGAGGGTAAACGGCACGCTGTGGGGCAGGATCGCCTGACGCGCGTAATCCTTGCGCGGCCCGAGGATGAGCGCGGCGACCACCGCCGCCACGCCCGCGTTCACGTGCACGACGGTCCCTCCGGCAAAGTCGAGTGCGCCGAGTTTGGCCAGCCACCCTCCTCCCCAGACCCAGTGCGCAATCGGCGCGTAGATCAGCACGCTCCACAGGGTGAGGAAGATGAGGTAGGCGCGGAACTGCATTCGCTCGACGATCGCCCCTGAGATGAGCGCCGCGGTGATGATGGCGAAGGTGCCCTGGTACGCCATGAAAAGGACGTGCGGTATCGAGCCATTGGGCGTCAATCCGACTCCCCGAAGGAACACCCGGGAAAGATCCCCCAGCCAGGCGGATCCGGGTGCAAACGCCAGCGAGTACCCGGCCAGCGCCCACGCAATCGCGACGCAGCCCAGGGCGGCGAAGCTCATCATCATCGTATTGAGGGCATTTTTTGCGCGCACCAGGCCTCCGTAGAAGAAACCCAGCGCCGGGGTCATCAGGAGCACGAGGGCAGTGGCGACGAGCATCCAGGCGGTATCCGCGGAGTTCATTCGTTCCTCCCTGTGCAGAAATGAAAAAGACGCCTCGGTCAGAGGCGTCCCGGCCCACAATGACAGAAGCCCCGCGCGTGCGGGGCTTCGTGGCCCACAATTATTCTATCCTTGTTGGCGCAGTTTATATCATAGGCTCCCCTGGTCTGTCAATCGCCGCACCCAAAAAAGTGCGAGGGCCGGACACGTGTCCGGCCCTCGAAGGCTGCCCGAATCCTTCCGTTACGGTCTGTCGATCGTTATGACAGGCGAAGTCCAGGTCTCCATGTGAGCAGGATTGCCGTCTTCCGCCAGTGCCTTCACGATGGTCAATCTGATCACGTACTGCCCATCAGGAACAGTGTACGTCTTGTTTCCACCCATCGTTGTGCCGTTCCAGGGGAGGGCGAAGAAGAATGGGTTGTTTGCGGCGTTGGGCCCGTTCGCAGTGTTTCGTGGCGCGTAATTTAGTTCAAAGGCCCGGTGCCAAGACTTTCCGGTGCCGGATTCGAACACTTCAAGCCGCAGTCTCCGCGACTGATGGCCCAGGTGGACGAGGACGTAGGGCACGTCGCCGGAGGCCAGCGTATAAGTTGCACCCGCAGGTTGATTAAAGAATGTGGTTCCAACCAGCCTGGCCAACCAAGGGAAGCCAAAAGCGAGCGGCTGCAGCACCTGAATGGACTGGTAGTCGCCAATGAAACCACCGTAGGGCACACGGAAGGTCTGCCCCCCGCCGGAGATGACCAGATACCCGCCATATTGACCGCCGAGAGGCGTGGCGGGCGGCGTGATGGTAACGTTCACGGTCCCGGCCGTCTTGGCCAGCAGTGTCAGGCTGGCGGTACTGAAGGCCACGGTCGCGGCCGAATTATTGAACGCGGGCACGAACGTGCTCCCGTGCGTACCCAGCGCGGGCTGGTGTGAAAGTGCGTAGGTGACAGATGTGGCGGCACTGTTTTTGATCCGCAACGTCCGCACGGCAGGACCTGACTGACTCTCCCCGAGCGCCAGCTTCGCAGGCTCAATCGTACTCATGGACAAAATTGCGTCGTCAATATCGAGCATCCCCGCGCCCTGGCGATGGACGTTGTCCAGCCCCGCAGGCGTCCCGACCCGGATGTTCGGATCGGCGCTATTCTGGAGAATCGTCCGGACGTCCTGTGCGGAAGTCTTCGGTCGCGCCTGGAGGAGCAGGGCGACACCCCCGGCAACGTGAGGCGACGACATCGACGTCCCGCTGATGGTCGTGAAGGAACCTTTCTCGATAGGGTATGTCGACCGGATCAACCCACCGGGCGCGCCGATGTCGGGCTTGATCGCGAGGTCCGGCGAGAGGCCAAAGGAACTGAACGTGGAAATGCGGCCGCCGGTCGGGTTGGGAGCGCTGAAGCTCTCGTTGGTCCAGGTCAGCGTCGTTGGCCCTGCCGCGATCCGGCCGTTGATCAGGACGCCCTCGGCGTCCGACACTGCGACGACAGGAATCAGCACGGCGCCAGGCGGGTCTGTCCCGGCGACCGTGGGGCTGACACGCCCGGCGACATTGTTGTATAAGACGACCGCGCTGGCGCCCGCCGCCTGCGCATTGAACGTCTTGAGCCGGAAAGAGCATGTCCCGCGGCGGATCAACACCGCTGTGCCGGCGAGACTTCCGGGTGCGAGCGCTGAGCAGCCGTCCGCGGTACTCGTCGGCGTGCCTGTCCGGGACATGGGCAGACTGCCGGACAGGGGCGCGGGCGGAGCGCCTGTGGCATTCGCATACCCGATAGCGGCACCATCCGGAGACACTCTGAACAAGGCAAAGTTCTGGTTGGTGTTGTCGTAACTTGCGACGCCGATGACCTTGCTGCCCAGCCCCGGCGCGCCGGCGGCGTAGACGCCGTTCGCGCCATTGTTGCCGATCGATGCCACGACGACGATGCCTTTGTTGACGAGCCGGTCGCTCGCCCTGGCGGTTGGGTACTGCGGCCACTGGAAGGCTGAGCCGATGCTCATGTTCAGCACGTCTGCGCCGTCGACCAGGATACGCTCCATGGCGCTCAGCATGATCGCGGTGCTGGTGTTGCCGTCACACCCGAAAACGCGATAGGCGCCAAACGTCACTCCCGGCGCGACACCTTTCACCGTACCGTTCGCACCGACGATGCCCGCGACGTGGGTGCCGTGCCCGTTACAGTCGTCCGGAAATGGGTCGGGCACGGGCGTGGGGTTGACGGGGATACTGGCTGTGGTGTCCGAGAAGTTGAAGGCGTCACCGACGAGATCGAACCCAACCTGCACGCGGCAGGCCGGACCAAAACACCCACCGAGATCTGGGTGGTCGAAATCGACGCCGGTATCCATCACAGCTACGCGAATCCCGGCACCGGTGAAGCCGAGCTCGCTCTGCGTTACGTCGGCGCCGGTCATGGCGAGGGCGCTCACGAGTTCGGGTTCGTTCATGGGCGCCGTCTCCGGCCTGGCTGTCGCGAACACGGGGTAGATGTCCTTGGTTCCCGGCACGAGGCCAAGCACCGACAGCTGCGAGGGGGTTATCTCAATTGCCAGACCGTTCCAAAGCACGTCGTAGGCCTGCAACTCACGATACTGCAGTCCTCGAGCCCTGGCGGCGCCTCGCCAGGCATCTCTTTCGGCTCTGCGCGCAGCCCGGTAGTTCGCCTTCTGCTGCTCGGTAAAGGTCGCGTCAACGTCGGCCTGGGGAGCCCCCGTTAGTTCCACGAACCATTGCGAAGGCGTTTCGTTGGTGGCCTGGGACGGTCCCGCCGTCTGACCGAACGCCGACACTGTCCCCAACGCGAGAAGGACCAGGACAGCCTTGAGCATTCTCATGCTCTGAACCCTCCTCCGGATTCGCACGGTAACATTCGCACCCGTGTGAGCGCAGCTATTGGCAAATCACCGGCTGTGTGTGGTGCTGGGGACAATGGGATTCGGCATCGCCGTGCCGGGTCGGAATCGAAGATTCGACTGGTACCTAACTCCTTCCTGTCCACGCTCAATTGACCACGCGGAATGTTACAAACAGCGATGGAAGTTTCTTGGAAATTGAGGCTCGGAGGGCGGGAGTGGTACCATGAAGACACTCATGAAGACCGAGATCTATCTCGACAACGCGGCCACAACGAAGCCGCATCCGGCTGTGGTCGAGGCCATTACCCGCGCGCTGACTGCGAATTTCGGAAACCCCTCCTCTCTCCACCGCAAGGGGCTCGACGCCGAGCGGGTCGTCCGGGCCGCCCGAGAGGCGGTCGCCCTGACCCTGGAAGTCACCTCCGGGGAGATCGTATTCACCTCCGGCGGAACCGAGTCCAACACTCTTGCCATTCGAGGCGTTGCCGGGATCGCCAGGGGGCGGCACATCGTAACCGACGCGATCGAGCACTCGTCGGTCCTGACGCCGGTCCGGCGCCTCGCCGGAGAGGGGTTCGAGGTCACCGAGCTCCCGGTCGACCCCGCAGGGCGCGTCACCCCGGAGCAGGTCGGCAAGGCCCTCCGCCCCGACACCGCCCTTGTGTCCGTGATGGCGATCAACAACGAGATCGGCACGATCCAGCCCCTCGAGGCGATCGGGCGGGCGCTCAAGCAGCGGCAGGGCAAGGGTACGCCGGTCATCTTCCACGTCGACGCCGTGCAGGCATGGGGCAAGATCCCCCTTCGGCCGCGGGCCTGGGGAGTCGACCTCATGTCGGTCTCCGCGCACAAGGTCCACGGGCCAAAGGGAGCCGGCGCCCTGTACGTACGTAAAGGCGTGCGCCTGACCCCTCTGCTGGGTGGAGGCGACCAGGAACAAGGCATCCGACCGGGGACCGAAAACGTGCCGGGGATTGCCGGGCTGGGCGCCGCGGCGGAGCTGATCGGCAGAGATTTCGAGGAAGCGGCCACGCGGATGGCCGGACTGCGCGACCGGCTGCGCGCCGCGCTTGCGGGGGTGCCCGACGTGCGCATCAATAGCCCCGC
>JAHRHA010000244.1 GCA_020027875.1 Micromonosporaceae bacterium | reverse complement strand
CGACCGTGGTGGCTAGGATGGTAATCCACCACAGCCGCGAGCGGCGAAGCTTAAGCCACTCCGAACTGATGGCGGCAGTCATGGTGCGATCCGGTCAGCGCCGACGCGGCGCAGGAAGTACGTTTCGAGTTCCTCAGCGTCGACCTGGAGACGGGTGGGAGGGCAACCGGCCTCGACCAGTAGGGTGGCGATCTCGTCGGGGCGGTCGACGGCGTCGGGTTCGTTGAGGATGATCCTGTCAGTGTGCAGGTAGCTGGGCTGGTAGCCGGCGTTGCGCAGTGCGACCACGGCCGTGTCGTTGTGCCGTGTGGACACCAGCAGGGATCGGGTGAGACGTGCGGGGAGTCCGCGAGCGTCGACCTCTTCGATCAGTCGTCCACGGTGGATGATCCCGATCCGGTCGGCGAGTCGAGCGACCTCGGTGAGGATGTGGCTCGATAGCAGAATGGTGACACCGTGACGTTGGGCGAGGTCGTGTAAGAGGTCACGAATCTCAACGACACCTGCGGGATCGAGCCCGTTGGAGGGCTCGTCGAGGAGCAGCAGGCGCGGTCGGTGCAGCAACGCCTTGGCCAGGCCGAGGCGTTGGGTGTTGCCGAGTGAGAGGTCTCGGGCACGGCGCCCCGCGTACGGAGTGAGGCCCAGCTCCTCGACGACAGTCCGCACTCGGTCCGGGTCGGTCATCCGGCGCAGCCGCCACGCCAGCCGGAGGTTCTCCTCGACGGTGAGTTCGGGATAGGCCGACGGTGTCTCAACCAGATATCCGACGCTCGCCCACAAATCGCCAGTGGCCCGACGAATGTCATGGCCGAGGATGCTCGCGCTTCCACTCGTCGGCCGGACCATTCCGACCAGCATCCGGATGAGGGTGGTCTTGCCGGCCCCGTTGAGTCCAAGCAGCGCATAGATCTCGCCAGGATTGACGCGAAGGTCGACGCCGTCTACGGCCGCAACATCGCCGTATTCCTTGGCAATAATGTGAGTCGCGATCGCGGGTTCGGCACCGTTCATTCCTCAACCTCCGTTGCTGGCCGTGCCTGGGAACCTAGCCGCCGGCGCGCGCGGACAGGTGAAGCCGGCGCTCGGCGGCGATAGGCTGCCCTGGTTGTCAAACCACACGGTCTGATCACGCCGTCAGCACCAGCGGCAGGCTGAGCACACAGACGGCCAGCAGCACCGCACCCTCAACCCTGGTCAGCCGTAGCCCTCGCCGCAGCAGCGCCCATGCAAGCACACCGGTAAGGACCATGACCGCGAGCAGCTCCGGACCTGGACGGGTCGGCGCCGCTGTCCCTGTGGCAAAGCCGATGACGGCGCCGCCGGCGAGGCTGTTGAACAGGTTGCTGCCGAACAGGTTTCCGACCACCAGGTCTGACTCGCCGCGACGTTGTGCGGCGATCGTCGTGACCAGTTCGGGCATGGAAGTACCCAACGCCACGATGGTCAGGCCGATGACGATCTGCGATACACCAAGGCGCATCGCGATACTCGAGGCGTTGGCGACCAGCAGCTGCGCCCCACAAAGGACCCCGGCGAGCCCAAGTAACGCACGGATCGGTTCGAACCATGTGGGCAGCCTCGATGGGGATACGGGAACGTCCACGACGGCCGGCGATTCCGTGAACGTCGTAGCGTCATCACCGAGCTCCTGGTTGCGCCCGTGGCGCGCCCACCACACCAACAACCACAGGGCAACCAAGGCTGCCATGGCCAGCCCGATCCCCGTCCACACGGTTAGTCCGATCCAGGCCGCGATGGCGAAGAGGACGACCGCGACGACTGCGAGGCGGACCTCTCTTCGGATCACCGACGACGACACCCGGATTGCTGAGACCAGCGACGCGACGCCCAGAATGAGAGTCAGGTTGAGAATGTTAGACCCGACGATATTTCCGATCGCGACGCCGGAGTCGCCACGAGCCGCGGCTACACCGGACACCAGAAACTCCGGCGCGCTCGTTCCAAGGCCGATCACCACAACGCCAACAACGACCGAACTAATTCGCAGCCGCCCGGCGATCCGCGACGACCCGAGAACCAGATGGTCCGCCGCGAATGTCAACAGGACCAGGCCAACAGCAGCCAGCACCCAATCGACGACCATGATGTGCCCCTAGCACCTAGACATCCGTCGCCGACCAGGCTTCCCGGCACACCGGCCACCAGGGTAGCGCATCAATGCCCGCGGCGACGCGTTCGCCGACGGACACCGAGGTTCCGTACAGCCATTGGTACAGCCAAGCGGGTCTACACTTACCCACAACAACCGTCGACCAGCCACCAACCGTGCAGGTAAGCGGCGTAGGACCACGCCCGCCGACACAACGCCCGAACTTTGCACGGACGATCACGGCTCTCCGCTGCTCGTCGCTCGTGAAATCGCCAACGTCGGGGCGCCCTGGGCCGAAAGCCCAGGCCTGCGCCAACCCCGAATGATGCCCACGGGATGCGTCGGCCGGCTACGAGAATGGTTCGCCGTTGAGGACGACCGTCAATACCCGCGTTAGCGCGGCGATGTCGGTGAACGGGTCGCCGTCGACGATCAGAAGGTCCGCGTCGTGGCCGGGCTGGATTTCCCCCTTGCGATGACCCAGTCCGCACACATCGGCAGCGACTGACGTCGCGGAGGCCAGTGCATCGGCGGGTGCCATTCCACCTTGGACGAGGTCCGCGATCGCGCGGGCGAGCACTCCATGTGGCTTGCCTGGGTTGATGCCGCCGTCCGTGCCAGATACGAGCCGCACCCCGGCATCTCGCAGCGCGGCGATCTTCTGTTTGCGCGTTTCCTGGGTCAGGCCGGACATGCGCAGGATTTCCATCAGTTGCGGCGGCGGGTTCGCACCCAGGCTCCCCAAGGTCGGGCATACGGCGATCTGGCGCTCGGCCAGCATGGCCACCACGTCCGGCGCGAAGTCCATTCCGGTGTCGGTCATGAACGTGCAGTGCTCGATGCCGTCCACCCCTGCCGCAATCGCGTCGCGGATCGCGGCCAGCGGATGCGCGTGGGCGGTCACGGTCAGACCGGCGTCGTGTGCCTCCGCGACGACCACCGCCAAATCCTCGACACCGTACTGGCCGCGGGTCATCGATGTCCCGGCAGTCATGGCGCCACCACTGGCCATGATCTTGACTAGATCGACGCCCCGGGATGCCCGCTCACGGACGGCGACGCGCAGGGCATCGGGACCGGCGGCCTCGCCACCCATGTTCGCGCAGTGCCCCCGCGGTGTGGTGATCGGCGGGCCGGACGCGACAATGGTGGGCACCGCGGCGCCGGTATGCTTGGACCGCCAGTCGAGAACGGCATAGTTGCGGTCGCCGAGGTCGCGCACGGTCGTCACGCCCGAGGACAGGTTCACTCGAAGCGTCTCTTCGATGACCCGGTCGCAGTCGTCAGCCGCATAGTCGGCCAGCCGCTCAAGGGCCCCAACCCCTGAATCGGCCAGAAGATGGACGTGCGCGTCGATGAGTCCCGGTAGGACAGTCGCGGTGGGCCGGTCGAGGACGCGGCACCCCTGCGGGATGTCCACCGTCGTCGATTCGATGCCGATGATCCGACCGCCGTTGAGGAAGACCACGCCGGCACCCGGCACGCTCCGCCGACCATCGAAGACCTGTTTCACCCGGATCGCCAGCACGGTCAATCCTCCGGATCAGGTTTCCTGCATTCGCCGGCATCGTAGCTACCGCACACTCCGTCACGCCTACGAATACCTGCCATCGAGCGCGTCTTCGATGAGACGGGACAGCCGGGCGCTGTTAGCTTCGCCTGAACGACCCATGGCTCCGCTTGGGTTCTAGCGTCGTCGCAACGCCGGAGCGCGCTAGCCAGCTGGCGTATCGCCTAGATTCAGCCGCGGCTCCCGGTACGGCGCTGGTCGCCCCTCCGCGTCGGTTGCGACTCCAAGAAAACCGGACGCGAACCCGCCGTGCGGGTCGTGCCAGACGATACGGACCAGCGTCCCGTCCGGGTCAGGAATGTCGAAGCCTGCTCCGTAGCCGGGCAGGTCCCACACCTCGGTGTGCTCCACGCCGAGCCCGTCGCATCGCTCGGCGATGGCGATCACCAGCTCTCTTGTCGGCGAGCGCAGCGCGAACACATCGAACCCCGCCAGCCAGGGCTGCCCCGCGCAGTACTCGCGCTGCCGCAAGGCGATCTCAAACCCGGCTTCTCGGTCGAGTAACGAGACCCCACGAACCTCGCCGTCCTCGACGTATTCGGTTACCAGCTCGAGCTCCAACAACGCTCGATACCACGATGCGCTGCGCTTTAAATCGGTAACCGGCAGCTTGACATGCTTGATCTGAGTCAGCCCGATGCCCATGACGCCTCCCGATCCGAACGATGCGCCCACCATAAGACATCCGTCGGATAGAGCAACGGAAGCCGCGTGAGACTGACGGGCGGAAAATGCACGGCCTCCTCCACGATCATGGACATCTCTCGAAAAAAGAACCCCAGGTCAAAGCCCGAACCAGTTCGTGTTGGCGCCCGCCGTCCGGAGGCGGAGGTCTTCCCTGGCGCTGGCTAGCGTGCCATTGGCGTGCCATTAACGCTGGTGACAGCCGGTGCCCAGCGGTCAACATCGGACAGCGTCGCAGCCGCACCGACCAGCGCAACCGCGCCATGCTGTACGTTTCCCAAGCTGACATTGAATAGGCGTCGCCTCGCACAGATTCGCTGTCTCGTCTGAACAACGGTGTAACCTCCCATGGTCATGGACTCCGGGTTAGCGCGGCGCCGAGGAACGCAGGTTGCGCATTCGCTGAGCATGGTTGGGGAGCTGCCCCGTTTCGTTGACGACAGCATCTATCCCGTAGCACTCCGAGTCGCGGCCATCGATGCGTTCTTCGTGCACCTGCGCCTGGTGATCGAATTCCTGATCAAACCTCGCGGACCAGCGGGCCATCCGCCGACATGACTACACAAGCAACTTCCACCTCAAGGCAGACCTCCTCGCTCGGCCGAATGATGATTTTGAGTTCGCAAGTCGCCACGTCGCTCACCTCAACCGCGAACGGG
>JAHRHA010000243.1 GCA_020027875.1 Micromonosporaceae bacterium | reverse complement strand
GCCGCGAGCGAGCTCGTATCGCCATTGCCACTACCACCCCTGTTTCCAAGCCTCACGCAGAGGACCCTGACCTGATCCGATGGCGCTGACAGGCTGCACCTGCCTGGTGGCGCCCCGGTCGAGAGGAACAGTCGCATCCTGGCAGACCGGGCGGTATCCCATCCTCACGCTGCTGGGTTTCGTCGGGATCTACGTCAAACTACGGACCCACCCAGCACGCGCCCACCGGCGTTCGCACAGCTCACGGCAACGCTGGCCCCGACTTCTCAGGGGGAATCAGCCGGACCGCTTCCCTTCTTTCTGCTCAGTGACAGTTGACCGTGCCGGTGTCAACAAACAGACCGCTCGTCTGGTCGGGCAGGAACCGGAAGTCCGCGCTCGTCGCGTGGAGCGTCAGCTTCAGGATGCCGTAGGTGTTGTTGTTGCGGGCGAGGCTGTTCGCCGAAGGGGTGGAGAATCCGCTGAAGTCTCGCCCGCCGTTGCCGCTGACAATCTCGGTGATGCCTCTGGCGTCATCTCGCGCGCCCTGCGGGTTCTGAGGCGCGAACCGCTCGTAGGTATGCGAATGGCCGGCGAGCATCAGGTCGACATTGTTGTCGTACATGGTCTGGACCAGCGCATCGATGCCAGGCTCGGCGAAGCTGTTGGAACTCCACTTGGGGTGGTGTGTGTAGACCAGCGTGCAAGCGTTCTGGTGGTTCTGTAGGTCGCTCCTCAGCCACGTCTCCTGCGCCGAGCCGGCGTTGCAGTTGCCGCTGTTGCGGTCGCACTCGGTATTCAATGCCACAATGTGCCAGGCCCCCACGTCGAAACTGTACCAGGCGTCGCAGTTCGAGCGGCACCCTGGCTGCAGCGGCGTTGCCGCGTCACCGAAGTAGTTGAAATAGCCGCTCGCGCCCGAGGTGCCGAACTCGTGGTTGCCGAGCACCGGCCTGGTGATTGCCTTGAGGCGGCCCCAGGTCGGGTCATACGAGGCGGCGAACTGGCTCGGGGTCCCGCCATTGTATTGATGATCTCCGAGCGTCAGCATCCACAGCGGGTTGAGCGCCAGCGCCAGGTCCGACGTGGCCATGTGGTGGCAGAAGCCGTTTTGGCCCAAATTATTGTTCCAATTCGGATCTACCGGGTCGCAGGCGATGTCGCCGACCGCTCCGACGACCGGATCGCCACTGGCCGGCGGCTGCGGCTCGAGCAAGAGCTGCGGCGCGTGGGCGGTGTCCTCCTTGCTGCCGAAGTTCTTGCCCGCCGTGCTGCCGCTCGCCAGGCCGAAGCTCACCAGGCCGTTGCCGTCGACGGCCCCCGTCACCTCCAAGTCCATCCAGGTCCCGGCGGTTGTCGGAGCGTTCGAGCCGAGCAGGAAGCCAAATGCCGGCCTGTTGTTGAACGTGATCCCGCTCTCCGTCCAACTCGTGTCCACGACCTGGTACACCCGGTAACTGGTGGTGCCGGTGGTCTCCACCCAGAGCCGAAGCGTCGCCTTGCCGGGCGCGTCGGAGAGACCCGTGACGTCAAACTTGATGTAACTGTCGATCTGCGGGCTGGTACGGCCGATCAGGATGGTGTCACTCCCGAAATTGCCGGCCGGCACGTCTGACCGCACGTACGCATCGGCGACGTCGACGGCGGTCGGAGCCGTCGCCACCGTATTGGTCAGATCAAAGCTGGCCGGCGCGGGTACTCCCGGTGTCGTCGCTGACACCTGGTAGGAACCGGTGATGCTGTTCGCAGTGAAGGTCGGGGCGGTGGCGATACCGTTTGCACCGGTGGTGGCATCGACCGTTGCACCGGTGCCAGCAAACGTGCCGCTCGCCCCGCTCGTCGGAGCTGCAAACGTCACGGTCACGCCGCTCACCGGGTTGCCACCGGCGTTGGTGGCCCTGGCCGCGAGCGCGACCGCGAACGCCGTGCCGGTCGCTGCAGACTGGCCGTTCCCCGCCGCCACCGCCAGCGCGGTAGGCGGACTCGTCGGCGTGAACTCCACGACCAGCTGCGCCGGGTTGGCACCCTCCCGGCTCGAGTACTGCTTGAGGTTGCCGGAGGTGGCGTTCATCTCGAAGCTGAACGTGCCGCTGCCCGTCACCACCGATGTCACATCGACGCTCGTCCAGGTGTTGGCCGAGAAGTTCCTGGCGCTGCCGATCGTCGGCCCCACCGCCGGCCGGTTGTTGTAGTTCAGCCCGCCCTCGGTCCAGGAGTTGTCCGCCACCGAGTGCAGCTCGTAGCCGCTGCCGCTGCTCGTCAGCGTGAAGGCTCGGAAGGTCACCCTGGTGATCGTCCCGCTCACGTCCGGTACGTTGAATTTCAGATAGGCACGGGTGTCGGGCGAGGTAACATTCTTCAAGACCGTGGCGGTCCCGAAGTTGGTGCCCGGCTGGTCCGCCTGCACATAACTGTCCTGGCTGGTGGTGATCGGCAGGCTGCTCGGGGCGGTTGTGTTCGTGAGATTGAACGTTGCGGGGGTCACACCGGCCACCGCCGCGGTCGCGGTGTACGAGCCGGCTGTACCGTTGGCGGTGAACTGCGGGGCCGTTGCCACACCATCAACGCCCGTCGTGACAGAGGCCGTGGTGCCTCCGCCGGCAAACGTGCCGCTCGCTCCGCTCGCCGGCGCTGTGAAGGTCACACTGGCGCCCGACACCGCCTGGCCGACCGCATCCGTCACCCTGGCGGCCAGACTGGTGGCGAACGCGGTATTGACTGCGGCAGTCTGGGGTGTCGTGCCACTCACGGGCGCGATCGCGGCAGGCGGTCCCGGTGGCGTGGACGACTCGATCACCAACTGCGGCGCATTGGCACCCGCTTCCCGGCTCGAGTACAGCTTGAGGCTGCTGGAGGTGGCGTTCATCTCGAAGCTGAACGTGCCGCTGCCCGTCACCACCGACGTCACATCGACGCTCGTCCAGGTGTTGGCCTTGAAGTTCTTGGCCCTGCCGATCGTCGGCCCCACCGCCGGCCGGTTGTTGTAGTTAAGCCCGCCCTCGGTCCAGGAGTTGTCCGCCACCGAGTGCAGCTCGTAGCCGCTGCCGCTGCTCATCAGCGTGAAGGCTCGGAACGTCACCTTGGTAATCCCGGTCACACCAGGCACGTTGAACTTCAGGTACGCCCTCTGCTCCGGCGTGCCAGACTGGTTGTTCAGCGTCTGCGCGGTCCCAAAGTTGCCGGTCGGCTCGTCTGACCGCACATAGCTGTCTCCGGACACCGTGAGCGTCTGTGTGGCCGCAGTGGCTGCGGTAGCGACGGATACCGGGCCAAACTCCAACTGCGCCAGGCCCAGCAATCCAAGCGTGATGATCCCGGCCAAGAGTCGTCGGTAGGATCTACGGCGATGTTGGGCCATTGTCCTTCTTGACATAGTCCCCCCCTTAGCTATAAGCGGTCTAAGGAGCAGCTTCGCGGTAGTTGCGACACTCGGGAGATCTGGAATGGTTGCAATGCCACCGGGAGCACGCGCTGCTGCTGCGCCATCGCGACCGGCGTGGCACGCAGCGCTCGATGGGTGGGCGGTTGGCGTATCGGCCCAAGGATGGCGACACCGAGCAGGTGGCGGTCCGGGTGCTGGATGGGCTTGGCCACCAGCCAGTGACGGTGAGCCGGGACCACCTTGGCGCCCATCACATCAGCGACCTGGACGCCTGGGCGGCGGGGCTGTGGGCCAGCCTGAAGGGTCGGGAGCTAGCCAACCACTCGATTCGTGCGCGCGTAATCCGGACTTGCTGCGCAGCTTCCTCAACGCGGACCGGCCCCCCCAGGAATCGCTAGCTTATGGCGATGTTTCCGTAGTTTACCTCGGATTTCGCACTCTCGCTGGTGTGGGATGAAGATACGGTCCGCGATGACTCCGCGCCTACCTGCCCGGTTCTGGACCGACGATCCCGACGCGCTGCCGGGCCGCCTGCGTCCCTGACGAGGTCGGGGTTTGCGACCAAGTCGGAGCTGGCCACAGCCATGATCACCCGCGCGCTGGACGCCGGGGTCCCGGCGGCCTGGGTCGCCGGTGACGAGGTCTACGGCGCCAACCCCGGGCTGCGCGCCGAGCTCGAAGCCCGCCAGAACGGCTACGTGCTGGCGGTCGCCTGCGACTACCGGGTTGCGCTGGTCGGTGTGGCGACGCCGACTACGGCTGGAGTACAACTAGCGCTCCGCTGCGAGACGCCGCTGGAGCTTCCCGGAGAACGACAAGAGCGCCTGGGAATGAATTCCCCGAGCCTGAACAAAATCCTGAAGGGATTCGACGTTCCTCTCGACACAGTCCTTGTTGAGCGTCTGCCCGTGTGACTCCGAGCGGAATATCCAATCGTAGTCTGCTGGCTCCATCAAGAACACTGTCGCAGCGAAGATGGAGCTCCTCGCGTCAAGGCTCAGAGATATGTCAACCTGGTAGAGCGAAGGCCAACCGTCTGGAGTGCTCTCAGTCCCAATCGTGAATGTCAACCGCTCGTGCGCCCCACCCTTGAGCTCATGCCCTATGCTCTTTACAATCACGAAGGGCGGCTCGGCCCTGAAAGGCTGGGTGGGCACCTTCACATCGTATGGGGCCGATACCAGGACGGGCCCCGCGACTCTCGTACAGCGCTCCAGCTTCTCTATTCGACGGAACAGGAAGTTGGCGCCGGTGATGAGTGCCGTTGAAGGGCTGGCATTCTTGACAACGACTTCGATTGCCGAGCTCGCGATGTTCGTGGACTTGATCGTGCCGTCGGATTCGTCATACACCGCGGCACGCATGATCACCGATGTGACGTCAACGGCGACGTCCAGCTGTGGAGGCTGTTTCGCCGTGGCCTGGCGAGGCTCTCTGAAGCCGAGATAGTTCGGGGAGAGGGTCAGTATGGCGATCACGACGGCCAAGAAGCCCAGCAAGAAACTGACACGCCGCATGCCGAGCGCCCGCAGGACAGGAACGTCGCGCAACATGCGGCGAAGCTGCAATGAAAACCACCTAGGAGATTGGTCAGGTGATGGTGGTGATCAAGACTCGCGGAGGACAGGTACCACCGCTCGGCCAGTCAACGGGTTGGCCGCGACCTCCCCCCCTCGTCACGAACC
>JAHRHA010000242.1 GCA_020027875.1 Micromonosporaceae bacterium | reverse complement strand
GTCCGAGCGGCGGACTTTGTCGACGATGCACCTCCATAACGCCTCTGGCGGCAGCATATCCTCGACGGGGAGGTCACGATGGGCTACCGGGTGCTGGCCGAGGTCACCATGGCGGTGCACTTCGCCTATCTGGTGTACGTTGCGCTTGGTGGGTTCCTCGCCTGGCTCTGGCCACGCGCGATTTGGCCGCACCTGGCCGCAGCATTGTGGGGATTCGCCACGGTCGTGTTCGGGCTGATTTGCCCGCTGACCTATGTCGAGGACTGGGCCCGTGAGCGGGCAGGCCAGCAGGGGTTGCCGCCGAGCGGCTTCATCGACCACTACATCGAGGGCGTCATCTATCCACAGCGCTACGCCGGCCTGATCCAGGCGGTGGTAATCGTCGCCGTCGTCCTCTCCTGGTTGGGCGCGTACGCACGCCGGCGTGCCCTACGCCGGGTGCCTCGTCCCAGGCAAGATGTGCCGCACGAGCGTTCGTCGAGCATTTCCGACCGGCAGCGCTGAGCGGGTACGGACGGAGTGGTTGGTGACGTCGGCGCTGACCTGGTCGTTCCAAGCGTTGGTCAAGCCACCGCCACCGCCTCGTCGAGTTCGGGCGCTTGGCCGTGCCGGAGCGCGGTCGAGCAGCCGACGACCAGATCGGCCGGACCATCCGCAGGCAGCAGAAGGAGGGGTGCATCGTCCACAGTGGTCGAATCGGTTGAGAGCGGCGCCGAGGCGGTCGAGTCCGGCAAGGGCCTAAGGTTCTACTAGTTCAGATAGTAAATCTCCGGTGCTGCGGTGACGGGTGCCCGACTGTGGGATGCGACCGACAGGTTCACCCCCGACCGGAGGAGATGTTGCCTGTGCTGATCACCGCGCCGACAGGCACAGCTACCGACGGCTGTTCGACCACTAGAGCGAGGACCTGTTCCGTCTGCCCAACCTGCTGGCGCCCACGTGCTCGGCCTGCTCAACCTCGCCGTCATGTGCAGCCTGTTCTTCTTCCACTCGCTGTATCTGCAGACGTAGGCCGAGGCGTCCCCGATCCAGGCCGGGGTAGTGCTGCTCGCCTCCGTCGTGGCGCCCGCGGCCGGGCTCGCTCTGCTCGCCGCCATCAACGCCAATGGGGACAGTGGCAGCTGCTGCCGGGATTGCTGCTGACCGGTGAGCACCGCACCCGGCAAACGGCCCGCCTTGACGGCCGGCTCGGCGCAGGGTTGTCCACCGAACCTGGCCTGTCCAGCACGGGTCGAAACACGGCCCGGAGCTGCTTGGTCTCGTCAATGTCTCCGCCATCAGCCGTCCATGGTTAGGTCCTCGGCGAGTGACCAAGGCCCTATCCTCATGATGGCGTTCACCGGCGCCCTCCGGGGCGTCGCGTTAGGTGTGTGGTCGGCCGTGGGTGCCGCCGCGTTGGCCGGCGGCCCCCTGCTGGGCGCCGTGCTGACCACCAACCTCGGCTGGCAGTCGATCTTCCTGGTCAACGTGCCGCTCGGGGCGGCGATGCTGATCCTTGCCCGGAGCGCCGTGCCCGCCGCTGAATCGTCGTCACTATCGTCCCGCGGGCCCCTGTCGTCCCGCGGCGCACCGGTCGACGTGGCGGGCATGGCCACCTCGGCCATCGGTTTGTCGGCCCTCATCTTCGGCCTGACCCAGGCGGGCACCTATGGATGGCGGTCCACGGCGCTCTGGGCGATGCTCGGAGTGGCCGCAGCCAGCCTCGCCCTGTTCGTCGTCGTGGAACATCGGGCGCCCGCACCACTACTGGATCTGTCCCTGTTCCGGGTGCCCAACCTGCTGACCGCCAACGTCCTCGGCCTGCTGAACCTCGCGGTCATGTGCAGCCTGTTCTTCTTCCTGTCGCTGTACCTGCAGACCGCTGCCGGGTCCTCCCCGATTCAGGCCGGTGTTGCGCTGCTCCCGCTGGCCCTCCTCGCCGCGGTGGTGGCGCCCCTGGCCGGATGGCTCGTTTCCCGCGCCAGCCCCCGATGGCTCATCGGCGCCGGCATGGCGCTGACCGCCGTCGGGCTCGTGGTGCTGGCCGACGTGAATATCCAATGGGGGCAGTGGCAGCTGCTGCCCGGGCTGCTACTGACTGGCCTGGGCATCGGGCTTGCCACGACACCGATCACCACCGCGGCGATGGATCAGGTACCGGCGCAGCAGTACGGCATCGCCAGCGCGACTCTCAACGCCTTCCGGATGGTGGGGCTGTCGCTGGGCGTGGCCGTCATGGGAGCCATCGTGGCAGCTCAGTGGCCGGGTGACTTTGCTCGGTCCGACGCCGATCCCACCGCCTTCACCACCGGCCTGTCCAACGGTTTCCTGGTCAACGCCGCCCTGGCGATGGCCGCGGCTGCCCTCGCCATCGCCGCGATCCGGCGACGCTGACGCATAACTTCGATCAGGTCAGCACCGACTCGGCGGTGTGTCTGGCCGGGGTGCCGGCCTCCGCGCTGCACGGTGACCACGAGGCAGTGCCGTGCCCACCGAGCCGTACCACAGCCGGCGGAACCATCCGTACTGGCGACAGCCGACGATCAACAGGTCATTGCGGCTGTCGGCGTTCAAGCGCCCGGGGAGGACTACTAGGGTCGATAGTACGGGTGGTAGGTGACCTTCGGCCCTGCCCGGCCGGCGCGGGCACGGCCGACGATCTGGGCAAGCGGCGTTAGGAAGGAAGCCGGGCATGGGCAATGTGGTCCGTCCGGACAGCCGTCCCGACGCCGGAGACCCGTCAGCACCGGGAACCGCTTTGGCTCCCGGTCGATCCGGAAGGACACGTCACGGAACTGATCAAACAAGATCGCGGGCAGGCCGCCGCCGTAGCGGCGCTGGCCATTGTCGGTCCGCTGGGGTGCCCGCGAGCACGTTGCTGCTGCTCGCGGTTGTGGCCGGCGAGCCGTCGTCGAGCAGGTTCCCTCTGGTGCGGTCGACGGCACGCCGCAGCGTCGCCTGGGACGCCTCGTAGGTGAGGGCAGTGGCGGTAGGTCTGAATCGACACGAAGGAGACGCAGATGACGGCGGCACCGACCGACGCGATGGGGGGCCCCGCTCGACCGGGCGCAGCTGGACGGTATCCACGCATGGTGGCAGGCGGCTAACTACCTGTCGGCGGGGCAGATCTATCTGATGGATAACCCTCTGCTGAGGGAGCCCCTGGTGCGGGAGCACGTGAAGCCTCGGCTGCTCGGGCATTGGGGCACGACAGCGGGACTCAACTTCATTTACGCCCACCTCAACCGCTGCATTGCCCAGCGCGACCTGGACATGATGTACGTGATGGGACCCGGTCACGGCGGTCCGGGACCGGTGGCTGCGGCATGGTTGGAGGGCACATACACCGAGGTGTACTCCGACGTTTCGCAGGACGAGGCGGGGATGAGGCGGCTGTTCACCCAATTTTCCTTTCCCGGGGGAATCCCCAGCCATGTGGCCCCGGAGACGCCGGGCTCGATCCACGAGGGCGGTGAACTCGGGTACGCCCTGTCGCATGCGTACGGCGCCGCCTTCGACAACCCCGACCTGATCGTCGCCGCGGTCGTCGGCGACGCCGGCACCGAGCCCGACGTGGTGCTGGGCTGCGCCGGGGACGTGCCCACGATGGAGGTACTCGCCGCAACCCAGATCCTCCGAGAGTGGTTCCCCGACCTGCGGGTACGGGTGGTGAATGTGGTGGACCTGATGCGGCTGCAGGACCATCGAGAGCACCCGCATGGGCTGTCCGACCTGGAGTTCGATGCGCTGTTCACCACCGACCGGCCGATCATCTTCGCCTACCACGGGTACCCGTGGCTGATCCACCGGCTGACTTACCGGCGCACCAACCACGACCAGCTGCACGTGCGCGGCTACGTGGAGGAGGGCACCACCACGACACCGTTTGACATGTGCGTGCTGAACCGGATCGACCGGTTCAGCCTGGCCATCGATGTCATCGACCGGGTGCCCCGGCTACAGGGCATCTCCGCACACCACCGGGAGCACCTGCGCAACAAGTTGATCGAGCACCGCCAGCATATCCGTACCCACGGCGAAGACATGCCCGAAGTCAGGGACTGGCAATGGTCGATGGCCCAGGGTCGACCACGCGTGTGGAGAACCCGCAGTTGACCGAACCGGTGTAGCGATAGGAGCCGTGGTGGTGCCACACGGTGAACGCCATGAAGACCCAAGCTGACGCAGCTCGGGTAGACGTGCGATCAGGGGCTGCCCTCGGGCGGAACGACGATCGGACGGTAATCCGCGTCCTCGGCGGCGAGCTCGGCGATCGATTGCTGGTAGTCCGCAGTGGACAGCTGCCCGCTCATCAGCCCAGCCGTGAGCCCCACCTCCGCCAGACCGGCGTCGGTGTCGCTGAGACCCGCGTCCGTAGTGGCTGTTTCGGTGGACACGGTCACCAGCGTCGCCGCGTTGTCGGCGCTGTTGTCATTCCGCGAAGCGTGTGAGATGTTCGGACAACTCAGCCGCCGAGTGCCCAACCCTCGGACTCGGCCGAGGTCCTTCCATCGCATTCCCCGGAAATTCTACGATGGCGCATCGTAGAGGTCTCGACGCGCTCGTCGTGCCCGCACGGGCCGACGCCGGCTGAAAGGCAGGCTCACGCAGGAGCCTGCTTGTACCCGTCGGCCGTGGCGGGGTGCGTCGAACTCAGCAGTGGTGTATGTGGCTCCAGTCGGAGAACCCATGGTGCGTCCCTGGGTTGTGGGTGGCGTCGAACCCGATGGTCTGGGCGCAGGTCTTGACGTGCTGGCCGAAGTCGCGGCCGGTTGCGTCGCTGGCCGATGCGGCTGTGGGGGCCAGCACGGCGAATGCTGCGGCGCTGAGCACGAGCAGCCGCACAATCGCTTTACCCATCGTCTCCACTCTCCTTTGTCCTTCCTATAGCTTGGCGCACGTCGCGCCAGGGTGCTGTCGGTCTGCGTGGGCTCATCGTGGTTTCGGTTGGCGGTATACGTCCGGTGAGGGCGAGCAGCAGCCGTACCGCGAGCGCGACGGCCGCGGCGAGCAGCAGCCCCAGGGCGGCCACGGCGAGCCCGGTGGCGGGGCCGGGTGGGGCGCGCAGCACACCGCCG
>JAHRHA010000241.1 GCA_020027875.1 Micromonosporaceae bacterium | reverse complement strand
AACAAGCCATGCGCGAGGACGCGGGTGTTATTGGACTGGAAGCCCAACGCCCAGAGGCATGCGGCCGCCACAGGCAGGCTTACCAGAAACGCTGCCCAGCCGGTGGTGCGGTGCAACGTTCCCAGCCATTGTGGCCGGCCGAGGCCGAGCTTGCCATACATCCACAGCGCCGTGACGAGTTGACCGGCGGCAAGTATCAGCACCACCAAGGCCAGCCACACCTTCATCGCGTACACCGAGGGGAACGGGCCCTGCCAGGCAACGCTCCCGGTCGGGTGATGCAGTCTGCCGAACACACCGAGCGCCACTGCCAACACCGCGCCCACAAGCAGCGGGAGAAGCAGGAGCGACGATCTGGCTGGCGCTGGATCTCGGGGTTGGTCGGACATGGCGACATTGTCTGCCCGCGAGCGACGACGCCGAAGCCAAACAAAACTATCCGACCGCACGGCCTGCGCCGCCTCGTTGCAGCGCCAGTTCGCCTATGACCGGCGGCTCGCGAGGGTCTTCTCGGCGCCTGACGGGATCGCTGGGTGCTCAGGGGAGCGGTGTCGCTGGGTGGGTGCGCCGGATCTGCTGTGCGCGGTAGGCCCGACCTCACGTGTCGTGAGAATATGGCCGGGGCGCGTGGTGCGCCCGTAACGAGGAGGAACTATGGCGATCAACGCGGACCTGGACAAGATTCTGGATAAGGCGTACGAGGAGAAGAGCCTCTCTGAGCTGGTGGATGCACCGGTGGAAGCGCTGTCCGGCGTCAGCGAGGGCGATGCCCAACTGCTCAAGGATGCCTTCAACATCAAGACCGTCGGCGATCTCGGCCGGAACAAGTACTTCCGTGCGGCCGCGGCCATGGTCGACCTCGCGGAACGGGCCAAGTAGAGCCACCCGACAACTCCCCAGGAGTTGGCCCCTTGGCTGGACCAGGATGGGCCAAGTCCTGGGGAGTTTGTAGGTTCGAGCCCTCGCGTTCTGATGGATCGACCCGGCGGTTGAACAGCCTCAGCCGATCGGCTGCGCGAGCGAGAAGCGATTTCCCTCGGTGTCGGCGCAGTCCGCGACCCGGATGCCCTCGTCGGCGCGCTCCGCCGGTCCGGCGACGATCTCACCACCCGCCGCCGTCACCGCCTGGCACGCCACATCGAGGTCGTCGACCTCGAACCCCAGCCCGGTGTGCTGGTGCGGCATCTGTGACGTGCGAGAGTGCAGCCCGATCGTGGCGTCGCCGAATCGCAGTTCCGTCCAGTCCGGTGAGCGGTACGCCTCATCCAGGCTCAACGCCTGCTTGTAGAACGTGCTCGCGCGGTCCATGTCGGCCACCCAGAGCATGAAGTACACCTTGGTCACCCTCATGAGAGCCTCCGATACACCCGCAGACCACGGCCGCGAAGGTCAACGGCCGCCGCCTGTCGCTGACGTTACGCCCGGGCGGGGCCGGTCAATGAGGAGACCGCGAAGTAGCGTCTCACCAACGCGCGGCAGCCCGCCGTGCGCCGCGGGTGTGTACGCCGGGCAGCGCGGTCTCCGCCTCCCGGTGCTTGCCGGCGACCTGGTGGTGGTGCTGCGGCTCGGCGAAGAACGTCAACCCGATCACCGAGCTGAGCGTCACGAGGAAGCCGAGCCCGGCCAGCCACTCCCGACCCGGCGCGATCTTGTCACCGAGAAAGAGCAGGCCAATGATCGCGGCTGGGACGGCAGCGGCGGCATCCATGGCGGCGACCGCGGCGGTGGTCGAGCCCCGCTGCATGGCGAGGCCCAGCAGCATTTGCCCGACGACGGAGAAGGCGATCAGCAGGTAGAGCAGCGGGTCGCTGATGAACCGCTCGAATGAGTGCACGTTGGCCAATGGTCGCGACGCCACCGCCGCAGCGCCGAAGGCGATGCCGGCGAGTGCGCCGATCACGACGGAGCCCGGCACGCCGCGCGTCCTGGCGGCGAAGAAGCCGCTCACCGACAGGCCAGCCAGAACGATCAGCAGACCGATCACGCCGGCGATGCCTAGCTGCCGGGAGGGGTGCGGCTCGGCCGAGATCACCAGTGCTGCGAGGCCGGCGCACAGCGCCACCAGTAGGGCGAGCTCCACCCTAGGCAGGCGCCACTTGAGCACCAGCACGCCCAGGATGGCGGTGACCCCCAGTCCGGCCGCCACGCTGGACTGGACAAGGAACAGCGGCAGGTCGCGCCGGGCCAGGAAGGCCAGGATGAAGCCGAGCACTTGGCAGAGCAGGCCCGCCACATAGGTCTGGTGCCGGGCCAGGCGCATGAGTAACTTGGGGTCCAGCGAGTCGTGTGCGGTCGTCTTGGCCGCTGCCATCGACTGGAGCAGGTTGGCAACTCCGTACATGCCGATCATCGCGGCAAGGAAGAACCAACCTGCGGACATCACGCGGCGAGGATAAACGTAAGAAGCCCGCCCTGCGTGCTCGAGTGGTCAAAGTACGAGCGCATCTCAGGCGCTCAGCCGGTCGATGATCTCGGTGTGGAGTTTGCCATTGGTGGCCACCGCGCTGCCGCCACCAGGACCCGGCCGCCCGCCGAGATCGGTAAACGTCCCTCCCGCTTCCGTCACGATGGGTACCAGGGCGGCCAGATCCCACAGCGACAACTCCGGCTCGACCATCACGTCGACTGCACCCTCCGCGACCAACATGTACCCGTAGAAGTCCCCATAGGCTCGGCTCCGCCAAGCCCGACGAGTGATTTCCAGGATCGCATCCAGGCGTCCGGCCTGCTCCCACCCGTTCAACGATGAGTAGCAAAAGGAGGCATCCGCGAGCCGGCTCACGCCGGAGACGTGGATCGTCGTGGCCGTCGAGGTGTGCCGGCCGGCGTACGCGCCGAGCCCTTTGGCAGCCCACCAGCGTCTGTTCAGCGCTGGCGCCGACACCATGCCGACGACCGGCTCGTTGCCGTCCATGAGCGCCACCAGCGTCGCCCAGATCGGGACACCGCGGACAAAGTTCTTCGTACCGTCGATCGGGTCGATGATCCATTGTCGCTGGCTGGGACCGGCGGCGGCGATACTCGCGCCGAACTCCTCGCCGAGCACTCCATCGCGTGGCCGGGTACGCGACAGCGTCGCCCGCAGCGCCTTCTCTACTGCCGTGTCGGCGTCGGTTACGGGCGTGAGGTCTGGTTTTGCGGTCACCCGCAGGTCCTGCGCGCGAAAGCGCGCCATGGCGATGGAGTCGGCCGTGTCGGCCAGTACGTGCGCGAGCGCGAGATCGTCGGCGTAGCGGGTCACGGTCGGAAACTTATAGGACTCTGGGCCGCCATACGAGTTACGTTCGCGCTCATGACGCCGGAGGTTCTGATTGGGCTGCTGGCCGAACCCGTACGGATGCGGGTATTCGCGGCAGTCATCCTGGACGCGACGACATCGGCCGAGGTCGCGCGGCGGACCGGCCTGCCGGCGCGGGATGTCGCTGGCGCGCTACGCCGCCTCGGCGACGGCGGCCTGGTGGCCACTGTTGACGGTGTGCTGGTCGCGCGGGTGGACGCGTTCAAGGAGGCCATCCGGAGCCAGCCGTCGGGCCGCGCCGATCCGTCCATCGACCCGTTGGACCCGGACCGGGCCCGGGCTGCCGTGCTGCGCGCCTTTGTCGCCGATGGGCGGCTCGTGGCGATCCCGGCCGCGCGCGGCAAACGCCGGGTGATCCTGGAGCACATCGCGACCGCCTTCGAGCCGGGCGTGCGTTATCCCGAGCGCGAGGTCGATGCGGTACTGCGGACGTGGCACCCCGATCACGCCGCGCTCCGGCGCTACCTCGTCGATGAAGGCCTGATGACCCGCGACGCCGGCGTGTACTGGCGCATCGGCGGCCCGACCATCCCCTGACCTCGCCCAAGATCTGCTCGATCATGAGCTGACCGTCGCGAAACAGTGCCGATCATGACCTCCAGGTCATGATCGACCGGAGGGGTTGTTGGTCTCGTCGGGGGAGCCTGTGCGGGAGGCGAGGAGGCGACGGAAGGAGGCGACCCGTCCCGCATCCGCCCCGCCGGCGGCGACAAGCGCATCCAGGCCGCAGTCGCCGGCGGCACCGGTGTGGTCGCAGCCGGGCGGGCAGGCGGTCGTCGCCTCCACCAGTTCGGGGAAGCCGTGCAGGACGTTGTCCGGGTGGACGTGCGCGATGCCGAACGAGCGCACCCCCGGGGTGTCGACGATCCACCCGCCGCTGGGCAGCGCCAGCGCCACCACGCTGGTCGAGGTGTGCCGGCCCTTGCCGATCGCGGTCAACTCGCCGACGGCCCGGTCAGCGGCCGGAATCAGCCTGTTTACCAGTGTCGACTTCCCCACGCCAGAATGACCGATCATGACCGACAGGCGGTCGCGTAGCGCGCCCTCGAGCTCCACCAGGGGGCGGTCCGGCCAGGTCAGCACGTGCGGCAGGTCGAGTTCGGCGTAGTACGCCAGGAGCTCGGCCGGACCGGCGAGGTCGGCCTTGGTGAGGCAGAGCAACGGCTCGACGTCCGCGTCATAGGCGGCGACCAGACAGCGGTCGATGAATCCGGTCCGGGGTGGCGGGTCGGCGAGGGAGCAAACGATCACGAGCTGCTCGGCATTGGCGACGATGACTTTCTCCTGCCGGCCCTCGACCGTGGTGTCGTCGTCATCGGCGGAGCGCCGCAGCACCGAACTACGCTCGTCGATGCGGACGATGCGGGCGAGTGCTCCTCCGTCGCCTGACGTGTCGCCGACAATCCCCACGTTGTCGCCCACGACCACGCCGCGGCGACCTAGCTCGCGGGCGCGCATGGCGGTGACCAATCGTCCGTCCACGTGGCAGGTGTAACGGCCGCGGTCCACGGCGACAACGAATCCGTCGTCGGCCTGGTCGTGTTTCGGCCGGGTACGGGTACGGGGGCGCGACGAGCGACCCGGGCGCACCCGGACGTCGTCCTCGTCGTAGTCCCGCTGCCTTCTCAGACCGCGCCTCCGGATTCGCTGGCATCGTCTCGTCGGCCCGCCACGAGGTTTATCCACAAGGTGGGGAACTCTGGCATTGTCTTCGAGGTACAGGCCACGTCGGTAAGCACGACACCCGGCACCGCGAGTCCGATGACGG
>JAHRHA010000041.1 GCA_020027875.1 Micromonosporaceae bacterium | reverse complement strand
CTCGACCTCCGCGACGGGCTCGACCTCCGCGACGGGCTCGACCTCCGCGACGGGCTCGACCTCCGCGACGGGCTCGACCTCCGCGACGGGCTCGACCTCGATGGCCTCTGCCATCGGCTCCACCTCGACTCCCTCGGTCTCGGCCGCCGGTTCGGGTTCGACCTCCGCGGCGGCCTCGACCTGGGTCTCGGTGACCGACTGGGGCTCGACCTCGGCGATCTCTGCCGCCGGCTCGATCTCGACCGCCTCGATCTCGACCGCCTCGATCTCGGCGACCGGTTCGGCCTCGACTTCGATGGCCTCTGCCATCGGCTCGACCTCGATCGTCTCGACGTCGTCCACCGGCTGTGCCTCGACGACCTCGTTCTCGACGGTGTCGGACTCCTTGTACCAGTCCGGCTCCGCTGGTGTCGCATCGGCTGGTTCGGCTTGGGTAGCCGTTTCCGGATAATCCGAGTAGACCGCCGGCGACTCGGCGATCGCATCGAGGGTGGCTTCCTCAGCAGCCCGCTCATCGGCGCCCGCGTCATCAACAGCCGCGTCATCGGTGTAAGCCGGTGCCGCGTACCCGTCGGTCGGGACTGCGTCAACAGTCGACGCGTCCTGGTCGGACGCCATGACGTCGACCGACTCTGCGACCGGCGCTGGGATCGGCGCTGGGACCGGCTCTGCTACCGGCTCGATGGGGTCGACATGCTCGGTCTGCGGCTCGGCCTGAACGAGCACCGGCGCCGCGAATTGTGCTGGCGCCGCGAATTGTGCTGGCGCGGCGTACTCCGGTTGCTCGAGTTGAGCCGGTGCCTCGGCCGGCGCTGACTCGGCAATTGCCGGGGCATAGCTCGGGGGGTGGGCGACCGCTGTCATAGTGGGCACGACCGCCGCTTCGTCACCTGGATGCTGGCCCGATGGGCCGGCTTCTTCCAGGGGCGGCACACCGGCCGAGCCCTCTGGTTCGTACATGTTCCTCCTCCGTCCGTCCTGCGGCCGGCAGGGCGGCCGCACGTGTCTAGGCGGGATGTTGTTGGGGGAATCCAGGTCAAACCTGACCTTTGGTAGCGCGTGGGCTCTAGCCATCCGATCGCCCTCAAACTAACGCCGCCAAGAGCACATTGCTGAGACCCCAAATAGGGAGCGTCTAGGACGACTTGGCCATGCGCTCGCGCGTACGGAAGAATCTGCTGCCATGAACGGCCTCGCACCCCTCCTCGGCCCGTCTGTCGCTGCCCGCATCAGGCCCGACGGAGATGGACTCATCCCCGCCGTCGTGCAGCAGTACGACACCGGCGAGCTGCTGATGCTCGCGTGGATGAACGAGGAGGCCCTGCTGCGCACGCTCATGACCAAGCGCGCCACGTACTTCTCCCGCAGCCGTGGGACGCTCTGGGTGAAGGGCGAAACGTCCGGGCATCATCAGTACGTCACGTCGGTGGCGCTCGACTGTGACGGCGATGCACTGCTCGTTCTCGTCGATCAGGTGGGCCCGGCCTGCCATACCGGCGCCCGTACGTGTTTCCACACTCCACTCGACATCATCAGCCAGCAGGAGTCCCAGTGACCACCGGCGTCGTCACCCCGGACGAGAAGACCTTCCTCGATCTCGCCCGGACCTACCGGGTCGTCCCCGTGACGCGCCGACTGCTGGCCGACGGGGAGACGCCGGTCGGGGTGTACCGCAAGCTCGCCGGCGGCCCGGGGACCTTCCTGCTGGAGTCGGCCGAACACGGCGCCGCCTCGGGCGGCACGGCGTGGTCCAGGTACTCGTTCATCGGGGTACGCAGCACCGCGACGCTCACCGAGCGCGGTGGGCGGGCGGTCTGGCTCGGCACGCCGCCGGCCGGTGTGCCCACGAGCGGCGACCCGGTCAGCGTGCTGCGCGAGACCGTGCGCCTCCTCGCCGGCGGCGGACAGCCCGCGACCGGAACCGCGCTGCCGCCGCTGACCGGAGGCCTCGTCGGCTTCCTCTCCTATGACATCGTGCGTCGATTCGAGCGGTTGCCGGAACTGTCGACGGACGACCTGGGCGTGCCGGAGCTCGGCATGGTTCTCGCGACCGACCTGGTCGTCCTCGATCACTTCGAGGGCTCGGCGGTGCTCGTCGCGAACGCGATTCTGCCGCCGAAGGCGACCAAGGCGGCCGCGGTCGCCGCCTACCATCAGGCCATCGGGCGCCTGGACGCGATGACCACCGCTCTATCGCGGCCGACCCCGCCCATGGTCTCCACAGTGGAGAACCCGGGTGTCGGGCGCTTCCACTCTCGTACGCCTGAAGGTCTTCACCCGAAAGCGGTCGAGTCGGCCAAGGAGGCCATCCGGGCCGGTGAGTGCTTCCAGATCGTGGTAGCGCAACGCTTCGAGCGCCACACCGATGCCGACCCGCTCGACATCTATCGGGTGCTGCGCTCGACCAATCCGAGCCCGTACATGTACCTGCTGCGCTTCGACGGCTTCGACATCGTCGGGTCGTCGCCAGAGGCGCATCTCAAAGTGACGGGCAGGCGGGCGTTGCTGCACCCGATCGCAGGCACCCGGTGGCGCGGCGAAACCCCGGAGGAGGACGCGCGACTCGCCGGCGAGCTGCTCGGCGATCCCAAGGAGCGAGCCGAGCACGTGATGCTCGTGGATCTGGGCCGCAACGATCTCGGCCGGGTGTGTAAGCCAGGCACCGTCGAGGTGCCGGAGTTCGCCACCATCGAGCGGTACAGCCACGTGATGCACATCGTCTCCACGGTTGTCGGCGAGCTTCGCGATGACCAGAGCGCCTTCGACGCGCTGGTCGCGACCTTCCCGGCCGGCACGCTCACCGGCGCGCCCAAGGTGCGGGCGATGGAGATCATCGATGAGCTCGAGCCGACCCGCCGCGGCGCCTATGGGGGAATCGTCGGATACTTCGGGTTCGGCGGCGACATGGACACCGCTATCACGATCCGGACGGCGCTACTGCGCGATGGCGTCGCCTACGTGCAGGCGGGCGGTGGAGTGGTCGCAGACTCCGATCCCGCTTCGGAGGAGCAGGAGACCCGCAACAAGGCCGCGGCAGTGCTCGCGGCGATCGCGGCAGCCGAGACCCTCAAGCCGGCCCGGTGAGCGCGAGGAGCGAGCGAAGCGAGCCCCGCAGTCGCGAACGTAAGGCGGGTTCGGTGAGCGCGAGGAGCGAGCGAAGCGAGCCCCGCAGTCGCGAACGTAGGGGGGTTTCGGTGACGGGGAGGCGGGGGCTGACCCTTGCGGTGGCCGCGTGCGCGGCGGCGGCGGGGCTGGCCCTGTACGCGGCTTCCCGGACCTGGCTGATGGAGATCGAGGTACGGGCGGCGCCGCTGCCCTCGATCACGACGGCTCGGTCCGGCGGCTCGCTCGTGCCGGCTCTTCCGGCTCTGGCACTGGTCGCATTGGCCGGGGCCGGCGGAGTGCTCGCCACGCGGGGCAAGGCCCGGGTCGCGGTGGGCGTGCTGCTGGCGTGGGTCGGCCTGGTTATGGGCGCGGCTGTTATCCCGATCTTCAAACGAGAGGACGTGGCGACCGGCTGGGTACTGGCGTGCGCCGCCGCCGGTCTGACGGTCGCATCCGTCGGTTTGCTGACGGTTCGCCTGGGCATGTCCTGGCCCGTCATGGGTACGAAGTACGACCGAACCAGGGGGAGCGGCGTCGTCGACGGCGGACCCGCTGATTCGAACGGACCTGCGGAAACGGGCCTGTGGGACGCGATCGACCGCGGCGAGGATCCTACCAAAAGCTGATATGTCCGAACCAGCGAATCGGCGGTAGAATCCGGCCAAGTCGATCTTTTCTAGAGGCTCGGCGGCGCAACCCGGCAACGGCCGGATTACGGCTTGGTAGACCTTGTGGATCAGGGCGGCCCAATGCTTGACACGCCCGGAGGGGCCCCATACGTTCAGCCCCACAACGCAGCGAGCACCACTCGTTGCGTAGTCGGCTGGACGGACCCGCAGGGAGGCAATGTGCCCGTCTTTCGGACGAGTACACCTTCCATGTTCGACCGAAGAACCTGGGTAGCCGACCGGTCGGTGAACCAGTCATACCGGCCAGTCCGCCACGAGTGGGCTGGTTCGCCCGCTGCCGCAACGTCGCGCACAGCGACACCGGTAGCCGACGGACCCGTACCCTCTCGGAGCGCACCGGTCGACCGACCGTACCGGGGTCATGAGGAGCGAGAGGAACAGGATGAACAGGCGAATTAAGGCACTGACCGTGCTCGCCGTCGCCGCACTTGCGGCGAGCGCGTGCGGCGGTGGCGGCGACACAGGCGGGGGTACAGCAAAAGCAGTCGAAATCGGCGTTGACCTCCCCTTCCAGGGTTCGGCGAAGGACGCCTCGGACGACACGTGGAACGCCATGCAGCTCTACATGGAGCAGATCGGCGGCAAGATTGGCAACTACACGGTCACGCTGAAGAAGTACGACAACTCGACCGCGGCCAAGGGCTCGTGGGACGACGCCACGTGCACCAAGAACGCGAATGACCACGTGACCAACGCCAAAGAGGTCGCGATCATGGGCACCTTCAACTCGGGCTGCGCGAAGCTCATCGCGCCGGTGGTGAACCAGGCGCAGGACGGCCCGATGCTCATGATTTCGCACGCCAACACCAACCCCGGGCTGACCAAGACCTGGGATCCGGGCGAGCCGGCCAAGTACTTCCCGAGCGGCAAGCGCAGCTACGGCCGCGTCGTCACCACTGATGACATCCAGGGCCCGGCCGCCGCGCAGTTCGCGGCCAAGGACCTGGGCGTGAAGAAGTGCTTCGTCCTCAACGACACCGAGACCTACGGCGTCGGCGTGGCGAACACCTTCCGCGACGAGGCCAAGAAGCAGGGCATCGAGATCGTCGGTGACACCTCCTGGAAGAAGGGCGACGCCAACTACACGGCGCTCTTCGGCCAGGCCAAGGCGGCCGGCGCCGACTGTGTCTTCTTCGGCGGCATCTACGACAACAACGGTGGCCAGCTCACCAAGGACAAGGTCGCGGTGCTCGGCGACAACACCAAGGTCAAGCTGATCGCTCCGGACGGCTTCACCGGCTACCCCGACTTCAACGCACTGCCACAGGCAGCCGGCGCGTACCTGACCTTCGCTGGTCTGTCGACCGACCCACTCAAGGCGGCCGGCGGCAAGCCGGCGGAGTTCATCGCCGCGTACAACACCAAGTACGGCGCGGACCCGCGCTCCAGCTACGCCCTCTACGGCGTGCAGGCGCTGCAGGTGATCCTCGCGGCCATCGAGAAGTCCGACGGCACCCGCAAGAGCGTGCGTGACCAGGTCTTCGAGGGTGCGGGCATCACCATCCCCGTCAACACGGCGATCATCGGCAAGGAAATCAAGATCGACCCGGCGTCCGGCGACGTGAGCGCAAAGGACATCTCGGTCGAGCTCGTCAAGGATGGCAAGGAGACCTTCCACAAGGCCTGGCCTGTCGCCTGACCTAAGGTATTGCGGTCCCGGTGTGGTGTGTCTGATGATCTCAGGTACGCCACACCGGCGCCTTTATCAGCCACCGCTGGAACCGCTCGTAGATCCGCTAGGAGCCCAATCCCATGACCCAGACCACGGCACCCGCGCCTCCCGCGGCCGTCCTATCGCAGCGATTCGCCCAGCGGGCTCAGAGGTACCTGACCCGAGCCGCGGTCATCCTGATCCTGGCCGCGTCAGGTTATTGGCTGATCAGCTCGTTTGTCGACAATCCGGTCCTGTTTACCAGCTCCGCGGTGGCGGGGCTGCAGAACGGCGCGCTCTTCGCGCTGATCGCCCTCGGCTACACGCTCGTGTACGGCATCATCGAGCTGATCAATTTCGCCCACGGTGACCTCTTCATGCTCAGCACGATGGTCGCGGGTTTCTTCATCACATCGTTCTTCGGGGTGACCGTCTCCGGAGCCAGCTTCCTCGGTTGGGTGATGTTCCTCGCCGCCCTGGTCGGTTGCATGGTTTTCGGCGCCTCCGTCAATGTGGCGATCGAGTTCGTCGCCTACCGGCGCCTGCGCAAGGCGCCTAAGCTCGCTCCGTTGATCACCGCCGTGGGTATGAGCTTCACCCTCCTGTTCTTCGGGCTCTTCTTCGGCGGTTCGGCACCTACCAGCAACTGGGCCAGCCTGCTCCCGCAGGGCGCGTTGGACCTCGGCGGCGTGCGGGTCGAGTACAAGTTCTTCGTCATCATCGCCGTGGCCGTCCCGATCCTGCTGCTGATGAGCTGGATCGTGACCCAGACCCGGACCGGCAAGGCGATGCGAGCGGTGGCTCAGGATCAGGACGCGGCCCGGCTGATGGGCATCAACGTCAACCGGATCATCTCGTTCACCTTCGGCCTGGGCGGAGCGCTCGCTGGGGTCGCCGGCATCATGTACCAGCAGGTGATCGGCACCACCCGCTACGACCTCGGCTTCCAGTTCGGCCTCATCGCCTTCACCGCGGCCGTCCTCGGCGGCATCGGTAACCTCACCGGCGCGGTCCTGGGCGGCGTCCTCATCGGGCTGGTCAAGGGCCTAAACGACGGCGTTGGCCTCGGCCAGGCGTGGAGCCAGACCGTCGTGTTCACCATTCTGATCCTGTTCATGGTCTTCCGGCCAACCGGACTGCTGGGGCAGACAGTCGGGGAGAAGGTGTGACCGTGTCTGACATCGCTACTGTGACACAGGCGCCGAAGCAACGGCGCAGCTTCGTCAAGCCGTCGATGCGCTGGCCGCTAGGCCTCCTCGTCGCCGCCGTTGCATTCTTCCTCTTCTACTACTTCGACACCTACTTCGCCCGAGCCGTCCCGGATCAGTTCAGCGATTTCATGCACCAGTGGCTGCCGTTGCTCTCGGTCAACGAGGCGCTGGTGTACGTCATGTGCGCGGTCGGGCTCAACGTCGTGGTCGGCTACGCGGGCCTGCTCGACCTTGGCTTTGTCGCGTTCTGGGCGATCGGTGGCTACACCGCCGGCTGGCTCATGTCTGGCTTCTTCCACACGTTGAACTTCCGCTTCTTCGGCTCCGCGTTCACCAAGGTGAACGAGATCCCAGGAATCCATATCAACTTCTGGACGGTCCTCGTCGCCGCCGGGCTTATCTGCGCGCTGTTCGGCGTCATCATCGGTGCGCCGACGTTGCGGCTGCGCAGCGACTACCTGGCGCTGGTGACGCTGGGGTTCGGTGAGATCACGTACGAGGTCTTCTACAACGGCAACAACGTCTTCGGTAAGAACATCTCCAACGGCACCCAGGGCATCACCCCAGTCGACTCAGTGCGTTTCTTCGGGTTTGACCAGACCGGCGCCTTGACCTGGAAGGACCTCGGGCCGTTCGACGCTCTGCCCAAGTTCGTGATCTTCGTTGGTCTCGCCGCGATCGTCATGTTCGCGTCGATGCGGATCCGGGAGGGCCGGCTCGGCCGGGCCTGGCTCGCGATCCGCGAGGACGAGCTCGCCGCCAGCTCGATGGGCGTGCCGCTTATGCCGACCAAGCTGAAGGCGTACGCGATCGGAGCGGTCGCCGGCGGCATCGGCGGCGTGGCCTTCGCGATCCATGTGAGCGGCGTGTTGCCCGACCGGTTCCGGTTCGACATCTCCATCACGTTGCTGGCGATGGTCGTGCTGGGCGGCATGGGCAACGTATGGGGTGTCACGATCGGCGCTCTGGTCCTGGCCTGGACCAACTCGACCGCATTGCCCCAGGTCCAAAAAGCCATTACGGAGTCGGGCGCCGATGTGGAGGTCGGAACCACCTTGGTCGTGGTGGGCGTCGCACTGGCGGTCCTCGGCGTCGTGCTCATGATCAGGGGTGTGTCCGGGGGCTTGTTGCCGGTGTTCATCGGCGTTCTTGTCGTGGTCATTGGCGGCGCGCTTCTGTACAAGGGGCCCGGAACGAGCTTCCAGTTCCTGGTCTTCGGCAGCGTCCTCGTGCTCATGATGCTGTTCCGCCGGGAAGGTCTCATTCCGGAGGCCAGAACGCGTCTGGTGCTCCGAGAGCAGGAACGCACGGACGCCGAGGGTCTGGGGGCCGACATGGAGGATGTCGCGCCTGAGCTGGAGGCTCTAACAGACGAAGCCATCCACGTCGGTGGTGTCGCACCGACCCAGATGATCGACGGCAAGGAGACGAAGCGATGACGGCAACCGTGTCGACAAGGACGACCGCGGCGCTCACCGCGGAATCGCTTACCGTTCGCTTCGGCGGCCTGACCGCGGTCAACCGAATCAGTTTTGACATCCCGTTGGGCGGGATCGTCAGCCTGATCGGGCCCAACGGCGCGGGAAAGACGACGTTCTTCAACGCTCTCACCGGCCTCTACCACCTGGCCGAGGGGCGGGTGATGCTCGGCGACCGCAACGTCACCGGCCTCTCGCCCAACAAGATCGCGAACCTCGGCGTGGCCCGGACCTTCCAGAACATCCGACTCTTCGGCCTCATGACGGCCGAGGAGAATGTGAAGGTCGCCATGCACGGGCACATGAAGTCCGGCGTCTTCAGCACGATCCTTCGCATGCCGTGGCAGCGGCACGAGGAGAAGGCGGCCCACGACGCGGCGCTTGAGTTGCTCGACTTCGTCGGCATCGGCAAGACCGCGGGGGAGTACGCCCGCAACCTCTCCTACGGTGATCAGCGGCGGCTCGAGGTGGCGCGGGCGCTGGCGCTCAAGCCGTCGGTGCTGCTGCTCGACGAGCCGACCGCCGGCATGAACCCGCGCGAGTCGGCGATCTTCACCGACTTCGTGCATCGGGTTCGTGACGAGAAGAATGTCTCCATCCTGCTGATCGAGCACGACATGAGCGTGGTCATGCGGGTATCGGAGCGCATTACCGTGCTCGACCGGGGCGAGACGATCGCCGAAGGCGGGCCGGCCGACATCAAGGCCAATGAGCGGGTCATCGAGGCCTACCTCGGCAAATCTGGCACGGAGGTATAGGCATGACTGTCGACTACGGAACCCGGACTGGGACGACCATGCTCGCCATCGAGGATATCCACGTCTACTACGGCAACATCGCCGCGGTGAAGGGGCTTTCGCTGAAGGTCGACAATGGCGAGATCGTCACCTTGCTCGGCTCGAACGGCGCTGGGAAGTCCACGACACTGCGGACGATCTCGGGTCTGCTGCGCCCGCGCAAAGGCCACGTGGTCTTCGAGAACCAGCGCCTCGATGGCGTGGCGGCGCACGATGTGGTCGCGCGGGGTATCGCCCAGTCCCCGGAGGGGCGGCGCATCTTCCCCCGCATGACGGTCAGCGAGAACCTCGATCTCGGCGCGTTCCTGCGTCGGGACCGGACCGAGATCGCCGCGGACAAGGAGAGCGTGCTCGAACTGTTCCCCCGGCTGCGCGAGCGCATCACGCAGAAGGCGGGCACGCTGTCCGGCGGCGAGCAGCAGATGCTGGCGGTGGCACGGGCGCTCATGGCCCGGCCTAAGCTGCTTCTGCTCGACGAGCCCTCGATGGGCCTCGCGCCCGTACTCGTCGATTTGATCTTCGACACCATCGCTCGTATCCGTGAGCAGGGCACGACCGTGCTGCTGGTGGAGCAGAACGCGCTCGCCGCCCTGCGCGTGGCCGACCGCGCCTACGTGCTCGAGTCGGGCACGCTGAAGCTCGCCGGCCCTGCGACCGAGTTGGCGAAGGACCCCGAGATCGTGAAGGCCTACCTGGGCGGCTGAGAGGGGCGTGAGAGCGGGGTAGGTATTATGCCGCAGCCCGCGCGGTGAGGAGCGCCGTACCCCCGGACTGATGGCCATCTGGTCGTAGCCCTACCATCGGCCGCATGGCACCCGGTGAGGGGAGTCCGTCGGTTGTGGCGGCCCGAAAGAAACGGACGGCGACACGGTGACGGTTCTCGACGAGATCCTCGCCGGTGTGCGTGAGGACGTGGCGACCCGCGAAAAGCAGGTACCAATGACCGCGCTTCGCGAGGCCGCCGCGTTGGCGGCACCGCCCAAGGATGCCTATGCCGCGCTGCGCGCTCCCGGCGTAGGGGTCATCGCCGAGGTAAAGCGGAACTCGCCGTCGAAGGGCCAGCTCGCCGAGATCCCCGACCCCGCGGACCTAGCGCGGGAGTACGCCGCCGGCGGCGCGCGCTGCGTCAGCGTGCTCACCGAGGGCCGGTGGTTCGGCGGCTCACTCGACGACCTGACCGCTGTCCGGGCCGCGGTCACCTGCCCCGTTCTGCGCAAGGACTTCGTCGTCTCCAGTTACCAGGTGCACGAGGCGCGGGCGTACGGCGCCGACATCGTGCTGCTCATCGTCGCCGCACTCGACCAGAACACCCTGGTGGGCCTGCTGGAGCGGGTGGAGTCGCTTGGTATGACCGCGCTAGTCGAGGTGCACACGGAGGAGGAGGCCGACCGGGCGATCGCCGCGGGTGCCCGGGTCATCGGGGTCAACGCCCGCAATCTCGCCACGCTCGAGGTGGACCGCTCGGTCTTCGAACGCATCGCGCCGGGACTTCCCAACAAGATCGTGAAGGTCGCGGAGTCGGGCGTACGAGGACCGCACGACCTCATCCGGTACGCCGCGGCGGGCGCGGACGCCGTTCTTGTCGGGGAGGGCCTCGTGACGCAGAAGAGCCCGCGCGAAGCGGTCGCCGAGCTCGTCACCGCAGGCAGCCACCCCGCCACGCCTAGGCCCGTTAGATGACGTTTCTTGTAGATCTTGGAGAGTTGTTGCGCTATAGCGACCACAACTCTCCAAGGTTCACGGGGACCCGCCGGTGAACACCGTGGACGCAGGGCTGCTCTCGGCGGCGGGACTGTTGCCGGACGCCAGCGGTCATTTCGGCCGTTACGGTGGGCGTTTTGTGCCCGAGGCGCTGATCGCCGCCCTGGATGAGCTGGACGCGGCACACCGCCACGCCATGGCGGACGAGGCATTCCAGGCCGAGTTTGGCCGGCTGCTGCGCGACTATGCCGGCGCACCGAGCCTGCTCTACGACGCCACGCGCCTGTCCGAGGAGGTGGGTGCGCGGATCCTGCTCAAGCGGGAGGATCTCAACCACACGGGTGCCCACAAGGTACGAAATGTGCTCGGCCAGGCGTTGCTGACCACCCGGATGGGCAAGCCACGCATCATCGCCGAGACGGGCGCCGGCCAGCACGGCGTGGCGAGCGCCACCGCGGCGGCGCTCTTCGGTCTCGAGTGCGTCGTTTACATGGGGGAGGAGGACACCCGGCGGCAGGCGCTCAACGTAGCTCGCATGCGGCTGCTCGGTGCGACCGTGATCCCGGTGACGACCGGTTCGCGCACCCTCAAAGACGCGATCAACGAGGCGCTGCGTGACTGGGTGGCCAATGTGGACAGTACGCACTATCTGCTCGGCACGGTCGCCGGTCCGCACCCGTACCCGGTGATGGTGCGTGACTTCGCCCGCGGCATCGGGGTGGAGGCTCGCCGGCAGTGTCTTGACCTGCTGGGCCGCCTACCGGACGCGGTCTGTGCCTGCGTCGGTGGAGGCTCCAACGCGATCGGCATCTTCCACGCGTTCATTCCCGACGAATCAGTGGCGCTGTACGGCTTCGAGGCCGGCGGCGACGGGGTCGCGACGGGGCGGCACGCCGCCAGCATTACCGGCGGCGCCGTGGGGGTGCTGCACGGCAACCGCACCTACGTACTGCAGGACTCCGATGGCCAGACGGTGGAGTCGCACTCCATCTCGGCCGGACTGGATTACCCGGGCGTCGGGCCCGAGCACGCGTGGCTCAACGACACCGGCCGCGCCCGGTATGAACCGGTTGACGATGCCGAGGCGATGGCGGCCTTCGCGCTGCTCTGCCGCACCGAGGGCATCATTCCGGCGATCGAGAGCGCCCACGCGCTCTCGGGCGCGTTGCGCGTGGCGAAGGAGCTCGGTCCGGCGTCAACCATCCTCGTGAATCTTTCCGGTCGGGGAGACAAGGACGTGGAGACCGCCGGCGCATGGTTCGGCGTGCTCTGATGACGGTTACCGTCGCCTTCGAGAAGGCGCGCGCCGAAGGACGGGCCGCCCTCGTCGGCTACCTGCCCGCCGGGTTCCCCACCGTCGAGGGCGGCATCACCGCCGTACGGGCGCTTGCCGAGTCCGGTGTCGACCTTGTTGAGGTCGGGTTTCCCTACTCCGATCCGGTCATGGACGGTCCGGTCATTCAACGCGCGGGCGAGATCGCGCTCGCCCGGGGCGTGCGTGGCGCCGATGTGATCCGTACCGTCGAGGCGGTCGCTGACCTCGGCGTACCCGTGGTCGTCATGACGTACTGGAACCTCGTCGAGCGTTACACCGGTGGCGGACCCGAGCGTGGCGTCGGCGCGTTCGCGCGTGACCTCGCCGGGGCCGGCGGGGCCGGGCTCATCACGCCCGACCTGATTCCGGACGAGGCCGACGAGTGGATGGCCGCCTCCGACGAGTACGGTCTGGACCGGATCTTCCTGGTCGCGCCGTCGTCGACGGATGCCCGCATCGCGATGACGGTAGCGGCGTGCCGCGGCTTCGTCTACGCGACCAGCGTCATGGGCGTCACCGGCGCCCGCGATGTGACATCGAGCGCGGCGCCGGCGTTGGTCGCCCGGATCCGGGCGGCGGCAGCCCTGCCCGGCACCCTGCCAGCGGAACAGCCAGCATTGCCGGTCGGGGTAGGGCTCGGGGTACGGGACGGGGGCCAGGCGGCCGAGGTGGGCTCCTACGCCGACGGGGTCATCGTCGGCAGCGCGCTGGTCGGCTGTCTGCTAGACGCGCCTGACCCTGAGGCGGGGCTGGCCGCGCTGCGTACGCTCACCGCCGACCTGGCCGCGGGTGTGCGGCGGTCGGTGCGCTAGGGAGAGGCGAGCTCAGGCAGCCGCGGCGGAGAGCGCCGGGGCGTCATCGGCCTCCGGCACCTCGGGCTCGGCGTCGCGATGGACGTCGCGCAGTACGCCCGAGCGGCCCTCGATGGCATCGGCGACGGCGGCCCGCGTCGTGGCGGTCACCGGCTCCGGCAGGGCGCCCGGATCGTGCCAAGCGAGGCGGCAGATGCGGCCGGGAGCGTTGACGGCGATGTCGCCGACCGCGACCCTGCCCCGGAAGACGTGCACGAGCACGTCGGGCAGGTCAGCGCCGCAACCGTCGCCGGTGAGCTGGTAGATGCCGAGCAGGTCGATGACCTCGATCTCGGTGCCGGTCTCCTCGCGAATGTCGCGGATGACGGCGTGAATCGGGCTCTCGCCGTGGCGGATTCTCCCGCCGGGGAGGCCCCAGAGCCGGTGACCTTGGCTCTGTTGGCACAGCAGCACGCGGCCGGCCGGGTCACGAATGACCGCGGCAACCGCGGAAGTGAGCAAGCTCATAGCGAGAAAGCGTAGAGCCGAGTACACGTCTCGCCTAGTGCCTCGGCAAGCTTGGGTCGCACTTTCGCGAAGCTTGCGAGCGAAACAGCGGTCCTCGTCGCGAAGCTTGCGAACGAAACGGCGGTCCTCGTCGCGAAGCTTGCGAGCGAAACGGCGGGGGTTTTCTCGGAATCAGTCATCCCGTCTCCTCCTCGCCCATTCTGGGCCGACCTGGCCTCTTGCGGACCGGCTCCCAGGCGGTAGGTTGTGCCCGTGAACGACGCCATCCGCTACCTTGCCGAGATCCCCAGCCCGAGTCAGGGCGTGTGGTACCTCGGGCCGCTCCCGATCCGTGCCTACGCCCTCTGCATCCTGCTCGGGATCGTCGCAGCCTGCGCGATCACGGAGGTCCGGCTGCGCCGACGCGGCGCGCCCAAGTGGATGGTGCTCGACGTCGCCGTGTGGGCGGTGCCGTTCGGCATCGTCGGCGCGCGGATCTATCACGTGATCACGTCGCCGGCAGGGTACTTCGGCGCCAACGGTGACCCGCTCCAGGCGTTCGCCGTGTGGAACGGCGGCCTGGGCATCTGGGGCGCCGTCGCTGGCGGTGCGGTGGGCGCGTGGATCGCGTGCCGCCGGCTGGGCGTACCGCTGACCTTCTTCGCCGATGCCCTCGCGCCAGGACTGCCAGTCGCCCAGGCGATCGGCCGTCTTGGCAATTGGTTCAACAACGAGCTGTTCGGCTCGTCCACCAGTCTTCCCTGGGGGCTCAGGGTCTACGACTTCGACATGAGCAACGGCCGGGCATACACGGATGCCGACGGCAACCCGATCGTGCTCGCTGGCAGCCCGTTCCACCCGACGTTCCTCTACGAGTTGGTATGGAATCTTGGCGTGGCGTTGCTGGTCTGGCTGGTGGACCGGCGCTGGAAGCTGGGCAAGGGTCGCGCGTTCGCGCTCTACGTGATGGCGTACACCGTTGGCCGCTTCTGGATCGAGGCCATGCGCACCGACACCGCGCTGGAGTTCTACGGCCTGCGGTTGAACAACTGGGTGTCGATCCTGGTGTTCCTCGGCGCACTGGTCTACTTCCTGCGCGTACGCGGCCCGCAGGAGCACGTCCGGGTCGACGACAACGGTGCTCTCCACCTCGTCACGGCCGGCGGTGAGCCGATCGAGTGGCGCAAGTCGGCCCTGGCGCCTGCTGCCGATGGTTCCGGTGACGATGCTGGTGCCGGCGGTGCCACCGACGATCATAGCGACGCCGACGATCATAGCGATTCCATAGTGGACAAAGAGGCGGGCGACTCGGCGAGCGCCGAGAAGAAGTAGCGACGTGCGAACGGCGGTCGTGGTTGGGGCGGGCGTGGGTGGCCTCGCCGCGGCCGGGGCTCTCGCGCGGTCGAACTGGCACGTCACCCTGCTCGAGCGCGGAGATCGGCTTCGGGGCAACGGTGCGGCGTTGCTGATCTGGCCCAACGGGGTGGCCGCGCTGCAGGCGCTCGGCCTCAGCCTCGGCGACATCGCATTCCCGATGGTCGCCGGCGGCATCCGGCGCCCGGACGGCCGGTGGCTCGTGCAGGCCGACGTCGCGCCGCTTGATGGAGCGCCGGCAGATGGGGCACAACCGCTGCCCACGGCGGGTGGCGGCCCGTCGTATCAAGCCGGGCCGCACCAGCAATCGGTGGTGGTGCATGCCGACGACCTTCACGACGCCCTCATGGCCGGCCTCGGCGAGAAGATTGAGATCCGTACCGGGGTTGAGGTCACCACCGTCCGGGCCGGTACGGCGGAGCGGCCGGCCGTCGGCACCGGCAAGCACACCTTCGAGGCGGACCTGATCGTGGCCGCGGACGGCAGCCGCAGCGCCATCCGTCGCCGGCTGGCGCCGCAGTCCGCGGTGACTTCCGCCGGCTATACCTCGTGGCGCGCGGTCATCCCCTGGTACCGAGCGCCCAAGCTGGCCGAAACCGTACCCGCCGCGGGGGAGTTGCTCGGCGCGGGCCACCGTTTCCTGCACGCCGCTCTCGGCGGGCGCGGGACGTCAGGCGGCTCCACCCGGGGGGGCATCTACTGGGTCGCCACCGCTCCGGGTGCCGTCCGCCCAGAGGCGCTAGCGACCCAGTTGACGCTCCTACGCCGCTGGTTCGCCGATTGGCAGGCACCGGTGGGCGAGCTGCTGGAGGCGACCGAGCCGGAGGACCTCGTGCAGCAGGCCGGCGAGGAGTTGCGCCCGCTGCCGCGCCGGTTCAGCTTCCCGGTCGGCGCCGGGGGGTTCGTGCTGCTGGGCGACGCGGCGCATGTGGCGACACCGACCCTGACGCAGGGCGCGTGCCTCGCCTTCGAGGACGCGGCAACACTGCGCTCGCTCCTTCGCGACGCCAGACCCGGCGAGACGCTTCCGCTTGCGCTCGACGAGTACACACTGGCCCGTCGGGAGCGGGTGGCCCGGGTGGCGAAGACCTCCCGGCGACTCGGGTTGGTGATGCAGGCGAGGGGCCGGCTCACCGTCCGCGCCCGCGATACCTGGCTTGAGCGGGTGTCACCCCGCC
The DNA here is from genome assembly GCA_020027875.1 of Micromonosporaceae bacterium. Lineage (GTDB taxonomy): Bacteria > Actinomycetota > Actinomycetes > Mycobacteriales > Micromonosporaceae > JAXIPB01. Next base: position 28,112 of record JAHRHA010000041.1, on the reverse strand, counting down.
TACTCGACCGTGCCGCCGCGTCGGCGCATCAGTGGACGCCCCCACCCTGACCCCCGCGAGCCCGCCGAGTCCTCCTCCCGCCTCGCTTATCCAGTTCTCGTCCGCGCCACGCGATCTAGGGCGTAGCGACGTGGTTAGTGATCAACTCACGTCGCCACGCCCTAGATCGACGAGCCTCTAGATCATGAGGCTTCGGCGATGCAGGCCGTGCCGACGCGGTCGAAGCCGATCCGCGCGTACACACGAGCCACGTCCTCGCTGGCCGCAGAGAGAAAGACGAGATCGTTTCCGTGTTCCAGGGCATGGCGGGCCAGCGCGGCGCTCACAGCTGCGCCCAGGCCGCGCCGGCGGGCCGCCGGCAGCGTGGCCACCCCGACGATCTCGGCGGCACCTCGCGCCGACTGCAGCGCTCCCCGCGCGACGACGCCCTCCGCGGGCGTGAACGCCACCGCCTCCGCCTTGTGCCCCGCGCGCAGGCCCTCGGCGATCAACGCCACCGGTCCCGGCTCCGCGGTGGCCACGGCGGCGTCGCGCTCGGCCCTCCCGGCCGGGCCGACACCCGTACCGCCATCGCCGAAGGCGACCCGAGCCACCGCCGAGCTCTGTGCGAGACTGTCTGAAAAGTCCGGTAAGTTCGGATCAAGGAGGATGACCTGCGCGGCGGTGAGCGACGCCGCGGCGGGCAACCGCGCGGGATCGAGAACCATCAGTGGAGCTTGCAGCACAGCAATGCCGATTGACTCCACGGCCGACAGGAGCGCCGGCGTCACGTCGTGCACCCACTCGATCGCCGGTGGGACCCCGAGCGCGCGCTGGCGCGCCAGGACGGCTTCGACGTCTGCGGCGGTCACCGTGGTTGTGCCGACTCGCGGCCGGGCATAGTAGGGCCAGCCGGGACCGTCGCGGAGGAAGAGTTCGAACGGGCCCACCGGCTCGACCCTCGCACCGCCGACCCGGGGGATGGCGTCGTAACAGCGTTCCAGGCGGTCGATGAGCTCGGTGATCGCGGTCACGACCGGGAACCCTAACGCTCACGCCCTGAGAAGGAAACTCCTTTGCTCCGTGGGAAAACCGTGGCCATCGCGTAGACTCCAGGGACACGTGCGAGCGCGACTGCGCTGCTGAGCGGGCCGACGTCGTCCCACATCCCCCTAGGACGATGTCAGGAGGCGTCATGACCGCTCCCCCCCGCCAGGGCCTCTACGATCCCCGTTACGAGCATGACTCCTGCGGAGTCGCCTTCGTGGTCGATGTGGCCGGGCGCCGATCCCACGATGTGGTCGCGCGGGGGCGAGCGGCGCTGTGCCGGCTGGATCACCGCGGGGCCCGTGGGGCGGAGCCGAACACGGGCGACGGAGCGGGTGTCATGATCGGCGTGCCGGACGAGTTTCTGCGCGCCGTGGTGGACTTCGAATTGCCGCCGGCCGGCTCGTACGCCACTGGTTTGGTGTTCCTCCCGACCAACGGCGCCGACGCCGCGCGGGCGATCAGGGTGCTTGAGAAGTACGCCATCGGCGAGGGCGCGCAGGTGCTGGGCTGGCGCGACGTGCCCATCGATACCCACGACCTCGGCCGGACCGCGCTCGCCGCGCTGCCGCGCATCAGCCAGGTCTTCCTCGCCGCGCACCGGCTCACCGCTGAGGCCCACCACCCTGCTGGCGATCTACTCGGCGGACTGGAGCTCGAGCGGATAATGTTCTGCGTCCGCAAGCAGGTCGAGCGGGAGACGCGGGAACGCGGGGTCGCGCTGCATTTCCCGTCGCTGTCGAGCCGGACCATCGTCTACAAAGGAATGCTGACGCCCGAGCAGGTGACCACGTTCTTCCCGGACCTGTCCGACAAGCGGGTCGTCAGCGCGATCGCGCTCGTGCATTCGCGCTTTTCCACGAACACCTTTCCGTCCTGGCCGCTGGCTCACCCGTACCGGTATGTCGCCCACAACGGCGAGATCAACACTATCCGGGGCAACCGCAACTGGATGGCGGCGCGCGAAGCCCTTCTCCACAGTGATGCCATCAGCGGTGACCTGCGCCGTGTATTTCCGGTCTGTACGCCCGGCGGCTCCGACTCGGCGAACTTCGACGAGGTCCTCGAGCTGCTGCACCTGGGTGGGCGCAGCCTTCCGCACGCCGTGCTCATGATGGTCCCGGAGGCGTGGGAGAACGACGAGGCGATGGATCCGCAGCGGCGTGACTTCTACCGCTTCCACTCGTGTCTGATGGAGCCGTGGGACGGTCCGGCGTGCGTCGCCTTCACCGACGGCACCGTAGTGGGCGCGGTGCTCGACCGGAACGGGCTACGTCCGGGCCGATGGTGGCGCACGCGGGACGGGCTCGTGGTGTTGGCAAGCGAGGCGGGCGTGCTCGACGTGCACCCCTCGGAGGTGGTCGCCAAGGGCAGGCTTCAGCCGGGCCGCATGTTCCTGGTCGACACCGAGGCCGGTCGGATCATTGAGGACGACGAGATCAAGAAGGAGCTGGCGGCGGATGCGCCGTACGCCGACTGGCTGCACGCGGGGCTGATGCATCTGAACACGCTGCCCGACCGGGAGCATGTCGTCTACACGCATGACTCGGTGCAGCGGCGCCAGCAGACCTTCGGCTATACCGAGGAGGAACTCAAGGTCCTCCTCGGTCCGATGGCGCGCGTTGGTGCCGAGCCGGTCGGTTCGATGGGTACGGACACGCCGATCGCCGTGCTGAGCAAGCGCCCTAGGCTCCTCTACGACTACTTCGCGCAGCTGTTCGCGCAGGTGACCAATCCGCCGCTCGACGCGATCCGCGAAGAGCTGGTTACCAGCGTCTCAGCCTCGATCGGGCCGGAGGCGAACCTGCTCGACCCGGGCCCGGCGAGCTGTCGACAGATCGTCCTGCCCTTCCCGGTCATCGACAACGATGAGCTGGCGAAGATTCTCTCTGTCGACGACGATGGCGACCTGCCTGGGTTCCGGTCGGTCCGGGTCAGCGGGCTCTACCGGGTCGCCGATGGCGGTGCCGGGCTCAAGGCGCGGCTGGTCGAGATCTGTCGGGGCGTCTCCGAGGCGATCGAGGACGGGGTGCGAATCCTCGTTCTCTCCGACCGCGACTCCACTGTGGATCTCGCGCCGATCCCATCGCTGCTGCTGACCGCGGTGGTGCACCAGCACCTGATCCGGGAGCAGACGCGCACCCGGGTTGCCCTCATCGTCGAGTCGGGGGACTGCCGCGAGGTCCACCACGTCGCGGTGTTGCTCGGATTTGGTGCGGCGGCCATCAATCCCTATCTGGCTTTCGAGTCGGTCGAGGATCTCATCGCGACCGGGGCCCTGACCGGCGTGGCTCCGGCCATAGCGGTGCGCAACTACGTCAAGGCCCTCGGCAAGGGCGTGCTGAAGATCATGTCCAAGATGGGCATCTCGACCGTCGCCTCGTATACCGGTGCGCAGGTCTTCGAGGCCATTGGTCTCGACAAGCGGCTCGTCGACCGGTACTTCACCGGCACGAGCAGCACGATCGGTGGGGTTGGACTCAACGAGATCGCGGCCGAGGTGGCCGCCCGGCACGCGACGGCGTACCCCGCGAACGGGGCCGAGCGCGCCCACCGGCGGCTCGAGGTGGGCGGAGAGTACCAGTGGCGGCGTGAGGGGGAGGTGCATCTGTTCAACCCCGAGACGGTCTTCCTGCTCCAGCACGCGACGAAGTCGCGCCAGTACGACGTGTTCCGCCAGTATACCTCCACAGTGGACAGCCTAGCGGCGGCGGCGGGCTCCCTGCGAGGGCTCTTCGAGCTCCGGGCCGGGGCCCGGGGGCCGGTACCCCTCGACGAGGTCGAGGGAGTTGCCGAGATCGTTAGGCGGTTCGCCACCGGCGCCATGTCATACGGCTCGATCTCGGCCGAGGCGCACGAGACGCTCGCCATCGCGATGAACCGGCTCGGCGGCAAGTCCAACACGGGCGAGGGTGGCGAGGACGTCGACCGGCTCCACGACCCGCGGCGACGCTCGGCGGTCAAGCAGGTGGCCAGCGGACGGTTCGGGGTGACCACCGAGTACCTCGTGCACGCCGACGACTTGCAGATCAAGATGGCGCAGGGGGCCAAGCCGGGGGAGGGCGGGCAGCTGCCTGGCAACAAGGTGTGGCCATGGATCGCGAAGACCCGCCACGCCACGCCCGGAGTGGGACTCATCTCGCCCCCGCCGCACCACGACATCTACTCGATCGAGGACCTGGCCCAGTTGGTCTATGACCTCAAGAACGTCAACCCATCCGCCAGGGTGCACGTCAAGCTCGTCTCCGAGGTCGGCGTCGGCACGGTTGCCGCCGGCGTGGCGAAGACGAAGGCCGACGTCATCCTGATCTCCGGTCACGACGGCGGCACGGGCGCCTCCCCGCTCAACTCGCTCAAGCACGCCGGCACGCCGTGGGAGTTGGGGCTCGCGGAGACCCAGCAGACGCTGCTCATCCAGGGGCTGCGGGACCGCGTCACGGTGCAGGTCGATGGGCAGCTCAAGACCGGGCGCGATGTCGTGATCGCGGCGCTGCTCGGTGCGGAGGAGTTCGGCTTCGCCACCGCGCCGCTCATCGTGGCGGGTTGCGTCATGATGCGGGTCTGCCATCTCGACACCTGCCCGGTCGGCATCGCTACTCAGAATCCGTTGCTGCGCAAGCGGTTCACCGGCAAGCCCGAGTTCGTGGAGAGCTTCTTCACGTTCCTCGCCGAGGAGGTGCGCGAATACCTGGCCGAGCTGGGTTTCCGCAGCCTGGAGGAGGCGATCGGCCACGCCGAGCTGCTCGACGTCCGGCCGGCCGTTGCGCACTGGAAGGCGCACGGGTTGGACCTCTCGCCAGTGCTGCACATACCCGCCTCGGGCGGCGCGCGCGTGCGTACGAGGGCGCAGGATCATCGGCTCGACCGGGCACTGGACAACGAGCTCATCGCGCGCGCGGCGCCGGCGCTGGAGCGTGGCGCGGCGGTGGCCTTCGAGGTGGTCGTACGCAACGTGAACCGCAGCGTCGGCGCGATGCTCGGCGGCGAGGTCGTACGCCGTCACGGCGGCGCCGGACTGCCCGACGGCACCATCGACGTGACGCTTCGCGGCACCGCCGGACAGTCCTTCGGCGCGTTCGTACCGGGTGGGGTGACGCTGCGGCTGCACGGCGATGCGAACGACTATGTCGGCAAGGGGCTGTCGGGCGGACGTCTTGTGCTGCGTCCCGATGAGGCGGCGCCGTTCGTCCGAGATGACGGCGCGGACGAGGCACAGATCATCGCGGGCAACACGATCCTCTATGGTGCGACGGCCGGAGAGATGTTCGTGCGTGGCCGGGTCGGCGAGCGGTTCGCGGTGCGCAACTCCGGTGCTGCGGCGGTCGTCGAGGGCATCGGTGACCACGGTTGCGAGTACATGACCGGCGGCACGGTTGTCGTGCTGGGCCCGACCGGGCGCAACTTCGCCGCCGGTATGTCGGGCGGTTTCGCCTACGTCTGGCAACTGGATCCGTCACGGGTCAACGCCGAACTGGTCAACCTCGTCAAGGTGTCGGGTGAACACACGGCGACGCTGCGGGACCTCGTGGAGCGTCACCGCGCCGAAACGGCGTCCCCGATCGCGAGTCGGTTGCTCGACAACTGGTCGCGGGCACTGCACGAGTTCACCGCCGTCGTACCGCGTGACTACCAACGCGTGGTCCGGGTGATCCGCGCGGTCCAAGCGGCCGGCCGCGAGATCGACGAGACCGTCATGGCGGAGCTGGCCAATGCCTGACCCGAACGGCTTCCTCCGCTACGACCGCCGGCTGCCGGCCCGCCGGCCGGTCCCGCTGCGCCTGCTCGACTGGCACGAGGTCTACCCCCCGGCGGGCGAAGACATGGTCCGCGAGCAGGCCACCCGATGCATGGACTGCGGCATCCCGTTCTGCCACGACGGCTGCCCGCTCGGCAACCGCATCCCCGACTGGAACGACCTTGTCCGTACGGGTGCGTGGGAGTTCGCCAGCGAGGCGCTACACGCCACGAACAATTTTCCGGAGTTCACCGGGCGGCTGTGCCCCGCGCCGTGCGAGGCCTCGTGCGTCCTCGGCATCGGCGGCGTAGACGACCCAGTCGCGATCAAGCTAGTCGAGGTCGAGATCATCAACCGGGCCTTCGCGGCCGGCACAGTCACGCCCCGTCCCGCACCGGAGTCCTCCGGCTTACGGGTGGCGGTCGTGGGTTCGGGCCCGGCCGGGCTCGCCGCCGCTCAGCAGCTCGCCCGGGCCGGGCACGGCGTCACGGTGTACGAGCGCGACGATGCCCTCGGCGGTCTGATGCGCTACGGGATCCCCGACTTCAAGCTGGAGAAGCACCACATCGACCGGCGGGTGGATCAGGTCGCGGCCGAGGGCGTGCGATTCGTGACGGGATGCGCCATCGGCGTCGACGTTGCGGTCGACGAGCTGCGCGCCTCGTACGACGCCGTGCTGCTCGCGTGCGGGGCGCTCGCCGCCCGGGACACGCCCGAGACGCCGGGACGGGGCCTGCGCGGGGTCCATCTGGCGATGGAACACCTCGTCGGTTCCAACCGCCACGTCGCCGGGCTCGCGCCTGCCGCACCCATCGACGCGGCCGGCAAGAACGTGGTCATCATCGGCGGCGGGGACACGGCGGCCGACTGCCTCGGCGTCGCCCACCGCCAGGGCGCCGCCGGAGTTGCTCAGCTCGACATCTATCCGCAGCCACCGTCCACACGCGACGATGGCCGCGACCCGTGGCCGACGTGGCCGTGGATCCTGCGTAACTACCCGGCCCACGAGGAGGGCGGCGAGCGGGTCTTCGCGGTCGCGGTGCGGGAGTTTATCGGCGACGCGGACGGGCACGTACGGGCCGTGCGGGTCATCGAGGTGAGCGTGGAGAAGGTCGGCGGGCGCAGGGTTGTCACCGTGCTGCCGGACTCGGCGCGCGACCTCCCGGCCGACCTTGTGCTGCTGGCGATCGGCTTCGACGGCACGGAGGAGGGTCCGCTGCTGGACCAGCTCGGTCTCGCCCGCGCCGGCGCCGCGATCGAGTGCGGACCGGATTGGCAGACCGACGCCGCAGGGGTCTTCGTCGCCGGCGACATGCATCGGGGCGCCTCGTTGATCGTGTGGGCCATCGCCGAGGGCCGGGCCGCGGCGGCGGCGATCCACTCCTACCTGCGCGCACCGGGCACGCTGCCCGCACCGGTCACCCCGGCGGCCGTTCCGCTCTCCTCGTCGATCTAGGGCGTAGTCGCGCGAGTTGATCTCTAGTCACGCGACAAACCCCTTGATCGACGGTCGGATCGGGCAGCAGACTACGCTATAGGGCGTGAATCGTCGAGCGAAGATTGTGTGCACGCTTGGCCCTGCGGTCGATGGCCTGGAGCGCATCCGCGAGCTCGTCTCGGCGGGCATGGACGTGGCGCGGCTGAACTTCAGCCATGGCGACCACGCCGAGCACCAGCAGCGGTTCACCTGGGTGCGAGAGGCGGCGGCGGCCGGCGAGCATCCGGTCGGTATCCTCGCCGACCTGCAGGGTCCCAAGATCCGCCTCGGCCGGTTCGCGGCTGGGCCTGTGCACTGGGCCAACGGCGAGACAGTCGTGATCACCAGCGACGACGTCGACGGTACGCACGACCGGGTCTCCTGCACCTACCGCAGGCTGCCCGACGAGGTGCATGCCGGCGATCGCCTCCTGATCGACGACGGCAAGGTCGCCATCGACGTGGTCACCGTCGATGGTCCGGACATCTCCTGTCTGGTCGTCGAGGGAGGCGAGGTCTCCAACAACAAGGGCATATCGCTGCCCAACGTCGCGGTGAGTGTGCCCGCACTGTCCGAAAAGGACGCCGCTGATCTGAGATTCGCACTCGCCCTGGGCGTCGACATGGTCGCGCTGTCGTTCGTCCGCTCTCCTGACGACATCAAACTCGTACACGAGATAATGGACGAGGTGGGTCGCCGGGTGCCGGTGATCGCGAAGATCGAGAAGCCGGAGGCCGTGGCCCGGCTTGAGCCCATCGTCAACGCGTTCGACGGCCTCATGGTCGCGCGCGGCGATCTCGGCGTGGAGTTGCCGCTCGAGCAGGTGCCGTTGGTGCAGAAGCGGGCCGTACAGCTGTGCCGGGAGCAGGCCAAGCCCGTCATCGTGGCGACCCAGATGCTGGACTCCATGATTGAGAATGCCCGGCCCACCCGAGCGGAGGCGTCCGACGTGGCGAACGCCGTGCTCGATGGCACCGACGCCGTGATGCTCTCGGGCGAGACGAGCATCGGCAAGTACCCCGTGGTCACCGTGCAGACCATGGCACGGATCATCCGGACCACCGAAGCCGGCGACATCAGCGTGCCGCGGCTCGGCCATGACCCGAAGACGCGCGGTGGGGCCATCACGGCGGCCGCCTCGAACATCGCGCGGGCTGTTAACGCTCGGGCTCTGGTCGCCTTCACCCAGACTGGTGATACGGTGCGGCGGCTGTCCCGGCTGCACTGCGAGCTACCGCTGCTCGCCTTCACGCCGGAAGCATCGGTGCAGAACCAGCTCACGCTGGCGTGGGGGGTGGAGACCTTCCTCGTGGACTTCGTGGAGCACACCGACGACATGTTCCGCCAAGTCGATCATGCGCTCCTGGGTCTGGGCCGGGGACAGGTCGGAGACCTTGTCGTCGTCGTCGCGGGCAGCCCGCCCGGCACACCGGGGTCGACCAACACCCTGCGCATCCATAGGCTGGGTTCGCTCTCGTGACCAATCCTGTCCTTAGTGGACAGTCGGCGGTCGACGCGCTGCTCGAGCTCCTGGACCTACGACGTCTCGATGACGACCGGTTCGAGGGCATAAGCCCGCCGGTCGGGCCGCAGCGGGTGTACGGGGGCCAGGTCGCCGCGCAGGCTCTGGTCGCCGTGGGCCGAACCGTCGATCCGGCCCGATTGGTCCATTCGCTACACAGCTACTTCGTGCGGCCCGGGGATCCGGCCGAGCCGATCGTGTACGGCGTGGAGAACGTCCGCGACGGCCGGTCCTTCTCGGTGCGCCGCTGCATCGCGTACCAGCACGACAAGCCGATCTTCCTCATGGCCGCGTCGTTCCAGCGGCAGGAGACCGGCCTGGACCACCACACCCCGGCCCCGCTGGACGTGCCGCCGCCCGACGAGGTGCCGACGATGACCGAGCGCCTGTCGCCGTATCCGGAACGGCTCGGCATCTGGTCAGTGATCCCGCGCCCGATGGATGTGCGGTACGTCGGCGAGCCCGGTTGGGTACCACCGGGGGGTCGCCCGGCGGACATACATCAGCGGGTGTGGATGCGGATAGACGGCAAGCTCTCCGACGACCCGCTGGTGCACGCCGCCGCGCTGACGTTCGCCTCCGACCTGACGCTGCTCGACTCCGTACTGTCGGTGCACGGCGAGGTGTGGGGCCCGGGCGGCATGGTGGGAGCCAGTCTCGACCACGCGCTGTGGTTCCACCGGCCGTTCCGCGCCGACGAGTGGTTCCTCTACGACTGTTGGAGCCCCTCGGCGTCGGGCGCCCGCGGCCTGGCCACCGGCCGGATGTTCACTGAGGACGGTCGAAACATAGCCACCGCGGTGCAAGAGGGATTGCTGCGCCGGGTCGGTGGCTGACGCCGATTCAGGACCGATTCAAGCGCCGACTCTAGCGCCGACTCTAGCGCCGATCATGACCTGGAGGTCATGATCGGCGCTATTTGACGACGGCCACATCATGATCGTGGCGATCTTGAAGGCCACGATGCCCGTGATATCCGTCGCCCATAGAGGCAGAAGCGCACAGCGTGAGGAACATAATCTCCTTGTGCGCCTCAACGCCCGCGTGGACTATGCCCTTCGTGCCGTCGTCGAGCTGGTTGCGGCCGGCGGCACCGCAGCCCGTCCGGTGACCGCCGAGCGGCTCGCTAGCGGGCAGGCGATCCCGCCGAAGTTCCTCGAGAGCATCCTTCTGCAGCTGCGCCGGGCCGGCATCGTGCACTCGCAGCGGGGGCCCGACGGCGGATACTGGCTGGCCAAGCCGGCCGACGAGATCTCTCTCGCCGACGTGATCCGGATCATCGACGGGCCGCTTGCCAACGTCCGTGGCCAACGGCCGGAGGACCTGGGCTACCAGGGTGCAGCGGCAGCCCTGCAGGAGGTCTGGATCGCCCTAAGGGCCAGCGAGCGGGAGATCCTCGAACTGGTCACGGTCGCCGACGTGGTGACGGGCAAACTGCCAAAGCGGGTACGCACGCTCGCCGCCGACCCCCGTGCCTGGGTCTAACTGGGTCCGGGTGCAACTCGATCGACAGCGCCACGGCGGTCCACGACTATGGCGGACATGACGGAGGTGTTGTCGGCGGTGCCGGTGGGGTCGGGCGGCAACCGGCTCGACTGGGCGGCCATGCCCGAACCGGTGCGACGCTCGCTCGAGGAGCACCTGGGCGCAGCCGTGGTCGATGTCCGCAGCCAGGCGGGTGGCTTCTCCCCAGGTCTCGCCGCGCGGCTGCTCCTCGCCGACGGGCGCCGGTTCTTCGCCAAAGCGGTCGGGACCGCCCGTAACCCGGTCTCGCCGGAGATGTTCCGCCGGGAGGCGCGCATCGCGGCCGCACTGCCACCGGAAGCGCCGGTGCCGCGCCTGTTGTGGACCTACGACGACGGTGACTGGGTGGCGCTGGTCTTCGCCGATGTGGAGGGTCGCACACCGGCTGAGCCGTGGACTCGGCCGGAGCTGGATCGGGTTCTGGCGGCCTTGCCGGGACTGTGGGAATCGTTGACTCCGGCGCCAGTACGGATCACGACGATCGCCGAGGACTGGGCCGCGGACTTCCGGGAGTGGTCCGCTCTTGCCGCGATGCCGTCGATCCCCGCCGGACTCGTCGCGGCCGATCCCTGGGCGGCCCCGCGACTGGACCAGCTCGCAACGCTGGAGTCCGCCTGGTCGACGGTCGTGGAGGGAACAACGCTGCTTCATGGCGACCTTCGCGCGGATAACATCCTGCTCACCAAGGACCGCGTCGTGTTCGTCGACTGGCCGGGCGCGTTGATCGGGCCGGCCTGGGCGGACCTGGTCTTCCTGCTCCCGAGCGTTGGCATGCACGGGATCGACCCCGAGGAGATCTTCACGGCACACCCGGTCGCTCGCACGGCCGATCCGGACGCCGTCACCTCGCTACTAGCGGGCATCGCCGGCTACTTCATCGGCGCATCCTTGCAACCCCCGCCGCCCGGCCTTCCCCGGGTTCGCCAATTTCAGCTCGCCCAGGGCCGCGCCGCGCTCTCCTGGCTCCGCACCCGCCTCGAGTAGCGGTCAAGATACCCGTGATCATGAGCTGACCGTCGCGACTGCGTTGGGTTGTGCCGCTCGCAAGCTCGCGCCAGCGGCGTCGATCATGACCTCCAGGTCATGATCGACGGGGCGGTGTGTCTCAGATCCGGGGCCGCGCGTCTCAAGTAGTGGACCCGCGTTGACTCCATCCCTGCGTCTCGGGCAGTCTCCTATCAATCCAGTAGGAAATCTAGAGAATGAGGATGGTCATGAGGAGAGTTGCCGCACAACGGTGGGCGGGGTTGGTGATGAGCGCCGTAGTCGCTCTGACAGGCCTCGCAGCCTGTGGCGACGGCGCTTCCTCGGGCAGCGGAAACACCGCGGGGGTCACGCTACGTCTTGGGCACTTCCCCAACCTGACCCACGCCACCCCGATCGTCGGGATCGAGAAAGGCATCTTCACGGAGAAGCTGGGCGCGAACGTCGACCTGCAGGTCAAGACTTTCAACGCCGGCCCGGAGGCCGTCACGGCCCTGATCTCAGGAGCCCTGGACGCCACATTCATCGGCCCGAACCCGGCGATCAACGCCTGGTCGCAGTCGAACGGCCAGGCCGTCAAGCTCGTGGCCGGATCGGCGTCGGGTGGCGTCTTCTTCGTCACCAAGCCGGAGATCACCAAGGTAGAGGACCTACGTGGCAAGACCATCGCGACGCCGCAGTTGGGCAATACTCAGGACGTCGCGCTGCGCTACTGGCTCAAGCAGAAGGGTCTCAGCACCACAAAGGAGGGTGGGGGCGACGTCTTCATCAAGCCGCAGGACAACGCGATCACGGTTGACACGTTCCGGACCGGCGCCATCGACGGGGCCTGGGTGCCGGAGCCGACCGCCTCGCGTCTCATCGCGGCCGGCGGCAAGGTCCTGCTCGACGAACGCGACCTATGGCCGGACGGAAGGTTCGTGATCACTCACCTGCTAGTGAGCATGAGGTTCCTCAACGAGCACCGAGACGTCGTCAAGAAGCTCATCGAAGGCTCGGTCGCCACGAACACGTTCATCAACGCCAACCCGGCCGAGGCGCAGAAGGCCATCTCCGACAGCATCGGGAAGATCACCGGCAAGCCGCTCGACCTCAAGCTCATCGAGCAGGCATGGACGTCGATCAGCTTCCTGGACGACCCGTTAGCGGAGTCGCTGCGGACGAGCGCCGCGCACGCCCAGGAGGTGGAGCTCCTTAAGCCGGTCGACCTCAACGGAATCTATGACCTCACCCTGCTGAACGAGGTTCTGGCGGCCAACGGATCGGTGGAGGTCAAGACATGAGTACGCAGCTATTGAGTTCCACTCTCGCCGGGCGGTCTTCGGACCGCTCGGCGGTGGCGCTTGTTGGGGTGAGTAAGGTGTTCGGGCGAGGCCCCGACGCCGTGCACGCGCTCGACAAGGTGTCGCTGACCGTGGCACCAGGAGAGTTCGTCTGCCTCGTGGGTGCATCCGGCTGCGGCAAGAGCACGCTGCTCTCCCTGGCCGCCGGTCTCGACACCCCGTCGGCCGGCACGATCGACGTCGCCGGCCTCGGTAGTCCGGCGCTGATGTTCCAGGACCCGGCACTGTTCCCATGGCTGACTGTGGCCGGCAACGTAGGCCTGCCGCTGCGCCTTCGTGGAATGTCGCGAGTGGAGCGTCAGGCCCGGGTGGCGGAGCTGCTACGGGTGGTGCACCTGGAGGAGTTCGCCAAGCGGCAGCCGCACGAGCTCTCGGGCGGCATGCGCCAGCGGGTGGCACTGGCCCGCACGCTCGGCCTGGCCTCGCCGGTCCTGCTCATGGACGAACCGTTCGGCGCCCTCGACGCCATGACCCGCGACATCCTCCACGACGAGCTCGAGCGGATCTGGACCGAAAGGAGGCTGACCGTCGTCTTCGTCACGCATAACGTGCGCGAGGCGGCCCGCTTGGGCGACCGAATCGTCCTGCTCTCCAGCCGACCCGGTCGGGTCGTTTGGGAACGCCCCGTCGACATCGCCCGCCCGCGCCGCATCGACTCGCCGGAGGTGGCGGCGATCGCGGCCGAGGTGACCGACCGGCTCCGCCAAGAGGTGCGTCGCCATGGCCGTTGACATCACGAACAGCCTGCGGTCAGCGCAGGCCGACTCGACCATCGCCGGACTCGACGCGCTGGAACTCGCCGGCCGCCGGAGACGGCTCGGCTTCGGGCGGCGGCTGTGGGCTGGGACCTGGCCCAAGCTCATCGCTATCGGCCTTGTTGTGGGTATCTGGCAGTTCGCGTACTGGGCGGAATGGAAGGACCCGTGGGTGCTGCCATCGCCGACCGAGGTCGGCGGCCAGCTGTGGCAGTTCGTGGGCCAGGTCGACTTCTGGCGCGGCGTCGGGACAACGCTGGGCCGTGCCGTACTCGGATTCGCGCTCGCGGCGGCGATCGGCTTCGTCGTCGGTGTGGCCGTGGCGCGCAACCGGGTGCTGCGGGCGGCGATCGGTTCGACCATCACCGGTCTGCAGACCATGCCGTCGATCGCCTGGTTTCCGCTGGCGATTCTGCTCCTCCAGCTCAACGAGAGCGCCATCTACTTCGTGGTCGTACTCGGCGCCGCCCCATCGATCGCCAATGGCGTCATCGGCGGTGTCGACTACGTGCCGCCGATGCTGCTGCGGGCGGGCAAGAACATCGGTGCGACCGGGCTCAAGCTCTACGCGTACGTCATCGCCCCTGCCTCACTCCCCGCCATCGTGGCCGGTCTGAAGCAGGGATGGGCGTTCGCGTGGAGGAGCCTCATGGCGGGCGAGCTGCTGGTCCATATCCCCGATACGGTGTCGCTGGGCTCGCAGATGGACGTACTCCGCCAGCTCCTCGACGCCAAGGGTGTCATCGCCGTGATGATCGCGATATTCGTGGTAGGCGTCCTCGCGGACGCGATCTTCGGTCGCGTCGATCAAGCCGTACGCCGGCGATGGGGGGTGCTCGAACCGACCTGAGGAGTCCGGCGCCCGATTGACCTCGCAGATACTAGGTGCTCACCTAAATCGTCGCGAACAATCAAGGGGTACGTGTGTATTGCCCTCGGATCTGCGAGGGTTATCGTAGTTGGGTGACGGCGTTTCGGATCGGCGAGGCAGCAGAGCTGCTTGGGGTCAGCGCCGACACGGTTCGGCGCTGGGTCGATGGCGGCCGGCTGTCCGCGGAACGCGACGAACATGGTCACCGGGTGATCGCCGGAACGGATCTCGCCGCCTTCGCCCGGTCTCTGGGCAGCGACCCAGAAGAGCGATCGGAACACTCCTCGGCCCGCAACCGACTCCGCGGGATCGTCACCGCCGTCGTCAAGGACACCGTGATGGCACAGGTCGACATCCAGGCGGGCCCGTTCCGGGTCGTGTCCCTGATGAGTCGGGAAGCCGTCGATGAGCTCGGCCTCGAGGTCGGCTCGGTAGCGGTCGCGGTGATCAAGTCGACGACGGTCATGGTCGAGCGGCCCTAGTGAAGGAGCACATGTGAAGAAAGGCCGTGCACGTACCGCCCTTGCCGCGCTCGCTGTCGCATCGCTGGCCGCGACGAGCGCCGGAGTCGGCTGCGGCTCCGAAGGAGGCCCGCAGACCACGGGTATTCCTGCCGGCGCCGTCACCGTCTTCGCCGCCTCGTCGCTCACGGAGTCGTTCACCCAGATCGGTAAGGACTTCGAGGCCGCCAATCCCGGCACGCATGTGACGTTCAACTTCGCCGGGAGTTCCGCGCTGGCCCAGCAGATCAACCAGGGCGCGCCGGCGGATGTGTTCGCGTCGGCCAGCCCGGCCACCATGAAGCAGGTCACGGACGCCGGCAACGGGGACGGCGATGCGGTGACGTTCGTCAGGAACCAGCTCGTCATCGCCGTGCCCAAGGGCAACCCGGACCGCGTGGCCGGCCTGACCGACCTCGCCAAATCCGGTGTCAAGGTGGCGCTCTGCGCCGAGCAGGTCCCGTGCGGAGCGGCCGCCAAGAAGGCGCTGGACGCCGGCGGAGTGGCGCTGACCCCGGTCACGCTTGAGCAGGACGTCAGAGCGGCGCTGTCAAAGGTCAAGCTCGGTGAGGTCGACGCCGCGCTGGTGTACCGGACCGACGTCAGATCAGCCGCGGCTGACGTTGACGGGGTCGAGTTCCCCGAATCGGCGCAGGCGATCAACGACTACCCCGTGATCGTGCTCAAGGAAGCGCCCAATATGGCCGCCGCGCGCGCGTTCGTCACCTACGTGCTCTCCGACAAGGGTAGGTCGGTGCTCACCGAGGCCGGCTTCCAGGCACCCTAATGTCCAAACACGACAACCCGTCCACCCACCACAGCGACGTGCTAAAGCCGGGGCCGCCGGCACCGGTGGCGCCGCCCCGGCGTCGGGTCGGCCGTCGTGCCCCGGTCGCGCTGCTGATTCCCGCCGCGCTGGGTCTGGCCTTCCTCGTGCTGCCCCTGGCCGGACTGCTCGTCCGTGCTCCGTGGTCGACCCTGCCTCAGCGGCTGGTCGCCCCCGGCGTACTCACGGCTCTTCGGCTGTCCTTGCTGACGGCGACCATCGCCACGGTCGTGTGCGTCGTTCTCGGCGTTCCGCTGGCTTGGGTACTCGCCCGGGTGGACTTCCGCGGCCGCCGCATCGTGCGGGCTTTGATTACCGTGCCGCTCGTGCTGCCGCCGGTCGTCGGCGGTGTGGCGCTGCTGCTCGTCTTCGGCCGCAAGGGAATCGTCGGTGGTTGGCTTAACGAGACGTTCGGCATCACGCTGGCCTTCACCACGGCCGGCGTCGTCATCGCCGAGGCGTTCGTCGCCATGCCGTTCCTCGTGATCGCGGTCGAGGGTGCGCTGCGCGGTGCCGACGAGCGGTACGAGGAGGCCGCCGCCACCCTCGGCGCCGGGCGGTGGACCACGTTCCGCCGCGTCACGCTGCCCCTCGTCGCGCCTGGTGTGGCCGCCGGTGCGGTCCTGTGCTGGGCCCGCGCTCTGGGCGAGTTCGGCGCCACCATCACCTTCGCCGGCAACTTCCCTGGGCGCACCCAGACGATGCCGCTCGCGGTTTATCTCGCTCTGGAGAAGGACCTGGAGTCCGCCATCGTGCTCAGCCTGATCCTGCTCGCCGTGTCCGTCACGATCCTCGCCACCCTGCGTGACAGATGGATCAACACGCCATGACGCCGGTCCTGGATGCCCGGCTCGTTGTCGAGCGCGGCGGCTTCCGCCTCGACGTCGGCCTGCGCATCGGCGCGGGCGAGGTGGTGGCGCTGCTCGGTCCCAACGGCGCCGGCAAGACAACCGCCGTGCGGGCGCTCGCCGGTCTGGTTGCGCTGACCGACGGCCACATCGTCGTCGGCGGCCGGCGGTTCGACGACCCCCGCGCGGCCACATTCGTCCCCCCCGATCAGCGCCCGATCGGCGTTGTGTTCCAGGACTATCTGCTCTTCCCGCACCTGACGGCGCTGGACAACGTGGCGTTCGGCCCCCGCTGTCATGGTGCGTCGCGCCCAGCCGCCCACGAGACCGCGGCCCGCTGGCTGGCTCGGGCGGGCATGGCCGACCTGGCCCGCCGCAAGCCCCGACAACTCTCCGGCGGACAGGCCCAACGCGTCGCGCTGGCCCGGGCGCTCGCCGTGGACCCGGCCCTGCTGCTGCTCGACGAGCCCCTCGCCGCACTCGATGCCCGCACCCGGCTGGACACGCGGGCCCAGCTGCACCGCCACCTCACCGACCACGCCGGCGCGACCTTGATCGTGACGCACGACCCGCTCGACGCTCTGGTCCTGGCCGACCGGCTCGTCATCATCGAGGACGGCCATGTGGTGCAGGAGGGCGATGCTGCCACCATTACCGCGCGTCCGCGCACCGACTATGTCGCCCGCCTCGTCGGTCTCAACCTCTATCGTGGCCGCGGGATCGGCCACACTGTCACTCTCGCCGACGGATTCGTCATCACCGTCGCGGACACCATGGACGGCGACGCCTTCGTCGCCTTTTCCCCCGCCGCCGTTGCCCTGCACCTCGACCTCCCCTCGGGTAGTCCGCGTAACACCTGGCCCGCGACGGTTGCCGGGATCCAGCGCCATGGCGACAACCTGCGGGTCCAACTTTCTGGTCCGATCGGCGCCGCGGCGGACGTCACCCCCGCAGCCGCCGCACAGCTACGACTTCAGCCGGGCCAGCTGGTCTGGGCTGCCGTCAAGGCGACCGAGACGCGGGCCTACCCGGCCTGACTGAGACCGTAGCGACGGCGTTGTGCTCGGTGGCGTCGGGGCCCAGCGGCGTCGGCATCAGCGGCGGCGGCATCAGCGGCGTCGGGATCGGCGGCGTTGAACGCTGTGCCGCGGGATACGGCGCCAAAGACGCGGGCAGATGTCCAGTGCCTAACCCAGCCCCCGTCCACGATGCGCGCGCGACGGCAGCGGATCGACGCCGCAGGCAGCATCTGACCGAGGCAGCAGGCACAATCTGTCGGCATGGGCGATGTCGTGATCGTGACGGGTGGGAGCCGTGGCATCGGCGCGGCGACGGCGCTCGGCGCTGCGAGCCGGGGGTACGACGTGTGCGTGGCCTACCGGGAGCGGGCCGACGCCGCGGCGGCCGTGGTGGCGCGGAGCATGGAGACCGGGGCACAGGCACTGGCTGTCCAATGCGACGTCTCCATGGAGGCGGACGTGGTCCGACTGTTCTCCACCGTGGACGAACAGCTTGGGCCGGTCCGGGCGCTCGTCAACAATGCCGGCATCGTCGGTCGCCAGGCGCGGGTCGAGGATCTCGACGCGGCACGGGTGGAGCAGATGCTCCGGGTGAACGTGGTGAGTGCGTTCCTCTGTGCCCGCGAAGCGGTACGGCGTATGAGTAATAGGCGCGGCGGTGCGGGCGGCGCGATCGTCAACGTCTCATCCCGCGCCGCCACACTGGGGAGCCCTGGCGAGTATGTGGACTACGCGGCCTCGAAGGCCGCCGTGGACGTGCTTACCGTGGGTCTCGCCGCCGAGGTGGCTGCGGAGGGCATCAGGGTCAACTCGGTCCGGCCAGGTCTGATTGACACGGAGATTCACGCCAGCGGCGGTGAGCCGGGTCGGGTCGAGCGGCTCAAGGAGCGGGTACCGCTGGGCCGAGGCGGCCAGCCCGACGAGGTCGCGGCGGCAATTCTGTGGTTGCTCTCGCCCGAGGCATCCTATGTGACCGGTGCGATCCTCGACGTCGGCGGCGGCCGCTAGCCGGCGCCAAGATCCCCGTGATCATGAGCTGACCGTCGCGAATCAGCGTCGATCATGACCTCCAGGTCATGATCGACGCTTGAGGTTGTTTGTTGGATGAGACGCCATGCCTCGGCCACGTGTTCACGGGTCGTCTGTGGTGCGCCGATCGCGAGCCGTAGCACGAACCGGTCGCGAACCTTCGTATGGGTGAGATACAGCGCGCCGGAGGCGTTGAGGCGGCGAAGCAGCTCGGCGTTCGCTGCATCCGACGCGGCATCGTCATCGAGGCGGAGGCGGAAGCAGACAAGCGAGAAGGGGTACGGCGCGACGATCTCGAAGCGCCGGTCGGACCGTACCCAGGACGCGAACTCCTGCGCCACCGCGACGCCGGACCGGATGTGCGCCCGCAGCCCTTCCGCGCCGTACCACCGCAGCACGAACCAGAGCTTCAGTGCCCGGAACCGCCGCCCCAGCGGTACCTGCCAATCGCGGTAGTCGATGACCGCCCCCGACTCGGTCGCGGCGTTGCGCAGGTACTCCGGCAGCACCGACAGCGCCTGGATCAGCTCGGCCCGGTCGGCCACCCAGAAGGCGTCGCAGTCGAACCCGGTCAGCAGCCACTTGTGCGGATCGAAGCAGTACGAGTCGGCGAGCTCGACTCCGGTGTGCGACCACCGCAGTTCGGGGCAGATCGCCGAGGCACCAGCGTAGGCGGCGTCCACATGAAGCCATACCCCGAACTCCCGGCACATCTCACCGATTTCCGGCAGTGGGTCGACCGCGGTTGTCGACGTGGTGCCGATGGTCGCGACCACGAGCGCGGGGACGCGATCCGCTGCGCGATCGGCCTCAAGAGCGGACCGCAACGACGCGGGCCGCAGGGCAAGCGTGGAACTGTCCACATCGATCAGTCGCACGGCGCCATCGCCAACACCGGCGAGGCGTGCGGCCTTCTCGATGGACGAGTGACCCTGGGTCGACGTGTAGATGGTGTAATGGCGATCCACGCCGTCGGTCCGCCAACGGCCACCGCTGGCCCGGTACAGGGCCACCAGGGTGGCGACCAGAGTCGCGGATGACGCGGAGTCCTGGATGACCCCACCGCCCTGCCCCGACGAGCGGAACCGGGCCGGCAGGTCGAGCAGGTCGGCGAGCCAGTCCAGCATCACCGTCTCCATCTCGGTGCACGCTGGACCGGTCGCCCAGAGCATGCCCTGTACGCCGATGCCGGCACACACGAGGTCGGCGAGAACCGACGGGCCGGACGTGTTCGCCGGGAAGTAGGCGTAGAAGTTTGGGTGCTGCCAATGCGTGAGTCCCGGCGTCACCACCGTATCGAGATCCTTGACGATCTCGTCGAATCCCTCGCCCGTCTCGGGTGCCCGGGCGGGCAGGAACGCGGCGGTGTCGCCAGGGGAGACATCGGGGGTGACCCGCCGTTCCGGCAGCCCGGACCAGTAGTCCGCGACCCAGTCGACGACCTGGTGCCCGTACCGTCGGAACTCGTCGGCTGTCATGTGCGGCGCCTGTTCGACCATGCCGCGACTCTAATCCCAGGTCAGCCGCGCCGGCGTGGGTCCGGTCCCAGATGTTGCGCGAACCAGGTGAGCACGGGACCGAGGTCACCCCACGCCTTCCGTACCCGGTCCAGAGGCTCTGCCGTCGACAGCCAGGCCCCGACGGGCCAATCCCGGCGCAGCACCACGTGACGGTGGCGGAGGAGCTCGAGCCGGGGATGGTTGGGCGTCACGCCGCGTGGTGCGGTCTTCATCGTGTCGCCATCGATGGTCCACCCGCCCCGCACTAGTGTGGCGACGGCACGGGCGAGGCGCGGCCCCGACCGGCTGTCGAGTACGGCCTGGCGGAATGCAGCCAGCTGTGATGGTGCGAGCCGCATCATGCCGCCCCACACCGCCAATCCGGCCAGGCTCAAGCGAACTCCGAGACCGACCCGGTCCGCCACCTCGAGCTCTGCGCACTGGTTACGCCACAGGTACGGGTCGCGGTGCAGATGCCATACGTGTGCGGGCCCGAAGTCGGCGGCGAGCGCATCGCACAGGTCAGCCATGGGCGCCCGCACGAACGTCTCCCGTGCATCGCGGCGGGCGGCGTCGCCGACACCCTCCGCTTCGGCCTGCTCCAGCAGCAGCGCCTCGTCGCTCCACCCAATGAACTCGGAAGCCACCAACGCATCCTCCCTTGCCCGGCGCGCGGTGGGTAGGTTTGCGGGCGTGACAGTCATCCGCATCGGCGTGCTCGGCGCCGCGCGCATCGCCCCCAACGCGATCATCAAGCCGGCGCGGGCGGTGGACGGGATCGAGGTGCTGGCACTGGCTGCGCGAGACCGGGCGCGGGCGGCGCACTTCGCTAACAGGTGGGATGTGCCTGTCGTCCACGGCGACTACGCGGCCGTCCTGGACGACCCGATGGTGGACGCCGTCTACATTCCCCTGCCCAACTCGCTCCATGCACAGTGGACACTGCGAGCGATCGCCGCGGGCAAGCACGTCCTGTGCGAGAAACCCTTCACCAGCAACGCGGCCGAGGCACGCGCGGTGGCCGAGGCGGCCGAAGGGTCCGGCCTTGTCATTATGGAGGCGTTCCACTACCGCTACCACCCGCTGATGCGACGGGTGCTCGGCCTGATCGCCGATGGTGCCATAGGTCCAGTTCGCCGCGTCGAGACGGAACTCAGCTTCCCGCTGCCACTCTTCGGTGACATCCGCTACCGCCTCGATCTCGCCGGTGGAGCGCTGATGGACGCGGGCTGCTATGCCGTGCACTGCCTTCGACAGCTGGGGACTGGCGAGCCAGAAGTCGTCAGCGCGGAGGCGAAACTCCGCTCGCCCGGGATCGACCGGGCGATGACTGCATCGCTGCGCTTTCCGGACGGCGCCACCGGGCGGGTCACCTGCTCGATGTGGTCACGGCGGTTGTTGGGTATCTCCGCGAAGGTGGTCGGCAACACCGGCCGTCTCAAGATCTTCAACTTTGTGGCGCCGCACGTCTACCACCGGCTCACGGTCAGCTCGCGCGGGCGGAGCCGGCACGAGCGGGTGGCGGGCGAGCCAACCTACACGTGTCAACTCCGCGCGTTCGCCGCCGCGGTGCGCGACGACGGCGAGGTGCTGACGCCGGCCTCCGACGCGGTGCGCACGATGCAGGTGATCGACGACATCTATCGCGCGGCGGGTCTGCGGCCGCGCGGATAAACCGGCGGGGATGCCGACGCTAGCGCCGCCGGCGCAGCGCGACCTGCTGCCCGATGATCGCGAAGCCAGACGGCCGGTAGAGCGCGATCGCGGACGCGTTGCTCCCCGGCGTCATGACCGCGACCGCAGTGGTCTGGCGGTGAACCAGTGTTCGGAACAACTCTTGGTTCGGCCTCGGGTACCCAAGCGGCGACCCGGTTTCCGCGAGATCGAATCGCGCATCGCCGCGAACGTCGGCTAGGCTCTGGACTGGCCTCCCCCACGGTGCCGTCCCCCGGCACCGGGAGCCGCCGCCTAATCGCCTATGGGCGAGCCGGGGACCCATGCAACTGGGGTGAATCCGCACAAAGCGGTAGGGGTACTTCCGCCCCGAACCCGTCAGCTAACCCGGTCGGCGGCCGACCGGAAGGAACAGGATTCTTGCGCTCCGACGCAGCCGTTCGCCGCTACGTCGTCTTGACCCTGGCAGTACTCGTCGGTCTGGTGGGCATCGTGGCTGTCGCCACACCGGCCTCCGCCGACCCGGGCACCGACGGCGAAGGTGGGACGGCCTCCCTGATGGAGCAGCTTGACGCGGCCTCGAGAGGCTACCTCGACGCCAAGGCTCGGTTGGACGCCTCCAAGATCCGCCAAAAACAGCTTACCGGTCAGCTTCAAACGGTCGAGCTCGAACTGAGTTCGCAGTCCGAGGCCGTCGACGAGATCGCCGTGGCCGCTTACATGTCCGGTGGTCTCGGCCCTCTCGCCGGGGTTCTGAACAGCGGCTCGCCCGATATCTTCATCGACCGGGTCACCCTGTTGAACGCGGTAGCCACGAGCGAGGACGCCCAGGTGCGCGAACTCACGTCGACCCGGGAGCGGGTTGCCGCAGCCAAGGCGGCGATCGACACCGAGGTCAAGCAGCAGCGGGCGCAGCTCTCCGTCATGGCCGAGCGTAAGGAACAGGCCGAGAAGGCTCTGCGTACGGCGGGTGGTGGTCAGGTAACGAGCGGGTTCACCAGTTCCAACTCATCTCAGGCCGCGCCCGCCCGGCGAAATGCAGACGGGTCCTGGCCGAGGGAGTCATGCAGCCTCAACGACCCGACGACGAGCGGCTGCATCACGCCGCGGACGTTGCATGCGCTCAACCAGGCGAAGGCCGCCGGATTCACCCGATATGTCTCATGCTACCGGGCCGGTGGCTCCGGTGAGCACCCCAAGGGTCGCGCCTGCGACTTCGCCGCGCAGAAAGGCGGCTTCGGGGGCACGGCGACGGGCGGTGATCGTGCGTACGGTAACAATCTGGCCACGTACTTCATCCGCAACGCGAGCCGGCTCGGCGTGCTCTATGTGATCTGGTTCCGCCAGATCTGGTTGCCCGGGTCGGGGTGGCGTTCCTATAGCGGAGGCGGCAGCCCGTCGGCCGACCACACCAACCACGTCCACCTATCGATGTACTGACGCTGGGTGCGCGGCGGTCCTGGGGCGCGTCAGTCCTGGAGCCAGCCGCGCCTTCGCGCAGAAGCGACCAGTCGTTGGCGTATCTCCACGATCTGTGCGGCGGTGACAGCGGGGGACACCGCGATGAGCACGTCGGTGATCTCCTGGGTGTACTCGGCCGCGGGGATCACGTCGGACAGGTCGTCGTCCAGCCCGTCTTCGTCGTCCCAGTCTCCCCTCGGGACCGCGGATGACGGAGGTGCATCGAGCACCTTGACGTCGTAGGCCTTGAGACCACGCTGACCTTCCATGACCTCGAACTGCACCCGCATCCCAGCTCGAGCTGTCTGCGCGTGCGCCTTGAGTTCCTCCATGTGCAGGAATACGTCATCGCCACCGCCGTCTGGAGCGATGAACCCGTATCCCCGGGTCTTGTTGAACTGCACAATCCGACCAGTAACCGCCACACGAACCAGCTCCAACCGACCACCGAATAGCCCTGTGCGGACCACAATACGGCTATCCGGGGGTTGGACGCAGCACAGAACCCTGAGCTCTCGTCGATCTAGGGCGGAGCCGCGTGGTTTGATCTTCGAGCACGCGACTATGCCCTTGATCGACGGGGCTCGACGCGCCCCTATTCACCGCGCGCCCGTTCGGTCAACGCGCGCCGTTCACCTGCTTGACACGGACCCGTCGGTGACGAAGCCTCAACAGGGGGCTGGGTGCGCCGCCGAACCGGAGGAGCCGGCGGAGGTGCCCAACAGGGGGTGGTGATGACGGCGGTGCACCTGCGCATCATCGGCCGCCGCTTGCCCGGATCGACCTGGTCAGGCCGAAGCGGGATCCACGTCGGCGTCCAGCGGGGTGCCGAGGTCGTCGGGTTGGTCATCGGGGACGCCGTCGATGCTGTCTTCGACATCGACCTCGACGTCGTCGACGGCGAGGACGGTCAGCTCGACTTCCGCGGGCCGTACGTGCAAGGACGGCGCGGCGAACGCTTCGTGTACCTCAGCTGGGGCGAGGTCGACGACGAAGGGACGTTCGCCATGTTTCGTAGGCTCAAGCTTCATCTCGCGCCCTTGGTCGAGTACACCTCGGCGGAGAGTGTGCTCGCCGCGAAGAAGATCCAGGCCGTGCTCGAGCTCACCGACACCCGCGGGCGGCCGTTGGCCGCGTCGGTGCGCCCACCCTGGGTCACCTGGCGGATCGGCTTCGGCAGCCGGAGCTCAGCCTGACGCTCTCAGCATGACGCTCTCAGCCTGACGCTCTCAGCCTGACGCTCTCAACCCGACGCTCTCAACCCGACCGGCGCAGCCGCTCGACGGCGTCGGGATTCGCCGCGAGATACCCCGCGAGTCCCATCGGCGGGTGCCCGGCCAACGTGCCGATGTGGTCGCTGACGACATCCAACTCACCGGCGGCAATCGCGGCGTGCGTGCTCACCCAAGCGTCAACCTGCCAATCCGGCGCGCCGTAGTGCGCCCGCGACGCGTACGCCTCGGCCAGGGTCTCCGGTACATACGTGATGCTTCGCCCGCTCGCCTCAGACATCACCTCGGCCATATCGTGCAGGGTCACCGCCTCGGGACCGGTGAGGTCGTAGGCGCGCCCGGCGTGCTCACCCGTGTCCGCGAAGAGCACCTGCACCGCCGCGTCCGCGATGTCATCGCGAGTCACGGCGGCGACGTGCCCGTCGGCGGCCGGGCCGCGAAGCGCGCCATCGGAACCGACCCAGGTTGGGAACGCGTCGAGGTAGAGGCTGTCGCGGAGGAACGTGTACCGCACGCCGCTGGCCCGGATGTGCTCCTCGGTCTGCCAGTGGTGTCGGGCGAGGGTGAACGTCGCGTCTTCGGCCGCCGCGAGAAACGACACGTAGACGATGTGGCTCACCCCAGCCGCGACCGCTGCGTCGACCGCGGACCGATGGTGCCGCATCCGGTCGGCGGACTCCGAGGCCGAGACGAGCAACAGCGTCGATACGCCGGTCAGTGCCGAGCGCATGGCGCCGCCGTCGACGTAGGACGCCACCGCAACGGATGCCGTCGGCAGGTCGGGAGCGCGCGTGGGGTCACGCACGATCAGCCGCTGCGCGACGCCGCGCTCGGCGAGTCGTCGGGCGACCCGTCCGCCGAGCCCTCCGGTCGCGCCGGTCACGCCAATGAGGTCACTCGATGTCATGTAGCCCAGAATGTCATGTGACCCAGACGTGCATGCGCCAGACTGGCCGGGTGAGTGAGTACCCGTGCTGCCAGGTGATCACGACGGTTGCATCCCGCGAGGCGGCCGACCTACTCGGCCGCGGCGCCGTTGAGGCCCGCCTCGCCGCCTGTGCGCAGGTCGTTGGCCCCATCACGAGCACGTACTGGTGGCAGGGCGCGGTCGAGTCGGCCGAGGAGTGGCAGGTCCTCTTCAAGACCACCACCGACCGGTACGCGGAGCTGGAGGCCCACATCCGCAGCCACCACAGCTACCAGGTGCCGGAGATCCTGTGCACGCCTGTGTCGGCGGGCAACACTTCCTACCTGTCCTGGCTGACGGCCGAGACCCGGGTGTAGGCAGCGGCGGCCACGACTAGGTCCTCCCACGCCTCACCCACGCTCTTGAATACCCGCGGCCGTCCGGACGCCGGTGTGACCCGACCGGCCACCAGGTCAGCCAGGTCGCCCGCGACCAACTCGGCCGGGTCACCCGCCAGCACCAGGTCGCCGGCGGTCGCGGCGCTGGCCCGGCTCTCCACCACGACGGTCGCCTGGCGCACCAGCGCCGCGTCCAGTTCCCGTGCGTCGGGCTCGTGCGAGCCGACCGCCACCACGGTCGCCTCGGCCAGAAGCCGCGACGAGTCGAAGAGCGGCTGGCGCGCGGTCGTGCAGCAGGCGACGAGGTCCGCGTCGGCGATGGAATCGGGCGATCCAGCGGAGGCGGCGAGGCCCAACCGCAGCGCCCACTCGACAACGGCGGGGGCACGATCGGGCGTCCGGGTGACGACGCGTACCGATCGCAGTTGGCGCACCGCTGCGATCGCCTCGACGTGGGCGATCGCCTGCGGACCGGCGCCGAAGACGACAAGCCGGCTGGCCTCGGCCGGGGCCAGCCGGTCGACCGCCAGCGCCGACACGGCCGCGGTACGCACGGCGGTGAGTGCCGCAGCGTCGAACTGCGCCACGGGCACCAGCGTGGCCGAGTCGAATAGCAGGTATACCCCGTTGATCCGAGGAAGCCCGAGCACCGGGTTGCCGGGTGCAACCGTGACGACCTTGACGCCCACGTACGGGGCAATCTCCGCCGGCATGAGGAGCAGCTGTCCCGCGGCCGTGTCGATGATCTGGCGCGGCGGGGTACCCGCCGTCGTGCCCGGATTGGTCACCGCGTCGGCGAGGGCCGCGACGGCGTCCGGGTACGGCAGCGCCGCCCGCAACGCAACCTCGTCAATCCGCTGCATCGTCGATCCGCTGCATCATCGCTCTACTGTAGACTCATCGGAGCTGGAACCCGTCGCCCAGCGGGTCGTCCGGATCCACGGTGAATGTGTGCTGCCCGGTCCGGTACGCGTTGCCCGCCACCTCGGTCACGACGGCCGCCCGCCCGTCGTAGTCGACCTCGGCCACCACGTGGCCTAGGAACGTGGTCCCGATGATGCTGTCGTGGCGCAGGACCGTGCCGGCCGGGAGAGCGCCGTCGGCGTGGAGCAGTGCGAGGCGTGCGCTTGTCCCCGAGCCGCACGGCGATCGATCGACCTCGCCGTCGGCGAAGACTGTGCAGTTGCGCTGGTGCACCACAGCCGACGTAGCCCCGCCGGACGACGCTCCGGACGTGGCCCCGAGGTCGTCGAACCAGATCGTGCCGTAGACGCCGGACAGGCGTGGATCGGTGGGGTGCCGCGCGGCGCCCGTCGCGTTGAGCGAGTCGCGGATCTCGCGGCCGAGCCTGATCAGGTCGGTCAAGTGCGCTGGCGTGACCGCGAGGCCGAGGTCGGCCGCCCGGGCCGAGGCGTAGCCGGCCCCGCCGTACGAAAGATCGACACTGATCTCGCCGCCGCTGGTCGCGACGGGCACGGCGCGCGATAGCGGATAGGCGGGGACATTGCGGAACGCGACCGAGCGGGTACGCCCGGCGACCCGCTCGGCCCGCGCCGTCACGCGGCCGCTCGGCACGTCGATCACGACCTCCACCGCACCGTCGTCGGGTGCCGAGACCAGGCCCGCGTCGATCGCGTACGCGCCCAGCGCGATCGTGCCGTGACCGCACGCGGTCGAGAAGCCGTCCTTGTGCCAGAAGAGCGTGCCGAGCAGGGCCCCGGCGTCGTCCGGCGGCACCAGGAAGCAGCCGTACATGTCCGCGTGGCCGCGCGGCTCGTTGCAGAGCAGCGCGCGCAACCGGTCGGCCGGCCCCGCGATCGCGGCCTCGCGACGCTCGAGCACCGTCGAGCCGGGGATGTCGGGCGCGCCCGCGGTGACGATCCGGAACGGCTCGCCTGCGGTGTGGTAGTCGACGGTGGTGATCACGTGGCCCCCTCTGGGCGACGCTCCCTCTGGGCGAGACTCCCGATGGGCGACGCTGCGCCAGCATAGGCCGGCCGCTAGGCTCCTGCCCGTGTACTGGGGCCTCGCCGTCACCATCATGATCGCATCCCTGCTCGTCGCCGGGTGGTGCTTCGTTGCGGCGGCTCGCGACCGCTGGATAGGCATGACTCACCTGGCCGGGCTCGTCGTGGTGGAGGTCGCCCTCCTCGCCCAGGCGACCGTGGCGTTGGTTCGCATCGGCGGCGGCGATCGGCCGGAGGAGTTCGCCACCTTCGTCGGCTACCTCGCCACGTCGGTTGTCGTTGTGCCGGTCGCGGTGGTGCTGTCCTTCATGGAGCGCACCCGCTGGGGCTCGGTGATCGCCGGTGCCGGTGCCGTGGTGGTGGCAGTCCTGACGCTACGGCTGCAGCAGGTCTGGGCGCTGCCACGGTGAGTGCCGCACGGGCAATCAACACCGGACCAGGCCGCGTGCTCATCGGCCTCTATGCGCTGTTCGCGCTGGCCGCCGGAGCGCGGGCCGGTGTGCAGATCGCCACCC
>JAHRHA010000386.1 GCA_020027875.1 Micromonosporaceae bacterium | reverse complement strand
ATCTGGTTGGGTGTCATCGGACTGATCCTTCTCCTCATGGGTAAGCCCGGGACGGTACTTGTGGGCCTGCTGTTTGGCGGGTTGGGAGCGTTTCTGATCTATCGGCAGGTCGGGGATCGTCCCACGGATGCGGACATCGAGCGCCAGGTCCGCGCAGTCATGGCGGAGCTCCACCAACGCGCCCTCCAGAAGCTGGGGCTGGATGCCGACGAGGTCAAGTTGATTGATCCCATCATTGTGGGAGGCTACTTCCTCGGTACGCTGGGTAGTGGGTTTCGGGTGAAGAAAGGCAAGGACGGCAGGTTCCGCAGCAGTCTCTTTGAAGGGGTCGCCATCTTCTTCGCTGAGCAGGAGTTGCACGCCTTTAAGTACCAGGTATCTCTTGTCAAGAGGGATGAGAGCAGCGAGCGCACCGATGTGTATTTCTACCGCGACGTTGTCTCTGTCTCCACCAGGTCTTCCTCAAACTCGGTGCCAGTGGTGGGTGAAGCGAAGCCGCAGACTTTCAAGACCGAAGTGTTCACGCTGACGACCTCGGGTGGCACGGACATCGAGTGCTCAATGGATGCAAGCGATGACGTTGTGGGCCGTAACATCCAAGGTGCCCGGCAGCTCGTTCGGAACAAGAAGATGCACACGCCTTATGCCTGAAATAGGAATGAGCGCTCCAGGCAACAAGGCGGGCTTGACCAGGCCTTCATGGATCTCGGCGCGGTACTCCCACCGTATAGCGAGACGCTTGCACTGGTGTAGCCAGGCGAAGGTGCGCTGCACGACCCACCGGACCTTGCCCAGTCCCGAGCCATGCGGCGCACCTCGACGGCGATCACCGGCTTGATCCGACGCCGCCACAGCTGCCGGCGGTAGGCGTCGTGGTCGTAGCCCCGATCCATTGGACGGCAGTGGGCCGGCGGCGCGGTCGGCCAGGCTTGCCCCGCACCAGCGGCACGGCGTCCAGCAGCGGCAGCAGTTGGGTGACGTCGTTGCGGTTGCCGCCGGTGACCGTGACCGCCAGCGGGATGCCGTTGGCGTCGGTCAACAGGTGATGCTTGGTGCCCGGCCGGCCGCGGTCGACCGGGCTGGGCCCGTGGGTTCCAGCGGCGCGTCTTCGACGCTCGGCTCGCGAGGGCATCAACCCAATCCGAGGTCCACGTCAAGGTCCAAAACCTCCTTCTATGCGGTTGCGTCGGCTACGATCCAGCTCAAACCTCTCCACTGTTCCCGCAGGTCAGACGGTTGATCGGCGCTTGGTCAGCCTCGCGGCCTTGCTACACCACCATCCCCGACTCGATCCATGTCACGCCGTGCTGCATGGCGACAGCATCGGCCGTTGTGCCCAATCCGAATGGTTCGCAACCCGCGTGCTCTTTGGTTATCTTGACCGATTACGCCGTTCGAGCGAGTTGAACGGTGACGGTGACCATACCGGAAGGAAGCGTCCACCAGTATGACCAGATGACCCGCTCCGCCGGGCGCCGACAACAGCGCCGACGATGGGGAATGACAGAGGCCGTCGCCATCTTGGGTGCATCCGCGCTGGTATGTGGCTGGCCGCAAACGAGACCAGTGCGTCCTTGCCGACCCGGCGGGTGTGCCGGTCGCAGACCACGTAGGGCTGCTGGGGCAGCGGACGCAGCGCGGCCCGGTCGCGTTCGGCGTGCACGGCGATGACCTCGCCGTGGGTGCGGTGGACCTGCGCGCGGCGGATCGGCAGCCAGGTGGCGAACGCGGCGTCCAGCTCGCCAAGCGAGGCGAAGCTGCGGCCGGCCAGCACGTGGCTGCGGACGATCTCGACCTGGCGTTCCACCCGCCCCTTGCGACGGTCTTGGTCCGGTCGTAGACAATCACCGCTGGCACGCCGCCGAAGTGGGCGAACGCCCGCCGGTGGCAGTCCCAGAACGTGCCCAGGTCCTGCGCTGCGGTGAAGCAGCAGAACGGGTCGCGGGAATAGGCCAGCGTCATGTGGAAGCTGGAGACCGACAGCGGCCCGGTCGCGGTCTGGATCTCGCCCTCGTCGCCCCAGTCGACCTGCGCCTGTGCCCCGGGCAGGACCTCGAAGCGTCGGTGGAACCCCACCGGCTCGGCCTCGGCGGTGGTCAGGCGAGCCCGATTCTCCCGGACGTAGATCTTGACGCGCTGGTAGTGGCCGTCAAAGCCGTGCTCGGCGACCAGCCGCTCATGGATCACGCTGGCCTTCAGCTTCGGCTGCCGGCGCAGCCACGTGTCGATCAGGTGGGTGTACGGGTCGGTCTTGCGTGGGCCGGGTCCCCGCTTGGCTGGCGCCGGCGGCGCGGCCGGCGCGTCGGCCGAGAGGTAGCGCTTGACGGTGCGCCAGTCATAGCCGGTCTCTCGGGCGATCTCCGCCCAGGTGGCCCCGGCGTCGGCCAGCGCCTTGAACGCGCGGAGGTTCATCCAGTGCTCCTGCGAGAGGATCATGAGCTGCCATCCTCCGACTCGGCAGGTTGGTCCCTACCAGTCGGAGGATGGCCCTCACGACGAGCCGATCCAACAGCTCGCCCTTGCCGACCTACACGTCAAGCCGTACGCGAAACGACATGTGAAGGTGTACGCGGACAGCCTGGTCGGCGCGCCGCCGCTCCTGCTCGATCAGGCTCGTTAGGGGTCCCCGCGCGACAACCTAGACGTTCCAGGGTCGGCACGCCCAGGTAGCGGTACTCGACGCTGGCCAAGTAGTCAGGCGGGAGACCCTTAGGGTCCCTAAAAGAATAACTTGGACGCTTCATGGGAACTGCGTTTTCTGTGGTGAATCGATCGTGTAATTCCACTCACCGTGGAACTCGTGACGGCTGAGCGGCACGGCGGCCAGCGCCGCGTCGGCCACCTTGACC
>JAHRHA010000120.1 GCA_020027875.1 Micromonosporaceae bacterium | reverse complement strand
CGTCCGCGCCGGGTCCGCTCGGGCGCGTCGGGCACCACCGCGGGTGGCACCGAGGCTGGGCGAGCCGGCGCCGCGGAGCTGGCCCAGGGTGTCCCGGCGGCGGAGCCCACGCAGGCCGAGCCCGCGCCCGTCGCACCCGGCAGCGACAGTGCCGCCGCCGTTGCGGGCACGCCGGCCGAGAGTCAGGAGGGCTGATCCATGTTGATGCCCCGCAAGCCCCCCAAGGGCTTCCGCAAGCCGCACCACCCGGACCGCCACGGTAAGAGCAAAGGTGGAAACCGGGTCGTGTTCGGCGAGTTCGGTATCCAGGCGCTCGAGTCGGCGTACGTGACGAACCGGCAGATCGAGGCGGCACGTATCGCGATGACCCGACACATCCGTCGTGGCGGCAAGGTTTGGATCACGGTCTTCCCGGATCGGGCGCTGACCAAGAAGCCGGCCGAGACACGGATGGGTTCCGGCAAGGGGTCGCCCGAGTGGTGGGTCTCCAACGTCAAGCCCGGCCGGATTCTGTTCGAGATGTCTTTCCCGAGTGAGCCGATTGCGCGAGAGGCGATGCGTCGCGCGATTCACAAGCTCCCGATGAAATGCCGCATCGTCAAGCGCGAAGTGGGTGAGGTCTGATGGCAGCGGGCACAGCACCTGCCGAGCTGCGTGAGCTTCGTACCGAGGAGCTCACCACGAAGCTGCGGGAGGCCAAGGCGGAGCTGTTCAACCTCCGCGTGCAGTCCGCGACCGGGCAGCTCGACAACAACCGTCGGCTACAGGTCGTCCGTCGGGAGATCGCCCGGATCTACACGATCATGCGCGAGCGCGAGCTCGGGCTCTCGGCAGAACCATCTGAGGTGACAGCATGAGTGAAAACACAACGGTTACGTCGGGAACGACGACCTCGGGTACGCCTACCGGGGCCCGCAACCGCCGCAAGGTTCGCGAGGGCCTCGTGGTTAGCGACAAGATGGACAAGACCGTCGTCGTGGTCGTCGAGGACCGGGTCAAGCACCCGCTCTACGGCAAGGTCATGCGGCGCACCAGCAAGCTGAAGGTGCACGACGAAGGCAATGCGTGTGGCATCGGCGACCGGGTGTCGATTATGGAGACTCGTCCGCTCTCGGCAACGAAGCGTTGGCGAGTCGTGGAGATTCTCGAAAAGGCGAAGTAACAACTCTCGCGCTTCGGCGCGACGAAACAATTCTCGCGCATGCGCGCGACGAAGTTCTTCCAAGCTCCGGCCAAGCCGGAGGACTGGCAGACGGAGGAGATAGCTGTGATTCAGCAGGAGTCGCGACTTCGGGTCGCCGACAACACGGGTGCCAGGGAGATCCTGTGCATCCGGGTTCTCGGTGGCTCGGGTCGGCGCTACGCGAGCATCGGCGACGTCATCGTGGCTACGGTCAAGGACGCGATCCCGGGCGCTGGCGTGAAGAAGGGCGACGTCGTTAAGGCGGTCGTCGTCCGTACCGCCAAGGAGAGGCGGCGGCCGGACGGCTCGTACATTCGCTTCGATGAGAACGCTGCCGTGATCATCAAGGACGGTGGCGACCCGCGTGGCACCCGCATCTTCGGGCCGGTCGGCCGCGAGCTGCGGGACAAGCGCTTCATGAAGATCATCTCGCTTGCTCCGGAGGTGTTGTGACCGTGAAGGTCAAGAAGGGCGACACGGTCGAGGTCATCGCAGGCAAGGACAAGGGAGCTCGTGGCAAGGTCATCGCGGCCTACCCGAGGCTCGACAAGGTCCTGGTCGAGGGCGTCAACCGGGTCAAGAAGCATACCCGCATCCGCACCACCCAGCGTGGCGCGAAGACCGGCGGCATCGTCACGCAGGAGGCGGCGATCCACGTCTCGAACGTGATGGTCGTCGACCCCGACGGGAAGCCGACCCGGATCGGTTACCGCATCGACGACAACGGCCAGAAGGTTCGCGTCGCCCGCAGCACCGGTAAGGACATGGCATCATGACGACCGCCACCGAGACGAAGCCGCTCCCGCGACTCAAGGAGCGCTACCGCGCCGACATCGTGTCCGCGCTGACCTCGCAGTTCAACTACACCAACCCGATGCAGGTGCCGGGCCTCGTGAAGATCGTCGTGAACATGGGTGTCGGTGAGGCCGCCCGGGACGCGAAGCTCATGGATGGCGCGATCCGCGACCTCGCCTCCATCACCGGTCAGAAGCCCCAGGTGCGCCGGGCGACCAAGTCGATCGCCCAGTTCAAGCTCCGCGAGGGCATGCCGATCGGGGCCAAGGTGACCCTGCGCGGCGACCGGATGTGGGAGTTCCTGGACCGGCTACTCTCGATCGCGCTGCCGCGCATTCGAGACTTCCGCGGTCTGGACGCGCGCAAGCTCGACGGGCACGGCAACTACACGTTCGGGCTTACCGAGCAGTCCGTCTTTCACGAGATCGACCAGGACAGGATCGATCGAGTACGGGGTATGGACATCACCATCGTGACCACCGCTGACACGGACGACGAGGGTCGGGCACTGCTGAAGCTGCTCGGCTTTCCCTTCAAAGACATGCCGAGCAAGGAGAACTGACATGGCGAAAAAGGCGCTGATCCTCAAGGCCGCCGCGAAGCCGAAGTTCTCGGTGCGCGCGTACACCCGCTGCCAGCGGTGTGGTCGTCCGAAGTCGGTCTATCGCAAGTTCGGCCTATGCCGAATCTGCATCCGTGAGATGGCTCACCGCGGCGAACTCCCCGGTGTGGCGAAAGCTTCCTGGTAACTCCCTTCGCCGAAGGCCTGCACAGGAACCGCGGCGAGAAAGGTCCGACGAAACATGACCATGACAGATCCGATCGCAGACATGTTGACGCGTCTGCGTAACGCCAACCAGGCCTACCACGACAAGGTGGTCATGCCCTACTCGAAGATCAAGGCGAACATCGCCGAGGTCCTCAAGGCCGAGGGCTACGTCGCCACGTGGACGGTCGAGGAACCCGCCGAGGAGACCGTCGGCAAGACGCTGGTGGTGGAGTTGAAGTACGGCCCGCACCGCGAGCGCAGCCTCGCCGGTATCCGTCGCGTCTCCAAGCCCGGTCTGCGGGTATACGCGAAGGCTCAGGAGATGCCACGCGTGCTCGGTGGACTCGGCATTGCCATCATCTCGACGTCCCAGGGACTGCTTACCGACCGGCAGGCCCGCAAGCGAAACGTAGGCGGGGAAGTCCTCGCCTGGGTCTGGTAAGCGGAGGCTGTAGAAATGTCGCGAATCGGGCGTAAGCCGATCGCCGTGCCGTCCGGCGTCGAGATCACCATCGACGGCCAGACCGTCAAGGTCAAGGGCCCCAAGGGCCAGTTGAGCCACACCGTCGCTGAGCCGATCACGGTCGAGCGTGACGACGATGGGCTGCACGTCAACCGCCCCAACGACGAGCGCAAGGCCAAGGAGTTACACGGCCTGAGCCGTACCCTTGTGTCCAACATGGTCGTCGGGGTGACCGAGGGCTACCGGAAGTCGTTGGAGATCAACGGCACCGGCTACCGGGTCCTGCAGAAGGGCACCGACCTCGAGTTCGCGCTCGGGTTCTCGCACCCGGTCGTTGTCGTGGCGCCGGAGGGCATCACCTTCACCGTGGAGCGGCCGACGCTGTTCCACGTTGCCGGCATCGACAAGCAGCAGGTCGGCGAGGTCGCGGCCAACATCCGCAAGATCCGACCGCCGGAGCCGTACAAGGGCAAGGGCGTGAAGTACACCGGCGAGGTCATTCGCCGCAAGGCCGGAAAGGCGGGTAAGAAGTGAGCCCGAACAGAGCTTGCTGCTCGCTGGTGACCGGGCGACGAGAGCTTGCGAGCCCCAGTCGCGAGCGCGAGGAGCGAGCGAAGCGAGCCCCGCAGTCGCGAGCAACCGTGGACGCAGTGGCGAACAAAGGAGTAATAGCGTGAGCGCATCTCTGCTTAAGCGCCGCAGCGGCGTCGCCGCGCAGCGCGCCGTTGGGCGGGCGCGGCGCCACTTCCGGGTCCGCAAGAACATCAACGGGACGCTCGAGCGGCCGCGTCTGGTGGTTACTCGCTCACTGCGGCAGATCACCGCGCAGATCGTGGACGACACCAAGGGGCACACGCTGATCTCGGCGTCGAGCCTCGACGTATCGATCCGGGGCACCAAGGGTACTGAAAAGCCTTTCGGCGGAGCCGACAAAAAGGCCGTGGCCGCCAAGGTCGGCGCGCTCGTAGCTGATCGGGCCAAGGCCGCAGGAATCAACAAGGTCGTCTTCGATCGCGGCGGGAACCGGTACGCGGGGCGCATCGCCTCGCTGGCCGACGCCGCGCGCGAAGCCGGACTCGAGTTCTAGGAAGGAGTGGACGTTATGCCAGGTCCACAGCGCCGGGGCTCCGGGTCCGGTACCAGTAGCACGGAGGGCGGAAGCCGCGAAGGCGGCGGTCGTGACGGTCGCGGTCGCGGCCGGGACGGCGGTCGGGGGCCCCGCGAGGCGGCGGAGAAGACACCGCACCTCGAGCGGGTCGTGACGATCAACCGCGTCGCCAAGGTCGTCAAGGGCGGCCGTCGATTCAGCTTCACCGCGCTCGTTGTGGTGGGGGATGGCGACGGCATGGTCGGCATCGGCTACGGCAAGGCCAAGGAGGTGCCCGCCGCGATCGCCAAGGGCGTCGAGGAGGCCAAGAAGCACTTCTTCAAGGTGCCGCGGATCGGTTCGACCATTCCGCACCCGGTGCTCGGCGAGGCCGCCGCCGGCGTGGTCCTACTCAAGCCGGCCAGCGCCGGTACCGGTGTCATCGCGGGTGGCCCGGTGCGCGCGGTGCTGGAGTGCGCGGGCATCCATGACGTGCTGTCGAAGAGCCTCGGGTCGTCGAACCCGATCAATATCGTGCATGCCACGGTGGCGGCGCTGCGGATGCTGGAATCGCCGGAGGCGGTCGCCGCCCGCCGCGGCCTCCCGGTCGAGGATGTCGCGCCCGCCGCGATGCTCGCGGCGCGCGCCGGGGCGGGGGTGTGACCCGGATGGCACGGCTCAAGGTAACTCAGATCCGGTCCGGGATCGGGGCGAAGCAGAACCAAAGGGACACGCTGCGCTCGCTCGGTCTGAAGCGGATCAACGACGTTGTGGTCAAAGAGGACCGCCCCGAGTTTCGGGGCATGATCTTCACCGTCAACCACCTCGTCACCGTCGAGGAGGTCGAGTAATGACGATCAAGGTCCACCACCTTCGCCCCGCTCCCGGAGCCAAGACCGACAAGACCCGTGTCGGTCGCGGTGAGGGCTCCAAGGGCAAGAGCGCCGGCCGTGGCACCAAGGGTTCCAAGGCCCGCAAGAACGTCCCTGCCTCATTCGAGGGTGGGCAGATGCCCATTCACATGCGCCTGCCCAAGCTCAAGGGATTCAAGAACAAGTTCAGGGTCGAGTTCCAGGTGGTCAACCTGGACCGGCTGGCCGAGCTTTTCCCGAGCGGGGGCCAGGTGGGCCCGGCCGAGCTGGTCGAGTATGGCGCGGTTCGGAAGGATCAGCCGGTGAAGGTGCTCGGGAGCGGCGAACTCGGCGGCGTGAAGCTCCAGGTGTCGTCGCACGCGTTCAGCGCGTCGGCGAAGGAGAAGATCGCCGCCGCTGGTGGCTCGGCCATCCAGCTGTAAGAATGTGAAGGCGTGGCGCCACGGCGAGCTTTGCGAGCCGCGCCGGCATGCCAGCGCGGCGACCACCTGCTCGCGTCGCAGGTGGGAGCCACGATCCGTGTGAGGGACGTGACGCCGTCGCAGCCCATACCGACCTGACCGACCGGTCGCGCGACTGTTAGAGTCTGCGATCGCACACCGTACCCCTAGAACCGCCCCGCCGTAGCCGTCGGCGGCCCGCCACGCGCAGGAGGAAGAACTTTGCTCTCCGCCTTTCTCAGTGCGTTCCGAACGCCTGACCTGCGCAAAAAGCTGATCTTTACGCTGGGAATCATCGCGGTCTACCGCCTCGGTGCGACTCTGCCCAGCCCAGGTGTCTCCTTCGGCAACGTCCAGGCGTGCATCGACGCGATCTCGGGCACGCAGCAAAACGGCGTCTACACGCTGCTCAACCTGTTCTCCGGCGGCGCGCTGCTCCAGCTGTCCGTCTTCGCGCTGGGCATCATGCCCTACATCACCGCGAGCATCATCCTCCAGCTGCTCACCGTGGTGATCCCGAGGCTCGAGCTGCTCAAGAAGGAGGGGCAGTCCGGCCAAGCGAAGATCACCCAGTACACGCGCTACCTGACCCTGGGTCTGGCGGTCCTGCAATCCTCCGCCTTCGTCGCGCTTGCCCGGTCCGGCCAACTCTTCCAGAATCAGTGCGACCAGTGGCCGGTCATCCCCGTCAACGAGCTGGGCATGCCGCTGACCCTGGTTGTGCTCGTGATCACCATGACCGCCGGCACGGGTGTGGTCATGTGGCTCGGTGAGCTGATCACGGACCGCGGCGTCGGCAACGGCATGTCAGTGCTGATCTTCACCTCCATCACCGCCCGACTGCCCTCCGAGGGCTGGCGGATCAAGGAGAACCGGGGCTGGAGTGTCTTCGCCCTCGTGCTCCTCATCGGCATCATCGTGATCGCCGGTGTGGTCTTCATCGAGCAGGCGCAGCGGCGCATCCCGGTGCAGTATGCCAAGCGCATGATCGGTCGACGCATGTACGGCGGCACGTCCACCTACATCCCGCTGAAGGTCAACCAAGCCGGCGTCATCCCGGTGATCTTCGCGTCCTCGCTGCTCTACCTGCCGCAACTGGTGCTGGGCTTCATGGACCGGAACAACCCGAACGCGTTTTACCTGTTTGTCCAGGACTACATCGTCGACCCGACCAGCTGGGTCAACATCACCCTCTACTTCCTTCTGATCATCTTCTTCACGTACTTTTACGTCGGGATCACGTTCAACCCGACCGAGGTCGCCGACAACATGAAGAAGTACGGCGGGTTTGTGCCTGGAATCCGCCCAGGCAAGCCCACTGCGGAGTACCTGGACTTCATTCTCAGCCGGATCACGCTGCCGGGCGCGCTCTACCTCGGCATTATCTCGATCTTGCCTAACCTGTTCATCGGACTCGTCGGCGGAGGCCAGACGCTACAGAACTTCCCATTCGGCGGCACGGCGGTGCTCATCATGGTGGGTGTCGGGCTGGAGACGGTCAAACAGATCGAGAGCCAGCTCATGCAGCGCAACTACGAGGGGTTCCTCCGCTAGTGGGTGGAGCTCCTCTGACCGGGCCAGCAGGATTGAGGGAGAGTCGGAGGGTGGTGATCCCATGAGACTGGTGCTCGTGGGCCCACCCGGGGCGGGGAAGGGCACACAGGCGGAATTCATCGCCGCCCACCTCGCCCTTCCCAAGATCTCGACCGGCGATATCTTTCGGGCAAACGTCGCGGCCGGCACACCGTTGGGCGTCGAGGCCAAGCGGTACATGGATGGCGGCCAGCTCGTGCCCGACGAGGTCACCATCAATATGGTGAGGGACCGCCTGGCTGATCCTGACGCGGCTGACGGGTTCCTGCTCGACGGCTTTCCCCGCACCGTGCCGCAGGCATCTGCACTGGACAAGCTGCTGGCGGATCTCGGTGTGGGCCTGGACCTCGTGCTGGAACTCGTGGTCGACGATGACGAGGTGATCCGGCGCCTATCCGGCCGTCGGACCTGTCGGGGGTGCGGCAAGGTCTGGCATATCGACTTCGACGCGCCGACGCACGAGGGTGTCTGCGACCGGTGCGGCAACGAGCTGTACCAGCGTGACGACGACAAGGCTGAGACGGTCTCCGAACGGCTGCGTGTCTACGCCAGGGACACCGCCCCGCTCGTCGACTTCTACGGCGCGCAGGGCAAGCTGGTGGGGATCGATGCCACCGGACCAGTGGAGGACGTGACCGTGCGGGCAATCGACGCGCTTCGGTCGTACGGGGGATGAGTGCGAGCACGAAGAGCGAGCTTGCGAGCACCGCAGTTGCGAGCGAAAGGTAAATGAACGCGAGAATGTTTCGCCGGCAGCTCAATATTCAATACAAGACGCCGGAGCAGATCGAGAAGATGCGGGCCGCCGGGCTCGTCGTCGCCGAGGCGCTCGCCGCGATGCGTGACGTCGTGTCGCCCGGTGTGTCGACAGCCAAGTTGGACGAGATCGCTGACGAGGTAATCCGGTCGGCCGGCGCCACCCCCTCCTTCAAGGGTTACCAGGGGTATCCAGCCACGATCTGTGCCTCGGTGAACAGCCAGGTCGTGCATGCGATCCCAAGCCCAGCGCAGGTGCTCCACGACGGCGACCTCATCTCGATCGACTGCGGCGCTGTGCTCGACGGCTGGCACGGCGACGCCGCGATCACGGTCCCGGTCGGGCAGGTCGCGCCCGAGTTGCAGCGCCTCGCCACCACCGCGGAGGACTCGCTCTGGGCCGGACTCGCCGCGGCCGCGCAGGGTGCGCTGTCGGGGAGCGGCCGGCTCACGGACATCTCACGCGCCGTCGAGGTGGCGATACGCAGATCCGGCCGCTTCGGCATCGTGGACGGCTACGGCGGCCACGGCATCGGCACCGAGATGCACCAGGACCCCCACGTGCTCAATCACGGCCGCCCTGGCAAAGGCCCCAAGCTCGTACCCGGCCTCGTACTCGCCATCGAGCCGATGATCACGATCGGCTCGCCCAAGACCGTGGAGCTCTCCGACGGCTGGACCGTGGTGACCCAGGACGGCTCGGTGGCCGCACATGTCGAGCACACCGTCGCGATGCTCGATGACGGCGTCTGGGTGCTCACCGCCGACGATGGCGGCCGTTCCCGCCTCGGCGACCTCGTCACCTCCCGCGCCTAAGAGTTGATCCGAAGTGTGGTTTCACGCAAGAGAGCCAACGGCGATCGCGGTGGCGCCAAGGATTCGGGACGGTGCCATGACTTCTCCGATGGGTTCGTGCGAACAGGTGCCGAAGTAGGAGAATGTCACAACGCGCCTGACATCCGTCATATGCGCTGGACACGCCCGAGCGCGGGTGCGTTGACCTCTGTTTGCGGTCAATGCAGCCACCCGCGTACACTCATATCCGGCGCACAGCGTCGACTCTGGCATGCCCGCCTGCACTGTTATAGCGCTTCACGGCGGTGGGTCCCGGATCCGCGGCTGGCGCGGGTGGCCCCTCTAAACCACCTGCGAACGATTCTGTGCTCCTGTTCATTAGACCCAGCGTCAGTTAGCGGAGGATATGCCGAAGAAAGACGGTGCCATCGAGATCGAGGGCCGAGTAGTCGAGCCTCTCCCGAACGCCATGTTCCG
Organism: Micromonosporaceae bacterium; assembly: GCA_020027875.1. Taxonomy (GTDB): domain Bacteria; phylum Actinomycetota; class Actinomycetes; order Mycobacteriales; family Micromonosporaceae; genus JAXIPB01. The sequence goes on along the minus strand of JAHRHA010000120.1, from coordinate 5,519 downwards.
GGTGGAGCTCGCCAATGGCCACCGGGTCTTGGCCCACATCAGCGGCAAGATGCGGCAGCACTATATCCGCATCCTGCCCGAGGACCGGGTCGTCGTCGAACTCTCGCCGTACGACCTGACCCGCGGGCGGATCGTCTACCGCTACAAGTGACGCGGTCGCAAGTATTCATCCGTCTTCTTGCTCAGGCTCGTGGCCGGTCTTCGGACAAGGCACACGGGTTCGGGCGCGAGCAAAAGTAAGGCATAACCGGTGAAGGTCAAGCCGAGCGTCAAGAAGATCTGCAACAAGTGCCGCGTCATCCGCCGGCACGGCCGGGTCATGGTCATTTGTGATGACCCGCGACACAAGCAGCGCCAGGGCTGAGCCCAACGCCTGCACCATAGATAGAGAGTTCCGTTCCGGCCGCGGGTCGATCGTTCATCAGAGCGCGCACTCATGGCTGACCCCCGGTCGGAGGCCGGGGCCCCGCCAGGGCAGGCGGGGAGGAGCGGGCACAGACCTCCGCGACAGCCACGACAGGAGTACGCCCACACATGGCACGTCTAGTCGGCGTCGATCTTCCCCGCGAGAAGCGGCTGGAGATCGCGCTTACCTACATCTTCGGGATGGGTCGCACGCGTTCGACGGAGACCCTCGTCGCGACCGGCATCGATCCCAACAAGCGCGCCAAGGACCTAACCGACGACGAGGTCGTGCAGCTGCGCGAGCACATCGAGGCCAACTTCCGGGTCGAGGGTGACCTGCGCCGCGAGGTCGCCGCCGACATCCGCCGGAAGGTGGAGATCGGCTGCTACGAGGGCATCCGGCACCGTCGCGGCCTGCCGGTGCGCGGTCAGCGCACCCGCACCAACGCGCGCACCCGTAAGGGCCCCAAGCGAACGGTCGCTGGCAAGAAGAAGCCCGGCAAGAAGTAGTAACCGAGACCGCCCCACAAGCCACACAAACTGGAGCGCACACAGATATGCCACCGAAGGCACGTACCGGCCCCGCAGCCGCCAAGAAGGTGCGGCGCAAGGAACGAAAGAACGTCGCCCACGGGCAGGCGCACATCAAGAGCACGTTCAACAACACGATCGTGTCCATCACGGACCCGACCGGGGCCGTGATCTCTTGGGCGTCCGCCGGCCAGGTGGGTTTCAAGGGCTCGCGCAAGTCGACCCCATTCGCCGCACAGCTGGCCGCCGAGGCGGCCGCGCGCCGTGCGATGGAGCACGGCATGCGCAAGGTCGATGTGTTCGTCAAGGGCCCGGGTTCGGGTCGAGAGACTGCCATCCGTTCGTTGACCGCCGCGGGCCTCGAGGTCGGGACCATCTCCGACGTCACCCCGCAGCCGCACAACGGGTGCCGTCCGCCGAAGCGTCGCCGGGTCTGAGGCAGGGAAGGTAGACAACAATGGCTCGTTATACAGGTGCTGACTGCCGCCGCTGCCGTCGCGAAAAGATGAAGCTGTTCCTGAAGGGTTCCAAATGCGATGGGCCGAAGTGCCCATTCGAGTCGCGACCCTTCCCACCCGGCCAGCACGGTCGTGGGCGGACGAAGGAGAGCGAGTACCTGCTGCAGCTTCGGGAGAAGCAGAAGGCTCGCCGCATTTACGGCGTGCTGGAGAAGCAGTTCCGCACGTACTACGAGGAGGCGCACGGCCGCCCCGGCAAGACCGGCGAGGAGCTCCTCAAGATTCTTGAGTCCCGCCTGGACAATGTGGTCTACCGGGCCGGCTACGCCAAGTCTCGTGACATGGCACGCCAGCTCGTCAAGCACGGCCACTTCACCGTGAACGGCAGGAAGGTCGACATCCCGTCGTACCGCGTGACCGAGCACGACATCGTCCAGGTGCGGGATAAGTCGGCCGACCTGACCCCGTTCGTAATCGCCCGCGCCGAGGCCGGCAGCCGCATCGTGCCAGCCTGGCTTGAGGCGATCCCGACCCAGATGAAGATCCTTATCCACACTCTCCCGGCCCGCGCGTCCATCGACACGCAGGTCCAGGAGCAGCTCATCGTCGAGCTCTACTCCAAGTAGCAGCCCGACTTTCGCGTCGATCATGAGGTGACCGTCGCGAAACCCCGTCGATCATGACCTCCAGGTCATGATCGACGCTAGAGAGGCAGTATTGGGGGGCGTCAAATAGCGGGCGCCCGAACAATGGAGGAAGCAAGTGCTCATTTCCCAGCGACCGTCTCTTACCGAAGAGTCGATCAACGAGACCCGGTCACGGTTCACCATCGAGCCCCTGGAGCCGGGCTTCGGCTACACGCTCGGCAACTCGATTCGTCGTACGCTGCTCAGCTCGATCCCGGGAGCCGCGGTCACCAGCATCAAGGTCGACGGCGTGCTGCACGAGTTCACCACCATCCCCGGTGTCAAGGAGGATGTGGTCGAGCTGGTCATGAACGTCAAGGACCTCTGCGTGAGCTCCGAGCACGACGAGCCGGTCTCGATGTACCTGCGCAAGCAGGGTCCGGGGGATGTCATCGCCGGTGACATCCAGCCCCCGGCCGGCGTCACGGTGCACAACGCCGATCTCAAGCTCGCCACACTCAACGGCAAGGGCCGCCTGGACATGGAGCTCACCGTCGAGCGCGGTCGTGGCTACGTGAGCGCCGCGCAGAACAAGCAGACCGGTCAAGAGATCGGACGCATCCCGGTCGACTCGATCTACTCGCCGGTGCTCAAGGTCACCTACCGGGTAGAGGCGACGCGGGTCGAGCAGCGGACCGACTTCGACCGCCTCATCATCGATGTCGAGGCCAAGCCGTCGATCACGCCGCGTACCGCGCTCGCCTCGGCTGGCTCTACGCTTGTCGAGCTGTTCGGCCTAGCGCGCGAACTCGACGAGTCGGCGGAGGGCATCGACATCGGCCCATCGCCGCAGGACGCCCAGCTCGCTGCCGACCTGGCTCTGCCGATCGAGGAGTTGGACCTCACAGTCCGCTCCTACAACTGCCTCAAGCGCGAAGGAATCAACTCCGTCGGGGAGCTGATCGCCCGCACCGAGGCGGACCTGCTCGACATCCGCAACTTCGGGCAGAAGTCGATCGACGAGGTCAAGATGAAGCTGGCCGGCATGGGTCTGGGGCTCAAGGATTCCGCCCCGGTCTTCGACCCGGCCCACGTCGTCGACACGTTCGCAGACGTCGACTACGACGGCGAGGACTACCGCGAGACCGAGCAGTTGTAAGCAGTCCCAGACTCAATAAGGAGCACCAACGATGCCTACGCCGACCAAGGGCCCTCGCCTCGGCGGTAGCCCGGCGCATGAGCGGCTGATGCTGGGGAACCTCGCCACCTCGCTGTTCAAGCACGGCAAGATCACCACCACCGAGACGAAGGCTAAGCGGCTGCGGCCGCTGGCCGAGCGGCTGGTCACCTTCGCCAAGCGCGGTGACCTGCACTCGCGTCGCCGTGTGCTCACCGTGATCCACGACAAGGACGTTGTCTACACCCTGTTCGACGAGATCGCGCCCCGCTACGGCAACCGCGCGGGTGGCTACACCCGCATCGTTAAGGCTGGCATCCGCAAGGGTGACGCGGCGCCGATGGCGATCATTGAGCTGGTGGAGGAGCTGGTGGTCGCCGCACCGGCGCCGGCCAAGGCGGCCAAGTCGACGGCCCGAAAGGCGGCCAAGGCCGAGGCGGTCGCGGCGCTCGCGGGCGAGACCAAGACCGAGCCCGACAAGAGCACGGGGCAGAAGGCCGACGAGAGCACGGAGAAGAAGGCCGACGAGGCCTGACATCGCCTACGACAGCGGATCGCCGTTTGCGGTACGACAGTGACGTGACAGAGCGCGTGAACGTCGGTACCGCAAACGGCGATCTTGACGATCGGGGTCCGTTCACCCGACTGCGGCTCGACCTCGGTTACGACGGCACGGACTTCTCGGGCTGGGCTGCCCAGCCCGGTCGCCGGACGGTGGCCGGGGAACTTGCGGAGTGCCTCGCCCGCGTTCTCGGCTCAGACGGGACGGCCAGCCTGACCGTCGCCGGGCGTACGGACGCCGGGGTGCACGCCACCGGCCAGGTCTGCCACGTCGATGTGGCGGTGGAGCGCTGGGTCGCGTACGGCGACTCCCTCCTGCGGCGACTCGCCGGGTTGCTCCCGGCCGATCTGCGGGTCTACCGGGTCCTCGACGTGCCAGCTGACTTCGACGCCCGCTTCTCGGCGCTCTATCGCCGGTACGCCTACAGGGTCGCAGATGCTCCCTGGGGTGCCCCGCCGCTGCGCCACCGCGACACTGTGGCCTGGCCGCGCGCGCTGGACCTGGACGCCATCAACAACGCCTCTGCGATGCTCATCGGCGAACACGATTTTGCCGCGTACTGCCGGCGTAAGGACCATGCGTCCACCATTCGCGCCATAACTGACCTGCGTTGGCACCGCGACGCCCAAGGAGTCCTCATCGGCACTGTTCAGGCGGATGCGTTCTGTCAGGCCATGGTGCGCAGTCTGGTGGGCGCACTGCTCCCCGTGGGTGACGGGCGCCGGCCGGCGTCCTGGCCCGCGTCGCTGCTGACCCGTCGGGCGAGGGCGAACGAGGTTGTCGTCGCGCCGGCTCACGGGCTCACGTTGGTCGAGGTTGGCTACCCGGACGACCCGGCCGAGTACGAACGGCGGGCCGAACTCACCCGGCGGCGGCGGGTGCTTGACTCCTGAGGCGCTGCGGCGATCTTGGCGCTGAGCGTCAGCCGGCGGTCGGCCTCGCCTGAGCGGATGTCGACACCGCCGGCCCGGACGGTCCTGGAGTGCTGCGTTCGACGGACCATTGCACGATCACATGATCACGAAGGTACTTCTCGACAATGTCGTACACGATGATCTTTGCGTGTGGGTCGTCGGGCGCGACCTCCTTGGCGTCGGCCCTCGCGATGACGCTGTAGATCAGGAAATGCCCCTGCGCGCCCCAGGCGAGGTTCGTTGGCGCCCGGCCCAACACCTTCGCTGACGAGTGCGAAATCAATCCGGAGAAGCGACCCTTCGAGGTGTCCACGAGCTGCTTGATCTCCGTGTGGGCCTTCGTCGTCGCGGCGCTGTCCTTCAGATTGAAAATGCCCGCGGTGAGCACGTAGGCGCCATCGGGAGAGGCAAAGGTGGCCCGGACGACCTGGTTGCAACCGAGCTTGTTCAGCAACTTGCCGAGCTCCGACGTGGCGCCGACCCGGCAGTCCTTCGCCATCTGCGGGTTCCCTAGCCGCTTGTAGGGCGGGATGGTCGGGTCGGCCATGATCTCCTTGTCCGGGAACACGTCCGCCACGGTCAGCAATGCCGGGTCGGTCGCGCGGCTGGAGATGTCCCGCTTCGGCACCTCCTGCGTCGCTGTTGGACCCGCGCCGACAATCTTGTTGTCGTCCCTGACCAGCAGATATGAGCCGAGTCCACATGTGGTGATGACCACCGCGACCGCGATCAGGCTGAGGGCGACCATCCAGGGGCGGTGGTGCGGAAGGTGTCGGATCAGTCCGGGCATCGCCTCCGCGAACCGGGCCGAGCGGGGGCGACCCGGCGTGGGCGAGGCCTGTCGCT
>JAHRHA010000385.1 GCA_020027875.1 Micromonosporaceae bacterium | reverse complement strand
ATCCCGCCGGCGTCGACGCGCCCCGCGGCGTTCATGCGCTGTCCCGACATCGTGCTGGCCACCATGCCGCCCGGGCTCACCAAGACGGACTCGGTGGTGCAGGCGCTGTACGGCAACCACATGGGCTACGTCATCACCTACTCGACCGTGGATCGGCGCCGGCAGCTCAAGACCTACTCCGGCGTCGACCTGCTGGACGCGCTCGACGACCTCGACTTCAGCGCCCGCGACGTCCGGGTCGGCGGGCGGGACTTCGTCCTCCACCGCACCGCGGCCATCCCCGACATGCTGGTCGCCGAGGTCGAGGCCGCACCGTACGAGCCGCCGTGCGACAACCTGTTCGTGCAGAGCCGCCACGTGTCGCGCGGCCAGGTGCTTGACCTCCTCCGCGGGCTGGAGCTACGCCCAGGCGGAATGACCGGATGACCGGACCCAGGCAGGGCTGGTTGCGACGGTCCCGTTCGACTGGCAGGTCGCCCGGCTCGCCCCTGACGAGTGGATGTGGACACGCCAGCCGATCTGTGGTGATTGCCTTGCGGCCGCGCTCGCAAGCCGTCGCAGGTCTGTCCGCCAGTGTGTCGCGACTACGGCCTTTGCCCGAGAGAGAACTGGTACAGCATTGGCTTGCCCTGCCCAAGCGCTCCGCGTAACAGAGGCTGAGCACCGACGACTGAACCAACGCCCGTTCGGGAGGAGGGCCGTGAAGACGATCGTCGCCCTCGTCACGGCGCTCCTGGTAGTCCCCAGCTAGACCGGCACGCCGGAGATGGCGTAGCAAGGAGACGAGATGAGAGTTCCGCGCAACTCGACCCATCCTTTGGCGCGGGCGGTACGGTGGTGACCGAGTTCCCGTCCAGCTATTCGGGTGCTCGCGCCGTGGCCGTCCAGGCCGATGGTCGCATCGTCGCGGCCGGGTTCGCGCACACCAACAACTCGATCATCTCGGACTTTGCGCTAACACGGTACGACGCCAGCGGAGCGCTCGACCCGACGTTCGGCACCGGCGGCAGGGTACGCACCGATTTCGGCGGCCGCTTTGATGAGGCGTTGGCGGTCGCCGTACAGCCGGACGGCAGGGTCGTGGTGGCGGGCAACAGCTCGGACGCCAATGGCTCCGACATGGCGGTTGCGCGCTACAACAGCGACGGCCTACTCGATACGAGCTTCGATGGTGACGGCATGGCGCTGGTCGACTTCGGCAGTGAGGCGTCCGCCCGAGCGGTTGCACTGCAGCCGGACGGCAGGATCGTGCTGGCGGGAGGGGTCTTGCAGCCGGTCGGCGGCGGCTGCTGCGTCTCCGATTTCGCACTGGTGCGGTTGACGAGTGTGGGCGTCCTGGACAGCTCGTTCGATGGCGACGGGCGGGTCGTGACCGACTTCCTGGCAGGCGCCGACAACGGCCACGACGTCGCGCAAGCGGTACAGGTGCAGGCGGATGGCCGGATTGTGGCCGCGGGCGCCGGCGTCGCCGGTGTCGTCAGTGTCGACTTCGCCGTCGCTCGCTACCTCGCTGACGGTTCCCTGGACCTGACATTCAGCGACGACGGCCTGGTAACCACCGATTTCGTCGGCTACTTCGACGAGATCCGCGATCTGGCCGTCGACACTGGCGGCCGCATCGTGACCGGCGGCCAGAGTTGTGAGTTCCCCGGCAATGCCGATGAGGTCTGCGACTTCGGCCTCGCGCGCTACACCTCCAATGGCACCTTGGACCGGCGGTTCGGCCGCAAGGGCAGGGTCCGTACCGACCTGGGTGCCGATCTCAGCGAAGGCATCCGCGGCGTCGTGGTGCAGGCCGACGGTCGCATCGTCGCCGCGGGCGACACATCCGGCCCGGGAGCTTCGGACGTCGGTCTGACACGGTATCGCTCGGACGGCCGGCTTGATCGCGGCTTCGGCGTTAACGGGGTTGTGATCACCCCGGTCTCACCGTCGACCGACGAAGTGGGTGGGCTGGAGCTTCAGGCCGATGGCCGGCTGGTGGTGGCCGGTACGACCGCGATCTCGCAGATCTTCGGGTTCTTCGTGTCGCGCTATCTCGGCGCCTGATCCCACCTTCAAGGGCACGGCGAGGACGACGTGTAGGCGAGCGCCGACGGATCCAAGCCCGATGGCGGGATCTGGGCCCGGCTGGGCGGCCGCAGACGGCACGCCAACAACAAGCAGGCTGGCCACGATCTGGTCGGCGAGCATGGCTCGCACACGAGGTCCGTTCATCCTGGGGTCACTCCTTCACCAGGACGGCGCTAGCGGTCCCCGGGGCAACCACTCCCGAGGGTCGGGCCACTCCAACTGAGGCCTGCCCATGCCAGGCTATGGCGCCAACTCACGGATGAACACGTCGCCGGTTTGGTTGGCATCCTCAGCCACGAGGTTGGTCGCCGCGGAAAAGAAGGCCACCGCACTCCCGTTGGCGCTGATGGCGGGAAGGGAGCTCGAGTCGTCGGCTTGGGTGCCGTCGGAGGCGACGCTGGCGCGGACGGTTGTTCCCGCCTGGCGGTCGCGCACGAACACATCCCCGAGCCTGTTGGTATCCATGCGCACCAGATTGGCCGCATCGG
>JAHRHA010000040.1 GCA_020027875.1 Micromonosporaceae bacterium | reverse complement strand
TTCGCCGCCAGAACCTGAGGCAGGAGCCCAGTGCGGTAGTACCGCACGCTGGGATCTGTGCGGGGGGCCGCCCGCAAGGGCGGTCCCTACCGCGACCCTGGAGGTCATGATCGGCGCTGTTTCGCTACGGTCAGGCCGTGCTCGTCGCGATCTTGGGGCGATCAGTCGTCGAGAGTGCGGCGCTGCCGTTTGAGTTGGCCGCGGCGACGCTTCGTATCGAGTCGGGCTTGGATGGACCCGGCGGAGGGTTTGGTGGGGCGGCGTTTGGGCGGCGACGGTGCCATGGCGTGCCGTAAGGTCACGGCGAGCTTCATGGCGGCGGCCCGACGATTGTCCAGTTGGGACCGGTGAGCTGAGGAGGTAACGATCAGCACGCCATCGACCAGCCGCGACTCGAGGCGTTGCAGCGCCCGAGCCTTGAGATGCTCCGGGATCGCCGTCGTCGAGGCGAGATCGAAGCGAAGCTCGGCCTTCGAGTCGGCAGTGTTCACCCCCTGACCGCCGGGCCCGCCGGAGCGACTGAATCTCCATGCGAGCTCGTCGGTCGGGATCGTCACCGACCGATCCACGCGCAGGTCGCCATACATATCTCCGCCGATCAAGGAGTAATGGCTGTCGTTCATAGATCCAACCATGACCGCAGACCCTTGATCGGCAGGGAGGCGGTTAGGGTGGGAAGCGTGGCTGTCTCCTCGCTGATGGTGCCGATCGGTATGCCGGCCCCGGATTTCGCCCTGCCCGACCTAGCCGGCATGACACACCGGCGCGACGACTTCGCCACGGCGCCCGCGCTGCTCGTTGCGTTTGTGTGCAACCACTGCCCGTACGTGAAGCATGTCGAGACCGAGTTCGGCAAGCTGCTCGCGGGCTACCCAGACCTGGCCGTCGTCGGCATCTGCACCAACGACGCCGAGGCGTATCCGGAGGACGGGCCGGAGTACTTGGCGGAACAGGCGGCCCGGGCCGGGTGGAGCTTCCCTTACCTCGTGGACGAGGCCCAGGACGTCGGCCGCGCCTACCAGGCCGCGTGCACGCCTGACTTCTTCCTGTACGACGCTGGGCGGCGCCTTGCCTACAGGGGTGCCATGGACGATTCCACCCCAGGCAACGGCCGGCCGGTCACCGGCGAGCTGTTGCGATCGGCGATCGACAATGTGCTGGCCGGCGAACGCGTGCCCGAGCCCCATCGGCCGAGCATGGGCTGCTCGATCAAGTGGCGGGGGTAGGGCCCGCACGAGCCACCCGAGCCAGGCGGCGTGCCTCGCGCAGCGGCTGAGGCGTGCGCCGCGGGCACCAGCACCGCAAGACCGCTTCGGCGGCTACGTCCGGGTCGGTGCGCCAGGCCGCGTGCGCAACGAGAGGGCGTGTACCCCGCCGGGTCCGTACCCAACGCGCGACCACCTCACCTTCGAGAAACAGTGGGCTCGTCGCGCGGTACGAGTCGTCGGGCCATTCGCCGTCGGCGAGCAACGGGCGATGGGTCACCCCGACGGTCGGTAGGTCGAGCACGGCCCCCAGGTGCAGAGCGAGCCCGCCTCGTCGGGGGTGGTCCCGTCCGGTCGCGTTGACCAGCACGACGTCAGGGCGCTGGGGCAGCCGGCGAACCGCCGCCTCCAACAACGCGCCCTCGCGCATCGCCAGGAGGCCGGGCTCGTAGGGTGCCGCCGCGGCACCCGGTGCGACGGCGGAGGCGATCCGGCGTCGTCCGTCAAACAGCGCGGCGGCCGCCCAGGCCGGATCGCCGGCGGCTCCGGAGCCGCTGTACGCGCGAGGGAAGCACACGAAACAGCCCGCGACCAGCAGTGGTCCGGGGGAATGGCGCCACGCCGGCGGCTGCTGTGCGGCCAGATCCCGCTGCGCTGCCACGAGTTCCTCGGCCGTGCCAGGCCAAGCCGGCGGCGCGGGAGGCCCGGCCGGTGGCGTGGGAGTCCAGGTCGGTGGCGTGGGAGGCCAGGTCGGCATGGACTCAGACGTTACGGCCAGGGAGCGTGGCCGGTCCGGTGAGCGGTTAACGTCAGTACATGACCGACCACGTTCTCACCGTCACCTCAGCTACTGTGCCGCCCGAATCCGAGGCAGCCGTCGTCGATGCGTACCGCGTCGCGACGTCAACGCTGCCGCACATGGTCCTGAGAACCTTCCTCGCGAAGGGGGACGCAAACGACTGGCAGATCATCACGCTCTGGCGCAGCCGTGAGCAGCTGGAGGCGTACCGGCGGTCGGTTGACACCCCCGCCGGCATCAAGATTTTCCGTGATGCCGGTGCGGAGCCGATCGTCCGCGTCTATGCGGTCGCGGCTTCGGGCGCGACCGACTGAGACCTACTGCAGCGTGACCACCAGTTGGGGTGCGGAGCCGGCCGTGCCCTGCTTGGCGTTGTAGTCCGCGCCGTTGGATGAGGGCGAGGTCAGCCGCAGGCTCACCACGCCGTCGCTGGTCACCAGTTGGGTGAGGTCCACCTCGTACCAGGTGCCCGACGACACCGGGCCAAGCGTTGCCGCGGGTGCCGCGTCGTATGCGGGCGCGGTATTCCAGGTCACGTTTCCCTCGCTCCAGGACGAGTCGAGCACTCGATGGATCGAGCCTCCCGCACCGGATCCGTCGACGCAGAAGAGCCGCAGCTTCACACTCGCGACCGTCCTGGAACCAATCCCCGAAACGGAGAACTTCAGCAGGATATGCTTCACCGGGCTGCTGTCGACCTGCAGCGAAGTCGCGGAGCCGTAGTTGGTGTTCGGCGAGTCGAGCTTGAGGTAGGCGTCATCCGTCACGGTGAAGGTCAGCACCGAACTAGGCGCCGGTGTGATCACCGCGACGGTGTTACTGAGGCCCGAGATGTTGCCGGCCGCGTCACGGGCCTGAACCTGGTACTGGTAGGTCGTTGACGCGGCGACGGTGGTGTCGGCGTGGCCCGTGGCGGCGCCCGGCGCAGTGACCAACAATGCTCCGTCGCGGAAGATGTCGTAGGCGGTGACGCCGACGTCGTCGGTGGAGGTGGTCCAGCTCAGCTCGACCCGGTTCGCCGTCGGCGCGGATCCGGTGAGGGGCGGCGTGGACGGCGGCGTCGTGTCGGCCGGTGTCCCGCCACCAAAGGTGACCACGAGTTGTGGCCTGTTGGTGGATTCGCGGCTGGCGAGGCTGGTCGCCGTCGTGCTCGCGGAGGTCAGGGCCAGGCTGCGCAGGCCGTTGCCCGTGATCAGCGATGTGACGTCGACCTCGGTCCAGGTCCCAGCGGTCACGCGCCCGGACGATCCGACCACCGCACCCGTTGCCGGCCGGTTGCCGTAGACGACGGACGTTTCACCCCAGGCGTTGTCGCTCACACCCCGAACGTCGTAACCGATGGAACTGGCCGAATTGGCGAACACGCGAAGCTTTGCCCCGACGACAGGGCTGCCAAGGTTGCTGAGATCGAAGCGGAGATAGCTCACGATGTCCGGCGAGGCGTCAGTGCGAAGCGAGGCCTTGATCCCGAAGTTGCTGCCTGGCTGGTCGGCGGCGACATACGTGTCGGCGGTGGGCGTGAACGTGAGCGTCGTCGGCGGAGGCGGCGGTCCCCCCGGCGCGAAGGTGGCCGTGTAGGTGGTTGGGGCGGCCGGCGTCGTGATGGTGTGGCTGCGGGCCCCGCCGTCCGACCACGAGTCGAAAGTCCACGCGGCACCGGACGGGTCGATCTGGTCCACAGCGCTCACCGGGATCTGGTACTTCTCCCACGAGCGCACGGTCGATGGTCCCGTCAGCGTGAGACCGCCCGCGGTCACGGTGCGGCCCGGCGGATCGGTGGTGAACGTGACGTCGACCATCCTTGGCCGCAGGTCCCGCGTGACGGTCTGGGCCAGACCGTTCGCGTCGGTCGCGGTCAGCATGATGCGTAGGTAACTGTCCTTGGCCGCGTCGAGGTCTTCCGGTTCGGGGAATCCGAGCGGGATGTCGTTTCCCGTGGTCGGTGGCAGGAACGGATGGGTGTGGGTGGCGTGAACCAGTTCGACCTCCCAGGTCAGCGCCGAGTCCGGCAACGTGCCTTGGTCCGGGTCGGTGGCGCTGCCGCGCAGGACGAAGCTGTCGCCGACCGCAGCCAGCGTCCCGTCCGCCGGCGCCTCGATGGTCGGCACCGGCGCCCTGTTAACGGCGTCGATGCTGACGGTCGCGCTGTTCGCGGCGCCCTGGTCGTCGCGCACGGTGAGCCGGGCGGAGTAGGCCCCGGCCACGGTGTAGGTGTGGGCCGGCGACGCGGCGGTGGAGTCCGGTGTGCCGTCGCTGTCGAAGTCCCACTCATACGTGAGCGGATCGCCATCGGGGTCGGTGCTCCCGCCACCGTCGAACTGCACCGTCAACGGGAGGGGCCCGGAGGTGGGAGTCGCCGACACTGCCGCGACATGTGCCCGGTTAGCGCTGCCGACGAACGCGATCCGGCGCACCTGGCTGCCGTCGCGGGTGACGTAGTAGAGCGCACCGTCGGGCCCGAATCGCATGCTCACGACCTGCGCGATGGTGGCGAACTCCACCGCCTCGAAGGCCGACGTAGGCGGTGCGCACGAGCGGCAGTTCGGCCCGCCCGGCCTGAGTTGGTAGATCTTGCCGAAGACGTAGTCTGCGAACAGGTACGCACCGTCGTAGGAGGCCGGCCAGACCCCGTTCGGGACGAACGCCCCGGCTGTTACCGCGCCGCCGTCTGGACCGTGGTGGTACCAGTGGATCGGGTCCGTCATCCCGACTTGCGGAGCGCAGTCGGTGTCCGAGTCCTTCACACACGGGCCTTCCCGCACCGGCCAGCCGTAATTCGCGCCGGCGACGGGCCCCTCACTGATCTCCTCCCAGGTGTGCTGGCCGACGTCGTTGACGTAGAAGCGAACGCCCGTGGCGTTGGGGTCGAAGGCCTGGCGGAACGGATTGCGCAGGCCAGAGGAGTAGACCTCCTGGCATTTCGTCCCCGCCGGTGAGCCGGCCGGTGGCACGCCGGCCACGTTGCAGCGCGCCGTACCCGGGCCGGTGAACGGATTGCCCGCCGGTATCCCGCCCGTGTCCGTGATGCGGACGATCTTCCCGGCGAGAAGACCTAGATCCTGCGGCCACCCCAGGCTCTGGGCTCCGGCGTCACCGATGGTCAGGTAGATGAGGCCGTCCTTACCGAACTTCGGGTCGCCGCCGGTGTGGTGGTCCCGGTACCTGGGCGGTGTCTCGAAGAGAACGAGCTCGCTCCCGGGATCGATCACGTTCGTGTCGGCGAGGACGAAGCGCGAGAAGCGCCCGACCGGTCCGTCCGTCGCGCTCTCCGGACAGTTGTTGGTGAACTTGTTGAGGATGTAATAGAGATAGATGAAGTGGTTCGTCGCGAAGTTCGGATGCACCGCGATTCCGACGAGCCCCTGTTCACCGGTGGTGCATAGGGTCGGCGACAGGTCGAGCGCCGGAGTCGGCAACAGCGCCCCACCCACCTAGACCCGCACCTGGCCGGCCTTGTTGATGATGAGCATGCGACCGTCTGGCGTCCAGTCCACATCTGTCGGCCCGGAGACGCTGGTGACGAACGAGTCCGTAAAGCCGGTTGGGGGAGCGGCCTGCCCGTTTGAGGGTGCAACCAGTGCGATCGATAGCGGCACGATCGCGACGGCGATCAAGGCCGATATGGGTGTTCGCCGGGTCGCCACCACGCCTCCTGTTTGTACCTTTTAGGACTTTTGCACCATCACGGGGGAACTAACGACTGGCGCGCCGGTTGGCATCGGGTCGTCTGATGTGGACCTCTACCGGAGTACGCCCGGCCCGCCTGGTCAATCGCCACACCGCGGTCAACAGTCCGGCGTAACGTCGCTCCGGAGGAAGGGGGCAGCCATGAACATCTTCACGGTTGATCTCAAGAACCAGCCGGGGGAGCTGGCTCACGTTTGCGAGGCCCTCGCGCAGCGAGGCGTCAACATCGAGCTCGCCGGGATCACGTCCGGCGACCATGGGCTGGTGTCCGTGACAGCCAGCGACGAGGCGGCCGCACGCACGGCACTCGGCTCGGCCAGCGTGTCGTTCACCGAGCACCCGGCGATCCAGGTCAAGACCGCCGACCGGCCCGGAGAGGCGGCCAAGATCGCTCGGAAGCTGTCAGACGCTCACGTCAACATCGACTGCCTGATGCCAATCTCCATCTGCGGTGGAGAGGTCATGCTCGCGATCGGCGTCGACAGTCCAGACGAGGCGCGACGGGTGCTCGGCGACCAGATCGTCGCCTGATCAAAGTCACCTGATTTCACGCGGGAAGCAGCAGCAGCAGGTAGGCAGCGACCGCCGACCCCAGCAGCGCGCCACCGTAGGCGAACGTGTTGATGGCGGTGTGTAGGCCCTTGAGCTGCAGGCCGTCATAGAGGGTGTACTTAAATCGGTGCGCCCAGTGGAACAGCGCCAGCACACAGGTGCCGAAGAGGACGAGACGGGTCAGCGGGTGGCGGATCACGGCGAGTAGGTGCGCATGATCAGGTGGCGCCACGAGCTCCAGCGGGAACAGCACCCCGAACAGCGCCAGCAGCACAGGGATCATCAGCGCTGCCACGATGCCGCCGGCGCTGAACAGTAGCCACAGAATGGGTGCGATCCGTTGCTTCGGCATCGCTCACCCCAGCACAATCCAGGCCACCACCGCGGAGACCACCGCCCACGCGCCGAAGTGTGCCGCCGCGATCAACACCGGCGGCAACCGCCGGCCGCGCACCTTCACGACCATGGCCTGCGGTGCCAGGTTGAACCACGTGACCGCGTGCAGCAGGACGAAGAGCAGCGCCACCACATTCAGCGCGAGCACAAACGGGTTCGCGGTCCAGTCGAGGAAGCGCCGGTACGCATCTTCGCCCGACAACACGGCACGGACCAGCAGGAGCAGGAAGACCACGAACCACGCCACGAAGACGCTGCTCACCTCGCGGGCGACGAACAGCAGGTACGAGCGGCGCCGCACCCACCACAAAATGGGTACCCGGCGGCGGTAGGGACGGGGTTGGTTCCCGACGTGCGAGGTCGCCGTCGTGTCGCTCATCGCCCACCCCGTGGCATCAGGAATGACTTGAGCGTCTCGGTGGCGGCGGTGAGCTTGTAGCGCTGGATGGCCCCGGCCGGATCCACGTTCTTGGGGCAGGCCGTGCTGCACTCACCGACGTAGGTGCAGTCCCACACGCCGGTGGAGGCTGAGAGGGCATCCATGCGGTCGGCGGAGCCCTGGTCGCGCGAGTCGAGGTTGTAGCGCTGGGCCAACGCGATCGCCGCCGGACCGAGGAAGTGCTCGTTCAGCCCGTAGATCGGGCAGGCGGAGTAGCAGAGCATGCAGTTGATGCACATGCTGAACTGCTTGTAGTCCTCGAGCTCCGCCGGCGTCTGCAGGTACTCCCCGTCCGGAGTCTCTTCGTCCTTGCGGATGATCCAGGGCTGGACGACCGATAGCTTGGCCATGAAGTCGCCGATGTCGACCACGAGATCGCGCACCACGGGGAAGTTGCGCAGCGGCTCGACCCGGACCGGCCCTGGGGCGTAGTCGGTCAGGAACGTGGCACAGGTTAGTTTCGGCTCGCCGTTGACGGTCATGCCGCAGCTGCCGCAGATGCCCATGCGGCAGGACCACCGGTAGGACAGGGTGCCGTCCAGCTCGTCCTTGATGTGGTTGAGTCCATCGAGGATGGCCCAGTCCTTGCGGAGCGGGACGTCGTAGGACTGCATCGTCGGCTCGGCCTCGCGGTCCGGCCGGTACCGCGCGACCTGCATGGTGATGCTCCGAGCCATTCGGTTACCTCCCGTAGACGCGTACGCCCGGCGGCCAGCGGGTGATCGTCACCGGCGGGTACTCGACCCGGGGCGACCCGTCGGCGCTTCGGTGGATCAGTGAGTGGGCCAAGTAGCGCACATCGTCCCGTTCGGGGAAGTCGGTGCGCTGGTGCGCTCCGCGCGACTCCTCGCGCAGCCGTGCGCTGTGCACAATGCTCTCCGCCACGTCGAGCATGAGCCCCAGCTCCAGCGCGGCGATCAGCTCGGTGTTGAACGTTGTGGTGTGGTCGTCGATGGACACGCCTGGCAGGCGCTCCCGCAGCTCCTGCAACGCGTCGGCACACTTGGCCATAGAGTCGGCGGAGCGGTAGATGCCGGCGCCCTGCTCCATCGCCGCCTGCATCTCAGTACGGATCGTTGAGACTCTCTCCCCGCCGCCCTCTCGGCCCCGCAGGTCGCGCTCCAGCCGCCGCCGCTCGTCTTCGGCCTGAGTCAGGATGCCCGACCAGTCCCCGCCGTCGTCGGGTTGCGCGGCGGCGAACTCGGCCGCGGCCCGGCCGGCGCGCGCGCCGAAGACGAGCAGCTCCGGCAAGGAGTTGGAGCCCAGCCGGTTCGCGCCGTTGATGCTGACGCAAGCCACCTCGCCGGCCGCGTAGAGCCCATCCAGCGGAGTAGCTCCGTGAATGTCGGTGCTGACGCCGCCCATCATGTAATGCACCACCGGTCGGACCGGCACCAGATCCTTGACCGGGTCGATTTTCTCGTAGTCCAGGCAGAGCTCGCGCACCATCGGAAGCTTCGTATTGATGAGCTTCGCGCCGAGATGGCGCAGATCCAGGTGAACCACCTGCCCATACGGGGTATCGATGGTTCGCCCTTTCTCCATCTCCTTGACGAACGCTTGGGAGAGCCGATCGCGTGGCCCCAGCTCCATGCTGCGCAGCACCGGTCCGGGCTGGGGCGTGCCGAGGTCGTAGTCCTGCAGGTATCGATAGCCGTCCTTATTGAGTAGCCAGCCGCCTTCTGCGCGGGCCGCCTCCGTGATGAGGATGCCGGTGAAGGGCAGGCCGGTCGGGTGGTACTGGACGAACTCCATGTCCTTGAGCGGGGCGCCTGCGCGGTAGGCCAGCGCCATCCCGTCGCCGGTCTTGATGTTCGCGTTGGTGGTGAACGGGAAGACCCGGCCGCAGCCCCCGGTGCACAGAATCACGGCCTTCGCGGTGATGGTCTCGATGCGGCCCGACGACAGCTCTATCGCCACGACGCCACGCACGCGCCCGTCCTCGACGAGCAGCTTGGTCACGAACCACTCGTCGTAGCGCGCGATCTCCTCGTACTTCAGTGAGGTCTGGAACAGCGTGTGGAGCAGGTGGAAGCCGGTCTTGTCGGCCGCGAACCAGGTGCGGATCCGTTTCATGCCGCCGAACGGCCGGACCGCGACCCGCCCATCGGGTTCGCGGCTCCAGGGGCAGCCCCAGTTCTCCAGCCGCAGCATCTCCTTGGGGGCCTCGTCGACGAACGCCTCGACCGCGTCCTGGTCGCACAGCCAGTCGCCGCCGGAGATGGTGTCGTACGCGTGCTCGTCGAGGCTGTCCTCGGCCCTGATGACCGCCGCGGCCCCACCCTCGGCCGAGACCGTGTGGCTGCGCATCGGGTAGACCTTGGAGATGATCGCCACGCTCAGCTGTGGATTCGCTTCGACGACGGCGATGGCGGCGCGCAGTCCCGCGCCACCACCGCCAACGATGACGATGTCATGTGTGTACGTCATGGCACCTCTGGTGTGTACGTCATGGCACCCCTGGTGTGTAGGTCATGGCACCTCTGGTGTGTAGGTCATTGCACCTCCGGGGGGCGCCGGCCGTCAGGCGCCGTGCTCAGGACCGAAGTCGTCGCTGACGACCTTCTTCTTGTCGTGGCGCACCACCTGGGTATGGATGCTGCCGTCGTGGTACTCGTGGCGGCTTTGGCGACAGCCGCATGCGTAGTGCTGGACGTAGATGATCAAGCCCTGATCGTCTTCCTCGCGATAGTGCTCCCCGTCGACGGTCCTGCCGCAGGGGGCCTGCTCGCTGGTGAAGTTGGTTCGCATGCCAACCATCGTCTGCTCCCTCGCAGATGGCTGGGCGTCACAGGCAGCGGGCGCTCAGTAGCACCAGCGTGCCACTCGCCGGGCACCGAGGGAAGCACAACTTGTAACTCGCGGCACCGCGTGCCCGGCCGTTCGGCCATTGCGCTGATGGCCGGGCGCGGCAGGATGTGGCCGTGGAGCAGAAACCTCGGGCCCGCGCGGTCGCCGGCCTCATCGCCCTGCTGACCCTCACGGTGCTGACCGTCCTCAGCCTCTGGGCGGTCGCGCCGCCCGCACCCCGCGGTGCCGACGCGCCGGCCGGCGACTTCAGCGCCGGTCGGGCATTCGCGCAGGTCGAGCGGGTCGGGTCGCGGGTGCACGTGGCGGGCAGCGCGGCGGCGGACGAGGTCCGAGGCTATCTGGAGACCACCCTGCGGGGCCTGGGCCTGCAGACCGAGGTCCAAGACGCCGTCGGTGCGGAGGATGCCCTGGGTGGATTCGCGATGGCCCGGGTGCGCAATGTCGTGGCGGTGCTGCCAGGCTCCGCTGGCGCGGCGGGCGGGCGGGTGTTCCTGGTCGCCCACTACGACTCCGTCCAGGTCTCCTTCGGCGGCAGCGACGACGGTGCCGGGGTGTCAACCCTGCTCGAGACGGCTCGCGCCCTCGCCAGCGGGCCGAAGCTACGCAACGACATCGTCTTCGTCTTTACCGATGCCGAGGAGGCCTGCCTGTGCGGCGCGGAGGCGTTTGTCAGCCAGCACCGGCTGGCCGCCGATGGCGGGGTGGTGCTGAACTTCGAGGCCCGGGGCTCGAGCGGGCCCGTCATCATGTTCGAGACATCGCAAGGCAACGCCGATGTGGTCGGCGTGTACGGGTCGTCCGTGCCGTACCCGGTGGGCACGAGCTTCGCGGTAGAGGTCTATCGCATCCTGCCGAACGACACTGACTTCACCCCGTTCCGGGAGGCGGCGCGCTTCACCGGGCTCAACTCTGCGTACATTGACGGCTCCGCGGTGTATCACACGCCGGAGGACAAACCGTCCTATCTGGACCAGGGAAGTCTGCAGCATCACGGTGATAACGCGCTGGCGCTCGCCCGCGCCTTCGGCGACGCGGATCTGAGTCAGCTGGCGCGGCGCTCCGCAAGCGACGCGACCTACTTCCCGGTGCTGGGCCTGTTGCTGCGCTACCCCGGCTGGCTGGTCTGGCCGCTCGCCGGGTTCGCCCTCGGGGCGGTCGGGGCGCTGGCCTTCTTGGCCCGCCGCCGCGGCGTCGTGTCGTGGAAGCGGGTGGCCGCCGGGTTGGGGCTCGGACTCATTCCGCTGGTGCTGGCACCAGTCGCGGCGCAGCTGCTGTGGGCGCTGCTGGTCGCGATCCGCCCAGGGTACGCGGAGATGCTCGACCCGTGGCGGCCGGGCTGGTTCCGGGCCGCCGTCGTCGCGCTGGTGGCGTCGATCGTTTTGACCTGGTACGGGTTGCTTCGCCGGCGGATGGGTCCGTGGCCGCTCGCCATCGGTGCGATGGGGTGGCTCGCGGTGCTCGGTCTGGTGCTGGCGGCGGCGACGCCCGGCGGGTCGTACCTAGCGGCGCTGCCCGCCCTCGCCGGGGCGCTGGCCGGGGTCGTGGCGTTGGCAGCGCGCCGACCCGTCGTGCGCCTCGCCGCCCTGAGTGCGGGCGGCGCGGTGGCGGTGCTCATCCTGGCGCCGACCGTCCTGCTCTTCTTCCCCGCGCTGGGTCTGGCCACCGGGGGCGCGGCGGCGCTCTTCGCCACGATGCTGGGGTTGGCTCTGCTGCCCGTACTCGATTGGCTGTATCCAGCGGGTCGCGGCGCGCTGGAAGCCGTCGGCGCGCTGAAAGCTGTCGGCGCGCTGGACGGCGGTGGCGGTCGTCGGGCCCCGGGCTGGTGGTCGGCCGTGCCGGCCGTCGGTGCTGGAGCCCTCGCGGTGGCCTTCCTCGTCATCGGACTGGCGGTGGACCGCTTCGATGCTGCGCACCCCGCACCTACCCAACTGATGTACGCCCTGGACGCGGACACGGGCAAGGCACGGTGGGTCAGCGCGGAGACTAGGCCGAGCGAGTGGACCAGCCGATACGTCGCCGGTCGCGAGGACCTCGGCGATGCATTTCCGCTCCTTGGCGACGACCTCGCTACCGGGCCGGCGGACGCCGCCGCCCTGCCGGCACCGAGTCTCACCGTTGTCTCCGACTCCACGGTCGACGGTCGGCGCACACTGACGGTCAATCTCAAGCCGAACCGCCCCGCGGTCCGGTTGGTGTACCTGCGCGTGGAGGGCGAGACGCGAGTCGACAGCGCCACCGTCGCCGGCCGGCCGGTGCAGGTATCCGCCGATGAGAGCACCGGGTTCGGAGTGCTCTTCCACGCCCCGCCGCCGGATGGCGCGATCATCACACTTGTGCTGTCCCAGGCCGGTTCGGTGTCGATTCGGGTCATGGACGGCAGTGACGGGCTCATGGAGCTACCAGGCTTCCAGCCTCGCCCGCCCGGGATAGGAATCGAGGGCTCACACGACTCGGAACTCGTCGTTGTGGCCAAGACCTACACGCTGTAAATCCGTTTGCCTTGCTGGAGTCGCCAGGCGCCCCCCCTTTGCGCCGATCATGACCTGGAGGTCATGATCGCCCCTATTTCGCGACGGTGAGGTCATGATCACGGCGATCTTGGTGAGGTGGGCGGGTGTTGGCGTCGGCCAAATGGGACTAACCTGATCGCGCGAGTTTTGAGGCAGAGCGGCACTGATGGGGAGGAAGTGACGCATGCGTAGCGTTATCGCGGTCATCATGGCGGTGCTCGGTGTCGTGCTGGTGCTCAGTGGCGCGGCAGCGCTCTGGGCGTCGGCCCTGGCCAGACCCCGGGAGTTGGACGGGCCGACCCCGGACCGGCGGATGGATCGGACCGTCGACGCGATGAGCCGGCTGCCGGCGCCGGATCGGCTGATCACCTGGGGTG
This sequence comes from Micromonosporaceae bacterium, assembly GCA_020027875.1. GTDB lineage: Bacteria > Actinomycetota > Actinomycetes > Mycobacteriales > Micromonosporaceae > JAXIPB01. Next base: position 47,348 of record JAHRHA010000040.1, on the reverse strand, counting down.
TTGTGCTCCTCGCGCTGAGTGCCGTCGCCGCCGGGGCCATCACCTTCTCGGCGACAGCGACCGCCGGAACCGGCTGACCCTGCAAGATCTTGGATGATTCCCGGTGCTCCGGTCCCGAGAATCATTCAAAGTCTCGTAGTGTGCCTACGGCGAGTCATCCGGCACCCGGGGGCACAGCCGGGACCACGAAGGATTATCCTGCGATCGAGGTGGGCCGTAGATCATGGCGTACCGATCCTGCTGCTTCTGGAGGCCTTGAGTGACCACCGTTGCGCCGAAGCCGATCGTGACCCGGCCGTGGCCGGTTCGCCAGCAGACGAGGGGATCGGCCTTCGCTCGGTTGCTTCGGACGACGGACGCGAAGCAGATCGGGATCATGTACATGGTTACGTCCTTCGTGTACTTCTTGGCCGGCGGGTTGATGGCGCTGATCATGCGGGCGGAGCTGGCCCAGCCCGGCATGCAGTTCCTCTCGCCGGAGCAGTACAACCAGCTCTTCACCATCCACGGCACGGTCATGCTGCTGCTGTTTGCGACGCCGATCCTCTTCGCTTTCGCGAACTACATCGTGCCGCTGCAGATCGGTGCGCCGGACGTAAGCTTCCCGCGCCTGAACGCGGTGGCGTACTGGCTCTACGCCCTCGGCGGGGCGCTCGTGATCGCCGGCTTCGCCACTCCGGGCGGTGCGGCCGACTTCGGATGGTTCGCCTACTCGCCGTTGACGAGCGTCACCAATTCGCCCGGCGCCGGCGCGGACATGTGGATCGTCGGTCTCGTGCTGTCGGGTCTGGGCACGATCCTGGGCGCCGTCAACATGATCACGACGATCCTCACCCTGCGCGCTCCCGGTATGACGATGTTCCGCATGCCGATCTTCACGTGGAACATCATGGTCACCTCACTGCTGGTGCTCATGGTCTTCCCGATCCTGGCCGCGGCGCTGCTCGCGCTGGCGGCGGACCGTCACCTCGGCGCCCATGTCTATGACTCGGCAACGGGCGGTGCGCTGCTCTGGCAGCACCTGTTCTGGTTCTTTGGACATCCCGAGGTCTACATCGTGGCGCTGCCGTTCTTCGGCATCATCACGGAGATCATTCCGGTATTCAGCCGTAAGCCGATCTTCGGCTACAAGGGGTTGGTCGCGGCGACGCTCGGCATCGCCGCGCTCTCGATGAGCGTGTGGGCGCACCACATGTTCGCCACGGGCCAGGTGCTGCTGCCGTTCTTCTCCTTCTTGTCGTTCCTGATCGCGGTGCCGACCGGCATCAAGTTCTTCAACTGGATCGGCACGATGTGGCGAGGCCAGATCACGTTCGAGACCCCGATGCTCTTCGCGCTCGGCTTCCTAGTGACCTTCCTCTTCGGCGGCCTCTCCGGCGTACTGCTCGCGTCGCCCCCGATCGACTGGCACGTTTCCGACTCGTACTTCGTGGTCGCGCACTTCCACTACGTGCTCTTCGGCACGATCGTCTTCGCGGTATATGGCGGCATCTATTTCTGGTTCCCCAAGATGACCGGCCGGATGATGGACGAGCGACTCGGAAAGATCCATTTCTGGCTCACGCTCATCGGCTTCAATGTCACGTTCCTGGTGCAGCATTGGCTTGGCAATGAGGGCATGCCGCGCCGCTACGCCGACTACCTTGCGTCCGACGGCTGGACCACGCTGAACGCGATCTCCACCGTGGGCTCGTTCATCATCGGAATCTCGACGCTGCCGTTCATCTATAACGTCTGGAAGTCCTACAAGACCGGCCGAATCGTCGAGGTCGACGATCCGTGGGGTCATGGCCAGTCGCTGGAGTGGGCGACAAGCTGCCCGCCGCCGCTGCGCAACTTCGACCGCATGCCGCGCATCCGCTCTGAGCGGCCCGCGTTCGACGCCAAGTTCCCGCATCTGGCCGTCGATACGTCCAGCACCGCCCGCAAGCAGCTGGCAGGCGTGGGCAAGGGAAGCGGTACGGGCAGCGATTCCGACTAATGGCGGCGGTCAGCCGAAAACGACTGGATCGCCCACCAGCGTGATTCCCGCGCTGCGCAATTCGTTCACGGCCGACTCCGTCGTTTCCCGGAGTACCCCAGCGGTCAGCCCTAGGAGCACCGTCGTCCCGAACCCCTCGAGGAGGGCGTCGAGCGCGGTCGCGCGCACGCAGTGGTCGGTCGTGAGGCCGACGATGTCAACCTCTGACACGCCGCGCATCCGCAGCCACGCGGCGAGGCCGATGCCGGCGGCGTGACCCTCGAACCCGGAGTACGCGGCGGCGTGCTCGCCCTTCTCGAACACCGCCTCGATCCGATCCGTGTCGAGTTCGGCGTGAAAGTCGGCCCCCGGTGTGCCGGCGACGCAGTGCGGGGGCCATGAGTCGATGTAGTCCGGCGGGTCACCGAAGTGCGCCCCGGGGTCGACGTGGTGGTCCTTGGTCGCGACCACGTGGGCCCACGTCGACCCCGACGCCAAGATTCCCGAGATGGCCGCGGCGACCGCGGCGCCGCCGGTGACAGCGAGCGATCCGCCCTCGCAGAAGTCCTTCTGCACATCTGCAATGATCAACGCACGGCTCATGACGCTCCTTGGATCATGATCGGAATGGCGGGATCGCCGGCCGATAGTTTGAGCCCCTCCCACGGGATCGAGATGAGGCATTGGCGCATATGCTCCCGTGACTCCACAAGGGATGGACGGTCGGGTACGGGTAGCCCGCTCCGAACGAAGGGAACCTGCAGCGGACGGTCATGCGTCTGCGCGGCTGGGGTGCCTTGTGACACGATGATCTCCTCGGTGGCCGTACCGGTCGGTTTGTGCCGCCGGATCGCGGTCTTGCGGCCACCGATCGTGGCCTTATTCTCCGACCGCTTCACGACGGGTCGACCGTCCACTTCGACCAGCTTGTACACAAGGCCAGCGGTGGGGGCGCCGGAACCGCTCACCACGGCCGTGCCGGCCCCGTACGCGTCGACCGGCTCGGCAGCGAGTGAGGCGATCGAGAATTCGTCCAGGTCTCCCGAGACCACGATCTTCGTGTCCACCGCGCCGAGCGAGTCGAGAAGTTCCCGCGACTGGGCGGCCAAGACGGACAGGTCGCCCGAGTCGATCCGGATCGAGCGCAGCCCGGGCCCGGCCACGGCGACCGCGTTGCGGATGCCCTGACTGATGTCGTACGTGTCGACCAGCAGTGTGGTCTGCTTACCGAGCGCCGAAACCTGCGACGAGAACGCGGCGGACTCGTCGTCGTGCAGCAGCGTGAAGGCGTGCCGGGCGGCGGCGACGGCGGACTGCTCGTGCGTGCGCCGTGAACCCATCTCGATCAGGGGCCGGCCCCGGGCCGCGGTGACCATCCGAGCGGCCGCGGCGGCGACCGCGCAGTCGTGGTTGAGCACCGACAGGACGAGCGTCTCCAGCACCACACAGTCGGCGAAGGTGCCGGAGACGGTCAGGATCGGAGAGCCGGGAAAGAAGAGCTCGCCCTCCGCGTACCCGTCGATGTCGCCCGTGAACCGGTAGTCCGCCAGCCACGCCGCGGTGTCGTCGTCGACCACCCCGGTCTTCGTGAGGAAGCTGGTCTCGGCCTCGCCGAACCGGAACGCCTCGAGGGCCTCGACCAGGCGCCCGGCGCCGGCGACGACCCCGTAGCGGCGGCCGGGCGGCAGGCGTCGGGCGAACACCTCGAAGACGCAGTGCCGATCGGCGGTGCCGTCCTTGAGGGCCGCCGACACCATGGTCAGCTCGTAGTGGTCCGTCAGCAGCGCCGTGCTCGCGCGGTCCAGGCTCACACCGTCGAGCCTACGACGCGTCGGCGCCGCTCAGCGGGTGATGCCGACCATGGTCAGCTCCGCAGCCGGACGTGCGCCTGCCCGGTCGAGCTAGCGCCGGGATCGACCACGATCGCGTACGTTCCGGTCTTGGCGAGCACGACGCCGTCCTTTCCGAGGTCGCCCTTGCCGGAGATGATGCAGCCGGATGACCCCTCGCGCTCGCCGTCGGGATCTTGAAGAATCAGGATGCCGCATCCGTCGAGGGTGGCGGCGGCGTCGGTGACCTCGACGAAGATCTTTTGATCGGCCGTGCCTTCGAAGGACAGCCGGGCCACCTTGCCGGGTTGGTCGATGTTGACGAGGACCTCTTGCCCGTCGATGGTGAGTGCACCTACCTGGTCGGTGATGGTGAACAGACGCAGGCGCACGGTCCCGGTCCCGGTCGCACTTGGGTCGACCACGATCGCGTACTCGCCGACGCTCGGCAGCTCGACCCGGTCGATGCCTCCCTTCCCGCCGATGACGCATCCGGTCTTTACCTGATCGCCGTCGACGATGTGTAGCTGGAGGACGCCACACTGGTCCGGCAGGGTGGCCGACACCGCCTCGACGTAGACCAGCTGTTCGGCGGTGCCGGTGAAGGTGAACCGGGCCCGCTCGCCGGGCTGGCCTATGGACGCTCTGACTTCCTCGGCGTTGGGTGTGATCACACCCGTTTGATCGGTCGTCGTGAATAGCTTTACCTGGGCCTCGCCTGTCGTGTCGCCGTCCGGGTCGATCACGACCTTGTACTCGCCAGCGATGGGCAGCGTGGTCGTGTCGATGAAGCCGACTCCGTGAATGACGCAGCCACTGGCGATCGAGTCGCCATTGGGGTCGATCAGTCCAAGGACATTGCACTCGTCGGGCAGTGCCGACGAGGTGACCTGGACGAATACGGTTTCGTCGGCGGCGCCCGTGAACATGAGCTCCGCGGTCTCGCCGGCCGTGAGGATACGGAGCGTCTCCACTCTGGGCGGGGCTTCGGTGGGGTCGCCATCGCCACTGCCGCCATCGCCTCCGCCGCCGATGGACGGGATGAGGATGCGACCGGCCAGGCCGAGGCCGCCGAGCAGCACGAGCACGAGCGCTCCGATGAGCCATGTGCGCCAGCCGGGCTTGCCTCCGGTCGGTGGCTCGCCGCCGGGCGCAACGGGGGCGCGGCCCGCAGCGCCGCTCGAGTCAGCGAGGGCGAGTTCTCGGGACCCCTCCAGAGTCGCGTCGTCCGGTGCCACACTGGGCGCGATTTCGCGGGTGCCGGAGACTCGGGCCAGCGGCGCGGTCACGACCGGCCGCAGCGCCGCCCGGGTGCGTGCCGCCGTCCAGCGCTTGTCGGGATCCTTGGCCAGCAGCCCGTCGATGACCTCGCCGAGCGCGCCCGCGTGTTCGGCCGGAGGGTGGGGTTGGTTGACGGTGGCGAACAGCTCGGCCAGCGGCGTGTCTCGTTCGAACGGCCCCCGGCCCTCGACCGCAAAGTACAGTGTGGCGCCCAGGCCGAAGAGGTCCACCGGCGGCCCCGAGCTGCCAGATGTGAGCCGCTCGGGCGCGACAAATCCGGGCGATCCGAGCAGAACCCCGGTCCGCGTGAGCCCGACCCCGTCCACGGCCGCCGCGATGGAGAAGTCGGCCAGCATGACGTTGCCCGTCTGCGTCACCATCACGTTCGCGGGTTTGAGGTCTCGGTGGAGGATGCTTGCCGCGTGGGCCGCGTCGAGGGCGTCGAGCAACGCCAGCGCGACCTCGGCCACGCGGGCGACGGAGAGCCGGCCCTCCCGGCGTACGGCCTCGTGGAGCGACTCACCGCGGACGAGCTGCATGACGATCCACGTCATCCCCTCGTCCTCGAACGCGTCATGGACGCTCACGATGTTGGGGTGATCCAAGCGGGCCGCGCTGCGGGCCTCGGCCATCGCCCGGACACCCAGCTCGCGCCGCTCCTCGTCGCTCACCGCGGCCGGCGCCCGAATCTCCTTGAGCGCCACCTCTCGATCGAGGCGCTCGTCGTGCGCGCGCCACACCGTACCCATGCCGCCCGCGCCGAGCTTGGACACCAACCGATATCGCCCACCGACCACGCGCTGCGCGTCCACCTGCGCCTCCTTGTCCGGGCTCAATCCGGCGGCTGGCATCGGCACGGTAGCACCGTGCGCTGGCGCTGCGGAATCATCGACCGGTCTGGCGGAGTGCGGCGATTGACCGTGCGCCTTAACATCAGCGCGACACCTCGGCGCGTCAGCGTTTCGGACAAACCTGCGTGGTCGGATAGGCGTCACAAGTCACGCCAAGACGGGATTGACGCACACGTCAGCAGGCCCGACCATCGACGTTCCGTAGGCAACACACGGTTTGGCTCCGGGCCCGGGGCCGGACGAAGAGACGACCCCGGCTGAGCCGGACAACGAGACGCGGCGGATCGGGGATGCGATGAGTGTGGAGACCGTCAGGGGCGCGGGCGACCTGACGCCAGAGCTGCTCGAGGCGACCTTCTGGTCGGACGCGATGGTCCAGGCGGCCGGAATCCCTATTCAGGACGTACCGTTCGTATCGGTCGGCGGTGGGATCGGTTCGTTCGTGACGGTTGATTACCTGCGGATCGCCGGAGTCCCCACGTCGCAGATGCGAATTCTGTCCAACATTGACTATCCATGGCAGACATACGAGTACCTCACTCGCGTCTCGCAGATCCCACGGCCGGAACGCATCCGCTCCGACTCGTCGTCGCGCCCGGACAACATCTGGGGCTTCCCCTCCTACGCTCTCTCGGAGACCTGGCGGGACAAGAGCCTCGCCCACCTGTTCCATGTCCTGATCGAGCCGATCTTCGCCGACTACTGGACCCCGCGCGCCGGCACGGTCTTCGCCAGCCTGGAGCGCGAGATGAAGCGCATTGCCTACCAGGAGATGCTGGTCAAGGGCGTCGTACGGATGGTGCGTCGCCGTGTGGGCGGTGGCTACTTCACAATCTTGACCCCGCCAGAGGGCACCACCCCGACGAAGCGGGTGGCCTTCCGATCGAGGTTTGTGCATCTGGCAATCGGCTACCCGGGCCTGCGCTTCCTGCCCGACCTGCAGGCATTCCGCGAATCATCCGGCGACTACGAGCACGTTGTGAACGCCTACGAGCCGCACGAGCACATCTACGAGTTTCTCAAGACCAAACCCGGCACGGTTGTCCTGCGCGGCGGAGGCATTGTGGCCTCCCGCGTGCTGCAGCGCCTCTTCGACGACCGAAGGAAGTTCAAGACCCAAACCAAGATCGTCCACATCTTCCGTACCTTCGTCACCGGCGCCCACGGTCCACACATCTGGGCCCGTCGCAAGGGCGGCGACGGCTGGGCGTACCAGGGTTTCAACTATCCGAAATCGGTGTGGGGCGGGCAGCTCAAGGCCCAGATGCGCAAGCTCGACGGCGAGCCCAGGGCCAAGAAGTACAAGGAGATGGGTGGCACCAACACCCCGAAGCGCCGCCGCTGGCAGAAGCAGATGGCCGACGGGCGTAAGGGCGGCTACTACCAGGCCATGCAGGGCACGGTCGACAAGGTGACCCCCGGCCCCGACGGGATGCTCACCAGCTTCGTGACTGGTAAGAGCGGCGCGCAGGAGGTGCACTCGCACTACATCATCGACTGCACCGGCCTGGAGGCCGACATCTCCGAGCACCGCGTCCTGGCCGACCTGCTGGCACGCGGCGGCGCCGGCCGCAACCCGCTGGGCCGGCTTGAGGTCGAACGTCATTTCGAGATCAAGGGTACGCAAAGCGGTGACGGTGCCCTCTACGCCTCAGGGGCGACGACCCTGGGCGGCTACTTCCCCGGCGTGGACACGTTCCTCGGCCTGCAGGTGGCGGCCCAGGAGATAGCCGATGACCTCGCGCGGCGGGGCTGGTGCAAGAAGATCGGACCGCTGCGGTCAACGACACAGTGGTTCAAGTGGCTATTCAACCGGAAGGTATGACAAACATGGTGCCAACCCTCTGGGGCCGGATCCAGACCAGAGTCATCCTGCTCGCCACCGTGGGCGCGGTGGTGACCGCGCTTATCACGCCGGTGCTGCCGGTGGATGCCCCGCTCTCCACCAAGTACCGCACGACATTCCTGGTCCTCGCCGCCGTCGCCGTGGTCGGCATGGTCTGGGAGTTCGTCTACCACCTGCTGATGCAGTTCCGGTGGGAGAAGGACTGGCCGTCCATGTTCGGCCTGCTCCTGATTGTCCCGGAGGGTGTGCTGATGTGGTTCCTGCTGGATCTGGGGGTCGTGCCGTTCGTCGACTCACCCCCGCCGCTTGCGGCGTTCGCCATCCACTTCGCGGCCGTGTGGCTGTGCGTGTGGCTCTTCGCCAATGGGCCGATGCGCGTACCCTTCATCCGCTGGCGCTTCCGGGGAGGACGACTCGCATGAACCCTACTGCTGTGGTACGACCCCTGCCCGGACCTGGCCTCGCGGTCCGCGCCGGCGATTTGCTACTGGTCTGCGCCGACGGTGGCACCGGCGTTGAGGAACTCTTGGGACTGGTCTCGGAGGTCGCCGCCGCGGGCGGCGACGGCAGTGTCTTGGTACGCCGCGTGGCGGCGCTCCTCGCGAACGACTTCGACGGCCGCTTCCCCGCCTGCGCGGTGAGCGGCCCTACCCCCGATGGCCGGCTCGCGGTGCTCGTCTACGGCGCCGCTACCGCTGACATCGTCGGCGGTGAGGGCGATGTCTCGCTCTCCGGAGCCGACGCGATCACGTCGGTGAACCGCCTCGTGGCCGGGCCGATCACCGCGGCCCGCCTGCAGCTTCCTGGTGCCGGTACGGCGGATCCGCGATCGCGCCTGGACTCCGGGGTCGTGTCCGCCGCCGGCGTGCTGCTGTCCAACCCGGGCGGCGGCGCGGTACCCGCGCAGGCAGCTCCACCGCCGATGATGGCCGAACCGCCGATGCCTGAGCCCATGGCGGCCGAGCCGATGGTGGCCGAGCCGATGGCGGCCGAGCCGATGGTGGCCGAGCCGATGGCGGTCGAGCCGGTGGCTAAGCCATTCACGATGGACCCACCGATCCCACCACCCCCGCCGCCCCCGCCTCCGCCGGTCGAGGCGCCGCCCGTACCGATGCCGCCGGCGATGCCGCAGCCGCCCATCCCGCAGCCGCCCATGCCGCAGCCGCCCATGCCGCAGCCGCCCATGCCGCAGCCGCCCATGCCGCAGCCGCCGATGCCGCCGGTGCCGACCGCGGAGGCGGACCTTGGGCAGTTCCGCCAGCCCGACCCGTCGGCTCCGTTCGTGGCCGTGTTGCTCACGCCCGGTGGCGAGGGCGAGGCCGAGGAGCCTCCTGCTCCGGTCGTGGCCCTCGACATGCGGCCGCGGGTTCTGGGTGTGCTCTGCAAGAACGACCACTTCAACGACCCGAACCTGCGCTACTGCTCGGTGTGTGGCATCTCCATGGCGCAGCAGACGCTGGTCCAGCACGAGGGACCCCGGCCGCCGCTGGGCGTCCTCCTGCTCGACGACGGAAGTACGTTCCGGCTCGATCTGGACTATGTGGTGGGCCGGGAACCGCAGCAGGACCCGGAGGTTGTCGCCGGCACGGTCCGACCGCTGCGGATCACGGACGCCGACGGCGTCGTCTCGCGCCGCCATGCCCGGGTGGCTTTGGTGGGGTGGGACGTGCACGTAGTCGACCTTGGGTCGGCGAACGGAACCTTCGTCCAGCTCCCTGGAGATCCGCAGCGACACCAGTTGGTTGCCAACCAGCCCGTCGTTGTCCGACCTGGAACGCAGGTGACACTCGGGCGGCGCTGGTTCCGCTACGAGTCGCACCGCAACCCGTGACCTAAAGCACCGGAAGCCACGAAACAACGGAGAAGCAGATGCAGGGTATCGCCGACTACGAGTTCATCCGGCCGCTCGGTTCGGGCAACCACGGCCAGTTCTTCCTCGCGCGGCGACCGCTGCGGCTGCCGATCGACGTCGAGTATGTCGCGGTCAAGGTGCTCGGCGGCGAGTCGACGGCCGACACGTTCCGCCGCGCGACCCGAGAGATGAAGGCGTTCGCGTCCGTACGCTCGCCGTACCTCGTCACGCTCTATGACGCTGGCCAGCACGACGGCGTCTTCTACTACTCGATGGAGTACCTCCCCGCGGGTTCGCTGGCTCAGCCCGCGCAGCCGCTCGACCCCGGAACGGCCCTGCGAGCCGTCAGCCACGCGGCGAAGGCCGCCGCCGCGCTGCACGCGGCCGGCATTGTGCACCGTGACATCAAGCCGAGCAATGTGTTGCTGACCGGCGACGGGGCGAAGCTGTCGGATCTCGGCCTGTCGCAGGTCTTCACCCCGGGCGTAACCCTCACCGGTATGGGGCCGATCACGTCGGTCGAGTACACCGACCCGGACCTGCTCCATGGCGAGCCGCCGGGTCCGCACAACGACGTCTGGTCGCTTGGCGTGATGCTGCACCGCGTGGCGGCGGGCACGGGAGTCTACGGCGACCTGCCGCCCAACGACGGCTTGCTGGCACTGCGGCGGATCCTCTCGACGAAGCCCGAGATCTCACAGGCGCTGCCAGGCCCGATCGCGGAGCTGGTGCGTGACTGCCTCGCGGCGCCGGCCCAACGACCGGCAGCCGCGGCGGTCGCCGACCGGCTCGCCGCCTGACCGCCCCAACCACCGAGGTGCTCGCCGAGGGTGCGACCTTCGCGGCGTACGAGGTACGCCGCCGTATCGCTGTCGGCGGCATGGGCGAGGTCTACCTCTGCCGGCACCGCGTGCTCGACCGCCTGGACGCGGTCAAGGTGCTTCGCCCGCACCTGGCCTCCGACGCGGATTTCCGGCGCCGGTTCCTGCGGGAAGCGCTGTCTACGGCGCGGCTGCGCCACCCGAACGTCGTGACCGTCTACACCGCCGACGAGGCGGACGGCCTGCTCTATCTTGCGATGGAGTATGTCCAGGGCGAGGATCTCGCCGCTCTGCTCGACCGCGTTGGCGTGTCGGCCGGCACCGCCGGAGGCGGCCGACTGGATCCGCCGCGGGCGGTACGCCTGCTGCGGGTGGTTGCCGATGCGTTGGATGCCGCGCACCGCGCGCAGCTGGTGCACCGCGACATCAAGCCCAGCAATCTGCTGGTGACCAATGTGGACACGCCCAACGAGAGCGTGACGTTGGTCGACTTCGGGATCAGCCGGATCCTCGACGGCGACGGCGAGATCACCCGCACCGGCGAGGTCGTCGGCACCATCGCGTACTGCGCGCCGGAGCAACTGACCAGCAAGGCCGCCGTGGGTGGCGCGTGTGACCAGTACGCCCTGGCGTGCGTGGCGTTTGAGTGCCTCACCGGCCAGGTCCCGTTCCCGCGGCCGGGCCAGCTCGCGATCATGACGGCCCACCTCGCCGCCGCACCGCCCTCGGCCACGACCCTCCGGCCGGAGCTGCCCGCCGCGGTCGATGTGGTCTTCGCGCGCGCGCTGGCGAAGGATCCACGGGCGCGCTACCCAACGTGTACCCATTTTGCTGCGGCGCTCCAGACCGCGCTGGCGCCGGTCGCGCCGGCCACGCCGGTCGCGCCGGCCACGCCGGTCGCGCCGGAGGATCATCCCGACTTCCCTGCCCCCACCGCACTCTCGGCGAGGGCGCGGTCGGGCCACCGGGACCTGCTGCGGCCCGCTGGCCACGCGGACACCCTGGTGCTGCGGATCGGTTGGTCCCCTTCCCCGCCCGGAACCCCCCTGCTGGTGCCTCTGGCCGCCGGCCCGCTCGCCGTGCGCGGTGGGACGTCGGCGGTGGCGGGCAACGTGCGGTGGCTCGTGGCGCAGGCGGTGACGCGTCACCGCCCCCGCGACCTGTGCCTGGTCCACGCGGTGGAGCCGACCGACGACGAGAGCTGGTTGTGGGTGAACTGGCTGCCACACGCACGGCCCTCGACCCCGCCGGTCTCCGGACCGCACGTGGCGACGGTGCCGGAGGCGGCAGCGGACCTGCTGATCCGACTCCGCTCGCTCGTCTCGGCCCGCCGGGCGGAGGAAGCCGGCCGGTGGTCGACCCGGGTACTGGGAGTGCTGGACGGACAACTGGGCGTCCGGCCGCACGACGTGGGCTTGGCTGAGGCGGGCCGATACGGGGTGCACCTGGTGTACCTGCTGCGCCCCGGCGAGCTCGTGCCGGCCGGCGTGTCCACTCTGGACCTCGGCGACGACGGGACGTCCTGCCGCCTGACCAGGGTTGGCGCGCCCCCGGTCGACGGCGTGAGTGACGTGGTCAGCGGCCCGTACGTCAGAGACCTCGTTGACCTGCTACCCGATGAGTGAGGGAGAGGGACTATGACCGCCCACCAAGTGGGACTCATGCTGCTTGGCCTGGCCGCGATCATCGTGCTCGCCCGCGTACTGGGGGCCCTGGCCAAGAAGGTGGGCCAGCCTCCCGTCATCGGTGAGATCCTGGCCGGGATCCTGGTCGGGCCGACCCTGTTCGGCACCGCCGTCAGCGGCGCGCTGTTCCCGGTCGACATCCGCGGGCCCTTGGCCGGCTTGGCCAACATCGGCCTGGTGCTCTTCATGTTCATCGTCGGGTACGAACTCGATCACATGCTGGTGCGAGGCAAGGAGAAGGTGGCGGTCTCCGTCTCGATCGGGTCGATCGTGCTGCCGTTCGGACTGGGCGTGACACTGGCGCTCTGGCTCGCCGGGAACCATGGCGTCGACCGGGTGCTGCCCTTCGCCCTCTTCATGGGCGCGGCGATGTCGGTGACGGCATTTCCAGTACTGGCCCGCATCCTCACCGACCGGGGGATGCACCGCATCGCGGTGGGTGGGCTCGCACTCGCCAGCGCCGCCGTGGACGACGTGGTCGCCTGGAGCCTGCTCGCGGTCGTCGTCACGATCGGCGGAGCCGGGGCGGACCAATGGCATGTTTTCTTCGCGATCCCATTCGTACTGCTCATGTTCTTCGTTGTCCGGCCACTGTTGCGCCGCCTTGCCGACGCGCACCAGAAGGCCGGCCGGTTGACGCCGAACATCCTCGCCGTCATCCTGATCGGGCTGATGCTGACGTGCTATGCGACCGAGTGGCTCGGCGTGCACTTCATCTTCGGCGCGTTCATCTTCGGCGCGATCATGCCGCGGGCGGGCGGTGAGGCGCTGCGCCATGAGATCCTCGAGCGGCTCGAGCAGGTGAGCGTGCTGCTCCTGCTGCCGGTCTTCTTTGTGCTCGCCGGCATGAGGGTGGATCTGTCGAAGGTGAACCTGCGTGGGGTGGTAGAGCTCACCCTGATCCTGCTCGTGGCGATCGTGGGCAAGTTCGCCGGCGCCTACTTCGGCGCCCGGCTTCAGGGCGTCCGCACCCGGCAGGCCGGCGCGGTCGCCACGCTCATGAACACCCGCGGTCTCACCGAGATCGTCATCCTCACGGTGGGCCTGCAGCTAGGCATCCTTGACAGCGAACTCTTCTCCTTGATGGTGGTGATGGCGCTCGTCACGACCGTCATGGCGGGCCCGCTGCTGTCCGTCATCTATCCCAGGAAGCGAGTCGAGCGCGACGTCGCGGAGGCGGAGAAGGCGGCGCTCGGCGTCACGGATGCCTACCGGGTGATGGTCGTGGTCGACTCGCCCGGCACGGACGACGGGACGGTGGGGCTCGGTGCCGATCTGGTCGGCCAACGCCGACCCGCCGAGGTGGTGCTGAGCTACCTGCTGCCGTACCAGACCCCCGGTCGGCTTGAGGTCGGTAGCGGCCTCTCCGGCGAGCTGCTGGAGATGACCAGGGTGATGGAGGAGCTGGACCAGCTCGCCGCACCGGTGCGCGCCCGCGGCCTGGAGGCGCCGGTGCTCGCCCGGCTGGCCGCCGACCCGGCCCGGGAGCTGCCCGCGCAGGTCGCCAGCACTGAGCCGAAGGTGCTGGTGGTCGGTGCCGGTCACCCCGCCTATGCGGAGCTGCGCGCCGCGGCGGCGGGCCGGCTCGTCACGCTGATGCAGCCGCTGCCCGCGTCGTGGGCGGCGGTGGCTGTCCGCCTGGATAGCGGCGACCATGCCGACGCGACCCTACAGATCGCCGCCCAGCTCGCCGCGGTACGCGGAGTGGAGCTGGTCGTCGACGCCGCCGGCCGCCAGGCCCGCCGGGTAAACGCCACCGTCGAGGAGCTGACTAAGCATGGCCTTCGGGTGCGGCTGGGTGCGGATGCCCCGTACCCCTGCCTGATCGTCGCCAACGACGGTGGCCGCGTTGACGGCGCTCACCTGGTCGTGCGCGCCGAGCCGGACTCAGAGCCGGCCGAGCCGGCCGAGTGGGTCCCCCTGCTTCCCCGTACGCCCGAGCCGGTCGAGTCGCCGGGGGCAAGATCCTCGTGATCATGAGCTGACCGTCGTTGAAACGCGTCGATCATGACCTCCAGGTCATGATCGACGGGAGGGGTTAATCCGGACGGGCGCTACCGGCCGGTCGAGTGGCACCATGGGGGGCATGGCTGCGCCGCAGACCGTACCCGTTGAGGTGCCGGATGTCGACGAGGTACCCGAGGTCGACCGCGCCTGGGTCACCATCGTCTGGAACGACCCGGTGAACCTTATGTCATACGTGACCTTCGTCTTCCAGAAGCTCTTCGGCTATAGCCGAGATAAAGCTGAGAAGCTCATGCTCGACGTGCATCACGAGGGCAAGGCGATCGTCTCCAGCGGCGTTCGGGAGCGGATGGAGTACGACGCGACCCGACTGCACGGCTATGGACTGTGGGCTACGGTCGACCAACCGTGACGATGTTCCGGCGCTCGGGGGAAGAGTGCGTCGCGACCTTCGCCCCGCAGGAGGCGCAGGTCCTGCGCCAGTGCGTGGCCGAGTTGGCCGCGCTGTTGTCGGATAATCCCGATCCCGATGATCCGGCCGTGGAGCGGCTCTTCCCGGATGTCTACCCGGAGGACCCCGAGGAGGCGGCCGAGTTCCGGCGGCTGACCGAGGAGGACCTCAAGGCAGCCAAGCTCGACCAGGCCAAGACGGTGCTGACCGACCTGCTGGAGTCGGGCGGTGAGATCCGGCTTGGCGAGGAGAAGGCCGACATGTGGCTGCGGGCGCTCACCGACGTTCGGCTGGCGCTCGGCACCCGGCTCGGCGTCGAGGACGAGACCGACATCGAGGCCGAACTTGATGAGGCAGTCGGCCGGGACCCGACGTCGTCGCGGGTCGGGCAGCTGTCGGTGTACGCGTACCTGAGTTTTCTTCAGGAGTCGCTGGTAGGCGCCCTGATGGATTGAGCGGGCCATAGGCGTACCCCGAGGTCTTCTCAGGGACTTCTCCGGGTACGGGCAGGGCCGCACCGGATGCCCGCGCTCTCCCTGGGCCCGTAGGTTGGACGGCGTGACCCTGACCGCAACACCGACCCTGATCGCCACAGAGGCCCTCACCAAGCGTTACGCCAACGGCGTAGCCGCGCTATCGGATCTGACGGTCGGCGTGGAGCCCGGGATCGTGGGGTTGGTCGGCGCGAACGGCGCTGGCAAGTCGACCCTCATCAAGATCCTGCTCGGGCTCCTGCCGCCGACCGCCGGGCGGGTACGCGTGCTCGGCCTCGACCCGAAGACGGACGCCGCCCAGGTGCGCTCGCGGGTCGGGTACATGCCCGAGCATGACTGCCTGCCGCCCGACCTCGCCGCCGCCGAGTTCGTCACCCACATGGCCCGCATCAGCGGGCTGCCCCGAACCGCCGCACGGGAGCGCGCCTCGGAGGCGCTCCGCCACGTTGGGCTCTACGAGGAGCGCTACCGGCAGATCGGGGGCTACTCCACCGGCATGAAGCAACGGGTCAAGTTAGCCCAGGCCCTCGTCCACGACCCGGACCTGCTCCTACTCGACGAACCGACCAACGGTCTTGACCCGGCCGGCCGGGAGGCCATGCTGGTGCTGATCCACCGCATCGGCACGGAGTTCGGCATCTCGGTTGTCGTCTGCTCCCACCTGCTCGGCGAGGTCGAGCGGATCTGCGACTCGCTGATCGCAATCGACGCCGGTCACCTGCTTCGTGCCGACCGGATCTCCGCGATGACGGAGGCGCGCGACGTGCTCGTCGTGGAGGTCGCCGAGGGTACGGACGAGCTGGTCGCTCGGCTGGGCGGGCTCGGGCTCCAGATCGCGCGGGAGGGGCATGCGGTTCTGGTGCCACTGCTCGACGATGCGACGTACGACCAGATCGTCGGCGCCGTCGCCGAGCTCGACCTGCCGCTACACCGGCTCGACCAGCGTCGCCACCGCGTCGCCGAACTCTTCGCCGGAGGCGAACAACGCGACAATCGCGCCGGAGGCGAACAACGCGACAATCGCGCCGGCGGCGAACAACGCGACAATCGCGCCGGCGGCGAACAACGCGACAATCGCGCCGGAGGCGAACAACGCGACAATCGCGCCGGAGGCGAACAACGCGACAATCGCGCCGGAGGCGAACAACGCGGCAACAGCGCCGCAACGCCCGTCGACGCCGTCGACCCAGGAGGCCGGCCATGACCGTTGAGACCAACGGTGTCATCCACGACATCGGCTACCAGCGCTACACCGGTCCGCGGCTGGGCCGGGCGTACGCGGTGCGTTCCCTCTACAGCCACGGGCTGCGCACCGCATTCGGTCTCGGCCGCAGCGCGAAGGCCAAGGTCTTTCCGTGGATCGTGGTCGGACTCATCACGCTCGTGGCGGCTGTGATCACCGCCATCCGGTCGCAGACCGGCGAGGTCGTCGTGTCGTACTGGGAGTTCCCCGAAGGCATCAGCCTCCTTGTGATCCTCTTCTGCGCCGTGGTCGCGCCCGAGCTCGTCTCACGTGACCTGCGCGGCGGGGTGCTTCCGCTCTACTTCTCCCGACCGCTCACCCGGTGGGACTACGCCCTGGCGAAGT
This sequence comes from Micromonosporaceae bacterium, assembly GCA_020027875.1. Lineage (GTDB taxonomy): Bacteria > Actinomycetota > Actinomycetes > Mycobacteriales > Micromonosporaceae > JAXIPB01. Next base: position 30,725 of record JAHRHA010000040.1, on the reverse strand, counting down.
ACGCGGCGCTGGTGTCCGCCGTCTTCCTTCTTCTCGCGGGGCCGCAGCTGCTCATGTTCGTGGGCGCGGCGTTCTCGGTCGAGGGCATGTCGGCGGTCTGGCACGAGTTCGGTGATTTCGCTCGCGGCCTGTCCGTCACCGGCGTCTACGCCGTCACCTTCGCCGCCCTGGCGATCGTCGTCGCGTCGCTGGCCGGCCGCCGGGCCGTGGCCGCCGCCCTGATCGTGGCGCTGTTCCTCGTGACGACTCCGATCTTCGGGGTGTTGATGGGGATCGCGTACAGCGGCTCCGAGACGGGTGAGCTGACCGGACAGTCTCTGAAGCTATCGCAGCTGGCCGGTCTGGTGAGCCCGATGACGCTGGTTTCGGGCGTGGGCCGATGGTGGTTCGCGACCGATAATTCGGTCGGACCGTACGGCCCGCTGTATGGCCTTGTCGCACTGGCCATCGTCGTGGTGTGTGTGCTGTTGCTGTTGCTCCGATACCGGAAGGTGGCCCGATGAGTGCAATCTCGGCGACAGCGGTTCAGCAGCAGGGCGTGTCGCTGCAGGGCGTGTCCAAGTGGTACGGCAATGTGGTGGCCGTCAATGACATCACGATGTCGTTGGGGCCCGGCGTCACCGGTCTGCTCGGCCCCAACGGGGCAGGCAAGACGACGGTGCTGCACATGATGGCAGGATTCCTCGCCCCCTCGCGTGGTGAGGTGCTGGTGGGCGGGGCGCCGGCCTGGCGGAATCCCTCCGTCTACTCAGGACTCGGCCTGGTGAGCGAGCGGGAGGCGGTGCACGGGTTCCTGACCGGATGGGAGTTCGTGCTCGCGAGCGCGAAACTCCACCGGCTGGCTGATCCGGCCGCGGCCGCGCGGCGGGCCATCGATCTGGTGGAGATGGCCGAGGCACAACACCGTCGCCTCGATACCTACTCCAAGGGGATGCGCCAGCGGATCCGGGTCGCGACCGCGCTCGTACACTATCCGTCGGTGCTCCTACTCGATGAGCCCTTCAACGGCATGGACCCGCGTCAGCGCATGCACATGATGGACCTGCTGCACGAGATGGGAGCTCAGGGCCGCACGGTGCTGTTCAGCTCGCACATTCTCGAGGAGGTCGAGCAGGTCTCCGGCACCGTGCAGGTGATCGTCGCGGGCCGGCTCGCGGCCTCGGGCGACTACCGCACGATCCGCCGCCTGATGACCCATCGGCCGCACGTCTTCACGATCCGCTCCAGCGACGACCGTGGCCTTGCGGTGGCCCTGATGCGTGAGTCATCGGTGGCCGGCGTGGAGCTCGACGCGACTGGCGGTTTGACGGTGCGGGCCGGCGACTACGGCACGTTCACCCGGGCGCTGCCGAAGGTGGCGTTGTCGGAGCGGATCCGCGTGCAGCGTCTGCTGCCCACGGACGAATCCCTCGAAAGTGTCTTCTCGTATCTGGTGGGTGCCTCATGACCGCGGGTCTGTTCAACATGACCATCGCGCGCATCACCGCGCGGGCGCTGTTTGGCCGGCGACGTTTCCTGCTGTTGCTGCCACTGCCGGCGCTCCTCGTGGGACTCGCCGTGCTGGCCGACTCCCTCGGCGCACGGCCCGCCGATTGGGTGGACCCCGTGATCGTTGGACTCGGTTTGGGGGTCGTCCTGCCCGTGGTCGCGCTTGTGGTAGGTACCGGCGTGCTCGGCTCCGAGATGGACGACGGCACACTGGCGCACATCCTGGCCAAGCCGCTGCCTCGCCGCGAGATCATCTTCTCGAAGCTGGTCGTCGCCGTGCTCGTGACGGCCGTGACCGTCGGGGTGCCGCTGTACGCCGTCGGTGTCCTAGCCGGGTCATCCCGCCTCGGCGTTGGCCTCGTCGTCGGGGCCACTTTGGGCTCGGTCGCGTACTCCGCCCTGTTCGTCGCGCTCAGCCTCCTGACGCGTCGGCCGGTTCTGCTCGGGCTGATCTACGTGCTGGTCTGGGAAGGACTGCTGACCAACCTGCTTACCAGCACCCGGGTGCTCTCGATACAGCAGTACGTCCTCGCCGTCGCCGACCGCGTCGCGAAGTCGGACCTGCTCACGGGGAACGTTTCGCTGGCGGTGTCGTTGGCGATGGCGTTCATCTTCGCGGCCGGTGCGACCCTGCTCGCCATCGACCGCCTACGCTCCTTCAGCGTCGTCGGCGAAACCAGCTGACGGCCGCCGCCACCTCCGTCCACCCGTCGATCATGACCTGGAGGTCATGATCGACGCTATTTCGCGACCGTCAGATCATGATCACGGGGATCTTGGCGCGTGGTGGCCGGGGTGGCACTCGATCGGGCGCGGTCAAGCCGACGCGTTCGGATAGATATATTCGGGTCACTGCATGTGCATGAGAGTGGGCTAGCGTGGGCGAACCGATACGCGGGGCAAATCGCGGCATCAATCCGATTTCGGAGCGCCCAACAGCGCGACGAGCTGCCGAGACCCTAGGAACGTGTGGGTCTTTGCCGGCTAGGCCGGTCAGAACGGACACATAGCTATTCCATTGGTCAACACGAGTGAGCCGCTTCGGACGGATCTGGACTCGGCATGGCCGCGCCGGCCGAGTGCCACCACGGCCTCCACTCGCTCATGATTCCAGTGATCATGATGTGGCCGTCGTGAAACAGCGTCGATCATGACCTCCAGGTCATGATCGACGGGGTGGTGGTGGGGGGCGCGACCCGGTCGCGCCCCCCCGGTGCTGCGATCCGATTAGGCGAACTGCTGCCCGCAGGTCGCGCAGAACTTCGTTCCGGCTGGTGACCCGTTCCCGCAGTTTGCGCAGTACTGCAGCGCGGCGGGGGCCGGAGCGGCTGGTGGTGCCACGACGTTCGTCGGGAACACCGGCGCCGGCGGCTGCGGAACCGGTGCGGCCGGCGGTGGTGGGGGCGGCGGTGGAGGGGGCGGCGGAGGCTGGACTGGCGGCACCGGCACCGGAGGCGCAGATATGGGCGGAGCGGACACCGGAGGAGCGGACACCGGAGGTGCCGAGATCGGGGGCGCGGAGATCGGCGGGGCCGACACCTGAGCCGGTGGCGGGGCGTACGGCGGCGCCGACTGGAGGGGCGGCGCCAAGTACGGCGGTGCCGACTGGACCGGTGGCGGGGCGTACGGCGGTGCCGACTGGACGGGCGGCGCCAAGTACGGCGGGGCCCCCGAGATCGGCGGGTACGCTACCGGGCTTCCGCCCGGGTAGGCGCCGACCATGGCCGGCTGTGGCGCGCGCTTCTTGCCCTTGGTCACCATCACGACGATGACCACAATGATGATGATGAGAAGCACGAGCCCTCCGACACCACCGATGATGAGAATTCCGGTCCCCAGACCCGGATCGCCCTCGGTCTCGCGAAGGCCGACCGCCTTCTGGCGGTACTCCTGCGCCTGGGCGTGCGAGGGCACGGCCGCGAGCACCGCGTCGAACTTCTCGATCGAGTCGGAGTAGCGGCCGTCGTAGTAGGCGTTCAGGCCATCCCGGTAATCGGTGTCGATCTTGCCCAAGTCATTCTTGACGCCGCTCTTGGACAGTTCCTCAGCGATGAGCGAGGAGGCCGCCAGGAAGTTGAACGCCTGCTTCTCCGCCGCCGGACCATGGCTGACCAGGCCGATGATGTCGCCGTCGAGGTTAGCGACCGGCCCGCCGCTCATGCCCTGCGTCGTTGCGGCGCTGGTCTCGTAGAACGGAACCCCACCCTCGGTGCGTTTGTTGCTGATCTTGCCGTCCTTGTTGCTCGGCTCGAACGTCGCGTCGCTGATGTTGTCGGCGGAGGCCGGGTATCCGATGGCGAGGACGTCCGTGCCGACGTTGATGTTGGACGAGTCGGCCAGCTTGACCATCGGCGTGTTGGTCTTCTCCACCTTGAGCAGAGCGACATCGCCGCCGCTGACCGGGTGGAAGCTCACGACGCGGGCCTGCATCGCCTCGCCGGAGGTCAGGCCGGACTTGGCGACGCCCCGCTGCGCGAAGACCTTTCGCGTCGCGGCGTCACCGGCGGTCTGCCCTTCGACCTCGGCGTTGGCGAGCATGTCTTTGATGAGCGTCTCGGTCTCAGCTTGCGTGACGATGCCGGCGCGGTAGTACCGGTCGGCGATCTCCTCGAAGAACGAGAGCCCGACACCCTCGACACCGGGGTCAACACAGTGTCCGGCCGTGACGATGAAGCCGTCGTTGCTGACTGAGAAGCCGCTGCAACGCGTGGCGAAGGAGACGCCCTCCTCGTCCCACAGCTTCCCGGAGACCTTGTCGCGCACCCAGCCTTCCCACTGGATCTCGATGTAGACCACCGCCGGGCGTACGATCGCCGCGGCCTTTTCCTCAGGAGTGAACGTGGGTTTGGCCGCAGCGGGAGCGGTAGGCGTCAGAGCTGCCCCAGCGGCGAGCAATGTAGCGAGAGCGAAGCGGATCGCCCGGGCGCGCCCGACGCGGTGGCGTCGGCGCGCTGCAGCGGTCGGGTCGGAAACGACCTGCATCAGTAACTCCGGATCTTTGACAGGTGAGGGTTCTGGCTGGACATGGTGCCAATAGAGGCTCGGATCGTATAGCCGGGTTGCTCGGCGGGTTGCCCCGTTGTCCGGCACCGGACATCGAGCCACATCGTCCGAATGCCAGCCAGAGCCGTCGCTCGTCGCTGTCGGAACAGTCGATCGGCGACGCCGCGGTGGCCGTTCATCCATCCCGCTGCGACCATTCAGCCCGCGGCATCGTTCGTGGGCGCGCTCGGCGCGGCCTCCACGAGCCGCTGCTGCCCGGTTTGTCGGTGCGACGCCCTCCTATCTCTTTGATCGTCGGTTGGGAAACCACGCTCCGTACAGGTTTGGTTGCGCCGGTCCGGGCCACCGTGCCGGTGTCGGTCAGCGTTGTTCGGTCATAGTGGATGATTCGGCCGGTAGTCTGGAGCGCGTGCTGGCCATCGACGCCGCGATCCTCGAGGCGATCGTCGCGCACGCTCGGCGGGACCACCCCGACGAGGCGTGCGGCGTGGTCGCGGGGCCGGTCGGGTCGGACGAGCCGGCTCGCCACATCCCGATGGAGAACGCGGCGCGCTCGATGACCTTCTACGAGTTCGACTCTCACGAATATCTGAGGGTATGGCGGGAGATGGATGATCTGGACGAAGAGGCCGTGATCATCTATCACTCGCACACCGCGACGGAGGCGTACCCCTCACGGACCGACATCAGCTTCGCCGGCTGGCCGCAGTCGCACTACCTCCTGGTCTCGACCAGGGAACCCGAGGTCACCGAGGTACGGTCGTTCCGCATCGTGGACGGCACGGTGTCCGAGGAGCAGGTTCGGGTGGTCAATGCGACCGTGGACTCCATGGCTGTCCAGTCCTACATGTTCGGGCAGAGCCCGGCGACGGTCGACTACGAGTGTCGCGCCTGATCGGCGCCCACCCCTGGACCGTTACCCCTCAGCCTGATCCAAGGAGCAGACCATTATGGCAATCGACGTTCGCGTTCCAACCATTCTCCGCTCGTACACCGACGGCCAGAAGGCAGTCGAGGCCACCGGTGACACCATCGCCGAACTACTGACCGATCTGGACGCCAAGTACCCCGGCCTGCTGGCCCGTCTCGTCACCGATGACGGAGCGCTACACCGGTTCGTCAACGTCTACGTCAACGACGAGGACGTACGTTTTCTCGGTGCCCTTGACGCCAAGTTGGGTGACGGGGACACGGTCACCATCCTGCCGGCCGTGGCCGGCGGCGCCGTACTGGGTGGCGCCGTTGCGGGCGGCGCCGCCGCGTTGAGCTGAGGCCGGGGACATGGCCAGGTTCGACAGCCTCCTCGATGCCTGCGGAGGCACGCCACTGGTCGGCCTCCCTCGGCTCTCACCCTCGTCCGAGGTGAGGCTCTGGGCGAAGCTGGAAGACCGCAACCCGACCGGATCGGTCAAGGACCGCCCGGCGGTGTGGATGATCCGCGCCGCCGAGGCGGCCGGCCAGATTAAACCGGGCGACACGATCTTGGAGCCAACGAGCGGCAACACCGGCATCGCGCTGGCCATGGTGGCGAAGCTACGCGGCTACCGGCTGGTCTGCGTCATGCCGGAGAACGTATCGGCCGAGCGGATTCAATTGCTGCGCATGTTCGGCGCGGAGATCATCTTCTCCCCGGCGGCCGGGGGGTCGAACGTGGCCGTGGCGATGGCCCGTCAGATCGCGACCGAACACCCCGACTGGGTGATGCTCAACCAGTACGCCAACGAAGGCAATGCCCGGGCGCACTACGAGACCACCGGACCCGAGCTTCTGCGCGACCTGCCGACGATTACCCACTTCGTGGCCGGCCTTGGCACCACCGGGACGCTCATGGGAGTCGGTCGATTCCTGCGCGAGAAGGTCGAGGGAATCGAGATCGTCGCGGCCGAGCCGCGGTACGGGGAACTGGTCTACGGGCTACGCAACATCGACGAGGGGTACGTCCCGGAGCTCTACGACGCGACCGTGCTCAGCCGGCGGTTCTCGGTCGGTACCCGCGATGCGGTGCTCCGGACCCGCCAACTCGTCGAGGTCGAGGGACTCTTCGTCGGGTTCTCCACCGGGGCGGTGCTGCACGCGGCGCTCGCCGTCGCGCACGAGGCGGCGAAGGCGGGCAAGCGTGCCGACGTGGCATTCGTAGTCGCCGACGGAGGGTGGAAGTACCTCTCCACCGGAGCGTACGGAGGCACCTTGTCCGAGGCCGAAGGCGCGCTCGACGGTCAGCTCTGGGCCTAACCCCGGCGGTCAGAAGGCGTTTGCGGTCAGCGACATCGCCACGATGAGCGCGATGCTCGAGCTACTGAGCATGATCCAGGGCGTGGTCCGAAACTGAACGGTGAGGAACGCGCCGACCGTCAGCGCGATCCCGATCACCCCGACAGCCATCATCGACGGCTCATACCAGGTCGGCGGCTCGTCCGCGAGGACGCCGATGAATCCGCGGATGCCGATGACAAGGCCTACTCCGCCCAGCACAGCCGCCCATCCGCACACGCCCATCAGCTGGCGCAGGCGGGGTTCTGGCCGTTTCGCGCGGACTCGCGCGGTCCGCGCCGGCCCGGTTGTCCAGCTGATCGGCCCGGTTTCGTGCTGGGCCGGCGTTGGGACAGTTGGAGTCCCGGCCGCACTCGAAGTCGGTGCGGTGTGAGTCTCGGCACCCACGTCGTCTCCTCTCGCCGGCCACGATCCGGTCAGACCGGCCAAGCCATCCGGTCAGACAGGCCGTCGAATGCCGACAATAGGCACCGCGCACTCGCTGCGCAACGTGGGAGGTAACACATTGTGACCGTGTCCCCTCTTTCGTGCGAAAGCGTGTCATGTCGGCGGCTGTTTGAGCGCTGTCACCTTGGCGACACCTTCCGCTGGACTGCTCTTAATACCCCCGTTGGCCGGCGTAGGCTCCGCAGCGTGACGAACGCGCCGATCGGAATCTTCGACTCCGGCGTCGGAGGGTTGACGGTGGCGCGGGCAATTCTGGATCAATTGCCGCATGAGCAGGTGCGCTACCTCGGGGACACGGCACACTTCCCGTACGGTCCCAAGCCCATCGCCGACGTGCGGCGCCACGCGCTCGAATGTCTCGACCAGATGGTCGCCGATCAGGTCAAGATCCTTGTGATTGCCTGTAACAGTGCGTCATCGGCGTGTCTGCACGACGCGCGGGAGCGTTACGACGTCCCAGTCATCGAAGTGATCCGGCCGGCGGTCCGCCGGGCCGTCGCGGTAACCAGCAACGGTCGGGTCGGCGTTATCGGCACCACCGCCACGATCACCAGCGGCGCCTACCTCGACGCCTTCGCCGCCGCACCGCAGGTACGGGTGACCAGCGCGGCCTGTCCGCAGTTCGCCGAGTTCGTCGAGCGCGGCATCACGTCGGGCCGGGCCCTGCTCGGACTGGCCCAGTCCTATCTCGAGCCGCTGCAGAGAGACGGCGTCGACACACTGGTACTGGGGTGCACGCACTACCCGATGCTGGCTGGACTGATCGGCCTCGTCATGGGCGACGACGTCACCCTGGTCTCCAGCGCCGACGAAACCGCGAGAGAGGTCTACCGCGTGCTCACCGAGCGAGACCTGCTTCGTACCGACGCCATGCCGCCAGAGCACGGGTTCCTCGCCACCGGTGATCAGGAGCCCTTCGACCGGCTGGCCGAACGGTTCCTCGGCCACGCCGTACCGGCAACGCACGCCGTACCGGCAACGCACGCCGTACCGGCAACGCACGCTGCGCCGGCGGGTGCGGGAGTGCCGCGATGAAGGTCACGGTCCTCGGCTGCGCGGGGAGCTTTCCGGGTCCGGACTCCGCGTGCTCCGCCTACCTCGTCGAGGCGGATGGCTTCCGGCTGATGCTCGACTTCGGTACGGGATCGCTCTCCGCCTTGCAGCGGTACGCGTCATTGAACTCCATCGACGCGATCCTGCTCACCCACCTGCATGCTGACCATGTCCTCGACGCCTGCAGCTACGTGGTCGTGCGTCGCTACGCTCCAGACGGCCCATATCCGACCATCCCGGTCTACGCACCCGCCGGCGCGAGCGAGCGGTTGGCGGCGGCGTATGGCGTGGTTGGTGAGGGCCCACTCGACGACGTCTACAACTTCCACGACCTTAAGGCCGGCACCGTCGACATCGGCCCGTTCGCCGTCACCGTGGACCGCGTCAATCATCCAGTCGAGACCTATGGGGTGCGGGTTGAGCATGGCGGTCGGGTGCTCGCGTACTCGGCGGACACCGCGCCGTGCGAGGCGTTGAATCGCTTGGCCCAGGACGCCGACCTGCTCCTCTGCGAGGCAAGCTACGTCGACGGCGAGGACAACCCGCCGGATCTGCACCTGACCGGGCGGGACGCGGGCGAGGTGGCCACCAAGTCCGGCACCGCGCGACTCGTGTTGACTCACCTGGTGGCCGCGTGGGGGAGCGAGGCCAAGGCGTACGAGGCCGCGGCGTCCGTATTCTCCGGGCCGCTCGAGATCGCCCGCGCAGGCGCCACCTACGAGGTCTGACCGCCCAACTCCGGGGCATCTGGGCCGTGATTGGTGACGAACTCATCGGCCACTATCGGGCGGTAACGGCGACGGACGTACCCGTACGAGCGGTTCTCCCCGATCGTCCGGAAGTAACCGATCCGGCACGGCCTCTCAGCGTACAGTGACATAGGTGTCGATCACCAGGGGGTAGGTGGTCAGTAACAGAGCGCCGGACGAGGGGAATCCGCGCCGAACCGGTGGCCCGGAATGGCCGTCTCATCGGCTGGGTGGAATGTCACCCGCGAGGGATACTTCGACCAGAGGGGGCAGCCCGTCCGGCTTGGGGGTGCTCATGACTAATGGTGGGTTTGTCGGCCGTCAGCGGATCCTCGTGGCGGTTCTCGTCGTGGCGAGCGCCCTGGCGGTGGCGGCGGGTTGCGGGAAGGCCGAGTTCAACTATGTCGCCAACGCCGACGAGAAGACCTACTTCCGCGTTCCGAGCGCCTGGTCTGAGGTCGACGGCGCACCGGTCGACGACGTCCTGCTCGCCGGTCTACTCCAGGCGAAGCCAGACTCGGACGTTGCCCAGCAGGCGAAGACGCTGATGTGGTCCGCCGCGTACGACGCGTCGGAGGATCCTACCGCCGAGCACGTGTTCTCGCCTTTTCCCACCACCGAACCCGTGGCGTATTCGATGGTCTTCCATCTGCCGCAGATGATCCAGGGTGCGCTGTCATTCGACATTCTCCGGGACTTCATATTTCCTGTTACCACGAGCAGTCGCATGCGTGCTGAGCAAAATGGTCAGGGATTGTCGGGATTTGAGCTTCTCTATGACCAGGTGCTCACACCGTCCGAGGGCGTACGGGGGATCCGCGTCGTCTACAACTACGAACTACGGCTCGAGACCATCCACACCTTCGATCTCACCGCTTACATGAACAATGATTCGAGCACTGTCTATCTGTTACTGATCCGCTGCACCGCACGTTGCTACCGCGAGCGCGCGGTCGAGCTCGACGGCATCGCGACGTCGTTCACCGTGAGGAGCCAGGCATGAGCCTCGCGCCGCCTACACCCGTCTTCGAGGGCCTGCGCCCGCCCGATCAGGGTCCCGAGAACCGGGACAAGCCGACCCGTCCGAAGTTGAAAATGTGGGACAGGATCAAGTTCATTCTGCTGTTCACCGTGGTCTGGTTCCTGCTCGTGTGGGCCGCGATGGCGAACAATCCCATCCTTCCGTTCGTCGACGCCATGCGACTACAGGCGAGCGAGGCAGGCTGGCTGCTCGTGCTGCTCGGGATCGAGATCGTTCGCCAGCTGCATTTCTTCATCAGCGAGCGGTGGTCGGGGTACCACCGGTTCTGGACCCGACGCGTCTTCGGCGCCACCGAGAGGTTCACCCAACGGCGCTTCAGCGACTGGACCCGGTTCCGGCTGGCCCGAGTCTTGAAGTGGGTGACGTTCTTCTCGCTGTTCATCTTCGTGGTCAGCAAGTTCATGAACCTGTCGCCGGTGCTCGCGATCTTCAAACTCCCGGCACTGCTGTTTCAGGCCATGCCGTTTATCCTGCAACTCGCCTTCGCGTTCTTCTTCGTCATCTTCCAGTTCGTCGCGATCTTCTGGTTCTTGTCGCGCGGCGGCGTCGACGTCTACTACCCCGACGACATCAAGACCCGATTCTCCGACGTGTGGGGTCAGGACCACGTCGTGGCGCGCGTCAAGGAGAACATTCTCTACCTTGAGCGTCCACATGAGATCGAGGAGAAGGGTGGCTACGTGCCGGGCGGCCTGCTTCTGTGGGGTCCACCGGGCACCGGGAAGACGCTCATGGCGGAGGCGGTCGCGGGGGAGACCGGCAGACCTTATGTCTTCGTGGATCCGGGCGCCTTCACCAACATGTTCATGGGCGTCGGTATTCTCAAGGTCAAGTCGCTGTTCCGCAAGCTGCGCAAGCTCGCCCTGCGCTACGGCGGCGTGATCGTCTTCTTCGACGAGGCCGACTCTCTCGGCAACCGCGGCATGCTGGCCCAGCAGGGGCCGGGCTTCCCGCGTGGCATGCGACCGGCGCCGTTCCGAGATGCGGGCTGCCACGGTTTTTCCTACCTCTCGCCCGAGGCCCGCTGGATGCTCAGTCGCGATGCGCTCGCCAGTGGCGCGGAACCCGAGCCGCATGCCCGGCGCAACCGCTTCGTCATGGGCGGAATGGGTGGCGGCGGCGCCGGCATGGGCACGCTGCAGGCCCTGCTCACCGAGCTTTCCGGGCTCAAGAAGCCGCGCGGTTTCATCAACCGGTACGTGCGCCGGATGCTCGGCATGCGCCCGAAGCCGCCGCCGAAGTACCGCATATTCGTCATGATGGCGACCAACCTGCCCGAGGCACTTGACGAGGCGCTGCTTCGGCCGGGCCGTATCGATCGTATCTACAAGGTTGGCTACCCGAGCAAGCAAGGCCGGATCCGCACGTACGAGGGTTACTTCGCCAAGGTCCGCAACGAGCTGACCGAAGAGGACATCGACAAGCTCGCGACGATCACGCCGTATGCAACCGGCGCGACCATTAAGGACCTCGTCAACGAGTCGCTGATCACCGCGTTCCGCGACGGCCGCGAGGTCATCACCTGGAAGGACGTCATCAAGGCCAAGCAGCTCAAGGAGCTGGGTCCGCCTGAGGACGTCGAGTACATCGAACGGGAGCGCCACGCGGTTGCCGTGCACGAGGCGTGCCACGCGGTCATCGCGTACCGGACGCGCCGCCACCTGGAGATCGACCTAGCCACGATCGAAAAGGGCAGCGACTACCTGGGTATGGTCGCCGCCATCCCGCCGGAGGACCAGTTCACCAGGTGGCGTACGGAGTATGAGGCGGACATCTTCGTCTCGCTCGCCTCGCTCGCCGGCGAGCGGATGTTCTTCGACGGCGATAGCTCGTCCGGCGTCTCCGGCGACCTGGAGTCCGCCACCTCAGTGGCGTCCTATATGGAGGGCTTCTGGGGCATGGGATCCACCGTATCGTCGTACTCCACGGCGAAGCGGCTGGACGTAGGCGCGCCGGGCGGTTCCCAGGGAGGCAGGCGGGCGAAGGGCCAGAACCCTGAGGTAGAGCTACGCCACGCGCTCGCCGACCGGATCGAGGACAACCTCGCCGAGCTGCTGGAGAAGACCGCCCGTCTGCTGCGAGAGCACCGTCGTGACGTGCTCGTGTTGGCCCATGCGCTCGAGACGCACAAGACGCTCACCGGCGACGACGTGGCCGCGGTGCTGGAGGGGCGGGTTGGTCCCACGATCGACGGCACGGCGTACCGGAGCACCGACTTCGTCAAGGAGATCGAGTCACACCACAAGGCGGCCGTTCTCGCCCACCAGAGCCACAGCGGGATCATGCTGAGTCTGCCAGTGGCGCCGCGGTCCGGGGACCCGTCCCAGTGGGCGCCTCCGGTCGCTGCATCGAGCGGTGCTTTGTCGACCTCCGACGACGGGTTCAAACCGCCGCCGATGCCAGCCTCGCCCGAGCACCGCGCCGACGGGACGGGAGGAGCGTCCGGAGCCGCCACCACCTGATCGTCCGGCGCTCATTGTCGGCGGGGCGGCTGTCTCGCGGACACGACGCACCCATACGCTTGTCCACATGAGCCGACCCGATGGGCGCGAGCCCAACCAACTCCGCCCAATCACGATCACTCGTAACTGGAGCATCCACCCGGAGGGGTCGGTGTTGGTGGAGTTCGGCGCGACGCGCGTGCTGTGCACGGCGAGCGTGACCGAGGGCGTGCCGCGCTGGCGAAGGGGCTCGGGTCTGGGCTGGGTGACGTGCGAGTACGCCATGTTGCCGCGCTCGACCAACACCCGCTCCGACCGGGAGTCGGTGAAGGGTCGGGTCGGCGGGCGCACCCACGAGATCTCGCGCCTCATCGGTCGGAGCCTGCGAGCATGCATCGACCTCGCCGCGCTGGGGGAGAACTCGGTCGTGCTGGACTGCGATGTGCTGCAGGCCGATGGCGGCACGCGCACGGCCGCCATCACCGGTGCGTACGTCGCGCTGAGCGACGCCGTCACGTGGATGGCCGGCCGCAAGATGCTCGCGGGGAAGCCGGAGAAGGCCGTGCACCGTTCTGTGGCGGCGGTCAGCGTCGGCATCATCGACGGCGAGGCGCGGCTGGACCTCTGCTACGACGAGGACGTTAAGGCCGAGGTCGACATGAACATTGTCTGCACCGGCGCCGGGGATTTCGTTGAGGTGCAGGGTACGGGCGAGTCGGGTGTCTTCTCGCGCGATGACCTCAATGCGCTGCTGGATCTGGGGCTCGCGGGCTGCGCGGAGCTCGCCCTGCACCAACAGATGGCACTCGAGAAATGAGTACGAGGCTGCTGCTGGCGACCCGGAACACCGGCAAGCTGGTCGAGCTGCAGCGGATTCTCGACGCCGCGCTGGGCTCAGGGGCGGTCTCGCTCATCGGGCTCGCGGACGTTTCCGCCTATGACGAGGTGCCGGAGACGGGGCTGACCTTCGTCGACAACGCGCTGCTCAAGGCGCGCGAGGGGGGCAAGCACACGCGTCTGCCGACGGTGGCGGACGACTCGGGACTCGCCGTCGACGCGCTGAACGGGATGCCGGGTGTGTTAAGCGCGCGATGGTCGGGCCGGTCGGGTGACGATCTCGCCAACCTTGAGTTGGTCCTGGCGCAGATCTCCGATGTGGACGACCCCGCTCGAGGCGCCGACTTTGTCTGCGTGGCCGCGCTCGTTCTGCCCGATGGCCGGGAGTTCACTGTCGAGGGCGACATGCGGGGGCGGCTGATCCGGTCGCCCCGCGGTTCCGGGGGCTTCGGCTACGACCCCATTTTCGTTGCGGATGGCGGGTCGCGCACCAATGCCGAGCTCAGCCCAGCCGAGAAGGACGCGATCAGCCACCGCGGCAAGGCCTTCCGCGCCTTGGCCGAGATCATCGCCACTGAACTCTCCGCGTGATCACCGTGAATTGCTGTGCAGGATGCGCTCGGCCTCCTCGGCCGCGTCCTCGTGCCTCTGTTGCCGTCCGAGCTAGTGGACCAGTCGCAGCGAGCGGTTAGCCATCGGCCCCGAAATGATTGCAGCCAGCAATGCCAGCCCCGCCGAGCCCTACGATCACTTCCGGTTCCATCCGTACCTCCGCTGTGGCGATGGGTGCCGCGGCTGCGAAACGCGGCGGGCTCATCCTGCCGTACGACTGGGCACACGTCGACCCAGCCCGGTACGAGGCGAAGTCGGTCAGGATAGCGGGCCGATCTCGGACTCGATGCTGGTACGCAGGTCCGTGCCGGCCACCAGGGCCCGTGCGGCCTCGATGACGGGTGCGAGGAAGACGTCTGGACCCGGTTCGCCGGCGTGCTCGGCCAGCGCGGCCACCGCGATCCGCCCGGCCGGCGAGGGCTGAAGTGGCGCGCGAAGCTGGAGGCCGCGCACCGCGGCCAGCAGCTCGACGGCGAGCAGGCTGGTGAGGTTGTCGAGCACGTGGCGCAGCTTGCGCGTGGCGGCCCAGCCCATGGACACGTGATCCTCCTGCATGCCCGACGTCGGCACGGAGTCGACCGAGGCCGGCGACGCGAGCCGGCGGTTATCCGCGACGATGCCGGCAGCGGTGTACTGGGCAATCATGAGGCCGGAGTTCACGCCCGGATCCGGGGTGAGGAAGGCGGGCAGGTCCCGCGAACGGCACACGTCGAGCAGGCGATCCACCCGACGTTCCGAGATCGACCCGACCTCGGCGGCGGCGATGGCGAGGAAGTCCCCGGCGAAGCCCAACGGCGCGCCGTGGAAGTTCCCGGTGGACAGCACCCGTCCGTCCGCGAGGACCACCGGATTATCCACAATGGATGCCAACTCGCGCCCGGCGACAAGGGTGGCGAAGTCGAGCGTATCCCTCGCCGCACCGGCGACCTGGGGTGCACAGCGCATGGAGTAGGCATCCTGCACCGCGTGCGTCAAATCCTCGCGGTGCGAATCCATGATGGCCGACCCCTGCAGTAGCCGGAACATGTTGGCGGCCGAGATCGCCTGGCCCGGATGTGGGCGGATCGTATGCAGCTCGGGCAGGAACGGGCGGTCCGAGCCGAGCATAGCCTCGATCGCCAGCGCTCCGGTGATGTCGGCCATGGTGAACAGGTGCCTCGCGTCATCGATGGCGAGCAGGAGCATGCCAAGCATGCCGTCGGTGCCGTTGATGAGGGCGAGCCCTTCCTTCGCGACCAGCCCGATCGGCCGCAGACCGGCCGACTGCAACGCCTCGCCTCCGGGTACGCGGGCGCCGTCCTTGCCGAGCACCCAGCCCTCACCGAGCAGCACGAGGGCGCAGTGGGCGAGTGGGGCCAGGTCACCGGAGGCGCCCAGTGACCCGTGTTCGGGGACCCAGGGTGTGATGTCGTTGTTCAGGAGGTCCACGAGTGCCTGGGCGAGGAGCGGGCGCACTCCCGAGCGGCCCATCGCGAGTGACCGCACGCGCAGGAGCATCATCGCTCGCACGACCTCACGCGGCATCGGCGCTCCGACGCCGGCCGCATGCGAACGGATCAGCGAATGCTGCATCTCGGCCCGGCGCTCGGGTGCGATGAAGGTGCTCGCCAGCGCGCCAAAGCCGGTCGAAACTCCATACACTGGGCGCCCATCACGCTCGATTCCGTCCACGATGGAGCGACTGTCGGCCATGGCGGCGACGGCCTCGGGCGCGATGTCGACCCGAGCCGCGCCCCGGGCGACCGCGAGCACATCGCTGGGGGAGACACCTGAGACGTGGACAGTGATCGTGGTCATTGTGGCTCTCCACTGAGCAGAACGGTGCGGACCAGTGGTACGCCGGGCCGGTAGGCCAGGTGCACGAAGGAAGCGGCGTCGAGGACCGATAGATCGGCCACGGCGCCCACGCCGAGATGCCCGACGTCCGGGCGGCGCAACGCCCGCGCCCCACCGGCGGTCGCCGCCCACAGGGCCTCGGCCGGCGTCATGCGCATCTCCCGGACCGCGACAGCGACGCAGAAGGGCATGGACGTCGTGTACGAGGACCCGGGGTTGCAGTCGCTCGCCAGGGCCACGGTGGCGCCGGCTTCGAGAAGCCGGCGCGCGTCCGGGTACGGCGAGCGGGTCGAGAACTCCGCGCCCGGCAGCAACGTGGCCACCGTGGTCGAGCCAGCGAGCGAGTCGACGTCCGCATCGGACAGGTGGGTGCAGTGGTCGGCGCTGGCCGCGTCCAGTTCGACCGCGAGCTGTACCCCGGGCCCGTGGGTGAGCTGGTTGGCGTGGATCCGGGGGAGGAGGCCTACGCCCATCCCGGCCAGAAGAATGGCTCGAGCCTGGTCACCGTCGAAGGCGCCTCGCTCGCAGAAGACGTCCACCCAGCGGGCATGTGGAAGTGCCGATTTCATCATCTCGCCACAGACGAGCGACACATAGTCGTCGTCGCGCCCCTCGAACTCGGCCGGCACGACGTGGGCCCCGAGAAACGTGGTCTCCGCGGTGAACTCGCGGGCCACGCGCAGCGACCGGACCTCGTCGGCCGTGCTCAACCCGTACCCGCTCTTGATCTCGATCGTTGTCGTGCCCTGATGTAATGCCTCGTCGCGCAGACGGGCGAGGTTCGCTCGAAGCTCGCCGTCACTCGCCGCCCTGGTGGCCGCGACGGTGGTGCCGATGCCGCCGCCCGTGTACGGCTCGCCCGCCATGCGCGCGGCGAACTCACCGGCACGGTCGCCGGCGAAGACGAGGTGCGTATGACTGTCCACGAAGCCCGGGATCACGGCCCCGTCCTCGGCGTCGATCACCCGGTCGGTCGCCGGGGCATGCGATGCGTCCCCTACCCAGGCCACCCGGCCGTCCTCAACGACGAGCGCCGCGTCCCGAACGAGGCCCAGCGCCGAACCGTCGCCGAGCGAGGGATCGTTGGTGACCAGCTCGCCAATGCTCCTCACGAGCAGGCTCATCCCCACACCGCCTCGATCGAGCGCGCCAGCGCGTGCTGCACATCGACGATGAGGCAGTGGTGCCCGTCTCGGACTATGGCGCGGCCATCCACGATCACATCGCGCACGTCGGCCGCGCTGGCCGCGAAGACGGCCGCGGCGGCCGCGTCCGCTGGATCGAAGCCGGCGGTTCGGACCGAGTCGAGGCGCACCGACACCAGGTCGGCGCGGGAGCCCGGCGCGATGACACCCGCATCCGGCCACCCCAGGCTGGCGTGGCCCGCAGCAGTGGCGGCGGTGAGGAGTTCGTCTGTCGCGAAGTGTCCTCGGCGTTCGTCGCGCAGGCGCTCGTCCAGCTCGACGGCCCGGGCCTCCTCAAAGAGGTCGATGACGGCGTGGCTGTCCGAGCCGAGGCACAACGGCGAGCCGGCGTCAACGAGCGCGCGGGCGGATCCGATTCCGTCGGCCAGGTCGCGCTCGGTCGTCGGACAGAAGCAGACCGCGGTGTCGGTGTCGCCCAGCAGCGTGCGGTCCTCATCAGACAGATGGGTGGCGTGCACGGCCGTCGTGTCGGCGCCGAGGAGGCCCGCCGTGTGCAGCAGTTCGGTCGGCGAGCAGCCGTACCGGGCGTGGCATGCGCGGTTCTCGGCGCGTTGCTCGGAGAGGTGAACGTGCACCTGCCGTCCCTTGGCTACCTCGGCGAGTTCGGCCAGCGCTTCTTTCGGGACCGCGCGCACCGAATGCGCGGCGGCACCTATTGTGGCGTGGTCGGCATCTTCGAGTGAGGCGACGCGGGCCGCCCACGACTCCACCGAGCCATCCCCGAAGCGCTTCTGCGTACCCTCCAGACCGGCGCCGTCCACAGTAGATGTCAGATACAGCGTGTCGAGCAGGGTGATCCGTATGCCAGCCTCCGCGGCGGCCTCGATCAGCCGGTGGCCCATCTCGTTCGGATCCGCGTAGCGCGCCCCGCCGGCGTCGTGGTGTAGATAGTGGAACTCGCCCACGCAGGTGACGCCGGCCAGTGCCATCTCCGCAAAGGTGGCCCGCGCGAGGGCGTGGTAGGAGTCTGGGTCGAGCCGGCCGGCGAGGGCGTACATGCGGTCCCGCCAGGTCCAGAACGTGCCCTTGCCGGCGTGGGTTCGCCCGCGCAGCGCACGGTGGAACGCGTGCGAGTGTGCGTTGGCAAGACCCGGCATGGTGAGGCCGGCCAGCCTCGTCGCGTCGGCGGGCGCGGTGGCGACGCCGATGGTGACCGAGCCGAAGCGGTCGCCTTCCACGTCGATGAGGACGCCGGATGACGTCCCGGCACTGGCCCCGCCGAGCCAGGCGTACTCGGCCCAGTACCTAGTCGGCAGTTGGTGATTTAGCGACACGTCAGATCCTCCAGCACCGACGCCAGCGCCTCGACACCCGCGGCGCAGTCCGCGTCGGTGGCGCGCTCGGCCGGCGCGTGGGATACGCCGGTGGGGTTACGGACGAAGAGCATGGCCGTGGGGATGCCCGTCGCGGCGAGCACGCCCGCGTCGTGACCGGCGCCGGTGGCCAGCACCGGCGGGCCGCCCAACGTAGCGACGATCCGGTCGCGCAGGCCTGCGTCGAACTGCGTAATGGGCGAGGCGGACTCGGCGGTCATAGCGATCGTGGTGCCGTCATGCCCGGCCCGCTCCTCGGTTCGCGCGCTGATGGCGCCAACCAACTTGTCTAGTGTGGACTGATCGGCCGCGCGAGCGTCGAGCCAGCCGGTGACCGTCGCGGCGATGGCATTGGTCGCGTTCGGCGTCACCTCCGCCCGTCCCACCGTGGCGTGTGCCGACGCCAGCCGGGCCTCTTCGTTGGCGGTGAGGACCGCGTACGCGAACGTGAGCATCGGGTCCCGCCGGTCCGCCATGCGTGTGGTGCCAGCGTGGTTGCCCTCGCCGCGGAAGTCCAGCCGCCACCGCCCATGTGGCCAGATCGCGCTCGCGACACCCACCGCCGCGGCGAGATCGACCAGCGCCCGGCCCTGTTCAACGTGCAGCTCCACGAAGGCGCCGACCCGGCCTAGCCGTTCTGGGTCAGGCCCGAGCCCACCCGGGTCTGAGCCAGCGTCGGCCATGGCCCGGACCAGGCTCACGCCGTCCCGGTCGACCAGGGACCGCACCCGATCCACCTCGACCGCGCCGGTCAGCAGGCGGGAACCGAGGCAGGCGAGGCCGAACCGGGAGCCCTCCTCCTCGGCGAAGGCGACGATGCCAATGGGGCGGGTGGGGGCGGAACCGTGGTCACGGAGCTCGTCGAGCGCCAGCAGGGCGGAGACGATCCCCAGTGGACCGTCGTAGCCACCTCCCTGTGGCACGGAGTCAAAGTGGCTGCCCGTCACGACGGCGTCGCCGTGGACCGGGTCTCCCCACCACGCCCACAGGTTGCCGTTACGGTCGGTTTCCACCGTGAGGGAACGATCCAGCGCCTCCTCTACGAACCACTCCCGGCATGCGAGGTCAGCCTCGGACCAGGCGTAGCGAAGGTAGCCGTCAGTTGACGGGTCTCGGCCGATCGGCTCGAGCGACCGCCACAACGACGCGAACCGCTCCGGCGTCATTACTGCTCGCGCATCGGCACACGGACGCCGTGGTCGGCGGCGACCTGCTCGGCGATTTCGTAGCCAGCATCAACGTGGCGGATTACGCCCATGCCGGGATCGTTGGTGAGTACCCGTTCAATCTTCTGCGCGGCCAGCGGTGTCCCGTCTGCCACCGTCACCTGTCCAGCATGGATGGACCGGCCGATACCGACGCCGCCGCCGTGGTGGATGGAGACCCAGGAGGCGCCGCTGGCCGTGGTCACCAGCGCGTTGAGCAGCGGCCAATCGGCGATCGCGTCCGACCCGTCCCGCATCGCCTCGGTCTCCCGGTAGGGCGAGGCGACTGACCCGCAGTCGAGGTGGTCCCGGCCGATGACCAGGGGTGCGGACACGTCGCCCCGAGCCACCAGGTCGTTGAAGCGCACTCCGGCACGGTCGCGTTCGCCGTAGCCCAGCCAGCAGATCCGCGCCGGAAGTCCCTGGAACGCGACGCGCTCACCGGCCATGCGGATCCAGCGCGCCAGAGATTCGTTGTCTGGGAACAGATCGAGGATCGCGCGGTCGGTGGCGGCGATGTCGGCTGGGTCGCCAGACAGCGCCACCCATCGGAACGGGCCCTTGCCCTCGCAGAACAGTGGGCGAATGTAGGCGGGGACGAAACCGGGGAAGGCGAACGCCCGCTCGTATCCGCCGAGCTGCGCCTCGCCGCGGATAGAGTTGCCGTAGTCGAACACCTCGGCGCCCGCGTCGAGGAAGCCGACCATCGCCTCGACGTGTCTCGCCATCGACGCTCTGGCCCGGTCGGTGAACTCGTCTGGCTTCTTGGCGGCGTAGTCCGGTGCGTCCTCCGGCTGGACGCCTTCCGGGATATACGACAGTGGGTCGTGGGCCGAGGTCTGGTCGGTGACGATGTCGATGGGGACGCCGCGACGAAGCAGCTCGGGCACGAGCGTGGCCGCGTTCCCGACGACGCCGATCGAGAGCGCCTGCCGTTCCCGCCGTGCCTTAACGGCCTGGTCGATGGCTTCGTCGAGGGAGTCGGCCACCTGGTCCAGGTAGCGGGTTTCCACCCGTCGCCGCAGCCTCGCCGGATCCACGTCGATGACCAGACAAGCGCCGCCGTTCATGGTTACCGCCAGGGGTTGGGCCCCGCCCATGCCGCCGCATCCGGCAGTGAGCGTGAGGGTGCCGGCCAGCGAGCCGTTGCTGAGCTTTCCGATGCGACACAACTTTGCGGCCACGGCGGCGAATGTCTCGTACGTGCCCTGCAGGATGCCCTGCGTGCCGATGTAGATCCACGAGCCGGCGGTCATCTGCCCGTACATCGTCAGGCCCAGCGCCTCGAGCCGACGGAACTCGGGCCACGTCGCCCACTCGCCGACAAGATTCGAGTTAGCGATGAGCACCCGTGGGGCCCACTCGTGCGTACGGAACACGCCCACCGGCCGTCCCGACTGCACCAGCATGGTCTCGTCCGCACCCAGCGTGGTCAGCGTGCGGACCAGCGCATGAAAGGACGGCCAGTCCCGGGCCGCCTTGCCCGTCCCGCCGTAGACGACCAGATCCTGTGGGCGCTCGGCCACGTCCGGATCGAGGTTGTTCATCAACATGCGAAGGGCGGCCTCCTGGGGCCAACCCTGCGCGGTGAGCGTGTTGCCCCGCGGCGCGCGGACGGTCTCCACGGCTGTCTCCTTTGACGGTCTCGCCCGCAGCCTAGCCCGGCGCCTTTCATGATCGAGGCGTCCCCCAAGCTGCTTTAGCAGCACGGGGGACGCCTCGACGTTTGGCGGCTAGGCGGGTGACGCGGCTAGGCGGGAGTGAGCGAGCTGTCCGACGAGAAGACCAGGCCGAGGGTGGCCTTGCCGGTCCTCAGCGCGGTCTTTGTCTGCGGTCCGCCCGCGTCGGCCTGGAAGAACTTGCCGAACGTGATGCCATACTTCTGCTGCAGGCCCGGCTGGCAGAACGGGCGCTGCGGGCACTCGGCCGGTCCGGCCAGGACTGACGCCGTACCGCTGCACTTGGCGGCGAAGTCGGAGAGCGTCTTGAGCTGGTACTGGTCGGCTACCGGTTTGGTCACCGCGAAGGCGTTCTGGTCCGAAGCGCTCGACGGTGTACCAAAGACGAGGCCGTACTTGGTACCCAGCTCCTTGAGGGCGGTCATCGTGGCGTTGATGTCGCCGCTCGCTTTGGCCGGCGCGTCCTTGCCGTTGGCCTTCTTATTGAGGAACTCGGTCATTGTCCCCGCGTACTCCGGGAAGACGGTGATCTCGCCCCGTTCCAGCGCCGGCTCATACAGCTCGCGGTTGGTGCTCTGCAGCACGCTCGCGTCGAAACCCGCCGCGGTCAGAGCGATCTTGTAGAGCTCAGCCAGTGTCTTGCTCTCGGGGAAGTTCGCCGCTCCAATGACGGCCTTTCCGCTGCCGCCGGAGAGTCCTGTGCCCACGCCGTTTGCGTCGGCGAACTCCTTCGCTGCTACTGGCGATGTCTTGCGGTCGATCTCGACGGCCTTGTTGAGCGCGAGCAGCTTGGGCTGGTCGAGCGAGGCGGCGACCTTATCCACGGCGGCGAGCAGCGCCGGACTGGCGGCCTTGGAGTTCACCGCCGCCACGATGTTGTCGGAGCTCTGCAGGTTCTTGTCATCGGTGAGCAGAACCAGTTGATCGCTGGCGACTGGGGCGCACCCTGCGCCGGTCGCCTGAGTCGGTGGTGTTTGAGTGCCGGAGGAACCGCTCTCGCCGCAAGCAGCGAGGGCAAATGTGGACGTAAGGGTCCCCGCTAATATGATCATGGAGACTCGATGTGCACGCGCAAACATGCGTCTGCCCGCCTTTCGTGTCCCGGCTCACCATGCCGCGGGTAGCGACAGGTCAACGGCCGCGTGTCCGACGGGCAGGGAACCCGGCCCGCAGGTCCACTCAACCCCGTCAACCAGATCATGACAACCGGAATGTGGGTCCGGGGGCATTACTGTCTGATTAAGCTCGGATAACGTTGATTGCTTCCGGCCATGACGCATCCGAGGGCAGCGTCGCATCTGCACCAGTGCGGGCGCGGCGCCCGGTGATGCGCAGGGGTCGCGGAGTGACCATGCGCTCGGCCACGGCGAGCAGTCCCTCCAGGGCCAGGCACAGCACAATGACGACCAAGGCACCCGCCACCATCTGCCCTCCGCCGGAGGCTAGGCCGAGCCCGAACCCCCGGCTAATGATCATGCCAAGCCCGCCACCGTTGACGAATGCGGCGAGTGTCGCCGTAGCCACCACCTGCACCGCCGCCGTGCGGAAGCCGCCGGCCAGGTAGGGCACCGCCAGCGGCAGTTCGACCCCGGCCACGATCTGGCCTCCGGACAGCCCCATGCCGCGCGCGGCGTCGCGTACATCCGGATCCACCTCGCGCACGCCGAGGTAGGCATTGGCCAGGAGCGGGGGAATCGCGAATATGGCCAGCGCCAGAATGATCGGCGGGTACCCGAACCCTATGAAGGTCAGCGGGAAGATCGTCAGCAGCGCGACGGTCGGCATCGCCCGGGCCAGGTTCGCCACTATGACGATGAGACCGCCCCCGCGGCCGACGTGGCCCAGCCAGATGCCGATCGGCCACGCGACGAGGCAGGCCAACGCGACGGCCGCAGCCGATATCTCCAGGTGCTCGACGGTACGAGCGATGATGCCGTCGGGATTTGTCCAGTTGAGTGGGTCGTTGAGCCAGACCAGCGCCTGTTGCCAAATCTCCCACAGGTTCATGGGGCGCTCCGGCGGGCCGCCCACGGCATGACTAGACGGCCGAGGCCGATCAAGACCAGGTCGAGTACGAGGGCCAACCCGAGGCAGCCGATCGTTCCCGCCATGATCTGCGCCTTGTAGTAGTTGTTGTTGAACCCGGTGAGTATGACGTCGCCGAAGCCGCCGAAGCCTACGAGCGTGCCGACTGTTACCAGGGCCACCGTGGAGACGGTCGCGATGCGAACCCCGGTCAGGATTCCCGGCAGCGCCAACGGGAGCTCGATGCGCCACAGCAGGCCCACCCGCCCGTACCCCATCCCTCTAGCGGCGTCGCGGACGTCCGGCGGCACCTGGCGCAGGCCCGTCAGCGCGTTTCTCACGATGGCGAGCAGCGCGTAGAGCACGAGTCCGATGAGGACGGTGGAGAAGGTGAGTCCCAGGATGGGGCCGAGCAGCGCGAACAGAGCCAACGATGGGATGGTGTAGAGGGCGCCGGTAAATGCAAGGATCGGTCCGGTGAGCCCACGGACCTTGTACGCCAGCACCGCGAGCGGGATGCCAACAGCTGCGGCGATCGCAACCGTGGCGATGGTCAACTCTATGTGTTGCTGCAACGCTGAGGTGAGAGATTCGATGTTCTGGCGGACGTACTCCCACGAGAACCATGGGTTCGGCGGGCCGTCCGCCGGTGCGGCCCAATCGACCAGAATTCGCGCGCTGGCGAGCGGACCAGACAACCCAGGGGGCATGGGATGAACGCTACCGCCGCGGCGCCGATCCGGCTCGAAGGGGTACGCAAGGTCTATCCCGACGGCACCGTGGCCGTCGGCGACCTGTCGTTGGACGTCGCCGCCGGGGAACTGGTCGTGTTGGTGGGCCCGTCGGGCTGCGGCAAGTCGACGATCCTGCGGATGGTGAACCGGCTGGTCGAGCCGACAGCGGGGCGCATCCTCCTCGGCGACGAGGATGTCACCCACGCCGATCCGGTCGCTCTGCGCCGACGGATGGGTTACGTCATCCAGCACGTCGGGCTCTTCCCACATCAGACGGTGCGGGACAACGTGGCGACGGTGCCGCGGTTGCTGGGCTGGCCGCGAGCGCGTGTCGACAGCCGCGTCGACGATCTGCTGGATCTCGTCGGGCTGGAGCCGTCGCGGTATGCCGCGCGCTATCCCCACGAGCTCTCCGGCGGGCAGCGTCAGCGGATCGGCGTGGCCCGGGCGCTAGCTGCGGACCCGGTCGTTCTGCTGATGGACGAGCCGTTCTCCGCCGTCGACCCGATCGTGCGGGGGCGGCTGCAGGAGGAGTTCATGCGCCTGCAGGCCACCGTCCGCAAGTCGATCGTCTTCGTCACGCACGATGTGGACGAGGCCGTGCGCCTGGGCGACCGTATCGTGGTGCTCTCCGACGGGGGGAAGCTGGAGCAGTACGCCGCGCCGGCCGCTCTGCTGGCGAAGCCGGTCAACGACTTCGTCGCTCAGTTCGTCGGCTCCGACCGCGGCATCATGCGCCTGGGGGTGACCCCTATTCCGGCCTCGCTCTCGCCCGTGCCGGCCGGTGGCGTCGATGGCGGGCCGGTGGTGACCGCCGACGCGACGCTGCGGGAGGCGCTGTCGGCTCTGCTCGAGGGCGACACCGGTTGGGTCGCCGTGCGCGCGGCCGATGGCTCCGTGCGCGGCATCCTCACCGCCGCCGACATCCTCTCCGACCCACCCCCTCCCCGCTCCCACCCTCGCCGATCATGACCTGGAGGTCATGATCGACGCCATTTGACGACGGTGAGATCATGATCACGGGGATCTTGGGGAGGGTTTGGCGGTCAGGGGCGGTGGTGGTTCAGGTCGGCGTGGTGGTCGGTGCCGTCGTGGGGCTCCGGGTCGGCGTGGACGAGCGCGGCGGTCAACCTTGGTACGGCGTGGATGAGGCGGTGTTCGGCGTCCACGGCGATGCGGTGGGCCTCCACGACCGTCAGATGGGCGTCCACGACGATGTCGCACTCCGCGCGCAGCTTGTGACCGATCCAGCGCAGGTGGACCGAGCCAACGTCGCGGACGCCGTCGGTTTCTCGCAAAATCGCCTCGACCTCGTCCACCGTGGACGGATCGACCGCGTCCATGAGGCGGCGATAAACCTCCCGGGCCGCGTCGCGCAGGACGACCAGGATCGCGACGGTGATGGCGAGGCCGACTACGGGGTCCGCCCAGCTCCAGCCGAGCGCCACGCCGCCAGCGCCGAGGAGCACGGCGAGAGATGTGAATCCGTCAGCGCGGGCGTGCAGGCCGTCGGCGACGAGGGCGGCGGAGCCGATTCGACGGCCCACCCGGATGCGAAACTGGGCAACGACCTCGTTACCGAGGAAACCGAGGACAGCGGCGGCCGCGACGGCGCCGAGGTATGACACCGGAGCCGGATGCAGCAGGCGGTGGATGGCGGCCCAACCGGCCGCGATCGCCGACGCAGCGATGAACGCGACGATGATGATGCCGGCGAGATCCTCGGCGCGTCCGAAGCCATAGGTGTAGCGGCGCGTCGGCGGCCGCCGTCCGATGAGGAAGGCGATCCCGAGGGGTACCGCGGTGAGGGCGTCAGCGATGTTGTGCAGCGTGTCGCCGAGCAGGGCAACCGAACCCGACCAGACCACGACCGCAGCCTGCGCCGCGGCGGTGATGCCGAGGATCAACAGCGAGAGCCAGAGTGCCCGGATGCCCTCACGGCTGGTCTCCAGCTGAGCGTCTACCTTGTCCGCGGAGTCGTGCGAGTGTGGCGCGACGGCGTGCCGAAGCCGGTCGATGAGCCCGCCGCCGCGGTCGTGGGGATGGCCGTGGTCCTCGTGTGCGTGATCGTGGGTGTGATGAGGTTCTCGCTCGGCTGCCACGACCCTGATCCTGCCGGTGTGATCCACGATGTGCGAGGGTGGGGCCCATGCGCATCGCCGCGATTCACACCTACCCGGTCAAGGGCTGCTATCGGGTCGACCAGGACTCCGCCGCGGTCGAGCCGTGGGGGCTCGCGGGCGACCGGCGCTGGCTTGTGATCGACCCCGAGACCGGTCGGGCGATCACGCAACGCGATATCCCCGCTCTGACCCAGGTACGCCCGGAGCCGCTGACCGCGGGCGGCGGACTTGTCCTGCGTACGCCCGGTCTTGCCGACCTGACGGTGATCGAGCCCGCTGGCGCGGATCTGACGCAGGTCTCGGTCTGGAGCTTTACCGGGTTGGCCATGCTTGCCGGTCCGGCCGTCGACGATTGGCTCTCGACCGCGTTGGATCGCAAGGTCCGGCTGGTGTGGCTGGACGACCCGACGAGGCGGAAGGTAAACGCGGAGTTTGCGCGGCCCGGCGATACGGTCAGTTTCGCCGACGGCTACCCGATGCTGCTGGCCAATCTCGCGTCGCTGCACGCCCTCAATGACCTCATCGCGGAGTCGGGGTCGGTCGAGGGCCCGCTGCCGATGACCCGGTTCCGGCCGAACATCGTGATGGACGATGCGCCGGCGTGGGCGGAGGACGTGTGGACGGGTGGGCGGGTGCGGATCGGCGAGGTCACGTTCCGGGTGCCGAAACCGTGCGACAGGTGCGTCGTGACCACGACCGACCAGGAGACAGGCGAGCGTGGTCGGGAGCCACTGCGCACATTGGCGCGGCACCGCAACGTCGACCAGGGTCTGATGTTCGCGACGAACCTCATCCCCGATACCCCGGGCAGAGTCGCCGTCGGTGACCCGGTAGAACCCCTGTGAAGTGACACTGGCAATGGAAATCACTGAGGATCCCCTTTTGAGGGGGCCGCGCTTCGTTATGAAATCTGGTGCGGGAGAGGGGATTTGAACCCCTACGCCCTAAGGCACGGCGTCCTAAGCGCCGCGCGTCTGCCGAATTCCGCCACTCCCGCGCCACGTGCGAGTGTACGGTGCCGTCGCTGTGGGTTCCTACGGCGTCTCAGGACACGCTTCCCGCCGGCACGACCCATAGCGTCGGCTGCCCGGTGACCTTGGCGATCGTCGCCGAGAATGTGGATCAGGTCTACGGCAGCGCGCACCCGAATGACTTCGCGGAGTGCGGCGTTGATCGTGTCCTTCTTCGTCCTGGTGCCGAGGATCTGGCGGGCAAGATCCGGTGACTCGTCGTCTACATCAACCGCCGTCATCGCCATATGTCATTACCGCCTCGCGTCTTTAGTCCAGTGCAGCGGAACATATGGATCGGCTCAATCCTTGTCGAGGCCTAGGTCGCGGCGGAGCTTGGCTACGTGTCCGGTGGCCTTCACGTTGTAGAACGCATGCTCGATCCGACCCTCCGAATCGATCACGAAGGTCGACCGGATCACGCCCATCACCGTACGGCCGTAATTCTGCTTCTCGCCGTAAGCCCCGTAGGCGGTGAGCACGGCCTTGTCCTCGTCCGAGACCAGGGGAAAGTTCAGGCCGTCCCGCTCGCGGAACTTCGCGAGTTGAACCGGCGAGTCGGGGGAGATCCCGACGACGTCGACCCCGGCGGCCTTGAGCGACGAGAGCGAGTCGCGGAAGTCGCAGGCCTGCGTGGTGCAGCCTGGCGTCATGGCTGCCGGGTAGGCGTAGAGCACCACGCGCCGGCCCCGCAGGTCACGAAGGCGCAGCGTGTCGCCGGTGTCGGTGGTGAGCGCGAACTCGGGAGCCTGGTCGCCGGGCTCGAGGCGGGTCGCTGTCGTATCCACACCATCTGTCATACCCGCACCATACCGTCGGGACCGTGCCGCAACGGGCGCAAGGAGAGGCCTTGTTGCCAGAGCTTTGCAACAGCGCGGCGTTCGAAATAGGCTGAGGGGCGACACCACAGGTCTGACGCTGCCGGCCAGGGAGGGACGATGCAGAACCTCGCGATGCACATCGCAAACGGCATCATCGACGGACCCGTGGCCGCCGCGTTCGGGGCGGTCGCGCTCTTCGGCCTCGCGATCTGTCTGGCCCGTGGCCGTGGCGATCTCGACGACCGGCTGGCACCCCTGGCCGGACTGGTCGCGGCGTTCATCTTCGCCGTGCAGATGCTCAACTTTCCGATCTTCACGGCGGCGGTCAGCGGCCACCTGCTCGGTGGCACGCTCGCCGCGATCCTGGTCGGCCCCTGGGTTGGCGCGCTCTGTGTCTCCGTGGTGCTGATCGTTCAAGCGCTCGTCTTCGCTGACGGTGGCGTGACCGCGCTCGGCCTCAACATCACCAATATGGCGCTGATCGGCACCGCGGCCGGCTATCTGATGGTGGTTCTGCTCTTGCGGGTGCTGCCCCGCACTAACACCGGCCTGGCCGTGACGGCGTTCGTCGCCGCGCTGGTCGGCGTGCTCGCCGCGTCGATGGGCTTCGTCGCGGAGTTCGCGCTCGGCGGGGCGGTCGACCTGGGCAATTCCATTTCGATTCTCGCCGGCACGATGGCTGGCACCCATCTCTTTATCGGCATCGGCGAAGGACTGATCACCGCGGTCACCGTGCTGGCGGTGGCACGGACCAGGCCAGATCTTGTGTACGCGCTTCGGAAGCTGCCGGCAAAGACACCCGCCAAGCTCGTCGTGCCCGCCGGAGGTGTGACGTGAAGAGGTGTGACGTGAATAGGTGTCACGTGAAGAAGAAGACCGGCTGGTTCATCGTCGGGGGACTACTGGTCGCCCTGCTGCTCGCGGGGTTCGTCAGCAACTTCGCCTCGGCTGACCCGGACGGCCTCGACTCCGCCGCCTTGGAGGGCTGCACCGTCGACGACGGCGGGAACATCACCGGCGGCACCTGCATCGCCCAGGGCGGCAAGGACCACGAACTGCTGGACAGCCCGCTCGCGGACTATGGCCTGCGGGGCATCGACAACGCTTTCCTGTCCACCGGCCTCTCCGGGGTCCTCGGGGTGCTTCTGACCTTTGGAATCGGGGGAGGTATCTTCTGGTTGGCACGTCGGGGCAAGCACGCTGCGCCGTCTGCGGATGAGAACGCCGATGTAGCCGAGAACGTCGAGCCCTCGGTCCACGCCGAAAGCCGCTGACGAATGGGCGCAGGCCACGCTCACGGGCTCTACCTCGACCGGGACACCGCGGTCCACCGCCTGGCGCCCGAGGTGAAGATCGTGGCGTTGGTGGTATTCACCGTCGCCGTTGTCATCACCCGCCGCGAGGTGTTCTGGGCCTTCGGCGCGTACGCGGTGCTGGTCATCGGGGCGGCGGCGCTGGCCCGGGTTCCGCTTCGCTGGCTGCTGACCAGATCCCTCATCGAGCTGCCGTTTGTGGTGCTTGCGCTCGCCCTTCCCTTCCTGGGTCAAGGCGAGCGGGTCACCTGGCTCGGCCTCAGCCTCTCGGTTGAGGGTCTCTACGGCGGGTGGAACATCCTTGCCAAGGGCACGCTGGGCGTCCTCGCCTCGCTCCTGCTCGCGGCCACGACGACCACGCGCGACCTGGTCCTCGGTCTCGATCGGTTGCACTGCCCGCAGGTGCTCACTCAGATCGCGACGTTCATGCTGCGCTACCTCGAGGTGTTGGGCGACGAGGCGCGACGCATGCGCATCGCCCGCATCTCCCGCGGCGACGACCCGCGCTTCCTGTGGCAGCTCAAGGGTTTTGCGGCCGGCGTCGGGGCGTTGTTCCTCCGCGCGTTCGAGCGCGGGGAGCGGGTCTACCTGGCCATGCTGTCGCGCGGATACAGCGGTCGGATGCCCGAGGCGTGGCGGACCGACGGTGCCGCGACGGCCTCGCAATGGGTCGCCGCGGTCGGGGTGGCGGTCGTCGGCGGGGCGATCGCCACGGCTGCCTTCGTGATCCGCTGAAGCCATGTCGACAAACTCTGTGAGGAGCCTGGTGAGCATCCCTGCCCGACCTGCGAGGATCGGCCCTGTGACAGCGGCCGAGCAATCACTCTCGTTGCGGGTCGTCGGCGTGCACTACGCCTACCCGGACGGTCAGGTCGCCCTCCGCGGCGTCGATCTGATGGTGGCCCGGGGCGAGCGGGTCGCGCTGCTCGGGCCTAATGGCGCCGGCAAGACCACGGTCGTCTTGCATCTCAACGGGATCCTCCACGGCGGCGGGGGGACGGTCGACGTCGGCGGGCTCAGGGTCGACCCCGGTGATCGCAAGCGACTCGCAGAGATCCGCAGCCGGGTCGGCATCGTCTTCCAGGACCCGGACGACCAGCTCTTCCTCCCCACGGTCGCCGAGGATGTCGCCTTCGGCCCGGCCAACGCCGGCCTCCGGGGCACGGAACTCAGCACCCGCGTCGACGAGGCGCTCGCCGCCGTCGGCATGGCGGAGCACCGCGACCGTGCGCCACACCATCTCTCCTTCGGCCAACGCCGCCGGGTGGCCGTCGCGACCGTGCTGGCGATGCGGCCTGAAATTCTGGTCCTCGACGAGCCGTCGTCCAATCTTGACCCGGCGAGCCGTCGCGAGCTCGCAGAGATCCTACGAAGCCTCCCGGTGACCGTGCTCATGGTCACGCACGACCTGCCGTACGCCCTGGAGCTCTGCCCACGTGCGGTCGTCATCGACAACGGCAGCATCGTCGCCGACGGCCCCACCGCGGAACTTCTCGCCGACGCACCCCTCATGGCCCG
>JAHRHA010000240.1 GCA_020027875.1 Micromonosporaceae bacterium | reverse complement strand
CAACTCCACCTCACGCTCCATTCGGTAGCTGGATCGCAGTTCCGGATCGCAGTAGCCGGGATGGCAGCTCAGCTCGGTGATGCCGGGCGGTAACTCGGTCGCGAGTAGGCGGATCAGGTGTTGGGCGCTGATCTGCTCCGCGTGCGTTTCGCCGCCCCACTGGCCGTAGAACTTCGACAGGTAACGCACCGGCGAGTGTTCGCGCAGCGGCAGCCGGTACCGGTCGGCTAGTTCCTGGAAGTACGGGAGCAGCCGAGGATTCCGATGGTGATTGTGATGCGAATCCAGATGTGTCGGCAGTCGGCCCGTGAGCTCGTAGAAAGAGTTCAGCTGCTGCTCGATGACAGGCCCGCAGCCCGCACCGGTCTCGAGGTCGATCAACGGCTGCCCCGAAGGATCCATCAGATTGGCGTGCAGGCCCACGCTTAGCGCCGGCAGTTCGGCCGTCAAGCGCAGCGCCTCGTGGCTCGCGGCCATGTTAAGGATCAGGCTGGTGCTCGTGAGCACGCCCCGCTGGTGTGCCTCGACGGTGCCCCGATTGATTCCCCAGCCGGCGCCGAAGTCGTCACCGTTGACAACAAGGTACGTGCTCAAATTGCCGGCTCCACGGCTTCGAACCACCTCTCGATCTCGGCCAGGCGGTCGACCGCCCATCCGGCCCGCGTTTCCACCGCGGCGATGCACGGCCAGACAAGACAGTTGGCCAGGCGCGAGATCTCCGCGGTTTCCAGCAAGAGGTTCAGGTCGCTCGTACCCGGCGCGCGCCAACCCAACGGTGCCACCGCCTGCTGGTAGTAGTCCAGGATCCACGGGCGGTCGTGGGCCGAGAACCGGTACAGGAAGGTCGACAGGTCATAGGTGAGCGGTCCCACGCCTGTCGCGTCCCAATCGATCAGGCAGGTCTGAAGGCCGTAGGGCGTGGGCACGGTGCGAATATTCTCCGGCCAAAGATCCCCGTGTAGTAGCGTCTCGGGACCTCCCAGTTCGGCCACACCGTGCGCTCGGTCGGGACCTTCGTCGAGAAGCGTGTACAGACGCTGCAGCAGCCGGTCCCGCACCGCCACCTGCCCCGGGTCGAGGTCGACTACGGGCGGCTGGAGATACTCCAGGCCACGGATTGCGTCGCGGATGTTCGCGGTGTAGAAGGTGATCCCCCGGTCGTGTCCGCGCATCCGGCATTCCGGCAGGAGTGGATGCTCGGCGAAGCGCCGGTGAAGCGAAGCAATCAGGTCGACCGCCGCCTCCACGCGGCCGCGCTCGGGGTTAGTGGTGTCGAGACTCCAATCTCCGAGATCCTCGTATACGTGCCAGACGCACCGCCCGCTGCGCTCGGCCGCGACACCGAGCAGGACCGGGCAGCGGTGCCCCAGGTCGACAGCGGGCAGCCAGCGCGTTGCGATCAGCTCGTTGCGTAGGGCGCGGGGCAGATCCAGGAGCTTGACAACGACCGTACGAGCCCGACCCTCGATCTCGAACTCGAGGCGGTAGACCTTGTCCTTCTTTAACACCTGCTCGCTCGTCAGTCGTCCCGTCACGCCGGACCCGTCGAACAACTCCAGCAGCACACCTTGGAGTTCCGCCAGCCCCAGCTGGCGGCTATCGCCCAGCACGCGGTCGAGTCCGTCGATCATGGTGGAAACTCCTCGCTACACTCCGTCCCGGGGGCTCAAGAGTCGGGGTTCTGGCCGCGGGGTCGGCGTCGTCGTGCTCGGCGGGTCGCCGCCGAGACCGAGGCCGGAAGGTACCGCGGCCAGCAGAGCGCCGAGCGCCGCGCCGCACTCGGCGATGGACAGCGCGGCCAGCAACACACAGACGGTCGCCGAGACCGCTGCCATCAGGTATGCCCCGCTCACCCCGGCCGCCGCCGCCAGCGCGCCGCACGCGAGGAGCAGCGCGAGCGCCATCCGGCGGATAACGGGCCAGCACCGATACCGGATCAGCTGCGCGCCGCCGCCGAGTTCCTCCACGGACAGGAGAAGACGCGCCGATCCGAGCGGGCCGTCCCGAACGTCGAGGTCCCAGCGGTCGAAGTTGCCACCACGCCGGACGCCGTTCCCGGACGAGATCAGCTGCGCCTCGACGGCTCCAAGACGCTCCTCCGGGGCGACCCAATGCTCGCACCAACTCCAGCTCGTTCTGCGCACCGGCGCTCGGAAACCTCGCACCCGGTGGCCCCGCCAGAGCGTGAGACCACCGCTCAGGCGCCCGCGAAGTCGGGCGAGCGGTTGCAGTACGTGCAGACCGGCAGTGAGGACCCGCCGGCCCATAAGTCCCCGGCGGGTTCGGGGTGCGTCGGGGAACGAGGCCCGCGCGGCGCTCTTCGACGCCTGGAGAATGACCAGGAGAACGGCGATCGGGGCGGCAATCGGCAGGCCGATCAGGAACGGCGACCAGAAGACGCCGAGCGGCGCCAGACACACCAGGGCGGCGCTGAGCAGGAGCCACTCGGGTGTCAGGGGCAGCGAGAGCAGGGTGCCGGGCGCCGGCTGGTACAGAGATTGGAAGGGGGCCGTGCCCCACGAGCCGTGATAGATCCGGCGCGTCCGCACAAGGTAATGGGTGCGGCCGCGGTCGTAGATGCGGCCGGACCAGCGGAGGTGGCCAGCCGCGTTGTACTTCTTCGGCCACTTGTCCTCGAGCATCGCCTCGGCCCGCCCGTAGCCCCGCTGCTGACGCCAGTACGCCCGTATCGAGTTCCGGCGATGGTGCCAGACCACGGCCGCAGGGCAGAATCCCAGGGTCCAGCCCCGGTCCTGCAGCCGCCAGCAGATGTCCACATCGTCGCCGGCGGACCGAAAGCGCGGGTCGAAGCCGCCGATCTCCCGTAACGGCGAGGCGCGGAAAGCCATATTGCAGCCCGGAATGTGCTCGGCCACCGTGTCGGTAAGCAAGACATGCGCGGGCCCGCCGGGGGCCCTTGCCACGCACTCGGCGATCGCACCGTCGCCCGGTGGCGGGAGGTTCGGCCCTCCCACCCCGACGACATCGGTGTTCACGAACGTAGCTGCCAGATACGTCAGCCAGTGCGGGTCGGGGTAGGCATCGCTGTCGAGGTAGGCGATGATCTCACCGTCGGCAACGTCGAGTCCGGTGTTGCGGGCGTTGCTCAATCCCCGGTTCTCGGTACTTATCAGATGCACCGGATAGGCCCGAACGAGGTCGGCGGTCGCATCGGTCGAGCCGTCGTCGACCACGATCACCTCGTAGTCGGGGTAGTCCAGGCGCATGGCGGCGTCGAGGCACTCCTGGATGGTCGGCTCAGCGTTGTAGGCGCAGACCACAACGGAGATGCGGGGCCAGTCCACGTCTGCGGAGAAGGGCACCTCCGCGTACGCCTCGCGCGCCGCGGCGAGGGCCGGCTTGGCCGTGCGATCGCGGTATGTCAGGCCGAACCCCCAGTCGTACACGTCCTCCCCGCCGCGGTGCCACTCGTCGGTCCATGCATACACGAACGTGCCGGCGCATCCGGTCTTGAAGGCGGTCCGCAACTGCCAAGCGACCGACCGTGCTTGCCCATCCTCGCCGTTGCGGATGCTGTCGAGGCCGAGTTCGGTCATCAGCAGTGGCCGGTCGCCGGCGAGGTTCTGGAGCCGAGCGAGGTATGCGGCCAGCCGGTCCTGCTGCTCGAGGTACACGTTGAAGCAGGTGAAGTCCAGGAAGGTCAACTCCAGGTACTCCGTGGACGGGTAGTTGACGTAGGTGACCAACGCCGCCGGATCGACATCCCTGACCCGGTGGCAGAGGCGTCCGAGAAACCGTTCCACCTGCACGGGCCCGAGCCACCGGACGATAGATGCGGGTATCTCGTTGCCCACGCTGTAGCCCAGCAGAGCGGGATGCGCCGCACGACGTCGCACCTGTTCCTGCAGTTGCATCTCGACACGTGCCTGGGCCCGCTTCCCGTCGTTGAGGTGTCCCACGAGACGCTCCGCCGCCAGGCTCGGCAGCACGAGGAGTTTGTGCTCGGCTGCCGCGTCGAAAAACCAGCATGGCGGCAGGGTGTACGTGCGCACGGCGTTGATACCGTTCGCCGCCATGAGCGCGAGGTCGCGACGTGCGAGTGCGGGCGGCGGATACTCGTCACCGGAGGCGTCGGGGCAGAACGTCCCGTACGTGACCCCGCGCACGTAAAACTTCTCGTCCCCCAGGTACAGGAACTTGCCGCGAGCCATGGGGCGCTGGACAGCAGCTGGCAACAGATCGTTGGCGATCACGTACTGGCACCAGACGTTGCCTGGACGATCGCCGCCGCGGTCTCCCGCGAGGTCGTGGCGGTCGGTGGGACGCGGTGATCCTGGAGCCAGGCGACCGTCCGAGTGAGGCCCTCTGGCAGGTTGACCTTCGGACGCCAGCCGAGCACGCGTCGGGCCGCGGCGCTATCAAGCCCGACCCGATCGAGCTCCCCGGCACGCCGCGGCATGAATGTGGGCGTGTCGGGTGCCTCGACCGTTTCGGCGACGAGCCGATGCAGGGTGCGCAGGGACGTCTCAAGCCCGGTACCGATGTTGAGCCGCAGTCCATCTCCCGCCGAACCAGCGGCCCGTACGAACGCCTCGACGACGTCGTCGACGTACACATAGTCGCGGGTCGTTTCCCCGACACCGAAGATTATCGTCGGTCGCCGCTCGAGAAGGGCCGAAGCGAAGATCGACACCACTCCCGCCTCCCGCTGGGGATCCTGGCGAGGGCCGTAAACGTTTCCGAGTGCCAGCGCCGTCGTCTGCAGGCGGTGCAGGTGGCGGAAGACACGCAGATAGATCTCAACGCAGGCCTTCGACGCACCGTACGGCGAGTGCGGGTCGACGCGTGCGGACTCGTCGACGGGGTACGCCGCGTGATCTCCGTAGATAGCGCCGCCCGACGACGCGAAGACGAACTTGCGAGCCCCGCTCGCTCGAGCACAGTCGACAGCAGCCAGGGAACCCAGCACGTTGTTACGCGCATCGCTGAAGGGGTCGGCGACACTGTGGCGAACATCCGTCTGCGCGGCCAGGTGGAAGAACACCTCCGCCCGATACGAAGCCATCTCACTCTTGGCCGTGTCGGCTGTCACGTCCCCTTCGACGAATGTCAGGTGGGGGTCGTCGACCGATTCGGCAAGGTTGTCGAGGTGGCCACC
>JAHRHA010000384.1 GCA_020027875.1 Micromonosporaceae bacterium | reverse complement strand
CACGGGACTGTCGGTCGGCACAGATAGCCTCAAGGCATGAGCAACACTGCCACGGCCATGCCTGTCCTGGAGGAACGGCACAGTGGCTTCAACCACGGCTACCGGATGAAATGCGAGTGTGGCGGCACCTCGTACATCTCCGCGGCGGACTATCACGCCGAGCAGACCGTCGACGCGCTCATGCCGTGCGACCACTGCGACCGGACCATCCACTTCGGACCTGCGGTCGCCGCCTTACGGGATCAGGACGACCCAGCGCTCGACAACGCCCGAATCAATCGGCTGGCGTGGTACCACACCAGCGCCTCACACGACTGGCCATCGATGACGTACTCGAGCGAGCGAAGGGAGCAACTCCTGGCGGGTGCACGCCGCCTCCACCTCCCGGCGGACCGCGTCAACTACTACGTCGAGCGAGAGCTGAGTCTGGCGTTGCACGTCGGCACCTACGAGGCGGCGATCGAGAACATGCTGCGCCGAATGCGCGACCAGGACGACGCTGCATCACAGTTCTACCTGCACCGGGTCTCGCTCACGGTCGATCCCGTCCGTGTCGACGGCGGGTGCCGAGACGAGAACGATGAGTCGGCTGCCAAACTGGCGACGATCGACCTCCGCACCGCCGGCCTCGACGCTGTTCGATACCTCAACGTCCATGAGTGTGCCGGCTCGCTCTCGCTTGCCGTGTTGCCCGAGACGATCAACGGGGTGCAGACCATCGGCCTCCCGGTCGCCAGCCTCGCCCCAGCTCACCCTGCGTCGCTTCTCAACCTCCTTGATCGGGTCCAGCGCCGGCTCGATGACCTGCGTGCGACCGCGCCCGACACCCTCGGGCATCGCGCCGCGCCGGCTCCGCATGATGCAGCTTGGCGGTGCACCTGACCCGGACGGGATCGGCGCCGCGAGCGCGCGGCACGGGCGGAACCGCTACGAGCTGTGGGACTCGGTCAACACCGCGCTCGCCGAGCAGTATCTCGCCGGCATCTCTCCCCTTGTGCTGGACGAGTTCGAACAAGCGATGAGCGCCTGGCGTCGCGAACAGGCCGCGCCGACTGTCCGGGCAGTCGCTGACTTCTTCGCCGCGAGCGCGATCGCCCTGACTCACCCCAGCGCGATAACGGACCTGCTCACGACGCAAGAACCGCGCGCGATCACAGGCACCACGTCGGCGCAATATTGAAAGACCCGGAGGCACCGGTGCAGACGGTACGAGGCGACGCGGCCAATGTCGGGTCGGGCGCCTCCTCGCTCAGCGGGGCTGGCACTGCGCCTCACCGTGAGCGTCGGCCGGGGTCGTGGCGTGGCGTCGCAGGGTCGCTCGCTGGTGTCAGTTGCGCTGCCATGGGGCGGGGCGTGGTGGCGGTGGGCGACTCGGTCGGTCCTGGCCCGTTCGGGTTCGGCCCACTGCCGGTCGGTCGCGTCCCAGACGGCGGAGTCAGGCGCTGTGCGGAGTTGGTCAGCGACGTCGCTGATCTCGGTGACGACGGCGACGAACGGCGGGTAGCCGGAAAGGGCTGGGTGCGCGGTGCGCACCCGTTCGTACCCCTGCTCCCCCGCACCGACGGCGAGTACCGGCGACGCACCGACGAGCTCGTGCCCACCCTCGCCCTGCTCTGCGACGGCACCCTGCGCGGGGACGCGCCGGCCGTGTCCGTGGACATCTCCCGCGTCGCCGCGGCCGGGGACACCCTCGTCGCCGCCGCCATGCTCTCCGTCTGGTCCTACGGCCACGCTCTCGTTGACGCCGCCGCCGTGCTCGCCGACCACGGCCTCGCGCCACGCCGCCACTGCCTGGCCGTCATGGACGAGCTGTGGCGCGCGTTGCGCGGCGCGTCCGGCCTGGTCGAGCACGCCGACGCGCTGACAAGGCTCAACCGGGCCAAGGGCATGGCCACCGTCATGATCACCCATTCGCTGGCCGACCTGGATGCCCTGCCCACCCCGGCGGATCGGGCCAAGGCACAGGGTTTCGTGGAGCGCGCCGCCATCAAGATTCTCGCCGGACTGCCGCCCCGCGAACTCGACCGCATCCACCAGGTCGTACCACTCAACGCCGCCGAACGCGACCTCGTCGCGTCCTGGGCCGCCCCCGAAGCCTGGCTGCCCGGCATCGCCCACCCGGGCCGAGGTAAGTATCTGATCAAGACGGGCGAAAGGCCGGGACTGCCCGTCGCGCTCACCCTCGTCGGCGACGAACACACCTTGTATGACACAGACCAGAAGATCCGACCAGATTCTGGATGGTCTGCGCGGGACTCCGGGGGTGATCCCCGGTGAGGACGAGGATAGGGCCCGGAGTTCGGGAAACTCCAGTAGCTGACGGGCTGCCGTCAGCTTACGACGGCTGGCGGTACGGCTCGGTCCACGATGGACGCATATCGAGCGGCGCTGGCGATGGAGAGCCCGAACAGGTCGGCCAGGAGCCGCAGATCACCACCTGTGGTGACGGCTTCGTAGAAGATCCGGTCGAGGCGGATCTGTTGGCCGGACATCCCGAGCTGATCGTGGGTCCAGGTCTTGCACACGGGTCGGATGTGCGCGCAGCTGCGCACGTTGACGAACAGGTGCGGGTTGATCGTGGTGGGCCAGGTCGCGCCGCGGTGGTCGAGGTATGCGCGCAGCCGGTCACGGACAGGGTCCGCGAGCAAGATTGTTTGGCCGTCCAGGCAGAGGCGCCCGTCGCGGAAGTC
>JAHRHA010000039.1 GCA_020027875.1 Micromonosporaceae bacterium | reverse complement strand
CTACGACCCACCGCTACCAGAGCGACTTCGCCCGCCGCTACTTCGACCAGGGTGAGGCCAGCGGAGCGGCAAAGGGCGAAGCCAGGGGCGAAGCCCGGGGCGAAGCCCGGGCGGTGTTGGCGTTTCTGGACGCCCGCGGCATCGAGGTGCCCGACGACGTGCGCGAAGAGATCGCGAGCTGCACCAACCTCGACAAGCTCGACACGTGGGTCCGCCGCGCCGCCACTGCCTGCAAGGTCGACGAGCTATTCGACTAGCGCTTAACGACCCGACACGGGTTGCGCAACCCCGCTGAACGGCTCCCGACTCCTGGTCGGCACGCAATTGAGCAACACCCTCCGGCTCCGGACGGCGCTTTCCGCCGCTGCTGCCGCGACACTGGATCGGTCGACGGAGGCCCAGTCGAGCCGAACATCCTCCGCGTCACTCATGTCTACCGTCGCGAGAACGGCGAGTGGAAGATGTCCACCGGCACGGCGACCATCCGCCCGTGGATCAGAGCCCTCCAGCCGCGGCGTGACTTATGGTCTGCGGTGCGGGCGCGGATGTTTGGTGTTGAACAGTCGGCGCCTACGTCGCCTTGCGATGCATCCGATAGTGCAGAATCAGAAACGGCAGCCCGAAAACCCGAAACGCGTGTTCGGCCCGCAGTTCGCCGTCCGCGACGTATACGTCGAGTTGTTCGGCGAACCCGGGGACGGCCAAGGTGGTCAGCTCCCCGGTCTTTGCATCCACATAGGTCAGATAATGGCCGGGATGCCCCAGATCGCTATCGCTCGTGAGGACAAGGCCACCGTCTGGGCGGGATTCCGGGGCGAGGGTGGCCGTAAAGCTGGCTTGGGGTAGGGGGAAGCCGACGCTGACGTATCCGTGCCCCTCGCGGCGGTAGGTCGTGTAGATGCCCACGTAGATGGGCTCGTCGTTGTCGACGAAGGACCTGATCCAACCGCGGATGCTCACGACGCCGTCGCCGGCGCGACTGATCGTGTCGATCCGGCTGCGGATGCCGCGCTGAGCCTCCCGCTGGTTCATCGGCACGTTGGCCTGGCCGAGCGGGCGCGCCACCAGCGAGCGGTAGAGCAGATAGCCAGGGCGTACCCACAGCCGCCACTGCGGGATAATGTCGAGCGCGAACCGCGTCGTGTGCTCATAGAACTCGCGCACCCGGGGGTCGACGGCGGTTGGGTCGAACGCGGGCCCGGCCAGCTCGTCGAGCGAGGCGACGATGCCCACGTCAGCCGCGTCCGCCTGGTAGTCCCCGCCGAGCACCTCAGCGAGGTCACGCACATACCCCGTCCCGACATAGCGGGTGCGGGCCTCCAACGGCACGACGAACGGCAGATCCTCGCCCTTGACCCGTTCGGCGAGCAGCTCCACCTGCGGGTCGCGGAATATCGCCGCCGACAGCGTTCGGAAGGCGAGCACTGTGGTGGCAGCGACGATCGCGGCCGAGGCGTCGCCCCACAAGGCGGAGAAAGCCCAGCCGACCGCGAGACCGACCAGTGGCCCCAGGACTACTTTTTGCGGGCGCAGCCCGATCACCCCGGCCAGCGCTCCGGCGACCACGCCCACCACGACCGGCCCGGCCCCGGTGAGCTTCCCGATTGCCCAGCCCAATGGCGCGATCAGCGCCACGCTCATCACTATGCGCGACCACAGCGCAGGGATCTGGCCGGGGCGCTGCCGCGCCCGCGCTACCGCCTCGGAGACCGCAAGCATCAAAGCGCCCAGTACCGCACCCGCCACAATGATGGATGCGCCCCAGCCGGCGGTGATGGACGAACCAGCGATCGCTCCGATGACACATGCCAGGCCGATGGACATCGGCTTCGCATCGCGGGGCGCCTTCTGCACAGCCACCCCGAAAATCTACCGCCGCCGCGATCCAAGCTCCCGATGATCTTCCTTCCACGGCGGGGGCGACCAGCAAGGGGTCAGGCTAGCCAGGCTCGGCTTCGCCGGGCAGCCGATCGACCATGGCGGCTAGCCGCTTCGGCGCGAGGCTGCAGTAGCTCTCGGTGAGCAGCTCGGCGACGCTATCGGTGACCTCCGACAGTTTTGTTACCGTCGACCGATGCCCGTCCTCAGCCTCCGCCCCGCCACCGTCGAGGACGCCGAGGCGATCGCGACAATCTGGTGCAACGGATGGCGCGACGGCCACCTCGGGCACGTGCCCGAGGCCCTCGTCGCGGCCCGTACGCCAGAATCGTTCCGGTCGCGGGCCACCCAGCGCATCGCCAATACGGTGGTCGCCGTCGCCGGTGATGAAGTCCTAGGCTTCGTGATGGTGGTCGACGACGAGGTCGAGCAGGTGTACGTGTCGGCGGACCACCGCGGGACCGGCGTGGCGGAGTTGTTGCTCGCCGAGGCCGAGCGGCTCGTCGCTATCGCCGGTCACCGGCGGGCCTGGCTGGCGGTCGTCGCCGGCAACGCGCGGGCCCGCCGGTTCTACGAGCGCTGCGGGTGGGCCGACGAGGGACCGTTCGACTATGCCGCAGCCGTCTCGGACGGGACGATCGCGGTTCCGTGCCACCGCTACGTCAAGCCGGTCTGACGTTGGGCGGGTGGCCGCGCCCAGGCGAGCCGCGTGGTCGAGGTCCGTTGATGAAAGATGGCGACCTGGCCGGCGGGGCGGGTTGGGCTGTCACGATCTATGCCGTACCGTCGGACGGATGTTCGACTCACGTTGGGATGCAGGCCTCGATGACGCGCAGCTCGCCGCCGCCACGCACGGCGACGGCCCGTTGATCGTGGTGGCCGGCGCCGGCACCGGCAAGACCCGCACCCTGGTCTCCCGGGTCGCCGCGCTCATCGACCGTGGCGTCGACCCCGAACGCATCCTGCTGCTGACGTTCACCCGCCGAGCGGCCGACGAGATGCTGGCCCGCGCCGCGGCGATCTGCGACCGGCGTGACGCGGCCCGCAAACTATGGGGCGGAACGTTCCACGCGGTCGCCTACCGGCTCGTGTCCGCGCACGCCGAGACCCTTGGCCTGTCGCCGGCGCTATCGGTCCTCGACCCGGCCGACGCCCGCGACCTGGTGGACCTGCTACGTCACGAGCACGGGCTCGCCGGCGGCGCGCAGCGGTTTCCGCGCGGCGAGACGCTACTCGACATCTACTCCCGGTCGGTCAACACCACCCAACCGGCGCGGGACGTCATCACTGAACTGTTCCCGTGGTGCGAGCCGCACACCGCCGCAATCCTTGACTTGTTCCGTAGCTATGTCACGCGTAAACGCACGCAGTCGCTGCTCGACTTCGACGACCTGCTGCTCGGCTGGCGCGCGCTGCTGACCGACCCAGGGCTCGGCCCGGCCATGGCGGCACGCTGGGATCATGTCCTGGTCGATGAGTATCAGGACGTCAACCAGATCCAGGTCGACATCGTCCGGCAGTTGCGCCCCGAGGGCGCCGGGCTGACTGTCGTCGGCGACGACGCCCAGGCGGTGTACGGGTTCCGGGGTGCTGACAGCCGGCACCTGCTGGAACTGTCGGCCGACCTTCCGGCCGCGCGAACCGTATGTCTGGAGCAGAACTTCCGTTCCCGCCAGCAGATTCTCCACCTGGCCAACGCGGTACGGCCATCAGCGGGCGGGCAACGGCTACAGCTGCGTTCTGACCGTGACGGCGGGTCCCGCCCCCGCCTCGTGCGATGCCATGACGCTTCGGCCGAGGCGCGTCTGGTCGTCGACGCCGTCCTCGACGCCGCCGAAGAGGGCCGGGCGCTCAAAGACCAGGCTGTACTCATGCGCGCCGCGCACCACAGCGACCTGCTCGAGATTGAACTGACCGCCCGTCGGGTGCCCTTCGTCAAGTTCGGTGGACTGAAGTTCCTCGAGGCAGCCCACGTGAAGGATTTCATCGCCAGCGTGCGGCTACTGGACAACCGGCTCGACGAGATCGCGTGGTTCCGGCTGCTGCGCCTGCACGATGGCATCGGCCCGGCCAAGGCCCGTACCCTGCTCGCCGCGTTGGGGCCGGGCGAGCCGGACACCGAACTACGGCATCCCTTCGTCGTCGCGGCGGCACCCGCGCGTACCCGCACCGCACTCGCCGGCACCCTCGATGCGCTCACCGCCGCCCGCCAGCAGCCCACCGTGGCGGCCCGGGCCGAACGCATCCTCGAGATGCTGCGGCCGCTGCTGACCGTGCGCTACCCCGACCACGCCGCCCGGCTCGCCGACCTCGATCGGCTCGTCAGCGCCGCGGCCAACTCGCCCACACTGGCTGACTACGTCGCCAACCTCACCCTCGACCCACCCGCCTCGACCAGTGACCTCGCCGGCCCGCCGCACTTGGAGGAGGACTTTCTCGTGCTGTCCACCATCCACTCCGCCAAAGGCCTGGAATGGAACTGCGTCCACGTCATCCACGTCATCGATGGCGCGTTCCCCTCCGACATGGCCCTGTCCACGGGCACCGGCCTGACCGAGGAACAACGCCTCTTCTACGTTGCCGCGACCCGGGCCCGGGACGAGCTCTCGATCTACACCCCGTTGCGCATGCCGCACCACCGTCGCGCGTACGACGACAAACACAGCTACGCCCCGGCCAGCAGATTCCTCGACGACACGGCGATCGCCACAATGGACATCCACGAAGACCGTCCACGCAATGCAGCCGCGCGCATACCTGCCAGCACCGCGGTGCGGATAGCGCTACCGACCCTGGACGAACTGTGGACATGACTAG
The DNA here is from genome assembly GCA_020027875.1 of Micromonosporaceae bacterium. GTDB lineage: Bacteria > Actinomycetota > Actinomycetes > Mycobacteriales > Micromonosporaceae > JAXIPB01. The sequence goes on along the minus strand of JAHRHA010000039.1, from coordinate 39,750 downwards.
TGGTTGCCCCCGTTAGTTCGTCGCGGGTCGGACCGGCGCCGGTCCTCCTTTCTTTCTATCTCGCGGCGGTTGCGCAGAGTAATGGGGAGCCGGCACCTCGGCCACAAACCTTCGGGGCCGTTTGCTCTGTTCACCGGCAGGAAGCACAGCCCTGAGCTGCGGCTTTGCCCGTACGACCCATCGCGTCTGGTGACCGAGAGGTGCGCCCGCAACGAGCGACGTGCTGTGGTGAGCGTCCCTCCGGCCCGGCTCCGGCAACCCTGCGTTATATCAGTGACGGTAGATGTAATGTGTCAATAAGGCGAAGTCCCAGCTCATCGCGGTGTTGCCTCCCAGTGAGCAGAGCAAACGAAGGGCAAGGTTTATGGTCCAGGTCGCTGGCTGTCGGTCACTCCGAGTAATACACCGGAAATACCAACCAGCAGCAGCCAGCGCCGGCCGGAGCCCGGTGACTAGGTGACCACTAGTCGAACGGCCCTCTAATTCCTCGCGCGTCGCCCGCGGGAGTACGTGCATGCGCGCTCACATATCTCGTACCATTCCTGCATGCAGCCGCGGCGTCATCGGATGCGCAAGCAGCAACGCCTGGAGTCGGCGCGTAACTGGATCCGATCTGGCGCGACGGTCACAGTGAAGGCCTACGCGAAGCGTTATGGCGTCGACGCCTACACCGCCTACGCCGAGCTCGCGGCGATCGGCCTTCCCCTTCCTCCCTCCGCCGAGAAGTGGGCGCAGCGGCCGCCATCTGCCCCGCGCCGCAAGGCCAAGCAGTTCGCCGACGATATCGACGCAGACTGGTGGATCATGCTGGACGGAAGGAGATACTTCGTCGCGGGCTACACGTCCGGCGGTGTGCCCTATGGCGTGTTCGAGGACGAGATGATGGCGGAGCCATCCGCCTGGTCCTGAGCGAGTTGGATCGCGATATCGATGATCATGTCTTCCTGACCGCCGACATAGCCGGCTTCGCCGACGCGTTGGAGGATCTCGTGCGCGGGCACGCCGTAGCGTTCGGCGTCCCGTTTCGGCGTGCAGGAGGAAGCTGCTGTATACCCCGGCGTACCCCTGGACGTATCGGAGCTGACCGACGACGCGATCGACACTCTCGTCGACTTCTGGAAGGACATGCCGAAGCACGGCGAGGTCGAGATCATCGGCGTCGGCGGAGCGATCGGCGACGTCGCGGAGGACGCCACCGCGTTCTCGAACCGTGAGTACCTGATGTGGTTGAACTTCGCGATGAGCTGGGACGACCCGGCCGACGATCAGGACTACATCGAGCGGACTCGGAAGATCGTCAGCGAGCTCGCGCCGTGGGTCGGTAAGGGAATCTACGTCAACATGCTCACCTTCGACGAGATGGACCGAGTCGTCGAAGCCTTCGGCGGGCCGGAGAAGTACGCAAAAACTCGGCCGGGTCAAGGCACAGTACGACCCCGACAACTTCTTCCGGATGAACTACAACATCACACCGCTGACCGGATGACAATCGCTGAGTGACGCACCAAGCTGCACCCGCCGCACGCTGGTCGCAGCGAACCGTCTGAAGCCACGCCGCAGATCCCAGCCACCACCCTGGATGAGGTCGACCAAGCTAACGCGACCGGCCGCACACCGGTCGTCTTCATCCATGGTCTCTGGCTCCTGCCGAGCAGCTGGGACCGGTGGGCGGAGGTATTCGAGGCGGCCGGCTATGCGCCGCTGACGCCCGGATGGCCGGACGACCCGAACACGGTCGAGGAGGCCCAGGCCCATCCTGAGGTGTTCGCGAACAAGACCATCGGTCAGGTGGCCGACCACTATGGGGCCGTCATCGCCAGACTGGAGAAGAAGCCGGCGGTCATTGGCCACTCCTCCGGTGGTCTGCTCGCGCAAATCAGGCCGGGGCTTGTCGTCGGCCACCGTGGCGATCGACGGCGCGCCGTTCCGCGGCGTGCTCCCGCTGCCCTTCTCGTCGCTGAAGTCCTCAGCGCCCGTCCTCGGCAACCCGGCCAACCGGCACCGGGCGGTGCCCCTCACCTACGACCAGTTCCGGTTCGCCTTCGCCAATGCCGTAGGCGAGAACGAGGCCAAGCAGCTCTACGAGACGTTCGCGGTGCCCGCCGCGGGTGCGCCACTGTTCCAGGCGGCAACCGCCAATCTCAACCCCTGGACCGAGGCGAAGGTCGACACGGAGAACCCGCAACGAGGTCCGGTGCTGATCATCTCCGGCGAGCGGGACCACACCGTTCCGCGGGCAATCTCCGAAGCCGCATACCACCGCCAGCAACGCAACGAAGGCGTGACCGAGTTCGTCGAGATCGCGAACCGGGGACACTCCCTGACGATCGACGGTGGCTGGCGGGACGTCGCCGACATCGCTCTCGCGTTCGTTCAACGCTTCGCTTAGCTATCACGCGGCGTTGAAGTCTGCGAACGCGGCGGCATCGTCGCCTGAGAGGGAGGCATGCCACGGCCGCAGCAGCGACGGTACGACGGTCTAGATAGTCGCGAATTGCCTCAGCAACGAGCGCGGAACGCTGCCACCTGCTACAGCAGCGTTGAGATCCTCGCCCAGCTCGTCGTCCAACGTGATGGAAATGCTCACGGTCACGAGCTGACGCAACCAATGGCAATGCGTCTGGCACGGTGCCTGCAATCGTATGACCGCATTCAGATGCTATCGTTGCGCCGATGCCGCGCAAGGTGCATGATCCCGGCTCGACGCCGGAGGACCTACCTGGTCCGATCGAAGCATCGGCGCCGTCGGTTGTCCGGCGACCGGTGGTGACGATGCGCGACATCGCGGCCGCGGCCGCGGTGTCTCAGAGCACGGTGTCGCGGGTTCTCAACAACGTCCCGACGAGGGTTCCGATCGCGCCGGAGACCCGAGAGCGGGTGATCCAGACATCGCGTCGACTCGGCTACCGGCCGAACCCGCTGGCGCGCGGGCTGCGGGGGGCCTCAACGAACCTGATCGGCGCCGTGGTCCGGGACTTCAGCGACCCGTTCTTCGCGGGGGCGATCGAGGCCTTGGTGGTCGAGTCGATGGCCCATGGCTACAACGTCGTCCTGGGTCATGCACCGGACCGCGTGAGCGAGGTAGTCTCCCTGACCGCTGTACTGGAGACCCGGCACACCGATGCCATCATCCTGCTCGGCGATATGCAGGATTACCCGCAGCTACTGGCCGACCTGAGGCAGTCGCTCGTACCCGTGGTGGCGCTCTGGCAGGGGACGAGTCCGCTCGAGTTTCCGACAGCGGATGCCGATGACCGGGCCGGCATCTGGGCCGGGCTTGGCCATCTCGAGTGTCTCGGGCACCGACGCATCGCGTTTGTGAGTGCCGAACTACCCGGTGACTACCGGGTGCGGGAGGACGCCTACCTCGACTTCATGCGCGACCGGTTCGGCGACGCCCCACCCGACTACCTCAGGCGCTGCCCGAACACGCTGGCCGGGGGCGATGCGGCGCTGCGGCTGCTGCTGGAACTCCCGCAGCCACCCACGGCCGTGGCGACGTCGACGGACCTGGTCGCAGTCGGTGTGCTGCACGCGGCGCACAGCCTCGGCGCAACAGTTCCGGAGCGGCTGTCCGTGGTGGGCTTCGACGACATCCTGATCGCCGCCCACACAGTGCCTGCGCTGACCACATTGCGGATGCCGATCTCGGAGATCGTCGGTCACGCGATCGCCCGAGCGGTCAGCCTGGCGCGTGAGCCGGACGCCGCACGAAGGCCGTCTCTCGACGTGTTCGAGCCTACGTTGATCGTTCGCGACTCCACCGCGCCACCGACCGCCGCCTGACGCCTCCCCTCTTGGCGTCGATCATGACCTGGAGGTCATGATCGACGCTGTTTCACGACGGTCACATCATGATCACGGCGATCTTGGGGGCGATAGGAGAGCTGGATGCGAAGGGGTTAGCGGGGAATCCACACCCGCATTCCCTGGACCCTCCGGTTGGCCCAGGCGAAGTACGGAATCGCGCCGGCCACCGTCGCGGCTGGGCTGGAATCGGTGGAGCCAGGAGGGACCACCGGGACGTTGACTCCGACGACGGCGTCGCCGATGTCTGGCCTCGCTACCGCCACGGGCTGCCGCTCGGGATCCCATCGCAGTTCTTCGAGCGGCGAGTCCGACGCCACGTCGGCCGACTCAATGCAGTAGACGAGTGGGCCGCGCTCGATGGCGACACATCCGCGCACGGCGTCGATTCGCGGATCCGGTTCGGTGACGCGAACCGGCAGGTCGAGGTCCAGGATGACGGTCTCCCCCGGCTGCCAATGCCGCGACAGCGCGACCGATCCCTCGCCGGCCGCCCGAGGCCCGGCGCCCCCGGGTCCGATCAGTGTCGCGGATCGGCACCACTGGGGCACGCGCAGCGACAGGGTCCATGGTTGATCGGGGGTCTGGACGATGTGGACGGTGACCCGACCATTCCATGGATAGTCGGTGCGGACCGAGAGCCGGACGGCCCCGGCCGCGATGTCCGCTTGTATGTCCGCCGTGGCGTACTGGTGCATCTGGACCCCGGCGTTGTCGCTGGTCGCCAGGTACTGCTGCCATGAGCTGAGCAGTCGCATGAGGTTGGGCGGACAGCACGCGCACGGGAACCAGGGGACGCGCTCCCCGTGCCCAGGCGGATCGCTGGCGCGAAGAGTCCGCAGCTGCAGCGGGTTGGTGTAGAAGAACCGCGCACCGGTCAGCGAGATCCCGGCCAGGACACCGTTGTACATGGCTCGCTCGATGGCATCGGCGTAGCCTGCGTCACCCGTCGCCAGCAGCAGGCGCCAGGCGAGCATGACGCTCGCGATAGCCGCACACGTCTCGGCGTAGGCGCGGTCGGGCGGGAGCTCGTAGGGATCCCCAAAGGCTTCGTCGCGATGCCGGCTGCCCATACCGCCGGTCAGGTAGGTACGGGTGCGTACCAGGTCATGCCAACGACGCTGCACGGCGGCAAGCAGATCGTGGTCGTCGAGTTCGACGGCCACATCGACGGCGCCACAGTCGAGGTAGAGCTGCCGGACGGCGTGACCAGCGACCGTCGCGGCCTGCCGGACCGGTTGATGGTCCTGCCAGTACTGGGCGCCGAACCGCCCGTGCCCGAGCAGCCCGTGGCCGCGTAACTCAAGCATCCGGGCGGCCAACGTCAGGTAGCGCCGGTCGCCCGTGACCCGCGTCAGCTCGACCAGCGCCATCTCGATTCCGGGATGTCCGTCCACACCGGACCTTCCGGTAGGCCCGAACTCGTCGTCGATCCGGTCGGCCGCGCGGACCGCGACCGCGAGCAGCCGGTCGTCACCGACCGTGCGGTGCCAGGCGACCGCGGCCTGGATCAAGTGACCGACGCAGTAGAACTCGTGCCCCCAGGCGAGGTCGCGGTGCGGCGTCCCCCCGCCGACGACCTGGACGTAGCTGTTGAGATAGCCGTCGGGCCGCTGCGCCGCCGCCACGATGGCGATCACCTCGTCGGCGGCCGTCGCCAGGGGAGAATCCGCGGCCCGGCCGAGTTCCCAGCCCACCGCCTCGAGCCACTTGTAGACGTCGGAGTCCAGGAACGGAAAGGTAAAGCCTGCGGAGTCGGCGAGAGCCTGATAGTCCCCCTGCGCGCCGGCCGCCAGCCCAAGGTTGTCGAGCGCTCCCCTGCGCCGTATCTGGTCGAGGCCGTGTGGGATGGTGCGCTCCCGGTTGAGTCGCAGGCGGTCGGCCCAGAACCCGTCGACGATCTGTAGCTGCGGGGACTCGAGCGGCCGCAGCCGCGAAGTCGCCGTTGCCGAGGGCCACACCGTACTGGTGCTCATTTGACCGCTCCGCTCATCAGGCCGGACACGTAGTACCTCTGGAGCAGCAGGTAGACAAGAACGCACGGGATGATCGAGATGGTGATGCCGGCCTGCAGCATTCCCCAGTCCGTGCCACCGAGACTCGTCTCGGTACGGGAGGTGGCCAGGATCAACGGGAGGGTGAACTTCGAGCTGCGGCTCATCACGACGAGGGCACCGAGGAATTCGTTCCACGACATGATGAAGGCGAACAGCGCGACGGTGACGATCGCGGGCACCGTCGACGGGATAAATACCCGGCGCAACGCCTGCCACGACGATGCACCGTCCATTATGGCCGCTTCCTCGAGCTCCCGTGGCACGGCGCTGAAGCTGTTGCGCAGGATGTAAAGGCTGAAAGGCAACTGGATGGCCGTGTGCAGGACGGCGAGACCGAGCAGCGAGTTGGTCAGCCCCATCTTCGCGAACATCAGGAACATCGGTGTCAGAAGTGCTTGGTACGGGACGATGAGCGCCAACAGCAGGACAACGAAGATCACCTCCTTGCCGGGGATTGGGAACCGTGCCAGCGCGTACGCCGCGGGCACGGTGAGCAGGAGGGTAAGGACGATCGTCAGCAACGCCGTGCCGAGGCTATTGGCCAGGTAGGTGGGCAGGCCCTCCTGGTAGGTCCAGAGCCGCTGGTAGCTGTCGAGGCTCAGGCCGTGCGGGTAGTAGGTCGGTGGCGAGGCGGCTGCCTCGGCGGTCGGCTTCACGGACGCGAAGACCGACAGGACCAGGGGCAGGAGCATGACCGTGCAGATGGCGACGCACACCGCGCCGAGCAGGTAGCCGGTGCGGCCGACGCGTATTCGAACGGCGACCGTCCGGGTCCGCAGCAACTCCAGCGTCGCGGTCACGAGTGGCTCCGGCGGGTGAGGAGCAACTGGATGACGGTGAAGGCGAGGATGGTCAGCGCCAGGACCAACGACAGGGCCGCTCCATAGCCGAGCTTCAGATAGGGGAAGGAGTTCAGATACACGTAGAAGACGGAGGTCGCGGTCTCGTTCTGCGGCTGCCCGGCGGTCATGATGTAGAACTGATCGAACGCGAGCAGCGAGCCGATAACGCTCACCAGCGTGACGAGCAGCACCGTCCGCAGCGTCAACGGCAGGATCACTCGGGTCACGCGCTGCCGGTAGCTGGCGCCATCGACCAGGGTGGCTTCCGTGATCTCGCTGGGGATCGCCTGGATCGCGCCGACGAAAAGGATCATCCCGAAACCGATGACCTTCCACACGACGGACGTGCTGATCGCCAGGTTGGACGTATCGGCGTCCACCCCCAGCCACAGGACGGGTTTGGAGATGAGCCCGAGGTCAAGCAAGATCCGGTTCACCAGGCCGAAATCGGTGCTGAATAACCAGTACCAGAGGAGGCTCGACACCCCCAGGCCGATGACGACCGGGATGAACACGACGGTCCGGGTGAACCTGCGCAGCGGCGAGTTCTGCGAGGTCAGCAGCGCCAATGCGTACCCGCCGACGATAAGTACCGGCGTGATGAGTGCGGTGTACTTGAGTGTGAACAGGAAGGAGACCCAGAACTGGGTGTCGGAGAACGCTCGCTCGTAGTTGCCGAGTCCCACATACCTCGGCGGGGTGATCAGGGACCAGTTGTGCAACGACATCCAGACCATCTGGCCCAGCGGGTACGCGGTAAAGGCCAGCACGAAGATTAACGCCGGGGCCAGGTAGGCGATCCCGACCAGCCGGCCTCGCAGGCTGCGGCGCATCCGACCTCCACCCTGAACCGCGCGGACCGTGGGCGTCGTACGTGTCCACCGGGGGCGGACTCCTATGGAGAGCAATCCGACCCCGGTGGACACGAAGAGGAACAACTGTCGCCGAACTCTATGACTGGTCGGAGATGGCCTTCATCTCCTTCTTGGCGTCGGCGATGATCGTGTCGAGGCTGTCGTTGGTGTAGTAGGCACGCTGCAGCATTCGCAGCCACGGACCCTGCGGTGAGTTGATCTGCTCGAAGAACGTCAGCGTGTACGGAGTCCGGCCGACGGTGAGCGCCTTGGCCACATCCTGGACGAGGGGCTCGGCAGTGAAGTACTTGTTGTTGACCATGTCGCTGCGAGTGGTCAGGTTGAGCGCCTTTGCGTACACCTCAACCTGCACGTCATCCGAGAGCAGGAACTTCATGAAGTTGACCGCGTCGTCCACCCGCGTGCTGCCCTTCGGCACGACGACCAGGTCGCCGCCGATGAACGAGGCCGAGGAGTTCGGCCCAACCCCGGGCAGCAGACCGATGCCGAAGTTCATCTTCGGGTTTTGCTGACGGGCCAGCGTGATGTTGAAGTTTCCCGTCCCCATCATGCCGACCTTGCCGGAGCCGAACTGTAGGTGGAAGGTCTCGCCGTTCTCGGTCCGGTCGCCCTCGTGCACATTGCCGGACTTGACCATGTCGCGGGTGAACTGGAGCACCTGCTTGACCCCGTCGCCGGTGAGCGGCTCGTCTCCCGGGGCGGCCGACTCGATCTTGGCACCGGACGCCCACATCAGCGGACCGACGGTGAAGATGTTGCAGCCAGCGCAGTTGCCGGGCAGGTAGTAGCCCTTGATGCCGCCGCCCAACGCGGTGATCTTGTCGGCATAGGTACGTAGCTCGGTCAGGCTCGTCGGTGGCTTGTTGGGGTCGAGTCCGGCCCTGGTGAAGAGATCCTTGTTGTAGAAGAGTGCCGATACGTCGGCGTAGAGGGGGACGCCGTACAGCCGGTTCTCGAACGTCGCGACCGTCATGTGCCCCTTGCTGGCCGTCTGCAGCTCTGGCCAACTGCTGATCCGGTCGGTGAGGTCAACCAGCTGACCCGCCTTCTCGAACTGCGGGGCGTAGATGAGATCCATGCCCATCAGGTCGGGTACGTCGCCGGATGCGATCCCCTGGGCGATCTTCCCCACCATCTCCGTGTGCGGAATGTAGGTGAGGTTGATCTTGCACGTGGGGTTCTTGGTGTTCCAGGCCTCGACGAGCATGTCCACCATCTGCTTGTTACCGCCCGAGCGCTCCCACATCGTGAGCTCGCCCGTGCTGGCACATGACGTGGTTGCTGGCGGGCCTTGACCGGCGCTGGGCGGCGTGTCAGCCCCCCGGCTACAGGCCGCGACGGTCAGGATCGTCGCGGTCAGGAAGACAGACCACTTGAGACGACTCCTCATCCCGAGCTCCTCCATGTCGAGTGGACCCGGCCTGACCGGACAGTGCGGGATGCCAAGGTGCGGACGCCGGGCAAGTCGGACCGTACCGCAGACTGCATACGATTGCATACAATCGTTTCCGTATTGAGATGCTGGGGGATGCTGGGGGATGCAGGGACGGGTCGCCTAGGCCGGCGCCGGAAGATCGCGGGCTGCCAGCACCGGTCCGGCGGAGAGTACGCCGTTGATTCGCCTCGTGATGCCGAGCGGGTTGTCGTCGCGTAACAGCTCCGGCAGCAACGGTTCGGGCAACCCCTGGTAGACCACGGGCCGCTGAAACCGGCGCACCGCGGTGATCCCGACTGAGGTGTGGATCGATGCGGTGGTGGCCGGCCAGGGCCCACCGTGCTGCATCGCCCACGTCACAGCGACGCCGGTGGGCCAGCTCGCCCACACGATGCGACCGGCGCGCGCGGTGAACCAGCCGATGAGCCGCCGTGCCACATCGGCCTCGGTGGTTGGATCGGCGTGCAGCGTCGCCGTGAGGCTGCCAGGTAGCGCGCCGAGCGCTCGGTCGAGGTCGTCGGCGTCGCCGTACTCGACGACGAGCGCCGCCGGGCCGAAGCACTCCTCCAGCAGCGTGTCGGCGTTCGCGACAAGCTCGGTGGCGGGTACGGCCAGGAGCTGTGGCGCCACCCGATATCCGGCCGCAGACACGTCGGTGACCGGCACGATCGGGCGGGTCCCGCGCACCGACGCATGGGCGGCTGCGGTCTGCAGATACCCGATGCGGATGCGCGCGTTGAGCAGCGGCCCGACGGTGGCCGACCGTAGTGCGTCGGCCAGGGCGGCGTCGAGGTCATGGCCCTTGGGCAGGAACAGCAGCCCCGGCTTGGTGCAGAACTGCCCAGCGCCGAGCGTGAGCGACCCCACGAAGCCGGCGGCCAGTTCGGCCCCCTGCGCTGCCACCGCGCCGGGCGTCACCACGGTCGGGTTGAGGGAGCCGAGCTCGCCGTAGAACGGGATTGGGTCGGGCCGCTGGCTGGCGAGGTCGAAGAGGGCCCGGCCGGCGGCCTGCGAGCCGGTGAAGCCACCCGCGGCAATGGCCGGATGGGTGACCAGCGCTCGCCCCGCGTCGGTGCCGTGGACCAGGCCGATACTGCCGGCGGGCGCGCCGGCGCGCGTGAGCGCCTCGCCCACCAGCTGTCCACAGAGGACCGACAGTCCCGGATGGCCGGAGTGAGCCTTGACCACTACCGGGCACCCGGCGGCGAGCGCGCTCGCGGTGTCGCCGCCGGCGACGGAGAACGCGAGCGGAAAGTTGCTTGCCGCGAAGACCGCCACCGGGCCGAGCGGCACCAACATTCGTCGCAGGTCCGGCCTCGGCGCCGGGCGGGCCGATGGATCCGGCAGATCGATCACGATCTCCAGGACCGAGCCCTCAATGACCGCGTCGGCAAACAACTCGAGCTGCCCGACCGTCCGGGTCAGCTCGCTGCCGAGACGGGTAGCGCCGAGCCCGGTCTCCTGGTCGGCGACGGCAACAATCTGCCCGCGAGCGCGCTCCATCGCCCGGGCAGCGGCGCGCAGCAGTTCGGCGCGGGCCGGGATCGGCATGCCGGCGAGCGCGGGCGCCGCCGCGGCGGCCTCGCGGCACACCCGGTCCACCTCCGCGGCCGTCGTGTGCGGCACCGGAGCGCCGACCGGCTCGCCGGTGGCGGGATTCATCCCTTGATCAAATCCAACGGTCACGACCCACTCCTCCGACGGGATTGAACGCGCACTCATGTGACATCCTTGCCGCTGTTCGTATGGATCCTGCATGATGGCCGGCATGACCACGGCGATGGGGCGGAGAGTCTCGTGAAGATCGTTGGCGTCTCCACTGTGGTCGTTGGGACTCCCTGGCGCGAGCTCACCTTCGTCGAGCTCGTCACCGATGACGGCCTGCGTGGCGTTGGTGAGGCCCGCATGCTCAATAAGACCGACACACTGCTCGCCTGCGTCACCGAGCTCGCGGGTCGCTACGTCATCGGGGCCGACCCCTTCGACACGGAGCGCCTCGCCTGGCGTTTCTCCTGGGAGGAGTACGGGCGTGCTGGCGAGGTGACACAGACCGCGCTCGCCTGCATCGACCAGGCGTGTCATGACCTGATAGGCCAGGCTCTCGGGGTGCCGGTCTGGCGGCTGCTCGGTGGCGCGTTCCGCGACCGGGTGCCGGCCTACGCCAACGGCTGGTACCAGGGCGACCGGCACCCGATGTCGTACGCCGACATGGCCCGGCGCGTCGTGGAGCGGGGGTACCGCGGACTCAAGGTCGACCCGTTCGGCTCGGCCACCGCCGAGCTCGACCACCGCCAGCTCGGCGTCGCCGTCGACATTGTCGCCGCGATCCGGGAGGCGGTCGGCCCTGACGTCGCGCTGATGGTGGAGATGCACGGCCGATTCACCGCCGCCACCGCGATCGCGGCAGCCCGTGCGCTGGAGCCTTATCGTCCAGAGTGGATCGAAGAGCCGGTGCCGCCGTACCACGTTTCGGCCCTGCGCCGCGTACGCGCGGGCACGACCCTGCCCATCGCTACCGGCGAACGGGTACACGAGCTGTCGGAGTTCCGCGAGATGTTCGAGCAGGGACTTGTCGACATCGTGCAGGCCGACCTGACCCACTTCGGTGGCGTGACCGCCATCCAGAAGCTCGCAGGGTGGGCGGGCGCATACGGTCTGTTGATGGCGCCACACAACGTCTGTGGACCCGTCGGCACCGCCGCCAACCTTCATTTCGCGATCGCCTGCGGCAACTACAAGGTGCTGGAGCACTTCAACGACTTCGCCGATCCATGGCTGTCCGAGATCGTCGAGGGCGCGCCGAGCGTGGACCCAGCAGACGGGTGCTTCCGACTGCCCACCGCGCCCGGACTCGGCGTGAAACTCGACCGCGCGGCGGCCGCTGCCCGGCCTCGTACCCGGGCACACTTCAACCTGATGGCCGAGGGTTGGGAGCGACGCAACAGCGGCCCAGTGCCGCCATCCGGCGAGGCCAGCGTCTAATGGGGTCGGGTGAGTGATGATGGGTCGTGCCGTTCCCGCGCTCAGTCGGGCATTGGACATCCTTGAGCTGTTCCTCGACCGGCCGACGCTGTCCGCACCGGACATCATCGAGCGCCTCGATCTGCCCAGGACCACCGTCCACGAGTTGGTGACGACCCTCGTGGACCGCGGATACCTCGAGGCGGTCGCCGGCGGGCCCATCAGGTTCCGGCTCGGCTTGCGGCTCTTCCAGCTCGGCAGCCAGTTCGCCGACCGGCTGGATCTGGTACGTGAGGCGCAGGAGGCGGCCGCCGAGATCGCCGCAGCCTGCGACGAGACCGTCCACATCGCGGTCCTCGACGGTGACTCGGTGGTGTACGTGGCAAAGGTCGACAGCACCCACCCAGTCCGAATGGTCTCCGCCGTCGGCCGCCGCCTGCCGGCGCACTGCACGGCAGTGGGCAAGATGCTGCTCTCCGGGCTGACCAAGGAGGCCCTCGCCGTGACGTACCCGCGCGGGCAGGCGCTGCCGGCGATGACGCCCAACAGCATCTCCACCGTCGCCAAGCTGCGCGTGCACCTTGCCACGGTGCGGGCTGAGGGCGTTGCGTACGACGAGTGCGAGTCCAACGACTCGGTCCGGTGTGTCGCTGCTCCGGTGCGCGACCACACCGGCCGCATCGTTGCAGCCATGAGCATCTCGGTGCCGGCGCTGCGCTGGACAGAGGAGCGGGGCGCCACGTGGACGGACCTCATCCGCGGTGGTGCCCAGGCCCTCTCCGAACGGCTCGGCCACCGCCGCTTCGTGGCCGGCGTATCGGCGCACGGGTGACCAAGAGGGTTATCCGGTGTCGGCTGGAGTGACCTGGCCGGCTGGAGTGACCTGGCCGGCTGGCATGAAATGGAAGGGTCGCATGATGCGGGGCACGAGCGTGGGCACGTCGAGCCCGAGCCGCTCGATGACCGCGACAAGCTGGTCGGGGAAGCCGCGGTTGGCCTCGAACATGTCCCAGTGCATCGGCACGAGGAGTTCGACACCGGCCGCCGCGGCGAGCAGGGCCGCCTCCCGGTGGTCGAGATTGCCCACGATGTTGGCCGCCTCGCGGACGGCGTCGCGGCCGTTGATCGGTAGCAACGCGACGTGGACCCCGAGGTCGCGCAGCACCCGCTCCTGGCCCGGCCACCAGGTCGTATCTCCGGCGTGATAGACGCGAACATCGGCGAACTCCAGCACGTACCCGAGGTAGCGGACCAGCCCGCCGGACAGGTCCTGTCCAAAGTTGTAGGCGTCGGCGACATCGACGCCGTGACAGGCCGGCACCGGGGTGACCGAAATGGCGAGGCCGGTCAACGGCTCGTACGCCACCGCGCCCACGACGCGCTGCGCTGGCACGCCAGCGGCGACCGCCTGATCGGCGACGGGTGCCGGCACGACGACGCGCGCATCGGGAGAGGCCATCGTCACAGCGGCCACCGTCGGGCCGTCCAGGTGATCCCAGTGTTCGTGGGTGCACAGCACAAGGTCCACATCAGACAGCGTTGTCGGGTCCAGCGGGGGCGGAATCCGGCGCTCGTCCACGTTGGACAAGAAGGGGTCGACTAGTACGGTGGCGCCGCCACCGCGTAGCAGGAACCCAGCCTGGCCGAGCCAGGTTAGGGTAACGCCGGTCATGCGCTGTTCGGCTCTACGAGAACCTTGAGCGCGCCGGCGTTGCGATCGGCGAGGACGGCGAACGCCTCGTCGACCCGCCCGAGTTCGAAGCGGTGCGTGATGAGTGGCGACGGGTCGAAGAGTCCCGCGCCGTACAGCTCGACGAGCCACCGCCACGCCGCACGGGAGGCGGCGAAGATGCCCTGGACGCGGAGATTGCCGAGGCTGATGACGTCCGGATCAACCGCGGGTGTGCCGGTGCCGGAGATGCCCAGCAGCACGACCGTGCCCGCTCGGCGGGCGAGACCGAGCGCCGCCGCGGCACCGGCCGCCGAATTCGTGCAGTCGACCACAATGTCGTACCCGCCGGTGCCCTCTACCTGGTCGCGCCGCACGGTGGCGGTCGCGCCGATGCGGGTGGCGTGCTCAATGCGCTGCGGCCGCGAGCCAACCAGCAGGAGCTCCCGGGGGGAGGTAAGCCGCAGCAGGGAGACGGCGAGCAGGCCGAGTGGGCCATCACCGACGACCGCAACTCGCGAACCGGCGCGCGGTATGCCCACTTCCAGGAGTCCTGTGGCCACGCAGGCAGCCGGCTCGATGAGTGCGGCGGTTGCGACCGGACGCTGCGTCGAGAGTGGATGGGCGAGGTGGGCAGGTACGACCAGCCGATCGGCCAGCGCACCCGGGTGGGTGAACCCCGTCTCGGCGTACTCCGCCGAACAGAGGTTGTTGCGCCCCTCCGCGCAGCGCGCGCACCGGCCGCAGGCACGCACGCCCTCGGCGACGATCGGCATGCCCGGCTCGATCCCGACGACGCCGGGGCCGCAGGCCACGACGTGCCCGGCCCATTCGTGGCCGGGTATCACCGGATAGCGCACGTACTCGGCGGGCCGCCGGCCGTCGACCAACTCGAGGTCTGAGCCGCAGACGCCGACCGCGGCGGGTGCGACGAGCAGCTCGCCGGGGCCCGGCACGGGCTCGGGCAGTTCGGCCAGGCCGTGCCTACCGGGGCTCTCCACCACGTAGGCGCGCATCATGAACCTCCGATCTGCTCGATGCCACCGAGGTCCGAGGCGGCTACGCCGTGGCGCGCGACGATCGCGGCGTCGATCTCGGCGAGGTCGTCCGCGGTGAGCGCGAGCCGGGCGGCCGGGAGCCAGCCGTCGACCTGGGTCGGGCAGCGCGCGCCCACGATCGCGCCGGTGACACCCGGCTGCGCGAGCGTCCAGGCGATCGCCACCGCCGCCACGCTGACGCCATGGCGGGCTGCGATCGGGCGCAGCGCTTCTACGAGCGCGAGATTGCGCCGAAGCGCGGCACCGGCGAACTCAGGTGCGGTGGCCCGCCAATCCGATGCCGGCAACGAGCCGGCCCGGCCGGCGTCGAACGCCCCGCTCAGCAGGCCGGACTCCAAAGGGCTATAGACGATCACGCCGGTGCCGTTCGCCGCGCACCAAGGGATCTCCGCATCAACCGCGGTGCGGCGCAGCAGCGACAGCGGCGGCTGGAGGCTGTCGACGTGGCCGAGCGCCTCGGCCTCGGCCAGCTGCGCCGTGTCGAAATTGGACACTCCGATGGCACGCACCTTGCCCTCGGCACGCATCGCGACCATGGTCGGCCAGTACTCCTCGACCGGAATGTCGAAGGGTGGCCAATGCACCTGGTACAGGTCGATTCGTTCGACGCTCAGCCGGGTGAGCGAGTGCTCCACCTCCCGACGGATCCGACGGGTGTCACGCGCAGGCGGTGCCATCGGGTCTGTGTCGTCCCACCACAGTCCACACTTGGTGAAGACGTGGGGCCGATCGTCCGCCGGGAGCGCGGCGAGTGCCCGGCCAACCACCTCTTCGGAGTGGCCGCGACCGTAGATCGGCGCGGTGTCAACCCAGTTCACACCTCTCTCGACGGCGTGCACGATGGTGGCGATCGAGTCGGCGTCCTCCTGCGGTCCCCACGCGGCCTCCCAGCCTGGGCCGCCCATCGCCCAGGCGCCAAGCCCGACGGTGCTGAGCTGCATTCCGGTGCGGCCGAGCGGTTGGCTGGGTAACACGGTCATCGCCTCAACTGTTGTTAAGCGTCCTGATTGTACGGTTCCTCATGGACGGGCAGGGCGAGCCCGGCCGCCCCAGGCTTGGAACACGCCGCAGCCGAGCCGGCTCGCTCGAGGAGGTCGAGCCCGAGCCGGGCACGGCGCACCCGCTCCTTCGTCAGTGCCACGGTGAGCTCGTCGAGGTGGGTTCCGGATGGATACACGTCCGGGGCGTTGCGCAGGCCGAACTTCACGTACACCGGAGCGGCGCACGTGACGAGCCGCGGCAGCTCGTAGTGCCGGACGAACCCGCCCAGGTTGTCCGGCGCCTCGACGTACACGTCAAGGGGAACCGCGACGGCCTCGCGGATTGCGGCGACCTGCCCCAGCGTGAGGTCGGTGGGCAGGTTCAGCGTGTCCGCGCCGAGACGCACCATCACCACCGCAGTCGCCGGATTGGCCACCGGAAGCATCACCGAAACCTTCGCCCGCATGTCGGCGGGGAGCTCGCCGCGCGTCCTCAGCTGCCCGAAGACCGAAAGCAACCCGACATCGGCGACCAGCACGCTTCGTACACCGAGATCGGCCGCCCGCCGGATCTCATCGATCGCGGCCGATAGCTGGTCCTGGCCGCGCACGGCGGACGCGACGACGGCGCCGGCCGGTGCACGCGACATCGCCGAGGCATCCCAGCCGGCGGACGGGCGGGCGAAGAGCGACAGCTCGACACCCGCCGCCGCGGTCATCGACACCATGTCGGCGATCTCGCCGTCGGTGAGCAGGCCGACCCCGGTGCCCTGAGAGATTCGGGTGACCGGCACACCGAGCCGGGCGGCCTCGCCAAGCACCGCCTCCACGCAGCGCGGCCCTTCGACGCTCGGGATCTCGACCCGGTAGTGCGCACCATCCGGGAAGCGCAGTGCCGACGTTGCCGATGCTTCCCGGTCGCGGTCCGGCAGCCCGAGCGCCGCGAGGAGGTCAGCGGTACGCCGGCGGGGGTCCGTGTCGCTCATGACGGCCTCGTCCAAGGTTCAATCAATGTCGAGACTTCGGATGGCGTTCGATATCTCGGCCGTGGCGAGATGCACGGTACCGGGTGCCTGCCGCCCGGTCAACAGACCCACACCGCCGGTTAGCTGAATCTTCCCGATTTGGGTCAGCCGGATCCATTACCATGCCTGGCGTCGTGCCCACATAGGACGATAGGGCGGGCAGCTCGCCGTCGTGCTGCTCGCGCCCGGTCGCATCCCCCCTACGCTGCCTGGACCCGCGATCGGCAGGAAGAACCGCTTGACACGCGAACACAGCCGACCTATGTTTAACATATCCGTTAATTAACGCAGGAGCTAAATACGGTGGCAACCGATCGGCTCAGCATCATCTTCGCGGCGGTGGCGGACCCGTCCCGTCGGGCCATTCTGGCCCGGCTGGCGGACGCTCGGCTCGGGAATTGTCATCTCTCCTACCGGCCGGCCGACAACGACGGCCAAAGAGCACGACACAGGACACGCACCGAAGGAGAACGATCATGAAGGTGACGCTGACCACATTCCTGTCGGTGGACGGGGTCATGCAGGGCCCCGGCGGGCCCGACGAGGACCGCAGCGGCGGATTCGACCGCGGCGGCTGGCTTGTCCCCCACGCCGACGACGACATGGGCACGTTCATGGCAGGGGTATTCGATCAGGCGGACGCCTTCCTGCTGGGCCGCCGGACGTACGACATCTTCGTGGCATATTGGCCGCGGATTACCGACCCTGCGGACCCGATCGCGAGCCGGCTCAACACGCTGCCCAAATACGTCGCCTCCACTACTCTGTCCACGGTGGACTGGCACCACACCACGCTGATCACGGGCGACGTCGCAGCCGCGGTGACCGAGCTGAAGAAGCAGCCCGGTCGGGAGCTGCAGGTGCACGGCAGCGGCACACTCGCCCGTACTTTGATCAACAACGAGCTCATCGACGAGTACCGCCTGCTGATCTTCCCGGTCGTCGTAGGCGCCGGCATGCGCCTGTTCGCCGACGGCATCCTGCCCACCGGCCTCAAGCTGGTCGACACAAAGACGACCGGCGCGGGCGCGGCGATCCATGTCTATCAGCCCACGGGCAGGCCGGAGTACGGAACCTTCGCCTCCGAGTAGCCAACCACCATACGGCCACGCCGAGGTCTAGGGCGAGGATCCGCTCAAGAACGGGGCGGGACGCGTCCGTCCGTGGATCAGATGTTCATGACCTTTCACGAACAAACCTGGCCACCACGCGACGCGGGTCGGGCTTGAGGACCTCTGATGTGCGGGAGATGACGAGTTCGTCGGTCTCGGCGCTCAGGCGCCGACGGAGGAGAGGCGGCGGCCTCGTCGCGAGCGATCAGCGGCATGTTGCAGGGTCGACACCATGGCCAAGGTGGACTCGGCGCCCTGGTTCGTGTTGCGTCCGTGGGGCGTCAGGGCGTCACAGCCGCCGCCGGTGGTCGCGTCGTAGAGGGCCAACTGGGAGTCGTTGTCGCCCAGGAACCAGCCGATGGCGCGGTCCAGACCGTCGGCCCACCGGTGGTCGCCGGTCAGCTCGAACGCCCGCAGGCAGGCGTCGGCCAGCGCCGCCACCTCTATGGGTTGCTGGTCAAAGGCGGGCCGCGGCTCTCCCGGTGCCCAACCACCTACCGGTGTCACCGAGAGGTGGCCCTCGAAGGTCTCCAGGTCGAGCAGCCAACGTAGAAGACCCAGGCCGTCAGCCAACACGTCGTCGTCGGCCAGCCCCCATCCGGCCGCGATCAACGCTTCGGCGATCGCGGCGTTGGCGTAGGTCAGGCGCGGCTGCGGCCACGGCCAGTCACTACTCAAGTCGGGTTTCCCCACGAGTGAGACGGTCGCGGTCAACAACTCGAGCGCTGGGCGGTGCCCCGGGTATGCGGTGAGTACTTCCGCCGCGCCCAGCGCGGCAAATGCCATCGAATGCAGGTATGGGCTGCGTCTGGCCGCGCTGAGATCAAATCGCGCCAATGCCGCCCCACCGATGGCTGGTTGCGGGCAGCGCGCGGCCGCGGTGCCCAGACCCCACAGCGCTCGTCCCCACCAATCCCCGGTGCCGGGACGATCCTCCCACCGGCCGTGACGGTCAAGACGGTTGTGGCAGCGGCCATCGGACGCCTGAGCGCGCACGACGAACTGCAGGTACACGGCGGCGAGCTTCTCCAAGGTCGGCGTCATCGGTCGTTGCCGGCAGACCACCATCAGCGCTCTGGCAACATCGTCGAGGCAGTAGCCGCATTCGTAGCGAGGAACGACGCCGTCTGCGTGCTCGAATATCCCGCGCTGGTCAGTCAGCCGCAGGACATGCTCGAACGGCGGTTCCGGCACCATCACGCCACCATCACCGAGGTGGCCGCGACGAGGTTGTCGGCTAGTTCACGGTATCGGGCCGCCACCGAGGACCACCGCAGTTGCGGGGCAACCCGGCCGGACCGGTCGGTCATCGATGCGGCCAATCCCGGCTCGACGAGCACCCTGCGCAAAGCGTCAGCGAGGGCTTTCCGATCACCGTGGGGGACGACCAAACCGGCGCCTGGACCCAGGAGCTCAACCGCGTGGGGGAATGCTGTGGCCACCACCGGTTTCCCGGCAGCCACCGCCTCGATCAATACGCCCGATGTGACCTGCTCGCGGGACTCGTACGGCAGGACCACCACGTCAGCCTGAGCCACCATCCGCTGCAGCGATGCCGCATCCAGATAGCTCGCCTCGAACGCCACCATGTCGGTGACGCCGCGAGATGCAGCGCGGGCAACCAAAGAGGAACGGTAGGCCTCCCCGTCGCGCTCGAGCACACGCGGGTGGGTCTGGCCGACCACCCTGTAGCGCAGTCGGCGATCCAGTCGACGCAGGTCGGGCAGCACATCGATGACAGACTCGATGCCCTTTCCCGGCCCGAGCAGGCCCCAAGTCAGGATCGTCGGAGCCCCCGGCCGGTGTCGTGGTGCACCGACTGTCGTTGAGTCGATCGCGCCGTGTGGGATCACGACCACCTTCGCCGCGTCGACGTTGTAGTAGTTCAACAGTCGTGTACGGGCGGTCATCGTCATCGTGATCACGGCTTCCGCGCGGCGAGTCACCCGTTCAAGGACCTCGCGCTGGTGCCGGGTCGGTCCAGTGAGGACCGTGTGAAGGACCACGATCGCCGGGACGGTGAGGCGATCGAGCACACCGAGGACCTCGTCTCCATCGGCTCCGCCGTAGATGCCGAACTCATGCTGCACTACCGCAACATCGAACTCATCAAGTGCCGCTGCGGCCTGCACCTGCGCGGCGTCCGACCCTGGGACGAGGTGACAAACGACATCCGAGCCGACAATTGCCTCTGGCCTGTCGACCACTCGAACGACGCCGCATCGGCAGCCGTCCGCAACAAGGTGGGCGCGAAGCGACGCGGTGAAGGACGCGAGGCCGCACTGCGTAGGGGGGTAGGTGCTCAAGAATCCAACCGACAAGGGCACAAGGACAACCTTCTGGCTCGGCGCGGCCTCGCAACGAGGGCCGCGGACGCAGCGCCGGCCCACAGCACGGGGCTCTCGACGCGAGCGGTCGCCCGCCGGTCAGAGAAGCGCCCACGTCGATGAGTCGATGCGCTCGGGATCCTGGACCCGCGGCGAGACCTGCTGCCGTCGCCAAAACGCCATCTACGTTGATGCGAATTCGGGATGAGATCCACGACTTGGCAAGTGTAGCAGTTACTTGTTCGCCTCACGATGTACGCGGCGCCGGCGTGACGAGTCTCACGACGATCTCATCGTCGCCACTGGCGGTTAGATGGCGTAGAGGAGCCGCCCGGAGCGCGGGTCTTGTCCGTACCGCCGACATAACTCGGCCAAGACGTCTTCGTGGCTGACCGCCACATTCATCACCGTGTCGTTGCCGCCGTAGTAGACGAGCAGGGTGCCGTCGGGTCGGCGCAGCATGGCGCAGGAGAACACAACGTTGGGAACGTGGACATAGTCGGTCTCGTCGACACGGCAGTCGGCCCGAGACGGGAAGAGAACTGGGATGCTCGACATCTGAACAAGATGCGGACGTCGCAGATCGTGTAGCGCAACGCCGAGCACATACGGGTTACCGTCCATAGTGGTTCTAACACCATGAAAGAGGTTGAGCCAGCCGTGCGGGGTCTTCACCGGCGGCGCGCACGGGCCGATCTTGTCCGCAAAGGCGCTCGGGCTGCCGTGAGTACGCATCACCGGCTCGTCAACAATCTCCCATGGGCCGGAGCGGAAATCGGCCGTGTAGCCGATACGGATCTCCCGGAAGACGCCACCGGTGTCCCCGGGCAACTGGTCATTGGGGCGGAACAAGCCGACGTAGCGGCCGTCGATGCGTTCGGGAAACAGCACCACATTGCGCATGTCTCGCGCGAGAACCGGCCCGAACCGGGTTACCGCCGTGAAGTCGTCACTGACGGCGAGCAGCACGCGCACCCGGTTCCGGGCCTCCGCGGCGTATCCGCTGTACGTGATCGCGTAGGTCCCGTCGACCGGGTTGATCCGGGCGTCCTCGACCCCGCCGGCCTCCATCTCGGCGATCTCGGCTGGGTTGAGGCCAACGGCGAGACGATCCTCGGCAGTGGCTGGCTGGAGGAAAGGGCGCGGGTGAACCCGCCAGTCGCCGATGCCGTCTGTGCTGCGCGCCAACCCAAGGACGCTGATGCCGCACCGCAGGTGGGACCGGAAGAGCATCATCGTCTCCGATCCGACGACGGCAACACCTGCGTTGTGGACCGTCATCACCCGAAGATGCGGTTCCGTCCACACGGTGTTCACCTGATGCGCGGTTAGGATCGGATTATTCCCGTACCGCAGCACCGGTTCGTTGAGCGAGACGATCCTGGTCGATCCGTCGCCGAAGTCAACCTTCCGCTCCACCCGAACACCTCATTCCGGCGCAAACCCATCAAGCAGAGCCTACAGACGCGCCTCGTATCGACCAGCCCTCTTGCCGCGGTCAGGCACGGGCGACACGACCAGAGATCACCGTCGCAACGCCAGGCCCCCGACGATCATGACGAACGGTCTTCGAGGACCATCCCGGCATCGCCGGGCTGCTCAAGACGCGCGCGGCCCGCTCGGGCCACATTCGCTTCCGCGCGCGAGCACGCCGCGACGATCGGCAGCAACCGGACGGAGGAGGCCCAGGAAGGTTTCCGCATACTTCTTCTGCGACAGCCAGTTCATGTCTACGGTTGTCACCGGGACTGGAGTCGTGTTGTGCGACGCGGCCACGTTGAGCCGCCACCAAGGCTGCAGGATCGTGGCGGCAGGCTCGACGCGGCGACACCATTGCGACCCGCGGACACAACGCACGACGCTGAGGCAACGAGATGGCAGCAGGCTTGCCGGACGGCATGGACGCGCTGGCGCTTGTGCGCCGGTACGAGCCGGTTGTCCGCTACACCGCGGGCGAGCTCTTCCTTCCGATGTCGGTCGAGGCGTACGTCCGCGAGGCGGCGCTGTGGGCGGTCGATCCCGCCACCGGTCAGAGCGCCACGCTGGTCGTAGACCACGGGAAGCTCGACCTCGATCGCCTCTGCGGGCGAGCCAACGCTTCGCCGAATGCCCAGCTCCAGCTGCGGTATGTCTCGGGGGCGCTCAACCGTCGACAGTTACGTCGGTGGCGACGCGATCCGGACCGGCCGAAGTTCCGGTCGACGTCGCGATTTGCTGCGGTCGGTCTGTTCGGCCGACTCATCGACGCGGTCTTCCGGCTCTCACTGTTGCTGCGGGGCCGGGTACCGGGGGGCATGACCGCCGCCGTGCACCAGAAGTACCGGGCCGCTGCAGATGGCGAACCGATCCCGTACTACGCGCACGTCAGCACCGACGGCGGCTATGTCGTGTTGCAGTACTGGTTCTTCTACGCCATGAACGATTGGCGCTCGTCGTTCGCGGGCGTCAACGATCACGAGGCCGATTGGGAGCAGGTCAGTATCTACCTCGCCCCTATCGGCCCGGCGGTCGCCTCGCGCGACGGCGCCGCCCAGTTCGAACCGGTCTGGGTGGCGTTCTCCTCGCATGATGAGGTGGGCGCTGATGTTCGCCGCCGTAGCGACGACCCGGACCTGACCTGGGTCGACGGGACCCATCCGGTGGTTCATGCCGGTGCTGGCTCGCATTCGGGCGGGTATCTGGCCGGGGAGTATCTGGTGCGGGTGGAGCCGCCCGCGTTGGCGCGCCTGTTCGGCGCTGTCGTGCGGGGCCGCGAGCTGCTGTTCCCGTGGACGCGAGGCCGTCCACGTACCGGGCTCGGCATCCCGTACGTGGATTACAAACGCGGCGACGGAGCAAAGGTAGGCCCTGGCACACGTCGGCCGTGGACGGCTGTGCTGATCGACGACGCCACGCCGTGGGTGCGCGACTTCGGCGGCCTGTGGGGTCTGGACACCGCCGACCCCTTCGGTGGTGAGCGAGCCCCAGCCGGACCCCGCTACAACCGCAACGGCTCCATCCGTGAGTGCTGGGCCGACCCGGTGGCGTGGGCCGGATTGGACCAGGTGCCGCCGACACCTGCCGCGCGGTCGCAGGTGCGGATCGAGCGACTGGCCGAACTGGAGCATCGCCGCGATCAACTGGACGCCGAGGTTACCGCGCAACAACAGGTCGTGCGTCGGTTGGCAGGCGCTGCCACCTTCGCGCCGCGGATGATCGCTCGCCGGGGAAACGTCGGTGTCGAACTCGATCAGCAATCCGGGCGGTTGCGCGAGTTGCGGGCCACCCGACGCGCGGTGATTGTCGAGATGGAGAACCTGCAGCGCATCTACGACGACCGGATCGACGTTCCCCCGCACGCTCATCTGCGCCGAAGGGCCGTTCCCGACCACGGCCCGCGGGCTGCCCCCGGCCTGCTGTTGCGCTTCTGGACCGAGGCGTCGCTATCGGTGCTGCTGGCCCTGCTGGGTATAGCCCTTCTGCTCAATCTGGCTTCGGCGCCGCTGGTCGTGGTGGCGGCAATCCTCGTGGTCACGTTGGTCGAGGCCATGCTGCGGCGACGGCTGCTGGTGTTCCTGCTCGGAGTCTTCGTCGTGGCGGTGTTGACACTCGCCATTTGGCTGTTCGTGACCAACTTGCGTGTCGGCCTCGGGGCGCTCGCGCTGCTCGCGGCGTTCTCGCTCACCCTGGCCAACCTGCGGTCACTGTTGGCGCGCCGCTAATGGTTGCCCCGTCAGTTCGTCGGGGTCGGACCGGCGCCGGTCCCCTGGTTTGGTATCTCGCAGCAGTTGCGCAGGGTGATGGAAAGCCGGGACCTCGACCACAAACCTTGGGGGCCGTTTGCTCTGCTCACTCGGAGGCAACACCGCCTTGAGCTGCGGCCTTGCCCGTATGCCCATCGCGTTGACCGTCGTAGATGTAACACTGTGCTACCGGCGCCGGGGCGCGCGAGGTCGGAGCGGTGTTGAACCACCCATCGTGACCGAGCGATGCGGCCGCGACGAGCCATCTCTGCGTGCGACCGGCATGCGGCCAAGTTCCGGCAACCCTACGTCACATCAGTGACGGTAGATGTAAATCGTGCATAGGCGAAGTCCCAGCTCAACGCGGTGTTGCCTCGGAGTGAGCAGAGCAAACGACGGTCAAAGTCTACGGTCGAGGTCGCTGCTCCCGGTCACTCCGCGTAATGCACCGGAGATACCAACCAACAGGAGCCAGCACCGACCCGACCCCCGGTGAACCAACGGGGTGACCACTAGCACCCCGACCGACTTTCCACGGTCAGAGCACCGATCAACCCAGTCAGCGACTCAGGCCAGCCTCGCGCAGAAAGGTCAGGACGGCCGTTACGCGGCGATGCACCAGATGCTCAGAGTTCAGACCCAGCTTGCTGAAGATCGCATTGACGTGCTTCTCCACTGAGGACTCCGACAGTGACAGTTGCGTAGCGATCCCAGCGTCCCCGCGCCTGCGCCATCTCGCGGAGGACGTCGAGTTCGCGCGGGGTGGAGCCGGCGCAGGCTAAGGCAGCCGGACATGCTGCGCGCCAAGCTCCCCGACATTGGCCACGCCCAGCAGGGCCATCGTCCGGCCTACCTCGCCAGCCAGTATCTCGGCGGCCCGCTCTACGCCTCGCTCGCCCCCGGCCATGAGGCCGTAGAGGTAGGCCCGGCCGACCAACGCCGCGCTGGCGCCCAACGCGATAGCGGCGACGACATCGGCGCCGCTGAGGATGCCGGTGTCCACCCAGACCTCGGTGCCATCCCCTACCACGTCTACAACATCGGGCAGCAACCGCAGCGGCACCGGCGCGCGGTCTAGCTGGCGGCCGCCGTGGTTGGACAGCACGATTGCGTCGGCCCCGGCGTCCACCATACGTACGGCGTCCTCGACGGTTTGGATCCCCTTGATCACCAGCGGTCCGTCCCAGAAGCTGCGCAACCACTCCAGGTCCGCGGTCGTCATCGTCGGGTCGAAGAGCTTGTCCAGCAGCTCGGCAACGGTGCCGTGCCACGTGCTGAGCGACGCGAACGTGAGCGGCTTGGTGGTCAGGAGGTTGGCCCACCACACGGGGTGACGGCTCGCGTCGAGCACTGTCCGCAACGTCAGCGAGGGAGGAATGGAGAAGCCGTTGCGCTTGTCCCGTAGCCTCGCACCCGCGACCGGGACGTCAACGGTCAGGACGAGCGCCTCGTACCCCGCCGCCTTCGCGCGCGACATGAGATCTTCCGCGGCGGCGCGGTCCTTCCAGACGTAGAGCTGGAACCACTTGCGCGCGGCCGGCGCCGCCGCAGCGACATCCTCGATCGATGTTGTGCCCAATGTGGACAACGCGTACGGAATGCCGTACCGCTGCGCCGTGCGCACGACCGCACGTTCCCCCTCGTGGTGCATCAACCGGGTGAACCCGGTCGGCGCGAACGCGAACGGCAACCGCGACGGACGCCCCAGCATCGACGTGGTCGTGTCTACCGCTGATACATCACGTAGCACAGATGGGCGCAGCTCGAGATCGTGGAACAGCTGCCGCGCCCGTACCAGGCTGATCTCCTGCTCGGCGGCGCCGTCGGTGTAGTCGAATACCGCGCGTGGCGTCCGGCGCCTCGCGATCGTGCGCAGGTCCGCGATGGTGAGCGCCCTGTCCAGGCGCCGCTTCGTGGCGTCGAGCGTGATCGGCTTCGGGCGCAGCAGCGGCTTGAGCTCGGACCATCGAGGAAGCTGTCGCTCGGTCATGCCGACCGCCGACAGTCCGAAGCTGAGCCTGCAGACCTGCGTCGGCTGTAGCCAACGGCTTCCATCGTCATGCGTCCTCCGCGTCTGGCGGTGCGGTGCCTTCCCGGACGATAAGCGTCGTGGCCGGCTCCACCGTGAGCTCTCGATCACCTCATACCGTAACCACTCCTCGATGCGCCGCGGTCGTCGACCTCGCCTAGGCCGCGCCGACACCGTCGCCGAGCGGGGCCATCAAGCTCGGCCCCCACCACCCGACCGTCGGCCAGCGACTGACCGGAGCGACGTTTCCCAGAGGCGGTCGGCGTTGTCGGGATCGAGAGCGTGTTGTCGGGATCGAGAGCGTAAGGTGCGACGGACCTGAAGCGCTCCGAGAGGTCGCTGGGACCGTGGTCGACCAATGCTGCCTCATTGCAGTCGCTGAAGTAGCGGCCACCGACGGCGTCGAGCAGCAGTGAGGTGGCCAGCAGCACGGATGTCGCTGCTCCCTGCGCAGCGGTCTTCCGCAGCTCATGAGCGACGGTGAGTTGGCTCCCACAGCCGCGCTGCAGGTGGGTGCTGATCGCGCCCACGCCCCCGGCCCACGTGCGGCTGCTATCGGACGGTGATCGTGCCGGTCATGTACGGATGGATGGTGCATGTGTAGGGGAAGGTCCCCGACTTGGTGAATGTCATGGCAAAGGTCTGTCCGCTGCTGAGATCAGCCGACTTGAACGACTGGTCGCTCGCGGTGACGTTGTGTTGGACCGAGTCCTCAAACTTCCACGTGATGGTCGCGCCAACGGGGATAGACACGTTCGTCGGGGTGAACGTGTAGTTCTTAACGACCACCTCCACATTGCCGGTGGCAGTCACGCTGGTCGGCGCGGACGGTGTCGATTCGTGTGTGCCGGAGCCTGAGTCCCCGCAGCCGGTCAACGCGACCAAGCCCAACAACGCGGCGGTCAGGCCGGTCGCGGCTCGCGATCGGCCTGATCTGCTCGGTCGTCGCGTGCGTGCGTTCTTTGTGGGATCCAACTCCTTCTCCTTGGTCAGCTGCGCCGCTGCGGAAGGACCAGAGCGGTGGGGGCGGCCAGCACGGCCACCGCTTGTGCGCCTCGCACTCGTCGTGGTGACGCCACCTCCCGAAGGCAGCCACCATGCATTCTCCAATACTGTCGCCTGGCACGGGGCGGATTCCGGCAGACTCGACGCCCGGTACGCCGGCCACCGCGCCCGACTTGGGTGGCCGCAGAAAGGTCACGACGCGGAGGGTGAGGCGGTACGGGTACCGTTATGTGCGGGGCCTGCCTGCATCGTCTTCGCCGGCGGATACCTCGTCGACATGCCGGCATGCGTGCGGGTGATCGTCCGCTCCGGCGAGCGCGAGGCGTTGGCTCGGGTCTCGGTCGGTGCTCCCGGCCCGTGCGCCTCACGCTGACCCGGCCCAGCGGAGCGGCGGGCGAGGAGGGCGCGAGGTCGTCGCCTAGCAAGGGCAAGGTTGCCCAGTCCCAGCAACAGCAGAACCGCCGTTGTCAAGTAGAGGCCGTAGGCAGGCGAAGTGGTCGCCAATCCACCCTGTCCGAACTGCCGGTCGATGTCCGGAAGCATCAGCGACGTACCCAGTGCCAGGGTGGCCGCGGCACCGAGGCCGGCCGGGCCGGCGACGGTTGATCGCAATCGGACTCCGGATAGGAGACCCGATACCGCTCCCGCGACTACCAGGATCGCGGCGACGATGAAGGCTCGTTGACTGCCGTGCGTACGGAGAAGCTCACCGCTATCTCCTGTCACATCCAGGCTTACGTGCCGAGGGCTCAGCGCGCGGTGTGGGACCTGCGTCGAGCCGGTGGAACTTCCGGGCCGGCGTCCGAACTGGACGGTTCGGTGGTCATGTTCCGCAGGGTTGGCCGACGCCGGGCCTGAACCCGGGAGCGCGCGTCCGGCGGGTGCGAGTCGCCTACCTCATCGTCCACCTGTGGTGCGAATCCGGTTGTCGGCGCGGCCAACTGACGCGCCGCAGCCAGCGCCTCCTCCCGCGTGTCCGCGACGAAGACCAACGGGCTCTGTGGCGCGTCTATCTCCATCAGTAGCCCTTCCTGCGTCGTGAACGCCACGATCGGATTGGACGCTGAAGGGCCAGGCAGGCCTTTTTCGATCGACTCCGTGATCCGCCAGCCGAGGATTCGGCCGGCGCGGATCTCCACGTCACGCTTCTCTGCCAGCCACAGTGGATACGCCTGCGGAATAACGGCCACCGACTCGCCTCCGTTCCTGCTCCACGGCGCGTCGAGGCTCATCACCCACCGCCGCAATAGTCCTACGCCGCGCGGCTCGCACCAGCGCCTCCAGTCACAGCACGTCGGCCCGCAGCTGGGGAAACACCTTGCCGACCTTACCCAGCAGATAGTCCCCGTACGTGCCGGTGAAGGCCTGCAGGTCGACACCGTCCCACCGGGGGCGACCGCCGGCATCCATCTGGGCCCGGCCCGGCAGCGCCGGGACCTCCGCGATGAAGTCGGGATCGAAGAAGAACGGGAACGACAGCCGTTCCTCGCCGGTTAGGTTGCGGACCCGGTGTGGGGTCGACCGGTAGTAGCCGCCCGTGAGCCGGTCCAGCATGTCGCCGATATTGCAAACGAACGTGCCGGGGATCGGCGGAGCATCGACCCACCCCTCTGGCGTGTGCACCTGCAGGCCGGCATGGGTGTCCTGGGCGAGCAGAGTGAGAAGCCCGTAGTCCGTATGCTCACCGACCCCCCAGCCGTCGTGGTCGGCCTCCTGTGGCGGGTAGTGAAAGATGCGGAACAGGACCGTCGGCGAGGCCGTGTAGCTGTCCTCGAAGTAGCGCGGCTCCAGATCCAGACTGAGTGCGACACCTTGGAGCACAGTCTGGGCCGCGTCGGTGAGTGCCGCTACATAGTCGAGCACCGCCTCGCGCAGGTGTGGCACCTGGCGGGGAAACAGGTTGGGGCCATGCAGCGACACGCCCGCCCGTACCCGCGGATGGTCCGCGGCCAGCTCGGCGCCGAAGTAGAGGCCCTCCTTAAGATCAGGGCGGCCTGACGTCAGCTCACCGCCGACCGGAAAGTACCCCCGCCACGCCCGGCCGCCCCGAGCCATAGCGATCTCGAGCTTCTCCTGCTCCGGCAGCGCGAAGAACTCGCGGGCAGCCGCGTCGAGCCGCTCCAGCAGCTCCGGTCGTACGCCGTGGCCAGTGACATAGAAGAATCCACTGGCACGGCACGCCGCCTCGATCTCGCGTGCCACCCCAGTCGTGTCGGCATCGGCCTGCAGCGGCGTAACGTCGACAATCGGAAGCGATCTACTCATGGAAGAACCCTATCCGCCACCTGTTTCCCCGGGCCAGTGCACGTTCCCTGGCCATAGGCTCGTCGACTGCCGAGTGAGGAGCTAGTTGGTGCGTCTCATGAATGGCTGACTACTCGATCCAGTTAACTCAAGCCGGGCATCCGATCGAAAGGACATGAGAGATGAGAAAGCTGATCGTGAGCACCTTCTTGACCCTCGACGGGGCATGGTCGAACCCGCATTGGACCGACCAGAGCACGCACAGCTCAAATCTCGGTGCGGCCGCCACCAGCGGCGGCGGATGGCGCTCCAGCAGCCGGCGCCGAGTACGCAATGCCCAGCCCAGCAGCTAAACCGACGCGACGCCCAGCAGCGGCTGCAGCGGGCGCCCACCACTGCATCGCACCGGCGACCCCGGCATCGCGACGACCACTTTGATGTACACGGGGCACCCGACGGCCAGTGCGCTGAGCAGGCCCCCACCCGCCCCCGTGCCGGCACCGCTGCCCTACATCTACTTTGGACTCATGCATCTAGGCGTATGCGATGGTCGACAACAGTGCGGGCGGAGCGGTTGGCCCTCTCCCGTGCCGGCACCAGCCCGCAGTCTCGTCGCGCGGCCGCCGCGGGCCGGGCTGCTCGGCTCGGGGACTAACCACCGTTGGTATGCGGGGCGGGTTCCGCAGCTGCGGTGGTCGGCAGGCGCAGTCCCTTGAGGCCAGCGCGTTCACCGCGACGATGAGGCTTGGCCGCCCGATGGCGCAGGTTCGCCCAGGCGGCCTGATGGAACGGCCACCCGCTGCACGCGACCGGTGCGGCCAGGATCGCCGACAGCCACTGCCAGTCGGTGATGGTCAAGCTTCTGACTTCGATTCGCGGAGGTGTGCCAGGTACTGGTGCACCGATCGGATGCTGATACCGCCCTCCCCGACCGCGGACGCTACGCGTTTGACTGAGCCGAGTCGGACGTCGCCGGCCGCGAACACGCCGGGCATGCTTGTCTCAAGCAAGAGGGGCGGCCGCGGCTGCCGCCCCAGTGGTGACGCTGGCCGGCAGGAGGTTCTCGCCGGTGAGAACGAAGCCGCGTTGGTCCCGTTCGATGCTGCTAGGTAGCCACCCGGTGTGAGGCTGTGCTCCGATGAGGACGAACAGCGCAGCCGCGGGGACGGTTCGGGCTTTCCCTGTGTTGCTGTCCCGTAGAACTAGTTCCTCCAGTCGCCCGGCCCCATGGCCGTCGATGACTGTTGTGCACAGCCACACATCGATGTTTTCGGTGGCGGCGATCAGTGTCACCAGGTAGTCCGACATGCTCGCGCCGACCGCGCCGCCGCGGACAATCATCGTCACGCGTTCTGCATATTTCGCCAGATGGATGGCGGCTTGGCCGGCTGAGTTGCCCGCGCCGACTACGTAAACCAGCTGTCCCTCCATCGCCTGGGCCTCGGTAATTCCCCCGCCGTAGAAAACACCCGCCCCGACGAGCGACTCGAGGCTGGGGATGCCAAGGCGCTGGTAGCTCGCCCCCATCGCCAGGACAACGGCACGGGTCGCAAGTTCCGTTCCGTCCGCGAGAACCACGATACGGTCGGTGCCGTCTGCGCGCAGATCGGTGGCCCGGCGCAGCACGGACGTTTCCGCTCCGAATGACCAGGCCTGGTCGAGGGCCCGGCTGCACAGCTCGGCACCTCCGATCCCGAGCGGGAAGCCCAGATAGTTGCGGATGAGTGAACTCGTGCCGGCCTGGCCACCGATCGTCTCTCGGTCGACGACGATCGTGCGCAGTCCTTCCGAAGCGCCGTAGACGGCGGCGGACAATCCAGCCGGTCCGGCACCCACTACGACGACGTCGAAGACGCCTTCCTCGGAGCTGTGCCGAACGCCGAGGGCTACCGCCGCCTCCTCATTCGTGGGATTGATCAGCGCCTGACCGTCGAAGCGGATGAACACCGGGAACGGACCAGTGGGGCGCTGGACCTGGTGCAGCAGTGCCCGTCCTTCGTCGGAATCCGTGGCATGGAAGGCGAACGGGAGACCACTGCGCTGGAGGAGGTCACGCACCTCGTGCGAGCGTGGGTCCCAACGCTCGCCTACCACGGTAACCACCGTGGGTGTCCCGTGCTGTTGCTGCTGCCAGTCGCGGAGGAGTTCGGTGACGACGTGATGGAAATTCTCGTCAGGGGACCGGCCGGGCATGGTCGCAAAGCGATCGATCCGGCCCAGGGAGACCGCTCTCAGGATCGGCTTGGACGCCGACCGGTTACCCCAAGGGATCAGCAGGACCCGCTGCGCACGCGGATGCAGTTCGTGCGCCCGCTGCAGGTACTCGATGCCCGTCATCGCCGTCATCTCATCGGCAGCAAACAGGACAAGCACCTGAGCGCCCGCCACTCGTAAGAGGTCGAGCCGCACGAGCGCAGACGCCGCCGACTGTTCACATACGATCTCGTAGTCCGCGTCATATCGGCTCAAAAGTTCCCGTTGAATCATCTCCAGATCACGAGTCTCCTCGTGAACCGCAAGCAGAATCGGCTTCACCTTGGAGCTCCAATATTCGTCGGCCGCGACATCCAGGGCGACCGGGAGCCGGGGCTGATGGCGCGCACGGGTCGGCTGGGGTGGGATCGCCGCGCAGCCGACCCAGCGCGGACTCGGTCCGAAATGACGTGATCGTGGAACGAGCACGAGCGCTGACGGGGGCTTCCGCAGGCTCGTCAAGTGGCGCACCGCATAACCCCCACGCCAAGGCAGACACCGAACGGATCGCGGTGGCCAACGGCCGCTCGCAACCCTTACCCACCACCGATCGTCAACGACCACAACGGACGGGATGGGCGAAGCTACTTCCACAGGTCGAAGTAGTTAGCCGAGCGCGGCCAGCAGCTCCCGGCACGCCTGCTCGCAGCGTCGGCACTCTTCAGCGCACACCCGGCAATGTTCGTGCATTCCAGCATGGTTGGCGCACTCGTCACCACAGGCCTTGCAAGCCTGCGCACATGCTTGGAGCACGGCCCTGGTTAGGTTTGCGTCATAGCCGGTGTGCCGCGACAGGATGCGGCCGGTGGTGTCGCAGATGTCCGCGCAGTCAAGGTTGGTGCGGATGCACTTGGTCAACTCCGCGACCATCTCCTCGCTCAGACACGCGTCTGCGCACGCGGTACACGTCTGGGAGCAATCGAAGCAGGCCTCGATGCAGGCGGAGAGGACCCGCTTGTCAATCCCGCCCAAGTCCATGGGGTAGGTGTCCAACATTGCGCTCGCCTGGCTCATGGAGACCTCCAGTCTGTGGCTTCATTCGTTGCCTACATGCCCGTTGTACACCCGGCCCACGGTCGATCAGAGGCTTTTGGCAGGTCCGCACGGGATTGGTTAC
Organism: Micromonosporaceae bacterium; assembly: GCA_020027875.1. GTDB lineage: Bacteria > Actinomycetota > Actinomycetes > Mycobacteriales > Micromonosporaceae > JAXIPB01. The sequence goes on along the minus strand of JAHRHA010000039.1, from coordinate 7,232 downwards.
TTCACCCTGAAGATTTTGATCGATGACCATCGGCGTAACGGCACCGTAGTGCGATCATGCATTGGATGATGGTTGGAACCATTGTGGCGCAGGGGAATCGACCGATTGGTCGATCAGGTTGGGGCGGGCGTGACGCGCTGGCATGCGGTAAGGCCTCGAGGGCGACAGTGTTCGCAGCAGATTGATGGTGCGGTGGCAGGTTGCCGAATCGAGACAGCGTTGTACTCGCTCCCGACGTGCCGTCCGACGCCGCGCAGCTCGCACCAGCGCGCCGAGCTCGCGGCGGAAGAGCGCCACGCATGAGTCCCGTTGGCGCACGGGCAGTCAGCTCCTCGCGCGTCGGAGTCGCCGCAGTCATCTCTGACACCAGGTCGCGAATCGTCGTTCCGCGCTCGCGTGCGATCGTGGCAAGTCGGTCACGAACCTGCCTGTCGACCTTGATCGTCGTGTCCACCGGACTACCGTACGCACGAAATACCGGTGTCACGATGCCAAGCGCGCCGCGTCGAAGGCGAGGTGCGACGAGTCGGGTACAGGCGGATCGGGACATCGTCGCGGAGCGATTAGCCGAACGTATCGGCGTGTTGCTCGCGCGCTAACCGGCCCATTCGGTGCGCTCGCTGCCCACCGCCGCCGGGGCCACCCATACGGTCCATACTGGGTCGCGTGAAGCTCGTCGCCCAGATCTTCGCGGTGCTCACTCGCCGGTCGCCGGTCGCCCTGCTGTCCACAGTGGTCTGATCGTGGTCAAGGAGCTGGTCGCGCACGTGCGCGAGGCGTTCGGGTGGGGTGAGGACGTCGTGGCGTCCGCGGGGCCGCGGGGTGCGCTCGGGCAGATCTGGCGGCTGGACGTCGGCCCGGCACGCTATGCGCTCAAGGAGATCTTCGCCGAGCCGCCGTCGGAGGCGTTGATCGAGGCCGAGCTGGCGTTCGCGCGGCGTGCGGCCGAGGTGGGGGTGCGGCTACCGGCGAGCCACCCCGACCGCGAAGGGCGCCACCTGCTCGCGGCGCCCGGTGAGACGTGGCTGCGCCTCTACGACTGGATCGACCTGCGGCCGGTCGAGCTGACGGCGCAAGCCACGCCGCGAGAGCTCGGGGCGCTGCTCGCGCGCCTGCACCGGTGCGCTCCCGCCGCGGCGGTCGAGCCGGGCGGCGGACCGCCCGATCCCTGGTACGACCACGTCCCCGCCGTGCACGAGTGGGCGGAGGTGTTGCGTTGTCCGGCTCCGCCAGCGTCGCCGGAGGTGTCCGTGTCGGGCGCGGCGTGGGCCGCCCGACTCGCCGACCGGCTGACCACGCTGCCCGAGTTGTGCGCGGCGGTCGCGCCGGCCGATCCCGCCGCGCTGATCGTCTGCCATCGCGACCTCCACCCGGAAAACGTCCTCGCCGACCCCGCAGGCGGGCTGGTGGTCGTCGACTGGGACAACCTCGGGCCGGCCGCGCCGGGCCGGGAGCTGGCCGGGGCGCTGTTCGACTGGTTCTGCGACGGCTCGACCGCCGACCTCGACGCCATGCGCGGCATGTGCGATGCGTACGTGCGCGAGGGTGGTCCGGGTCGCATCACCGAGCCGGCGGACTTCTCGATGCTCCTCGCGGGCCGGCTGAACTTCTTGCTGATCCAGGCGCGCGTCGCGCTCGACCCGCAAGCCGAGCAGCGGCACCGCGAGTGGGCCGAACGCGAGATCGACGAGGCGCTGCGCATCCTGCCGACCCCGCGGCAACTGGCCGACGTGCTGGAGCTGACACGGACGCACTAGGCGATCACCTCGGGGCGCCGTGGCTCGAGAGGTTGAAGCGCTGGCCGGAGTGGTGCAAACGCGGGAATCGACCAGAGGACGACGTCGGGCAGATCGGGCGCGGGAAGGAGATTAGCGAAACCGACTCACATTACGAGGGCTTGACAGCCACTCTCTTACGAGTGTTACTCTCAAAACAGAGTAGCTCTCACGAAGGAGTACGTCATGACCTCGAACCGCCGCTGGTGGGCGCTCGGCGCACTGGTGCTGAGCCTGCTCACGTTCGGGTTCGACGCGACCATCCTCAACGTCGCGTTGCCCAACCTCGCCGTAGCGCTGAATGCCGACATCGCCCAGCTGCAGTGGATGATCGACGCGTACGTCCTGGTGCTCGCCGGCCTGCTCCTGCCGGCCGGAGCGCTCGGGGATCGGTTCGGCCGCAAGGCCTTCCTGCTCACGGGGCTGGCGCTCTTCGGCGGCGCCTCGGTGCTGGCGAGCTACGCCGGCGACGCGAGCACCGTGATCGCGGCCCGTGCGCTGATGGGCGTCGGCGCGGCCATCCTGACCCCGGTCACCGCCGCCGTCATCCCCACGCTCTTCCCACGAGAAGAGCGCGCGAAGGCGATCGCCTTCCTGGCCATCGGGCTCGGTGCCGGCGTTCCGCTCGGCCCGATCATCGGCGGCTACCTGCTCAACCACTTCTGGTGGGGCTCGGTGTTCCTGGTGAACGTTCCGGTGGTTCTTCTGGCCATCGTGGCGGTAGCTGCCCTCGTACCGGAGTCGAAGGATCCGACGCCGCGCCGCATCGACGTCGTGGGAGGGCTTCTCTCCACCGCCGGCCTGGTCGCTTTTGTGTACGGGGTGATCTCCGCCCCGGAGCGCGGCTGGACCTCGCTTCCGGTCATCGCAACCACCCTCGGTGGAATAGTCCTGCTGGCCGCTTTCATGGCCTGGGAGCGCCGGGTGGCCGAGCCGATGATCGACCTGCGCCTGTTCGGGCGCCCACGATTCCTGTGGGGTTCGGTTGCCGGCACGGTGGCATCGTTCGGCATGTTCGGCCTGTTCTTCGTCTTGCCTCAATACCTTCAAGCGGTACGGGGCATCGACGCGCTCGGCACGGGCGTGCGGCTGCTGCCGATGATGGCGGGGCTGATCGTCGGCGCCCGGGTCAGCGAGCGAATAGTCACGCGGTTGGGGTCCCGCGGCCCGATCGCCGCCGGCCTCTGGCTGATCGCCGCGGCGCTCGCCGTCGGCGCGCTGACCGGTGCCGATTCCGGGAATGGGTTCGTCGCCGCCTGGCTCAGCGTGACTGGGCTCGGGGTAGGGCTCGCGCTCGCGCCGGCCATGGACGCGGTCCTGGGTGAGCTGCCGCCCGAGCGGAGCGGCTCGGGCGCCGCGCTGACCATGGCACTGCGCCAGGTCGGCGCAGCGCTCGGCGTCGCGCTCCTGGGCAGCCTCGCCGCGGCGGTCTACACCGGACAGCTCGACCGCGACGCAGTCCTGCCACCCGTGGCGGCGGAGGCGAGCCGCGACTCCGTCGCCGGAGCGGTGGCCGTGGCGACTCGACTCGGTGACGCCGCGCTCGCCGTCGACGCGAGGCTGGCGTTCGCGTCTGCGATGTCCGTGGTGCTGCTCGCGTGCGCCGTCGTCGCGGCGGCCGGAGCCCTCGGCGTACAGGCGGGTCTTCGCCGGCCCAAGCCCGAGGCGGCCGACGGCGTGGACGTCGCGCCCGGACGACGGCGCCTGACAGAATCGACTCGATGACCGGCCCGAGCCTTCGCGAACGGAAGAAGCTGCGCACACGTGCGGCGATCCAGGAGCACGCCGTTCGGTTGATTGACGCGCAGGGGTACGAGGCGACAACGGTGGAACAGATTGCCGCTGCGGCCGAGGTCTCCCCCGCGACGTTCTTCCGTTACTTCAAGACTAAGGAGGACGTGGTCATCGAGGACGACTACGACCCGCTGATGGTCGCGGCCCTGGAACACACCCCGGCCGACCTGCCCCCGCTTCGCGCATTCCGGCACGCGCTGCGGGAGTCGTTCGGCCAGATGCCCCCGGACGAGCTGGACCGGATCCTCGGCCGCGCGAAACTCATCATGTCGGTGCCGGCACTGCGGGCCCGCTCGGTGGACAACATGCTCGCGACCATCGATATACTGAGCCCGCCCATGGCGCGCCGGCTCGGCCGGCCAGAAGGCGACCCGGCCATCCGGGCGCTAGTCGGCGCGGTAATCGGCGCCTGGCTGGCAGTGCTCATGGACTGGCTCAACAGCGACGGCGCGTTGAGCCTGCCTGAGCTGCTGGACGCCTCCCTCGAGGCGCTGGAGGACGGGTTCACCGCCCAGCCGTCCGCGTAGGAGGGGATTCGCATGTACTCCGTCGAGCCCGCCAGTCAAGATCCACTACGTTGAAGTTGGGGTTGTTCGGTGCTGCTGGTGGCTGCGGCATCGGCGGGCTCGTCGAGCGGAGCGACCGCGCCGCGGCGGCGGGCGTTCCGAGCGCTCCGGCGGGCGCGGTCGCGAATGAATCCCGCCTCGATCCACCGGTCCTGCGCGTCCTGCTCCTCTACGAAGGTGGCCTCCTGGCGCGCGGTGTCCGCTCGGATCTTCTCCACGAGGCTACGGGGCACGAGCCGCCCGCCGAGCGAGGAGATCCAGCTCGCGGCGCGAGTGATCATGGTCGCTACGGCGAAGACTCTCCGCTGCATCCAGACGCCGAAGAGCCTGGCGAGCGCGGCCATCAGCTCCAAGATCGCGGCGAGCAGAGCCAGCGCGCCGAGGTAGATGAGCGCGAAGCCGACGCTAATGCCGACCGCGCCCAGCCAACCCCAGTGGAACGTCGAGACGAGGGTGCCGCCGGACATGGTCGCCGCCACCGAGCCAGCGAGGAACGTCGCGATCGGGTCGGAGATCCGCGCCAGCCGGCGCCGCACCGCGACCCGCTGGAAGACCACCAGGTACACCAGCAGAATTACGCCGACCATGATGGCCGGAGCGATATGAGACTCGAAGTTGACGTCGGCCCGAGGCGTGTAGTTCTGAAGCGGCTTGGCCAAGTCCCGCATGCGGACCTCGCCCCAGCTCTTCGGCCAGCGGTCGTTGTAGTAGACCACGTACAGCGGGACCGCCAGCAGCATGAATAGCACGCCGATCTTCTGCGGCCGCTTGTCCACGAAGGCAACCTTGACGGCTAGCACCACGGCGGCCAGCAGCACGACGGCGACCGCATAGATCAGGTAGTTCATCGGCCTTCCTTCGAAGATGAGCGCCGATTGACCAAACATCGGCTAGCCGCATCCAACCACCCGGCGATCGGGCTGACCACCATCGGCCGTACGCTTTCCCCCGAGCCGGTACGGCAAATCGGAGCGCGGATTAGGACGGGGTCGGACGGGCGCCGGTTCCGGCTGGTTTGGTTTCTCCGGTGAATTACGCGGAGTGATTAGGAGCCGGGATCTCGACCACAAGCCTGGGCCGTCGTTTGCTCTGCTCACCGGGAGGAATCACCGCGCTGAGCTGGGACTTCGCCAACCAACGCACGACATCTATCGCCACTGATGTAACGTAGGGTTACCGGAGCCGGCGTTGTCGGTGTGCCCGGTCGCCACTCCGCGAGCATCTCGACCAGGTTCAGCTCGGTGACGCCGGGCACGACCTCGATCGCGTCCCACAGCAGGTCGTGCACGGCGCCGGCGGTGACGGCCGCGTCGAAGCCCTTCTCCTCCACGGTGGTGCCGACGATGAGACCGTCCCGCTCCTACGCCACGAGGTACACCGGGCGCCCGCGCACGAGCGCACGCACGGCCACGTCGAGCAATCCGGCGGCGCCGCTCAGCCGCCGGATCTGCCCCTTGACCGGCCGTGCGGGCAGCGGCGGCACCCCGGGCAGAGACGCGCTGCGGGCGCCGATCGGCCGGTTCGCCCGCGCACCGATGCGGCGATGGTCTCGTTACTCGGGGATCGCGGCCTCCTCCTTGCGTCCTCCAAAGGGCCCGCCAAGACTCGACCGTCAGGCAGGTGAAGTTCGAGATCGTAGTGCGACACGCCTTCGACTGCGGCACGTGCGCGGGCATGCACACGCGTGAAGTCCACATTCACCTCACCCGACGGGCCGGGCGACCTTCGCTCGACACGCGGAATCAGTCCGCTCACGGCTGAGGGGCCGAATGGCGGCTGTCCATGGTGCATGGTCAGCTGGTCCAAGGCCCAGCGGAGTTGATCCTCCTGGCGGGTTGCGACCTGTCCGGCGATGACCCCGTTCGCTGCGCCCACGGCAACTTGACAGAAGGCCGTCTGCTCATGGACGGTCCATGACCTCGGGGCCGGCTCGCCAGGCCGGGAAATTCCAGTGATTGCGCCAGAGGTTGGATCGACAAGCAGGCGCCGATGCGCCAGCGAATTTCGCAGAACCTCGGTGTTGTCGTAAATCGTTACAAGGCGCGACCAGATGTCAGGCCGCGTATCAAAGCTAAGGGACCTCCTACCCACGGCAACGGCAGGAGGTCCCTCTCCCGGGTGGCCGATATCGCACAACGTCCCGGGCGAGACAGCGAAGAAGGGCACGCTGCTCGTATACCATGACGCGACCGTATCGCTGAAATACGGCGGCGCCGAAAATCGCACCGCCCATCACGGCACACGCGGCCACGGCAAAAAGTGCCGTCAATATAGTTCGCTCAGCGTCCCAAGACAACCCAAACAGATGCGAGATGGGCGATATCGCAAAGGAGGAGATAAAGCACAGCAGGACGGAACGAATTGCATACATGTATCCCCACCATGAGCCTGCCCAGGAGGCGCGAGGCCGACAATGACCAGCGGCGGATGGACCGCTCCAGGCGTAGAACCAGGCTTCGGAATCGGTATGATAACCAAGATTCGTCCAGGGTTAACCGTTGGCCGAGAGCCGGGGTCTGGGCCAGGCAGGAGCGGGCACGTCCCGCCGCCTACGTACGCTCCAGGCGGCGAGAGTCTGCGGCAGGCAGTGCGCCGAGTTTCGGGCCTACTTGCCGATCTGCCGGCGCGATGGGCCGGGCAATGGGTGCTGCTGATCGGCCACGTCGCGACGCAGCATGCCCTGGAGCATGTGGCCAACGGGATCGCACTGGAGGATCTCGTCCTCGCCGACTTCCGACTGGCGAGAGGAAGGCTGGGAGTACCGGCTTGAATAATCAGCCAGCGACCGAAGCACACATCCTCATTTGGCACCCCTCTGTGTCAAGTCACAGTTTCGGTTGCCCGAGGGTGCCTAGTTTGCCCGGTTGTGCGTTGGTCTGGGCGTCTCGAGTCCGTCGGCGCGGGCGTGTGGCCAGGGCCGGCTCGGTCGGGGTCGCCTGTGCCCGCGCCAGGGTCGGTGGTGTCGTGGTCGCCGGGCGTAGGCTGGGTGCCGAGCCCGGGCAGTGACTGGTCCGAAGAGCCGACCGTCGGGGTTGGGTCGGCCGCGCTGGATGTCGTAGTCGCCCCCACGTGTCCTCCCGGGCTCGCCTTACCGGCG
>JAHRHA010000239.1 GCA_020027875.1 Micromonosporaceae bacterium | reverse complement strand
CCAATCACCATCGGGTAGACACCACACCCACCCGCCAAACAGACGAACCCCCTGCCCAACAGGGGGTTCACCCGTCAAAGATCAATCAACTTCGGGCTAGTAGGTCAGGCCGAAGCCGAGTGGGAAGAGTGGCGTCTTCCCGTCCCCGTCGTTGATGGGCTGCTGACTTGCCGACGCCATCCAGGTGACGGGGAGCGTGCCGGTGGGTGCGACGGCACCGAAGAGGACGTCGGCGACGCCGTCGCCCTCCGTACCTGGCAGCCAGGAGGCGATGAGTGCGTCCCAGCCGGGCAGCGCGGTGGCGATGTCCATCGGCCGGCCGGAAACTAGCAGCACGATCACCGGTACGCCGGAGTTGCGCAGCGTGGCGATGGCGCGCAGGTCTTCGCGATCCAGGGCCATGCTGCCTGACCGATCGCCCTGACCTTCGGCGTATGGAGTCTCCCCGACGACGGCGATCGCGACGTCGTATGAGCTGTTGATCCCGGTGCCGCGCCGGTTGTATGTGACGGTGCTGGTGGAGCCGACCGCGTTACGGATGCCGTGGAGGATCGTCGTGCCCGGGGTGATGTTGCCGGACGAGCCCTGCCAGGAGATGGTCCAGCCGCCGCTTTGGTTGCCGATGTCATCCGCGTTCTTGCCGGCGACGAAGATGCGCATATTGTCGCGGGCAAGCGGCAGCAGGTTAGCCGAGTTCTTCAGCATTACCTGTGACTTAGCCACCGCTTGGCGGGCCAGCGCCCGATGTGCGGCGCTGCCCACCGTACCGGTGTAGGCGCGGTCGGTGAGCGGCCGTTCGAACAGGGCGAGTTCGAACTTCTTTGTCAGGATGCGCCGGTTGGCGTCGTCGATCCGGGCCATGGTGACCCGGCCGGCCTGCACCTCGGAGCGCAGCAGGGTGATGAAGTTCTTCCACGCCTGGGGCACCATCACCATGTCGATTCCGGCGTTGATCGCCGTCCTGACCTCCGTGGCGGTGAAGCCGCCCTGGCCGTCGATCTGGTCGATCCCGTTCCAGTCCGACACGACGAAGCCGGTGAACGCCAATTCGCCCTTGAGTACGGTGGAGATCAGGTACTGGTGGCCGTGCAGTTTCACGCCGTTCCAGCTGCTGTATGAGATCATGACGCTGCCGACACCGCGCGCGATGGCGGCCTGGAACGGCGGTAGATGGATGGCGCGCAGCTCGGCTTCGGACAGCTGGGTGTTGCCCTGGTCCACGCCGCCGGTGGTGCCGCCGTCGCCCACGTAATGCTTTGCGGTTGCCAGAACCGAGGTCGGCCCGCCAAGCGTCGACCCTTGCAAGCCGGTGACGAAGGCGGTCATCGCATTCGGGATCGCGGGCACCTCACCGAACGACTCGTAGGTACGTCCCCAGCGATCGTTGCGGGCGACACAAAGGCACGGGGCGAAGTCCCAGTCGAGGCCGGTACCGGTCACCTCCGTCGCTACCGCCTGGCCGATCTGCTGCACGAGGGCCTGATCACGGGTCGCTCCGAGCCCGATGTTGTGCGGAAAGATCGTCGCTCCGTACACATTGTTGTGGCCGTGTACGGCGTCGACTCCGTAGATGATCGGAATGCCGAGCGGGGTGGCGAGCGCCGCCTGCTGGAATGTGTCGTACATGTTCGCCCAGCTGGTGGCGTTGTTGGGGCTAGGCGATGAGCCACCCCCGGAGAGGATGGAGCCCAGCCGGTAGGTGGTGATGTCGCTGGTGCTCACCGAGCCGCGCTCGGCCTGAGTCATCTGACCGAGTTTCTCATCCAGGGTCATCCGGGCCAGCAGGTCATCGACGCGAGTCGCGACCGGAAGGCTCGGGTCCTGATAGGGGAGTAGGGCCGCAGCTCGGGCTGAGCCGGTCACGGTTACGCCAGCGGTGAGGGCGAGGGCTAGGCAGAGCAGCTGCGCGAGGCGGATTCGGGTTCGTCGGTGCATGTGTGACTCCGATCAATCGCGACCGATGGGCGCTTGTTGTCGCCGCCAACAAACTTGTTGTATACGGCAACATATGCGCGCTGGATGATCGGAACATTCCTCTGAACGGATGAGGAGGTAACACGTTGGACATCCAACGGTCTGCTGAACGTAGGGGTCGGCTTGCCGCGCCCAAGCCGGATCTGTGGCGCCGAAGCTGGTTGTCTTCGGCATGCCGTGGCTGGTCCAGCGCGCTGACCGGGCGGGCGGGCGCTTTCCGCCTGCACGCCAAGCGGGAGCGGACCGGGGCCGCGTCCACGGTAATGGTGTCAGCGACGCCTGTGGATCCGGCGATGGCGTTAGGTGGCGAGTACGCGGCGGTGTCTCCTTCTCTGTCGATGACGGTCATCCGGGCCTGGCTCATCGACGAACTCGTGGTCGCCGTCGTCGCGGTGAGGTACCGCCGCGGCGGCGCCCGTCCGGGTCACGCCGCTCCGGAGGGTGACCGATCAGGTTGGTCCGGCGTTCCGCTCGGCATTGGGATCCATTCCGCGCCACGGGTTCCGCGACGGACACGCCGATCACCGAGGCGCGACACGGCGCCCCGTCGCGCCTCGGTGTGACACCTTGCCGGCCGGAAGGGTGAAAGAGATGACGGCCGACCGCGCACGTCGATAGGTCACTAGCCCGGCGAATGTCTAACCGCGCCGTGGTCGCATGACTGCACCGGGCCGCCGCCGCCCGTACCAGAGGGCCGGGCGCCGCGGCCGTCCTCGTGCTCGGCTGGCTATAACGCCCCGCCCAAATGACCCTTCCGCACGCGCGCTAGCTCCGCTTGCCGACTCTGGCCTGCGCAATCGGTCCCGGCCACACGTGATGCGTCCATTCGGCGGTGCGGGTCCAGCCATTGTCAGCCAGCGCCACGTCCGCGCGTCGTGCCAGCTCCTCCCACGCAGGCAGCCCTCCGCCGTTCCGACTCAGCCCTAGCGAAAACTCGACCAGGATGGGCGCCTCGCGCAAGTCGCCCTCGTCTCCGGCGACTACGCGGGCAACGATCGGTCGCGTGTGCGCCATGCCCGTTGCGGTGTCGGAGGTGACGATCACCCTATGTTGCTCGTTCACCACGCGGAGTCCTCCCTTGATGACGGTCCCCCTGACGTAAGCGGCGACAGCGGTGGATGTGTCACTCAGTACGGAATGACAGCGTGCCCCTCACACAGGCCTGACCGCCGGCGATCCTTGAGGGAGCGATGGCGCCAGTCCCCGTGTTGGCTCGGACCTGTGGCGAGGCGAGGCCGAGGCGGCCGAGATCGTTAGATGGACCGTCGATGAAGCCGACGCCAACGGTCGGCTGCGCGGCATCCTCGACGCTGTCCGTTCCAATCGCGTCGAGGACGACTTCTCAGAACGGTGGACCTACGCCCGGGAGGACTTCGAGCGCAAGCTCTACCGCAAGCCGACGAAGATCAAAGTCCGCTTCGTCGAGCTGACCGACACCATCCCTGTTCAGGGGCCCGAGACCGAGGTCTTGGACCGGGTTGTGTACGGCGACTTCCTGGCGCTTCTCAACGAGCGTGACCGTGAAGTTGTCGTCCTGCTCGACAGCGGTATGACCAACCTGACGGAGATCGCCGCAACCATGGGATACCGCAACCACAGTCCGGTCTCGAAGCGGTTGAACCGTATCCGCGAGCAGGCGGCCCGGTTCTTCGATGGCCAGTAGCAGCTGTGCTCCCTCAGCCCGACTGTCCGCATCGGGCACGGTGCCACATGGCCGAGGACGACTGGCACCTCTCCCTGCGGGAGATTGGGCAGTCTGGAGACTGGTCACGCCGTACGCGTGGCATTCCCCCGCGCATCTCGTGTGGCCGGGGTGGCGGGAAAGGCATGGCGCATCGTTGCCTCATCGCGTCGATCGTGTAGTGCGGTCCGGGCCGGCCGGCGGCAGGACTGAGACGGTTGCGGTGGCCTGTGGGCTGACGTGACGGAGCTCCGGAAAGGTTCTTGCTGCGGTCGACGCCGGTGGTGCCGCGGCCTCCGGTGATGTCTGCTCCTGACCCGCACTGGCGCTGGCGTTGACCGCGTCGAGGAATTGCTGCTGGCTGGCGAGGGCTTGAGGCTCGTCGGGGTGGATGAGGTCGTAGCCGGTTGGGGTGAGGGCGATGAGGGGTGTCGTACGCTGGTTGCGCCAGGTGACGAACTGGTGTTGTTCGGCGGTGGCGAGAGCTTGGCCGTAGGGCTTCGCCGGGTCGAGGTCGTCGACGGTCAGGCCGTGTCGTTCGGCGATCTCGTCGCGGGTGGCCCAGGTTGTTTCGTCGATGGCGACGAGAATGCGGCGGATGGCGTATGCCGGGCTGTCGTTGTTAGCGGTCCACCAGTCCAGCGCGGCCTGCATCTGCGCGTCGCCGCCGTGGACAGTGGCCTGGATGACGGCCCAGCTGTAGGCGTACCGGTAGGTCTGGAAGCTGTGGGCGGCCTGGCCAGCGCCGGGCGGCCACAGGTCGAGGGTGTAGAGGTCGTCCATGGCGTCGACGCCCTGCGGGATGTGGGTGACCGTGATGTCCCACCCGGCGAGCGGGCCGTCGATGAGGGTCATGGCGCTGCTTTGGCTGTCCATTGTGGTGTCTCCGTGGGTCGGACGGGTCTATCGGCGGCCGGGCCGGCGACGGCGCAGAGTGGCGGGATTGACGGCGTGGCCTGCTCGACTGGCCGGCGGCGGGTGGCTGGTGTCAGACATCCCATGATGTTTTTGTCAAGCAGCAAGTTGTTGATCTTGCTCACTGTGCTGATCTTGCTGGGGCGGTGCCCATGCCTTGGCTTCGTCGTACTTGGTGCGGGTCCTGAGGCAGCCGTGCAGGATGCCCACGAGGCGGTTACCGAGCTGGCGTAGCGCGGCGTGGTGGCCGGTGCCGCGTGCGCGGATGCGGTCGTAGTAGGCGCGGGCACCGGGTGAGGCGCGCAGCGCGGCGAAGGCTTGTAGGCCGAGGGCGTCGAGGAGCCGGTCGTTGTGGACGTAGCGGGCGTGGACGGTCTTCTTCTTGCCTGACTGGCGGGTGATGGGTGAAGGGTGCCAGGTCAGGGTCAGGGGTATGACCAGGGAGGACGCTCCTGGCAGGCTGTCTGTCATGGTCGTTCGCACGCTGGCGTTTGTGATCGTGCGGCGCATGTTGGGCCTGGTCGGCTTGGGCCCGACGCCGGATGCCAAGGACGTCGAGATTGCCGTGCTGC
>JAHRHA010000119.1 GCA_020027875.1 Micromonosporaceae bacterium | reverse complement strand
CGCCCGTGGCGGCCCCGGTCGCGGCGCTCGTCGCAGCGGTGGCGGTGCTGGTGGTGGGCGCGCCCGTGGCGGCTGTCGAGGAAGCCGGACTCGCCGGCGGCGGGGGTGGCGGATTGGGTTGCGGGGGCGGGCTCTGTGGTGACGGGTTGGTCGGCGGCGCAGCCGGTGGGGGGAGGTGTTGGTTGAGGAACGCGGCGTGGTCTGCGGCCCGATGTCCGCCCAGTCCGCGCAGCGCGGAGGCGGCGTGCACTCCGGCGGCCAGGCCGGTGCCGAGCATCCACAGCCCGCCACTGCTCGAGTTGAGCGAGCCGACGGTCCAATTGAAGAACTTCAACAACGCCGGCATCGCAACGAGCGCCATCACCAGCACGGCCAGGCCCATGACCAGGTTGCGGAACCCGTCGCCCATGAGCGCGAACGCGACCCCATACACCGAGGCGGCGACCGGCTTGTACGCGATCAGCGCCAGCATCCAGCCGGTGAGCTTGCCCAGCCAGCCCGAGGTTAGGCGCAGGAAGGAGCCGGCAGCGGCGAGTTGCAACTGCCCGGCCAGAATCACCACCGCGCCCTCACGGAAGACCATGAGAATGATCTGCGCGACGGTGACGAACAGGATTGGGACGTTGAGAAGGATCAGTACCAGCGCGGCGGTGTAGGACTCGCCGCCGGTCATGTTCGCGATCGCGCTACCGACCGTCTCGGTCGGGTTGAGCGACTCGCCGAAGATGGCCTGCTCGAGGATCCAGTACGAGTAGGAGTCCCCGGCCCGTAGCGCGAGCTGGGTGCCGGCGATGCCGACCGCACCCCACAGAGCCGTCGCACCGAGGCCTTTCATCACCTGCAGCAGTGGTTCGCCCTTGCGGGTGATAGCCATGGTGATGCCCTGCCACACGATCCCCACCACCGCGATCAGGACGGTGAGCGGCAGCATCCAGGATCGCACCTGCGCGGCCGGGGAGGTACCGGCGTTGCAGGTGGCCATCCAGCCGGTGCCGGCACCGTCGGCGCACACCTGGGTGGAGGGCACGAGGATCCACGCGGCGAGGAGTGTTGCCATCGCCTTGATGCCGGCTTGGAGCTGGTTGTTGAACGCGACCAGCAGCGTGTCGAGGTTGCGGGTGACCAGGCCGGTCGCCGCGTTGGTCACCCCGTCGCGCAGGGCGGTGAGCGGGTCCGGGCAGGTCAGCGGGTCCAGCGGGTTGCACACGGCGATCACCCGGTCCGCAGCGGCGTGAAGCCGGATACGTCGGTCGGGTCGGCGAGGCGCACCGCCGCGTCCCACCGGCCGCCGGCCGGGGCCACCAACGCCCAGTCCGACCCGGTCCATCGCATGTGGACGGTGGTGGCCGCATAGCGGGTTGAGCCGGCGGCGTCGATCGCAGACGTGAGTACGGACAGTTGGGCGGCGTCGTCGGTGTAGGCGACGACCCTGACCCCGGCAACCTCGGCTGGTAGGTCGCCCAGTGGCTGCCCGTACGGGACGCCGGCTGCAGTCGCCGCCTGCTCGTAGGAGACGGCGACGTAGGCGCGCATCCGCGCCGCGTGCTCGCCGACGACCTGGTTTGCCAGTGTCGAGTCGAAGATCGCCGGCCCGACCTGTGGCGCGGTGCGCACCAGCAGATGCAGCGCCGCCAACACCGAGCCGGCCCGGGTGTGGCCGAAGCCGCGCGCCAACCCGCCCACCGTCTCACGTGGACCCGCGGACGCGGACACGGGCAGGTCGACCCCGGCGATCCGTACCCAAGCGACGTCGGCTGGCAGTAGCCCTGCAATAGGCGCAGACTCGGCCGGCCATGGCACGTCCACCGTCGCCGGCGCACCGACCGGAGCCGGATCGTCGAGGCGGGAGTTGACGTACAGCGCGGCCGGATACACCAGCACCGCCAGAGCGACCGCGACCATCAGCCCGACCCGCACCGCACGGCGGGAGCGGCGGCGGGCCGCGTCAATGACGTCGATGGTCATGGCGGTCGCCTACAGGCCCAGCATCATCGCGACCACCGCGGCGGCGACCACACCGCAGGTCAGCCCGCCCAGCACCCACGGGATCCCGGACGCGCCGTCGGCGGCCATCGCCGAGCGGTTTCGCCTCCCGACCGCCATCATGATCCCGCACCAGATCAGGCCACCCACGCCGCAGATCACCAGGATCCACTTCAGCCAGCCGATCACCGTGTTCCCGAGCTGCTCCAGCCCGGGCGGCGCGAGCGGTGCGGGAGTGGGCGGGTAGGTGGCGGCCACCGCATTGGCGAGTTCGCTCAGCGTCGAAGGGTTCACGGTCTGCTCCTCCTCGTGGGACCCGCACCTACATGGATGCGGTGAGCAGACCGTCGCCGACCGGCGTTGACCACAGCGTTGACCAGGCGTTGACCTCTTTGGTCAACGGTTTGGTCAACGGCGCCCGGCCACGGTGGCGGGCATGTCCACCACCACCACCTACGCGACGCTCGCCGCCGGCGTTGCGGTCGTCATGGTCGTGTGCGGGGTCGGCGTGCTGGCCTTCGCCGCGCTCGACGCCGGCTGCGCCGGAGCGCCGGCGAGCCCGCGTGCGAGCGTCCGTTGGGACGAGAACCAGACCGCCCACGCAGCGACGATCGTGGCGGTCGGCGCCCGGCTCGACGTGCCCCGCTACGGGTGGGTGGTCGCGGTGGCGACCGTGATGCAGGAGTCTGGGCTGCGCAACCTCGGCCACCTGGGCGAGCGCAACGACCACGACTCGCTTGGCCTGTTCCAGCAACGGCCGTCCCAGGGCTGGGGCACCCCGGCCCAGGTGATGGACCCGACCTACGCGGCCACGGCCTTCTACGTCACGCTGCTCCGCGTCCCGGGTTGGGAGTCGATGCTGCTCACGCAGGCGGCCCAGGCCGTACAGCGATCCGCCTACCCGACCGCGTACGCCAAATGGGAGCCCGACGCACGCACGCTTGTGACCGAGGTCGCGGCACGGTTCGGACCGTCCGTAGCCTGTCCAGCGGGCGGATGGGTGGCGCCGCTGGATGCCGGCAGCTACCGATTGTCTAGCCCCTACGGGCGGCGCTGGGGCACCTTCCACCGCGGTCAGGACTTCGCCGCACCGACCGGCACCCCGATCCGGGCCGCGGCCGCCGGCATCGTGGTCCAGGCCGGATGCACCAGCCCGTTCTGCGACCGGCCCGGCTCCGTCGACGCCACGGGCCGGCCGACCACGCCTGGCTGCGGCTACACCGTCAAGCTGCTGCACGACGCGGGCGTGGCCACCACGTACTGCCACGCTGGCGCACTGGCCGTGCGTGACGGCGACCTGGTCGTGGCCGGCCAGGTGATCGGCTGGGTCGGCTCGACCGGTCACTCCACCGGGCCACATCTGCACTTCCAGGTCCATCGGGGCGCGCCGCCGATCGACTCATCGACCACAGTGGACCCGGTCGAGTTCCTCTCCACCGTCGGCATACAGGTGTGACGGGATGGACGCCGCCACCGTCACCCGAGCACTGGCCGAACTGTGCCGCCGCGCCCCGCACCTGCCTTCCGGCCCTGACCTGGCCCGAGCAGCGCATCAGGCGTGGAGCAGCCAGCACGACCCGACGATGGGCGTGCAGCGCGATGCGATGGCCGCGGTGGTCGCGGTGACCTGGCCGGCCGGATTCTCGGCCGGCGCGGTGCGCGGACATGGCATCGCTGCCCGGTGGATCCGCGACGCGGACGCCGAGTGGGGCGACGGCGACGCACCGCTCGGCACTGACGGGCGCTGGTTGCTCTACGCCGCCCAGCGGGCCGCCGATCGCCTGACCGACCGTCCAGACCCTGCGCTGCGGGGGGCCATTCCGGCCCCGACTGTGATGGCCGGCGGATCGTGGCCGGACGAAGGAAGCCAACTGGCCGCCTCGCTGTGGCTCGGACTGGAGCACGGCTGGCGGGCCGGGCACCGGGCCGCCGTCGCCGCGGCCGTTGACGCGTTTCTCGCCGAGGTGGTGGATCTGGTCGGGCACGACTCGGTGATCACCACGTTCCTGGACGCCGCCACGCCGGCGTACATGTGGCTCGAGTTCGTGGCCGACACGGTGATGGCGGTGGCGGCCCGCGACGAGGAGAACCCGCCCGCCTTCCCCACACAGCAACGAGGCAACACCCCACCCGTGGCCCGGGCGTTCGTCCCGCTGCAGGTCGACCCGCGTGCCCGGTCCAACGCCGGCCGCCGGCCGCCGCCCGGACCCGGCCGGCGCCTCTCCAGGTGACTAGCGACACGCCAAGGCCGCCTACGAAGGCAATCGACATATGGAACATTTAGGATGAAGGAGGCGCCGGGATGGTGCGACGCAGCCGAGCGCCGGGACCCGGTCAGCTGGAGCTGCCGCTGCTATGGGGCGACCCGGAGGAGATGCAGCTCCGCGATGACGATGAGGACAGTGACGATGAGGACAGGGACGAGGAGGCGGCAGACGATGAACCACTACGGAGCGCTGGCCCGCAAGCATTGGGCGAAGTACCGGCCGAGCGAGTACGGGTCGATGAGCGACCCGGAGTCGTTCTTCACCGACCTGGGCGAACAGATGGCCGAGCAGGTCCTCACGCTGAGCCGACAACTGGAGGGCGACGACCCGGCGGGCGAAACGTACCTGGACAAGGTGGGCCGGCTGAACATGGCCAGACTGATGGCCGAGGAGCAGGTGATGCGGGAGACACTGCCGGTCGCGGAGGACGACGAGCAGTAGCCGGCGCCGGAGGCGACGCCACCACAAGAGCCGCCCCCGCCCCGCCGGCTGGCCCGGTGTTCCGGCCGGCCGGGCAGGTCGACCTCGCCCCGTCCGGGGAGATGACCCGCCTTGCCGCGAACCTGGCCGCGCTCCGCACCCTGCGGATGATCCAGACCGAGGGCCGGCCGGCCAGCGCCGAGGAGCAGACGGTGCTGGCCCGCTGGTCGGGCTGGGGTGCGGCGGCGAACGTGTTCGACCGCAGCCCGGTCGACTCGCAGGCTTCGGCGCGTCGCTACGGGGCCGCGCGGGAGGAGCTGGGCCGGCTGATGACGCCGGCCGAGATCGCCGCCGCCGCGCGTACGACGGTGAACGCGCACTACACCGACGCGGGCTACGTGTCGCTGATCTGGGGCGCCCTCGCTGGACTGGGTTTCACCGGCGGTCGGGTGCTGGAGCCGGGCTGCGGGTCGGGCACGTTCCTCGGCCTCGCGCCGGCCGGCGCGGATCTGGTGGGGGTGGAGTGGGATCCGACCACCGCCGCCATCGCGGCGGCCATCTATCCCAATGCGCAGATCTTGGCGGAGTCGTTCGCCGCCACCCGTGCCCCGGAGGGCAGCTTCGACGTGGTGGTGGGCAACGTGCCGTACGCCGACGTGGTGCTCACCGACCGCCGGCACAACCCCGGCCGGCTGAGCATCCATAACCACTTCATCGTCAAATCGCTGCATCTCACCCGGCCCGGCGGCATGATCGCCCTGCTCACCTCCCGCTACACCCTCGACGCCACCAATCCGGCCGTCCGGCGGGAGATCGCCGGCCTCGCCGACCTCGTCGCGGCGGTGCGGCTGCCGTCCGGTGCGCACCGGCGGGCGGCCGGTACCGAGGCGGTCACCGACCTGCTGATCCTGCGCCGCCGCGAACCCGACGCGCCCGCGCGTGGAGCCGTATTTGAACGGTCGGTGCCAGTCGACGTCAACGGCATATCGGTGCGGGTCAACGAGTACTTCGTCACTCACCCGCACGCGGTGCTCGGCCGCTACGCCACGGGCGGACTGCACCGCGCCGACGAGCTCACCGTCGATGGCGAGCCGGACGCCACGCCCGCGTTGGCGGGCGCGCTCGAGGCCATCGTCGCCGAGGCGACGTCGGCCGGGCTGACCATAAGTCCACGGCCAGATGGTCCGGCGCCGGCCCGTCCGGTCGCGGTCGCGACCCGCGGCCGCCAACCCGACGGTTACCTGCAGTCCTATCCAGACGGCACCTTCACCCGCGTCGTAGACGGCGCGCCTCAGCCGTACCAGCCGCCGCCCAAGCAGGCGGCCGAGCTGCGGGCGCTGCTGCGGCTGCGTGACATCCAGGTGGCGATGCTGGAGGCCGAGGCCGGCAGCATCGACGACACACCCGAGATGGACCGGCTGCGCGCTGAGTTGAACCGGGCCTACGACGCCTACGTCACCGCGTACGGGCCGGTCAACCGGTACGGGCGGCGCCGCACCGGGCGCACCGACTCGGAGACGGGTGAGGAGATCCTGGCCCGGGTTTACCCGCCGCAGGGCGGGTTCGCCGTCGACCCGTACGCGGCCGCCGTCAAGGGCTTGGAGCACTTCGACCCGGAACGGCAGGCAGTGCGCAAGGCCGACATCTTCCGCGGCCGGGTCATCGCCCCCCGAGCACCCAGGCTGGGTGCGGACAGCCCTGCGGACGCGCTCGCCATTTGCCTGGACCAGTACGGAGAGATACGGCTCGGCGAGGTGGCCCGGCTGCTCGGGGTAAACGAAGTCGAGGCACGGGACCGGCTCGGCGATCTGGTGTTCGACGAGTCCGGCACCGGGGCGCTGGTGCCTGCGCCCGAATATCTCTCCGGGAACGTGCGCACCAAACTGGACGCGGCCCGACTCGCCGCCACCAACGCGAGGTTTCAGGCCAATGTTGCGGCGTTGGAACGGGTGCTGCCGGCCGACCTGGGCCCAGGCGAGATCGCCGCCCGGCTCGGCGCATCGTGGATCTCCGCCGGGTACGTGCGTCAGTTCCTGGCCGAGATTCTCGACGACCCCACGATTCAGGTTGAGCACCCGTACGGGTCGGTGTGGGCCGTCAAGTCGCAGCGCCGCGACGGCGTGCTCGCCACCACGAAGTGGGGCACCGACACCATGCCGGCGCCGGAGATCGCCAAGGCGTTGCTGGAGCAGCGTCCGGTGCGCGTCCTCGACGACGGACCGGGCAACAGCCGCGTCTTCTCCGCCGACAAGACCCTCGCCGCGCAGGAGAAGGCCCGGGAGATGCATGAGCGGTTCGCCGACTGGGTGTGGGAGGACCCGGCCCGGTCGGCCGACCTGTGCGCCATCTACAACACGCTGTTCAACTCACTCGTGCTGCGCAGTTACGACCAGGTGCCGCTGTCCCTGCCTGGGTTGGCGTTGTCATTCAAGCCGAGACCGCACCAGGTCGCCGCAGTCGCCCGGGTCATCGCCGAACCGAGCGTTGGGCTGTGGCACGAGGTCGGCGCCGGCAAGACCGCCGAGATGGCTATGGCGGTGATGGAGCTACGCCGCCTCGGCCTCGCCCGCAAGCCCGCCATCGTTATCCCCAACCACATGCTCGACCAGTTCACCGCCGAGTTTCACCAGCTCTACCCACGGGCGAAGCTTCTAGCCGCGTCCAGCGACGACCTGGCCGGAGCCAAGCGGCGCGAGTTCGTCGCCCGGGCCACCACCGGCGACTGGGACGCGGTAATCATCACCCGGGGCGCGTTCGAGCGCGTCCCCATGTCCGCGACCGTGCAGGAGCAGTATCTGCGCGCCGAGGTAGATCGGCTCGAAGCCGCCATCGTGCGCACTGGAACCTCGGGGGAGCGGATGGCGGTCAAGCGGCTGGAGAAGATGAAGATGCGCGCCGAGGAGCGCATCCGGGCCAAGCTGGATGTCGCTAAGGACCCGGGAATCACATTTGAACTGACAGGCTTCGATTATTTGATGATCGATGAGGCACACGGCTATAAGAACCTGCGCACCCCGTCCAACGTGCCCGGAATGTCGGTCGACGGCGCCAACCGGGCGACCGACCTACACATGAAGATCGAGTATCTGCGGGGCAGGTCGAAGCGGGCGGTCACGTTCGCCACCGCCACTCCGATCGCCAACACCATGGGTGAGGCGTACACGATGCTGCGCTACCTGCGCCCCGACCTGCTGGACGCGGCCGGTGTCGCCGACTTCGATGTCTTCGCCGCCACCTTCGGCGAGGTCGTCTCCCAGGTGGAGGTTGCACCGGAGGGCGGGGTGCGGTTGCACTCGCGGTTCGCCAAGTTCATCAACGTGCCGGAGCTACTCCGGCCGTGGCACATCGCCGGTGACGTCAAGACCGCCGAGGATCTCAAGCTGCCCATCCCGGCTTTGACCCCGCGGGCCGAGGATGGGCAGCCGCTACCTGAGACCGTCATCGTCGCACCCTCAGACGAGCTGAAGGCGTTCATCCGGGAGCTGGCCGACCGGGCCGAGCAGGTCCGCGCCCGCCGGGTCGACGCGACCGTGGACAACCTGTTGAAGATCACCAGTGAGGGACGGGCCGCCGCGCTGGACCTGCGCCTGGTCGACCGCGACACAGCCGAAGTCTCCAAGGTGGACATCACCACCGACACCATCACCCGGATCTGGGCCCAACACCGTGAGAACGTGTATCCGGGGCCCGACGGGGAACCGCACCCCACGCCCGGCGCGTTGCAGATCGTCTTCGCCGACCTCGGCACCCCTACCGGGAATCGGTGGAACGCCTACGACGCCCTGCGCGAAGCACTCGTGGAGCGGGGGATGCCGCGGGAGCAGATCCGGTACATCCACGACGCCAAGTCGGACCGGGACAAGGCGGATCTGTTCGCTGCCTGCCGCGACGGCCGAGTCGGCGTCCTCATCGGTAGCACGGAAAAGATGGGCGTCGGCACCAACGTCCAGGCCCGCGCGGTCGCGCTGCACCACCTGGATTGCCCGTGGCGGCCGGCTGACCTGCAACAGCGGGAGGGCCGCATCCTGCGCCAGGGCAACCACTACCCGCAGGTTCGCATCCTGCGCTACGTCACCGAGGGATCGTTCGACGGGTACTCGTGGCAGACCGTTACCCGTAAGGCTGCGTTCATCGCCCAGATGATGCGCGGGCGCCTCGACGTCCGGGAGATCGAAGACATCGGCGACAACGCCCTTTCCTACAGCGAGGTCAAGGCACTCGCCGCCGGGAACCCGCTGCTGCTCGACCACGCCCAGGCCCAGGCCGAACTGACCCGGTTGGAACGGCTGGAAAGAAACCACCACCGCGGCCAGGACACGCTCCGCTACAACATCCGCGCCGGTACCCAGGCCCTTCAGGCGCTGCAGGACCGGCTTGCCGCAGCAGAGGCCGCCCTCGCCCGCAGGGTCGACACCCGCAGCGACGCGTTCGCCATGACCATCGACGCGGTACGCCACACCGCAAGGCCCGACGCCGGCCAGGCGCTTCGGTCCACGGTGCAGCGCCAACTCGCCGACCCCCGCACCGCCGACGGCCGGGCACGAGCCGTAGGCGCGCTGGCCGGATTCGAAATCACCGCCGCCGTGCACCGCGACCAGGCCGGACACCTCACCGTGACGATGGAACTCGTCGACGTGCCATCAGGGGTGCTCACGCTCAGCTCGGCCGAGGTGGCCCAGCAGGACCTGGTCATCCGGCTGGAGAACCGGCTGCACGACCTGGAGAAGCTCCACGCCCAGACCCAGGCCGACATCGACCGCCGCCACTCCGAGATCAACCACGCCCAAGCCCAGCTCGACGCGCCCTTCCGGCACGCAGACGCGCTCGCCACGGCCCGCGACCGCACCGCCGAGCTCGACGCCGCGCTCAAAGCGCAGGCGGACACCACACCGGCCCGGGCGCCGGTCG
The DNA here is from genome assembly GCA_020027875.1 of Micromonosporaceae bacterium. Classification (GTDB taxonomy): domain Bacteria; phylum Actinomycetota; class Actinomycetes; order Mycobacteriales; family Micromonosporaceae; genus JAXIPB01. Next base: position 5,457 of record JAHRHA010000119.1, on the reverse strand, counting down.
ACTCCGCCCTCGAGCTCGACCTCGCGCTGGGGCAGGCCACCACCGGGTGGCCGCACCAGCCGAGTAGCCACAACCGGCGCTGGCTCGCCACGACCGCCGCCGACATCGCCCGCATCCACGCCGTACAGGACGCCGCTTTCGCGGGCGACGACGACGTGTTCGCGACAGCGCTCGACGACGAGCTGCGTAGCCGCGTCGACTCCGCACTCGATGCGGGACTGCTTCGCCGGCAAGGGTTCTGGACCTACTACCTGACTGACCCGCGCCGCCGCTCGGCGCTGGCCGCCGTCTGCGGCACCGCCGTGCACGACGCCATCCATGCCGGCGCGCAGCGGGTCGGTCTCGTCGCGGCCGTCGCGTCGGGTGCTCGGGTGGCGTTTGCGCGCCCGCCGACCATCGGTCCGGGCCACGTCGCGCCGGCCGTACCAGACGCCTCGCCGCCGCGCACCGCACCGGCACACCATCGATGACGACGCGACGCCAGACGCCGGCACGAGTTGTGAACATCCACGCCAACCTGAGATTCTCGACCCGGGGAGGGCCACGATGATCCGATTCGTCGGAAGGATGGTGCAGGCCGGCTGGTACCTGGCATTGACGCTGCTGTTCCTTGTCGGCCCACCATGGGCGTTGATCTACTTCTTCGGCTGGCCACTGCCCCGGACGGTGCCCGACGCCGAAACGCTCGACACGTGGCTTACCGACCCCTTGGAGCTCAACCGGTCGCTAAAGCTCCTCGCGATCGTCTTCTGGCTGGTCTGGGCCGCGTTCGTCGTCTTCATCGTCATGGAGATCTACGGCCGGATCCGGGAGATCCGGATGCCGCAAATCCGCCTCGCCACCCCGCTGCAAAGCGTCGCAGCCGGGCTGGTCGGCGCTACCGCCACCGCGCTAGGCACCAGCGCCGGCCACGCCGCCCCACCACCCGCACCCGTCGACGCCGCCGTCGCCACCGTCCCCGACCGCCACGGCAGCGCCGCGACGGGCCCCGTTGAGGAGGCGGCCCATCAGGCGCACCACACGGTCGCGGACCCGGTCGACCCGGGCGAGTATGTGATCGCGCCCGGAGACTGGCTCAGTGCGATCGCCGAACGGTTCCTCGGCAGCCGGGACGACTACGCACGCCTCCAGGCGCTCAACCCGCAGCTAGAGAAGCGAGATCACCGGTTCCCCGACCACATCGAGCCCGGCTGGCGGCTTCGGCTCCCATCCGACGCGTACGACCGGGACTCCCGCCCACACGCCACAGGCCAGGTGCTCTCCCTCGCCGCCACCACGCCGACCGACCCGCCCGAGGCCACCGAGCCGGCACCAGCACCGGACCCGGTCAGTGAGCCGTCACCTGGGTCCCCGGCCGCTACTTCGACGCCTGCTGGCGAAAGCCTCTCGTCCGCTCAGGACGACGAGCCGCACGGCCCGAGCGAGAACCTCCCGGCCGACTTCGACCCCGAACTGGCCGCGCGCGGCTCCACCGGCGCCATGGCCGGCGCCGGACTGCTCGCCAGCCTCCTGTTCGCCACACTCATCGCCGAACGCCGCCGCCAGCAGCCCTTCTTCGCCGCCGGGCAAGAACCGCCCCGCCCCAATAACGGCCGAGCCGAAAGAGAACTCCGAGCCGCGCAGCAGCCCGCCGACGTCGAGCGTCTCGACGCCGCGCTACGCCACCTTGGCCACGCTCTGGCCGGCCGCACGACGACGCCGGACGTCGTCGGTGTGCGGCTCGTCGGCGGGGACGTGAATCTGCTGCTCGCCAGCCCCGATGCCGACCCACCCACGCCGTGGCTAGACGAGCACACCCAATGGGCTCTGCCGTCCTATGTGGATCCACCCGGCGTCGACCATCCGGCAACTGTGCTGCCCATGCTCGCCACCGTCGGCAGCCGCGGCGGCCGACACCTCCTCATCGACCTGGAACGCCTCGGCGTTCTCAGCATCGACGGGCACCGCCAGCGATCGCGGGATCTACTGCGCCACCTCGCCTGCGAGCTGGCCTGCAGCACCTGGTCCGAGCGCGTGACCGTCATCCTGGCCGGGTTCGGCGACGAGGCCGCCGCCATCGCGACCATCGACCCGGAGGGCGTCGAGGCCGCCGGCGCGCTTGGCTCGATCACGGAACTGCGCGGCCTAATCGCCGACCGGGCCGCAGGCGGTCATCCCCAGCGTGCGTCCGAGCCAGACGCGCTGTTCGTGCTGCTCGTCCTCGACCCGGACGTGACCACCACGGCCGCGCTCGCCGACCTGCACCGGGACCTCGTTGGCGCCGGGCGCATGGGCATCGCTGCCGTCGCGACGGTCAGTGACGGCCCTGCCGTCGGGGAGGCGACGCTGACCGTCGACGAGGAGGGCATTCTCAGGGTCAACGTCCCCGGGCTCCGCTTGTCCACCAACGCCGCCGCCGTCCCAGTCGACATGCTCGACCCGCTGGCGCACGTGTTCCGCGTCGCCCGACTAACCCCATCGACTGTTCCAATACCCGCTGTGCAGGCTGACCTGCCACCGTGGAATGAGGACATCGACCCGGCACCGGGTGCGCTCGCGGTCTTCGACCCGCACGCCTGGACACCGCCAACCACGGGCGGACCTGCCACCCCGGCCGTGCAACCCGCAACCGTGACGGTGCGCGAGCAGCACCGGCCGGTCGCGACCGAGCCGGCCGATGAGACGCTCGACGACGACCTCGCTGGCTGGCGGGAGAACGATCCCACTCGGCCACGAGTCGCCATCCTCGGCCCGATCCAGGCACATCTGCCGGGTCCCATGCTCGACAACCGCCGCCGCTTCTACACTGAACTGCTGCTATTCCTCCTGACCCGCCACCAGCGCAGCGCCAGCCGAGAACAGATCGAAGACGCATTGTGGGCCGGCGCGCCAGTAAAAGACGGTGCCGTCCGCGCCTCGATGTCCAATCTGCGTGACTGGCTAGGCCCCCGCCGCGACGGCATCGACTGGATCCCCGAGAGCGGCACCGACGGCGTTTACCGGCTGGCAGACGGCGCACTACTCGACTGGCACCTACTGCTACGACTGCGCCGGCGCGCCGACTCTCAAGGCGACTACGGCATCGAGGACTACCGGGCCGCCGTGGAACTCGTTTACGGCGAGCCCATGCATGGCGCTCCCGACCGGGGCCGATACCGAAGTCCCTACACCTGGCTCAGCGACTCCGACATCGCCACGGGCCGGATCATCGCCACCGTCACCGACGTCGCCCACCGAGTCGCCAAACACCACCTCAACCAGCGTGATTCCGCCGGTGCCCGGTGGGCCGTGGACAAGGGCTGGCTCGCCGATCCACACCGCGGCACGGACGACCTCTGGCACGATCGCCTGCGTGCCGAACACCTCGACGGCCGAACCGCAGAGCTGCGCCGCCTCGTCACCGAACTCCTCTACGCACGCGACGCCGAAGTCCCTGAAGACCTCCAACCCCGCACATACGAAGTCGTCCGTGAGCTGGTTCCTTCAGCAACATAGGTGCCCGCCCCGGCCGCAATGACCAGAGTGATAGAAGTCGTTGGACGGGTTGCCGGAGCGGGGGCGGCCTGACGGGAAGGGGTGGCTGCGGTGCCGGAGTCGTCCGAGGTGGACGTGGAGGTCGCGGCCGTCATGGGAAATCCGGCCGCCGACGCGGTGTTCACAGCCTGGCGCTCAGCGCACTCGCGGGTGATGGTTGCGGACCTGCTGGGCGGGTTGCCGGAGCCCGGCCCGATCGCGCTGCGTTGCCGGTTCCGGCATCTGCTCGATGCCGGACGGCCGGACATGGAACGCGGCCAGTGGATGTTGCCGCGGCAGCGCTGGGACGACCTGATCGCATTGGAAACACGCGCGGACATGGCGCTGCGGCGTGGACCGGCTTTCTCGGCCCAGGCCCGGGAACTCTTCGAGGCCCTACGAGCCTCGGAGTGCCAGCCGCAGTGCCGGGTGGTGACGGTGAATGCGGTGCAGGGATTGGCCGACGTCGCGCGACATCACGACGAGGCAGACGCCGCGCTTGACTTGCTCAAAAGGGCTCTTGACATCGCCGCCGCGGACGGCTACCGCTTTGGTCGACTGCGCGCTCTGGTGTCGGCGGGATACCTGACGATGCCTTTCGCGATAACAGCCGCCGCCGAGAACTTCACAGAAGCTCTGGTGCTCGCCGAACATATCGGTGATCGGCTGTTCCTCGCCAACGCGTTGCTCGGCCTTGCCGAAGTTCGACAGCGCCAACGCGACTGGACCACCGCGCAGGACCATGCGCAGCGCGCGTTGACGCAGTTCGAACGCCTTCGGTCACCGATGGGTATCGGCAATGCGGCGTCGCGGCTGGCCGACATCCTCGTCCACGGCGGGCAACGCGGTCGCGCCCGTGAGCTGCTGGCCCGTGCCGCGACCGCGTTCGCCGACGCTGGTGCGGCAATCGGACAGGTCAACGTGTTGGACACCCTGGGCGATGTCGCGTTGGGGGACGGGGACGTCGCCGCCAGCGTCGCGCACCACCGGGACGCTGTCGAGATCTCGGAGCGGATCGGCTATCTGCGCGGGCGGGCGGCGTCGATCGCCGGGATGGCCGCCGCCGCGAGGGCCGGCCGGGTCTGGCCCGAGGCGCGCCAGCTCAGCGAAGCGGCCCTAGGCGCGTACACCGACCTGGGGGATCCGCTCGGGCAGTCCAACGCACTGGAGGGTCTGGCAATATGCGCGGAGAAGACCACCGACGTCACGGCCGCGGTGCGGTACCGATGCGCCGCGGTGCGTGTTTTGGAGACCATGCGGGCGACACTGACCCGCCCCGACCTGCAGGCCGAGTACCGGTCGCGATTTGTCGGGACGTACCGGCGGGCGATTCAGACCGCAGTGGACGCTGCCGATAAGACCGCGCTGCTGTGGGTGCTCGAATGCCTGGCCGGTCGGCGCCTCGCCGGCCTGGTCGAACAGTCCTCGACCAACGCCGCACCCCCTAACGCGGACCTGTTGGCCCAGCTTGTCGCCAGCGCCGACTCCTACTGGCAGTCGACCCAACCGGCCGAGGACACCATCAACGACCCAGCCCACACCCTGCTCGACCGGGTCGCCGACCGCCTGAGAACTCCGGCAAACGACACCGGACGCGATCCGCTCGGCAAACCCGCGATGATCGAAGAACGCCGCGCCCGAATCCTGCGCAAGATGAGCGCGCTGGCGATCAAGCACACCCTGGCCGAGCCCGCCGCCAAGGCGCTGGAAGAGCTCGTGGCTGTGCTGTACCTGCCCCCGCCGGAGGACATGACGCCGCTGATCGAAGCGCTTCCGGACGCAGACACGCTGGTCATCGAGATTGGGCTGCTCGGCGCGCACACCGCAACTTGGGTCCACCGCGACCAACACGGCCAATGGACGACCGGAAGGACCGACCTGGACGGACTTGACGCAGTTCTGGACGACCTCGACGGGCAAAATGCCACCCCGCAATCATTGGCACGACTGGCCGGACTGCTCCCA
>JAHRHA010000118.1 GCA_020027875.1 Micromonosporaceae bacterium | reverse complement strand
CGAGATCGCGGTGGACGCGGACTGGTACGACCGCGAGCTATGTGTGTCGATTCAGGTAGCAGGAGCCGGTCCGATACCCGTCGAGAACGTCATCCCCGAGCTAGCCGGGGCCGTGCGGTTACTGCCACACAACGCCACGCGGGGAGTCCTGCAACGCCGCCTCGAACTCATCGTGCGGACTCTCCGTCGCAAGCGCCAGAGGTGCTTGAGGGCGGTGAACAGGCACTCGCGCGGGTGTTACGAGCCGGTTCACGACGGATGTGAGCCAGTTGCCGCATCCAGCCAGCGACATGCTCATCACGGAAGTCGGCGACCGGGTCGAGGCTTTCGAGCGACCGCGCGACTCGCGGCAGATGAGGACGACTCTTGCAAATCGTTTGGCTGAGGAGCGGTGCCGCTGCTCAATTCGCTCAGGTGGAGACAGCCTTCACGAGCGTCTCCTCGCGGTCCTTGACGAGAAGGACGGTGACGTCGTTGATGTTCGTATCGCCGGTCGCGGGATCGATGGAGATGGTCTTCCCGAGGATGGCCCGCTCCTTGGGGATCGTGATGCCCGCGCCGGCGAAGACCTGATCCCGCACTCCCCAGCGGGTGCCGTCGGACTTCTCGATCGCGCTGAGGATTATCTGCAGCGCCTGCACGCCGTAGAGCACGTCGTTGCAGTTCCAGTCCCGTACGCCGAAGTGGACGTCGTCGCACCGCGGGTCGCTGCCCCACCGCGTGCGGTAGTCGGCGAGGAACGGCGCCGCGGCACCGCCCGGCGCCGCCAGTAACTCGATCGGCAGGTCGGGGGCGGTGAGGTAGGCGCCGGCGGCCTCGGGCTGGTTGACGAAGTCGGGGTAACCGGTGAAACCGTCTGGCGCGATGAGCTTGACCGCGGTGTTGTCGCCGAGCACCGCGACCTTGTCTCGGATGAGTTTGTCGCCGCTGTAGTCGTAGATTCCACCGAAGTAGACGCAGTCGGCGGCGGCGGTCTTGGCCGGAGCGAAGAGGGCCCGAAAATTGTCCGCGCCTCGCTGCCGCCAGCGCGCCTCACCCACGATCTGGATGCCCAGCCTTCTCGCCTCGGCGGCGAAGGCCCGCGCGACGCCCTTGCCGTAGGTGTCGCCGTCGTTAACGACGAAGCACCGCTTCACGCCGAGATCCGCGGCCGCGAAGCGCGCTGCGGCTGGACCCTGACGGTCGTCGGTGGTAACGACCCGGGCATAGCTGCGCATGCCGCTGGGGAAGTACTTGGCCGGCTCGCCCGGATCCCAGTTCTTGGTCAGGCCGGGGTTGTTGACCGTGTGGCTGACCATGAGCATCGGGCCGTCGGGTGCCGCGTTGAGGATCGGCATCTCGATTTTCGAACAGCCGCTGAAGAACGCGCCGATAACGGCGACCTCGCCCCGGTTCGCGACGTGGTTGTTGGCGTTGCGAATGCACTCCGTGTCGTCCCAGTGCCCCTGGGCACCCGGCGCGTTGTCGTATTTGATCAACTCCACTCGGTACGGTCCGGCCCTACGACCGACCTGTTCGAGATAGAGCTCCATTGCCCGCATCGTGTCAATCGATGTGTCCAGAGCGGATCCCAGGAAGGGCAAGTCGACCCCGATCGTCAAGGTCGCGGCGTCGCGGGCCATATTCCCCGGCGCGGCCGCCTGGTTCGTGACGCAGCCGGCCAGGACCAGAGCGGCGGTCAGTACCGCCGCACTGCGGACCACCTTGGAGTGTCTCATCGCGCCGTCCTTATCCGGCGACCACATCCCGCGACCGTCGTGGGGAGCCGGACTCCACGATCCCATAGTCAAGCGGCCGTGCGCTCGCTCAGTCGGGGACGCGGCGGTTAGGTGCCGTCGCTGCGCGCCCCCGACTGCCGAGCCGTCGAGGCAAACGGTCGCGGACTCGTTTCCCCTCCGCAGCCCTACCCCAGAACCGACCTAGACCAAGGACGGCCGTCGCGTCGATAGGCGCCAGCCGTGCTGCGGATGCGTGTCCGCGCGCACCCGCTGACTGATCTTCGACATAGACCGAGATCACAAGCCCTTAAGCGACAAAATATCAACGAAAACTCAGCGATTAGGCGATGCAGTCCATACAGGACAGTGCAAACAACCCTCTGACCTGCACAGACGAGGTAGCGCCGGGCACGCGCCACGCCCGCAGCGCAACCGAATCCACCTCGACCTTTCGGTGCCACACGACGAGGCACACCATCGGATCGAGTTGGCGCTTGCTGCGGGCGGCACAATGCTGTCCGACGCTGAGGCTCCGGCATTCTGGGTATTCGCCGACCCCGAAGGCAATGAAGCATGCATCACGATCTGGCAGGGCCGGGAAGACTAATGACTTGCCGGCGCGGGCCCGGCGGCACTCGCCGCCGGGCCCGTCTGCCGTTGTCGCGCAGGAAACTCAGTCGTCGTCAGATCCCGGCGGTGCCGGGGAGCCGTAGACGGCGGTCCAGCTGTTCACCTTCAGCAGCAGGAGCTGTCCATTCTCGACGTACTCCTCCACCGTCCCGGGCCCTGTACCGGCGGGGAGACCCTTCGCGGTGTGGATCTGGGCGTCAAAGAGGAAGGTCCCGGGCCCGAACTGATAGGTGGTGGGGATGATGCCGCTGGACTCCTCGTCGAACGTGAGGAACGACGGCGAGTTGGCCAGAGCAGCGTCGCGGCCGAACACGGCCGGGTCGAACTGCGCCACGGTGCCGATAGCGCCGTCGGCGATGCGGTAGGCCACGATGCGCGCGATGTGCACGTTGCCCCCCGGGTCCTCCTGGATCAGCAGGTTGCCCCGGTCGTCAATGGTCATGTTGTCCGGCTTGTTCAGGCCGATCGACTCCGACCCGTCGAGCAGGAGCTCGAGCGTGCCACCCAGCACGGGCTTGTCCACGTCGGCGAAGTGCAGGCGCCATAGACCGCCGCCGTCGCGTCCGTTGCCAACCGTGGGGAAGGCCGGGTCGTTGGAGACCGTCGCCCCCTTGCCACCCTCGGTGGTGACGAAGTAGTAGTCGTTGCGGTTGCGCGGGTCGAAGCTCCCGTCCTCGATGCGGTTGAGACTGAGCCCGTTTCCCGCCGCCAGGGCGTTCTGCGCGGCACCGCCCAGAGTCCAGTCGACCTCCTTGAACGTCACCGCGGCGGGCGTGCCCGTGCCGTACGCGGCTCGGAACTGAACGTCGTTGGTGACGGCCTGGTCGACGATGTCCAGTACGTGGTTCTTACCGTTGGTGAGTCCGGCCCTGTCAACGGGCGAGCCCTTGTACTGCTTGGTGCCGACGTAGGCCCAGAGCTGTCCGACGGCCGAGTCCTCGTTGCCGAGCACGAGCGTGGTGTCGCCGCGGGTGGGGGCGGCGATGGTGTTCTCCCAACTAAATAGGCCGAGGCGCGGAAGCTGATAGGCGTTGCCGTCAGTGGTAACGCCGAACGCGCGGCTTTCGTCACCGTTCTCCTCATTGGCGAAGTAGATCTGGCCTGGATAACCGCGCAGCGACGTCCAGCTGATCAGCTGAAACGGGGTGGTGAGCGAGCCGGAGCAGAATCGAGCGAACTCCGCCAACTGGGCCGGCGCGGTAACGCCGTCGATGGCCCAGGCCGGAGACGGGCTCGCGGAGTACGTGCCGGTCGCGTAATTCCAGTACTGAACGCCCGGGTTGATCAGGTCCTCGCCCTTGATCACGCGCTTGGTGATCGGATCGATCGTTAGCTTGGAGACGAATGCGCCCTTGACGCCATGGCGGCGGGGAATGCCGACGTTGTTGCGCAATTCGTGGTTGACGAAGGCCACGATCTTGCCGTGGTCCCAACGAGAGCCGATGCCGTCGGGGATGCCGACCAGCTCGAAGCCATTGCCGGCGGCTCCCGCGTCGTTGACGGTGAGCAAGCTCGTGGTGCTGACACCAGCAGCGACGGGCAGAACGTACGGGTTTGTGGTGGTGCTGGGGCCTTTGGCTACACCGGCCAAGGAGAAGGTCGCGGTCGGGCCAGTTGAGGACGATGCGGCGGTGGCCGCCACAACGATGAGGCCAACAGTCGCCGTGCCAGCGACCGCCACTCTCAGCAAGCTTCGCATCTTCATGTAGAACTCCCTCGACGTGGGATCGATCTGTCTGGGGACAGGCGACAGAGCGACGTTAGGAGATCGAGATGACGACGCAGCCGTGACAGCGTGAACGGGACATTGACGATGCCCGCCGGCCCGACAAACCGCTCAGGACCAGTTCCGGTACTCCAGCCCGGCGCGCACGTCGCTGAGGCCGCGATCGACGATGTTGCACGTGCCGAGCAGCGTCTGCTGGATGCCTTCGCCGAGATCGTTGTACTGCTCAGGCTCGGCCGAGCACCGCAGTCGCGTCGTACGCCCGAGGCCGCGGGCCACCAACGTGTAGTCCTGCGGCCGGCCCGAGACGGTGATGATGCCGTTGAGCGGCGAGACCAGCATGTGTTCGCGCCCCCCGTGGCGCGCCCATACGTACCCCGCGCTCACGGCCGGGTGCATGCCCCACAACCGGGTACGCATGAGTACGGCCTCCACCACCACATCGCTGTCACCGAACGCGTTCGCCGAAATCCAATGCCAGTGGTCGGGCAGGCGGCGGCCCCAGTAGTGGGTCAGCGAGCCATGTGCGTCGGTGAGATCGAAGCGTTCACCGGCGACAGTCACCCGCCCGTCGAAGCGGGAACACGGGCGACTGATTAGATCGAGGTCGAAGGGGTGAAGCGCGCTAAGCAGCGGCACGCGTGGACCGACGCGAGCCGATCCGCCGTCGTATCGAAGATCCCATTCGATGTCGTCAACCGCCCCGCGCGACGTGCTCGCCGTGATGGCACAGTCGCGCACGACCACCTCAGCCATGGCAATGCGCCAGGACGTCGTACGGGCACGCTCTACGCGGCCACTCCCCCGCACCCAGAGGCTCAGCCGGACTTCGGCCTCCCCGGTCGCGCGACGCGCGATGAGGTCCACCAGGAATGCGAGGTCTCCCGCGTGAAGCTTGATGAACCAGTACTCCAGCGGCGCGTCCCTCGACGCAAGATCCTCCGACAGGGTGGGCACGGGCAGATTCTAGGACTGGACAGCGGCTACGCACCGGTCTGGGAATGTGGCGCCGTCACCGGTTTCGACTGTGGCGAGCCGTGCGGGGGGGTTGACGAGTGGAGCTCAGTCCGCCAAAATTGACTCAATGTCTGCTGAGGAATTTCCATTGGAAGTTCGGGCAAGGGTCCACGCGGCGCTCGGCGACCCGGCCCGGCTGACGATCGTCGACACGTTGATGCTGGGCGACGCATCGCCCGGCGAGATCGCCCGTCGTCTGGACATGCCCACCAACCTGGTCGCCCACCACCTCAAGGTGCTCGAGGAGGCCGGTCTCATAGTGCGCAACCGTTCCGAGGGCGACCGTCGCCGCACCTACCTGCGACTCGTCCCGGACATCCTCGCCGGCCTCATGTCCCCGCCTATGTGGACCGTCCCGCGGGTTGTGTTCGTCTGTAACCACAACTCGGCCCGCTCCCAGCTCGCCGCAGCCCTCTGGACGAGGCGGGGCCTTGTACCGGCCACCTCGGCTGGCACCCAACCAGCCGAGCGGGTACATGCCCGTACGATCCGCGTCGCGCGCCGCCATGGCCTCGCACTGAACAGGGGCCGGCCAGTTCACGTCGCCGACGTCGTCCGCTCGGATGACCTGGTCGTCGCCGTATGCGACAACGCCCATGAGCACCTCGGCGACCAGGGCCGCGTTCGCCTGCACTGGTCCGTGCCCGACCCCTCACCCGCCGACACGGACGACGCGTTCGAAGCCGCCTATACCGATCTCGCCGGCCGCATCGACCGGCTCGCCACCGTACTCACTCCGGGAGTCGACCATGACAGACACAACCGCCTTTCACCGCGATGACCTGTCCATTGACCAACAGCTCGCGCTGCGTACGGCGGCGAACCGCTTGAGTGAAGAGTTCGCCGGCATCTACGGCACCGAAACGATCGAACGCTTCCTACACACCAGCCACGAGCAGTTCGCCTTCAGCAGCCGCTTCGACAATTTCCTACCGCTGCTCGCCGAACGCTTTGCCCGGCAACGCCTGACCGCCCAGGCCAGAATCGACGGGCTGCGCCACAAGGGCCTCCCCATCGTCCTGTTCCTCTGCGTGCACAACGCCGGCCGGAGCCAGATCGCGCTGGGTTTCTTCACCCACCTCGCCAGCGGACGGGCGGTCGGCTGGTCCGGAGGCTCCGAACCCGGCCTTGAGATCAACCCGGCCGCCGTCGCGGCGATGGCGGAGTGTGGCATCGACATCACCGGCGAGTACCCCAAGCCCTGGACCGACGAAGTCGTCCAAGCCGCCGACGTTGTCATCACCATGGGCTGCGGCGATGCCTGCCCGATCTTCCCCGGCAAGCGCTACGAAGACTGGACGCTGGACGACCCCGACGGTAGGAGCGTTGACGAGATCCGCCCCATCCGGGACGAGATCGAACGGCGCGTGCGCGGCCTGCTCGAAGAGCTCGAGGTACCCGCCACCTCGTAATCGAGCTCAGCCGACCATGCGGTCGGCGTGGGGCCGCTGGTCAACGCCGAGGCACGCGACAACCGTTGACGCATCGGCGGCGAGAAACAGCATGAACAGGTACGGCGGATTAGTCACGGTCACCTGACCGAGCTGAACATGTTCGGTACCCACGCCGCGCAGGCTCGCCACGGCATCGGCGAAACCCAGTGTCGGGATCCCCTCAGCCACCGTGTGGGACTCGCGTCGCTCATACGCAGGCACCATTCGGCTGGCGGGAACCGAGCCCTCCCAGAGAATGAAGTCGGCGCCTTGAAGGAGCGCATGACGGCATGCGCTGGATGCATAGCCGGACGTATCGAGCAGTTGAGCCAATTGATCGCGTTCCACGTACTGACCGTACGCCTAGTCGGCGGAAAGGCGAACCGACCACAAGCCGCCGTCGATCTCCCGGGCCCGCTCGCCGGCCGATGCGGGCCGACAAGCCAGCGCGGTGCGACAAGCCAGCGCGGTGCGACAAGCCAGCGCGGTGCGACAAAGCGGACTCGCCACGCGTGCTAGAGTTATTGCGTAGTACGTTGCGGTTTGGTTTCCAGATGCCTTGCGAGCGCCTGAGGGATTGTGACCCCAGGCGCTCTTTTGTGTTGCCGGTCTCCGGACGAGGGTGATCAACCCGTGACGTGGAGCACCGCAAGGCGCGTGGTTCCGTAACCCCAGTAGGAGACAGAATGACAATCGGTGTCGTGAAATGGTTCAACGCGGACAAGGGATTCGGCTTCATCGCCCCCGACAATGGTGGGGCCGACGTGTTCGCCCACTTCTCGGCCATCTCGTCTGGCGGCTTCCGCAGCCTCGACGAGAACCAGCGGGTTGAGTTCGACGTCACACAGGGTCCCAAGGGCCCGCAGGCAGCCAACATCCGCGTCATCTGATCTGACCGCCACGGCACGCGCCTCGCTGCGCGTGCCGCGCGGCGGCTCGCCGGAAGGTCTCACTTGTCATCAACCACCGTGTATCAGCCTGCCCGCACGCGGCGCGCCACCGGCCAACCGAACGATAGGCCAGCGGCGCGAGGGCAGCGAGGCAGCGACTACGCCGAGCTGTCCCGTCGCATCAAGGCCGCCGGGTTGCTGGACCGCCGGTCCGGCTACTACGCCGCGAAGATCGCAGTCATGGGCGTGCTCTTTGTCGCCGGATGGATCGCGGTCATCGTGATCGGGGACTCCTGGTATCAACTGCTTCTGGCCGCGTTCCTCGCTGTCGTGTTTACCCAGATCGGGTTCGTGGGGCATGAGGCCGGACACGGACAGATCTTCCGGTCCGCCCGCGCCAACAGGGTGGTTGGCCTGATTCACGGAAACCTGGCGATCGGGCTGAGTTACGGCTGGTGGGTCGATAAGCACACCCGCCATCACGCTCACCCCAACGACGTGGACAAGGATCCCGACGTCGGTTCGGGCGTTCTGGTGTTCACGGCCGGTGAGGCTCGGCTCCGGCGAGGGTTCGTCGCCGCGTGGACGAGGTCTCAGGCCTTCTTGTTCTTCCCCCTCCTGCTCCTGGAGGGGTTCCACCTTCACGTCGCCAGCGTGCGCGACCTGCTGCGGCCGAAGGCCAAGTTCCGATGGCTCGAGCTGGGGTTGCTGACCCTACATGCGACCGGTTACCTCGCCGTCGTACTGCTTGTCATGTCTCCGTGGCAGGCACTAGCCTTCGTCGTGGTTCAGCAGGGCCTGTTCGGCCTCTACATGGGCCTTAGCTTCGCGCCGAACCACAAGGGCATGCCGGTCCTGGGACCCGAGGACAGCGCTGACTTCCTGCGCCGACAGGTGCTCACCTCCCGCAACATCCGGGGCGGACGTGTCGTCGACGCCGTCTTCGGCGGGCTGAACTACCAGATCGAGCACCACCTGTTTCCGAGCATGCCGCGGCCGAGCCTGCGCCATGCCAGGCTGGTCGTACGCGACTTCTGTGCGCAACGTGCCGTCGCCTACCGAGAGACCGGCGTGGTTGCGTCTTACGTCGAAGCGCTGCGACACTTGCACGCGGTCGGTGCACCACTTCGGGCGAACTCAGCGGGTCCCATTCCTGCGTCGTGACTCACGCCGCAGCGACCTCGAGGACGACCTTGCCGCGGATATGGCTGTCTCGTTGGGCCTTGAACGCCGCGGCGGTGTCGGCCAGAGGGAACACCCGCCCGACGACGGGGCGCAGCACGGCGGCGTCAACGAGCTGGGCCAGCTCAATCAGCTCATGCATGTTGGGCTCGACCACGAAGTACACGCCCCGGGCGCCGTGGGCCGCGGCGGCCGTCTCCTGTGGAGGATCGGCCACGCCGATCAGGACGCCGCCGGGTCGCAGCACCGGCCAGGATCGAGTCATGGTGTCGCCGCCGACGGTGTCGATGACGATGTCGACATCGGTGACCTGTTCCTCGAATCGGCCGGTGTAGTCGATCACCAAGCCGGCGCCCAGCCCGGCTACGAATTCGGCATCGGCCGCCGATGCGGTAGCGGTGACCCTGGCGCCGTGATGGACGGCGAGTTGCACGGCGTAGGCGCCGACTCCGCCGGCGCCACCATGGATGAGGACGTGCTGGTCCTTCTCCAGGTGGGCGTGGTCGATCAGAGCCTGCCAGGCGGTCAGCCCGCCGAGCGGTAGCGAGGCTGCACCGACGTGGTCGATGGTGGCTGGTTTGATGGCCAGATCGGTGGCCAGCACGGTGACGTACTCGGCGGCCGCGCCGTTGCGATCGAAGCCGATCAGCCCGTATACCTCGTCACCGACGCGCAGGTCGACTACATGCGGGCCGAGTGCGGCCACGACCCCGGACACATCGTGGGCGGGAATGACGGGCCACGTGTCCGGCCATGCCAGCTCCCCCGCGGTGATGGCCGCGGCGCGGACCGCGACGAGGACCTCACCAGGGCCGGGCGTGGGGCGGGGCAACGTCTCGTCGGTCAGGGCGGTCAGGTCACTGCCATACGCGTACACGGCATGCATGGTGCTGGTAGAGCTCATCGCTGGTACTCCGTCTCGACAAACGGTGCTTGCTTTCGGCGACTGTGGTAAATGAGGGCGGCAAGGGCGATGAACAAAGACCACAGCACGTACACCCCGGTCACGAACAGCAGCGCCACCACGGCTGCCAGCGCTACCATCGCGGCGCGGCGTGACCCGCTCCCCCGCGGCAGCAGGCGCACCGCCGCGGCCATGCCCAGCACGTACACGAGGACGAAGGACCCGGTGGTGAGAAGGATCAGCGGGCGCGCGCCAACCCCCGCGACGGCCACAATGGTCAGTGCCAGAACGCCGAGCCCCGACACCACAGCCAGGCTCCGCCGCGGCACCACTCCGGCGTTGCTACCCCGGGCGAACCAGGCGGGCAGTGCCCCATCCCGGCCGAGCGCCGCACCGAGCTTGGCGGCCCCGGCGTAATAGGCGTTCATAGCGCCAAGCGTCAGCAGTAGCGCCGCGAACGCGGTGAGCACGCGGACCTCGCCACCGACGCCGATCGCGAGCAGTTCCGCGAGGGGCGCCTCGGTTGATCCGGTGGCCGGTCCGAGCACCAGCACGCTGGCGGTGGCGACTCCTAGGTACAGCAGGCCCACCACCGCGAGCGCGATGCCCGTGGCGCGGGGCAGATCCCGAGCCGGCCGGCGGAAGTCGGCGGCGAGCGACGTCACCGCCTCCCAGCCGGCGAAGCCCCAGACGAGCACAGCGGCGGCCGGTCCGATCGCGAGCCAGCCGTGCGGCGCGAACGGTTGGAGGTTCTCGAGGCGGGCGTGCGGCAGTGCGGTCAGCGTAGCCGCGAGGAGCAGAGTGACGAGTAGTGCCGCGAGCGCGAGCTGCACCCGTCCGGAGATCCGCAGGCCACCGGCGTTGGTCAGGGTGACGACCGCCATCAGGCCGGCCGCTGTGACGAGCGTCGTGCGCAGACCACCGCCGAACGCGGCGGCGACGTACGCCCCACCGAACATGGCGGCGGCCGGTGCCCCGGCCGGGACCGCGAAGTAGAAGCACCACCCAACGACCGCGGCAAGGCGCGAGCCGAACGCGGAGCGCACGTACGTGGACACACCACCCGAGTCGGGATAGCGCGCGCCGAGCGCTGCGAAGGTGGCGGCCAACGGCACGGACAGAGCGATCAGCGCGATCCAGGCCAGCAGCGAGGCGGGGCCCGCAGTCTGCGCCGCGAGCGCCGGCAGGGCGATCACGCCCGTGCCGAGCACGGCCCCGATCGACAGCGCGGCGCCCTGCGCCACGGTCAGACCGTGTGTCACAGTCGTCCGGGCCGCCGTCGTTGTGCTTGCCATGGGGAAACACTAACGGCGATACTGGTCCAGTGCCCAGGGCCAGATCGAGTCCAGAAACATGGACCAGTTCTGGGGTTGATCTCCACCTCAGCCTCGACCTCACCACGCGGCCCCGGCACGGGCTGGAGGAGAGCCTGCGCGAGGCGATTCGGGCCGGGCGGCTGCCGGTCGGGACGCGACTGCCGTCCAGCCGCGCGCTCGCGGCCGATCTGGAGATCGCGCGAGGGACCGTCGTCGAGGCCTACGCCCAGCTGACCGCCGAGGGCTGGATCGTTTCCCGCCCGCGCTCTGGCACCGCGGTGGCCGGCGCCGGCCCCACGCCCGCCTCGCGTGCGTCCGCACCCTCGCATGTGGACACCTCGGTGACCTTCGACCTGAGGCCAGCGGATTGTGACCTGAGCACATTCCCGCGCAGCGCCTGGGCGGCCGCCTCGCGGCGTGCGCTGTCGCGCGCCCCTAACCACGCGTTCGGATATGGCGACCCTCGCGGGTGGATCGAACTCCGCCAGGAGCTGTCGGCGTACCTCGGTCGGACCCGAGGGGTTCGCACCGACCCGGACCACATCGTCATCACGACGGGATTCGCCCAGGGTCTGGGGATCACCGCGCGCGCGTTGGCCGCCATCGGTTCGCTACGACTCGCGATGGAGGACCCGTGCCTGCCCTACCACCGAAACATCGCGCGCTCGGCCGGCCTACGCCTCGTACCCGTCGAAGTTGACGCCGACGGCGTCGATGTGGCTGCGATCCGACGTCGGCGCCCCACCGCGGCCATGGTGGCGCCCGCACGCCAATTCCCCCTCGGCGTGTGCCTGAGCCCGCCCAGGCGTACCGAGCTTCTCGCCTGGGCCCGGGCACGCGATGGATACGTCATCGAGGACGACTATGACGGCGAGTTCCGATACGACCGCCAACCGGCGGGAGCCCTGCAGGGTATGGACCCCGAGCACGTCGTCTACACGGGAACCACCTCAAAGACGCTCGCTCCAGGTCTCCGACTGGGCTGGCTCGCCGTTCCGCATCGGCTGCTCGACGCGGTCATCAACGAGAAACATCTGGCGGACGGACAGACCACCACTCTCACCCAGATAGCCATGACCGAGCTGATCCGCAGCGGCGCGTACGACCGGCACATCCGCCGGATGCGGCTGCATTACCGGCGGCGGCGGGACATCCTCCGTCACGAACTCGCCAGCCGGGCACCACACGTGCGAGTCGATGGCATCGCCGCCGGCTTCAGCGTCGCGCTCACTCTGCCCGACGGTTGGGCCGAGCGGGACGTCGTCGCCGAGGCCGCCAAGCGCGGGATCGCGGTCCACGCAATGACCGGCGACGGTTACTACGCCGGCGCCGCCCAAGCCCGGCCCGCACGCCTCGTGGTCAGCTACGCCACCCCGCCGGAGCACGCCTACCGGGACGCGGTCACCGCCCTCGCCGAAAGCCTCGCCGCTCCACCACCACGCGGAGGTGACTCTTCGTCGCCGGCCTAACTGTTCCACGCGTACGGTCGGTCGTGTGGTGACAGATA
Source organism: Micromonosporaceae bacterium (assembly GCA_020027875.1). Taxonomy (GTDB): domain Bacteria; phylum Actinomycetota; class Actinomycetes; order Mycobacteriales; family Micromonosporaceae; genus JAXIPB01. Next base: position 2,801 of record JAHRHA010000118.1, on the reverse strand, counting down.
CAACGGCGAAGGACGTGGCTGGATCGTCGAAGGTCGTGATGCTGCCGATGGTTGCGGTGTTCGTCACGATGGTGCTGTGGGCGTCGGCCTTCGTGGCGATCCGCTACGTCGGCCGGGAGTTGCCGGCCGGCGCGTTGTCGCTCGGCCGGCTGGTTGTCGGCAGCGTTGTGCTAGGCGCCGTCGTGATCCTGCGCGAACACAGGTGGTTCGGGCACCGTGATCTGCCCCGACGGAGCGCCTGGCCGAATCGCGGAGCGTGGCTGAGACTCGTGGTCTGCGGAGTGTTGTGGTTCGGTGTCTACAACGTGGCGTTGAACGAGGCAGAGAGGCACGTGGATGCCGGGACTGCGGCGATGCTCGTCAATGTGGGCCCGATCCTGATCGCGATTCTCGCCGGGTTGACGCTGGGCGAGGGATTCCCCCGGCCCCTGATCGCCGGCAGTGTGCTGGCGTTCGCCGGGGTCGTCGTGATTGGTGTGTCGACCTCCCCGGCACAGAGCTTGGATTGGTCCGGTGTGCTGCTCTGCGTGGTCGCCGCGATGGGGTACGCAATCGGCGTGGTGGCTCAGAAGCCGCTGCTGAATGACATGTCGGCCCTGCGCGTGACGTGGCTCGCCTGCACGATCGGCGCCATTGTCTGCCTGCCGTTCGCCCCTTTCCTCATCCGCGAGCTCGGGTCGGCGGACTTGCCGACCATCGGCTGGATGGTGTACCTGGGTGTGATGCCAACCGCGTTGGCGTTCACGACCTGGGCGTACGCCTTGGCGCGTACCAGCGCCGGGAGGCTGGGCGCCACCACGTACCTCGTGCCGCCGCTGGCGATCGTCCTTGGCTGGGCTCTGCTCGGGGAGACGCCGCCGCTGTTGGCATTCGCCGGTGGCGCGCTCTGCCTCGTCGGGGTATACCTGTCGCGACGCCGGGACGGCGGCCGATGATGGCCGCCGGGATACCTCGAACCGCCGACGGGCAGTCCGTGGCCCAGCTCGCCGCGCTGCTGGCCGACGGCACCAGGGCAAGCTTCTGCCTTGCCTTGTTGGACGGACGGGCGTGGACCGCCGGTGAGCTCGCGCGGATGGCCGGTGTGGCCCCATCGACCGCGAGTGTGCACCTGAACCTGCTGGTAGGTGGCGGGCTTCTCGCCGAGGAACGGCAGGGCCGGCACCGCTATGTGCGGCTGGCCAGCCCACGCGTTGCCCAGATGATCGAGGACTTGGCCAGCTATGCCCCGCCGGCCGCGACGCCGATCGGGTCGCTTCGGATGGCGAACGCCACGGCCGCGCTCGCGCATGCCCGTACCTGCTACGACCACCTCGCTGGACGCCTCGGTGTATTGCTGATCGATGCCATGGCCGGCCGAGGGCTGCTGGAACGAACCACCGGACTGGCGCTGACCGAGCCCGGGCTGAACTGGCTGGCGGAGCTGGGCGTCGACGTGGCCGCGTTACGGTCGACGCGCCGCCCGATGGTCCGTCCGTGCCTCGACTGGACCGAGCGACGCCCACACTTGGCCGGATCCGCCGGCGCAGCCCTGTGCCGGCAGTTTTTCCGCAATGGATGGATCGAACGAACCGCCGTCGACCGCGCGGTGCGGGTCACCGCGTCCGGCCGACTGGGCCTCAACGACGTGCTGGGCATTTCCGATGGCGACCTGACTCCTCCGGCCCAAGCGACAGGGAGCGGCGGCAGAGCCTGATCCACCTGCGATCATGCCGCGTTCCCGTGGGAGTCAACGCGACTGGCAACAATCCTCCGCAGCACGTCGAGAGCGTGCTCCCGACCGCCGCGTACTCGGCATAGCCGCCCGAGCCACCGGTGCCGCTGATCACGCGCTTGCCGGTCAGTCCCTGGTCGGATTCGGCACCGACCGATGTGACCACGCCGCCGGCCCGCACGGCATCCTCCCGATGACTGTGGCTCCCACGTCAAACCTGCAACCTCAACCGACATTGAAGTCAAGCCTCACTCGGCGCTGGCGCCGCACATCCCGTACTCTCGGCACTCCCGCGCAGAAACCTGACGGGCGACTCAACCCGCCATGCCCTCCGCGGGTCATGTGGAGTGACAGCACAGAAATGCGCGGCGGGCGTGAAGGAGACGGGGTGGCGGACGACTTTCGCGATTTTGTCCGGATTCGATACGGCGATCTGCTGCGTACGGCCTATCTGCTGACCGGCTCGTCGCACGCGGCCGAGGATCTGGTGCAGAGCGCGCTTCTGCGGTCCATGCGCCGGTGGGAGCATATCGACGAACCGATGGCGTACCTGCGCAGGGCGATGGTCAACCAGCAGGTCAACCTGTGGCGGCGGATCAGCTCCCACGAGGTGCTCAGTGCCGTGCTCCCCGAAGGTCGAACCGCGGTGCGACCCGACCAGACCGAGGCGGTCGCGCAACGAGACGAGTTGCTGAAGGCCTTGGGCAAGCTGCCGGTGCGGATGCGCGCTGTGCTCGTACTGCGCTACTGGGAGGACCTCTCCGAGACCGAAACCGCCCAGATACTGGGGTGCGCCCCGGGCACGATCAAGAGTCAGGCTTCGCGTGGCCTCGCCCGCCTGCGCACGGTGTTGGAGGAATCCGGCACGCAGCGGCGCCCAGGTCCGGTCACGCCGTGGATGGTTGGGGAAAGCTCATGAGCGTCGACGAACTCAAGCGCGGCTTCGATCGGCTCGCCAGCGGTGTTGTTCCGGTCGAGGACCCGTACGGGCGCTTGATGCAGCGGAAGCGGCGCCGCTGGCGGGTACGCACGGGCAAGCTCGCCGCGGCGGTGGCCGCGGTTGCCGTGTCGGTGGTCGCCGCCGGCGTAG
>JAHRHA010000238.1 GCA_020027875.1 Micromonosporaceae bacterium | reverse complement strand
CAGCGGCCACCCGGTCGACGAGACCAATGCGGCGTTGAGGCCCGCCATCGGTGGTCGCGGTCACCAGACGAAACGCACCGACCTCTCGATCCACACCGCAGCCGACCGACGCGCCGTCGAAAATGCGCCTCGAGAGCCGACCGCGCAAGACACTCGGCTGGCGTACGCCGGCCGAGGTCTCCAGTCCGTCACGGCATCATGATCCAGTCAGCGTTGCGACGATTACTCGAATCCGCCGTCGGAATGGTCCGGAGCGGGTGCCCGGTGGGCGTTCTCTCGGGACGGGCGCCGAGAGTCTTCCTTGGGTATTTCCAGCGTTACGCCTCTCGCGATCGTTGGCCAACCCGGTAACAGGCTGTTTGGGGCGAGCATACGTCGGAAATCTCAACCGCCGCTGCTCCTCCAATCGTGAGTGGTGTCGGGTAGGCCGCCAGCGAGGCGCCTTAACCAGGTCCCTTCCGACGGCCCCTGCCGAGGGAACCGCACCGACAACCGGCCAAAGTTGACAGTGAGGATGGGGCGAATGTCGTTGGGCGGTTTGACCCTAAACACCGCGCGCGGAGCCTCGATCGAACCCGGTCGGGGCGCTCATCGCATTGTGTGTACAGTCACCAGACAATAGAGTCTCGGTGTGATCCAAGTCCGCCACGGTGTCGCCGACGATGCACGCGCGGCCGTCGCGGTGTGGAGCGCAGCGAACGACGGATCGGGGCCGCCTGGACACGCGGATCGGCTGCTCGTGTGGGCGGTGGATCCCGACGCTGTACTTGTTATCGCTGTCGAAGCCTCGACCACCGTTGGCATGGTTCTGCTGCTGGCGGGCCGCGCGGATGACGGTGCTGGACCTTTGCTCCCGGAACTGGGGCACCTCACCGGACTCGCCGTCCATCCCGAATACCGCCGACAGGGCATCGGTACGCAGCTCCTCATCGAGGCGAAGCAAGCCGCCCTTGACGCTGGACGGACGAGGATTACCGCGTGGGTGAGGGATCACAACCAGGTTGCGCTCGACCTCTTCGCACGGCATGGGTTCGCGCCGACGGGGCGGACCGCGACCGACTCCGCTGGGACGGCGATGGTGTTGCTGGAGGCCAGTGGAGACGAAGACGCACCTCCCGTATGACGTGGATTCGAGCCATTCGCGATCCGCTTCCCGGCCGCCCGTACGGGGTGATCGCCCACACGAGCGCGCCGATTTCGTATCCCTGTTTCACGCTCATGGCTGCGCGGATGCGTACACGCGGCGGTCGGCTGAGCGGCTCAGTCGAGCGTGCGTATGACCAGCAGGTCGCTGTCGGACTCGACCGGTTCGGGCGCACTGTCTGCGGCAACGTCGGCGTCGAGTCGCGCGAACCCTTGGGTGCACTCCTCGTCGGTGAGGTGCTCGTACACGGAGATTTCCCACAACTTGATGCGTTCGGAGTCCTCGGCGAGGCTACTTCATGCGAGGAACATCAGTACGAGATCGCAACTCGCCTCCGGGAGCATGAGGCATTCCGCTTGGTCATGCAGGTAGCTGACGACGGATCTGGTCGAGTGGCAAAAGCGACCTTTGGAGCAGCGCCCGCACTCTTGTGGTGTTCATCGAGTTGGAGGAGTCTGTCGCGCGGATCGCGTCGGCCGGGTCGTGTTGCGACCGAAAACCCGGTTTGGCTGTTGAGCGGCGGTTCGTCACGGCCGATGGGTCGGGTCAGGCCGCCTGTTTGTACTCATTGATGAGTCCTAGGACAGCCGTGCGGCGTCGGACGGAGGCAAGGTCGGTTGGCGTGCTCGACTGTGGCGGCGGGTCGGGCGGCCGTTGTTTCAGCGACCAGTGTGGACGGTGCCCGTTGTAGTGATCAACATACTCGGTCAGGAGCCGCTGCAGGTGCCCGGATCCGAGGACCAGGGTGCGGTCGAGCAGCTCTCGGCGTGCGGTGCCCACCCAGCGCTCCGCGCACGCGTTCGCTCGGGGCGCCCGGATTGGCGTGCACAGGACCTCGATCGACTCGGCCGCGAACACCGCGTCGAACGCGGCGGTGAATCTGCTGTCCCGGTCGCGGATGAGGAACCGGAACGCTCGGCTGGTCTCGGTCAGCATCGCCGTGATGTTGCGGGCCTGTTGGCTGACCCACGCTTCGGTGGGGTTGGCGGTGACGCCGAGCAGGTGGACTCGGCGGGTGGCGATCTCGATGACGAACAGGACGTAGATGCGGCGGAGAAGGATGGTGTCGACCTGGAAGAAGTCGGTGGCCGAATCCCGGTAGCCTGGGTTGTCAGGAACTGGGTCTAGGTCGGCCCGGCCCGCCGGGGTGCGGGTCCACGCCCGAGCGTTTGAGGATGAGCCACACCGTCGATGGTGCTACCCGGTGGCCGAGGCCGAGCAGTTCGCCGTGGATACGCCGGTAGCCCCAGGTCGGGTTCTCCCGCGCCATGCGCAACACCAGCTCACGTACCACCTGTGTCGTGGCGGTCCTCCGGGCCGGCGCTGCGGGTAGGTCCAGCGTCGAGCGAGCAGGCCGCGGTGCCAACGCAAAAGCGTGGCGTGCTGGAAGAAGAAAGGTCGGCCAGACAGGGCGGGGGAGGAGTCGAGACAGGGCGGCCAGCTAGGCCCGGTCGGCGGGACGAAGCTCCGCGGGTGACCTGTCGACGCAGCACCGCGACCTGGTGGCGCAGAACCAGGATCGCGATCTCCTTGCTGCGGTCACCAGAGGCGATCAACAGGATGAGGTCGAGGATGCGTCGCATCGCCGTGTAGATCAAAGACAGGGCCATGACACCCGATCATGCCGGGCTGCGACGATCCTGTCCTCGCAGGTCAGCCGAGTCCGACCTGAGTATTCGGCCGCCACACCCATGCAAGGTGCAGGACACCATGCACTGTGGCGTTGGAGAGTTCGGCAGCCCACTCTTCCTCGGTGCGATACAGGGGAACAAAGCCGCCGGCGGCTCGCCGCATCGCGCCACCGATCAGAGGACTCTGCGCGCTGCCTCGAAGGTCGTAGGGAAGTCGTGCGCTCAGCGTCGTTTCAGTGCACCCGGGGATCGGTCGTTCCTTGGTGGCATCGTCCCAACCGAACAAGGCTCCTAGGCGAAATCGCACCCAATAGAGCACGCGAACCGGTCGCTGACTCCGAGTGAGCGAGATCGAAGGAGGCCATGCGCTCGAGGAAGGAGTCGAATTCGTCGGGACCGCCTTGTATCGGGGGCGATCTGCGCGATTATCCAAGGATGCGCTTCATGAGCGGAGTTCGGCAGCCTCACGTGGCCATCCTTTCAGCATCGGCTTCGGTTGATGCGCTTCACTGCGTAACGCAGCAGGTCGGGCACCGCTCGGCGATGGATGATGGAGACCGCCGGCCACACGAGTGCCGCCATCGGCTTGTCGTAGCAGACGAACGTGGCGAAGGACAGGTGCCCTTCATCGACGTGGAATACGATGTGGGCGGTCATGAACCACGAGCTCGCCTCCATCCTGATCCAACTGTCGCCGCGATCGGCGATCCGCCACCCGGCAAGGTAGTCCGGCGACGGCCGCGACTCGAGGCGCAGGCCGCAGAGCACCCGCCAGGCGACGAAGCGCGCCCAAGGGTGCACGCCTTCGACCGTGGCACGGGCCCACTGCTCCGGCGTCTTGTCCGTGGCCCCACTCGCAGTCGCGATGAAGAGGTCGACATAGTCGGGGCTCTCCAGAGTGAGGGAGCGGATCGCCTCGGGGACGTTGCGTTGGTGAACGACGGTCGACACTGCGTCAGCTTTCACTCGTGCATCCCCGGCCGTACGCCGCTGAGTCGGTTCGGTCATGAGGGGGCCTCCTAGGTGTTCAGCCAGCACAGGACGATGACGACGATCAAGGGCGCCCACACCGGAATTCGGAGCAGATCGGAGGGCCTCTTGCGGCTCATCCAAGCAAGCAGCAGTACCGCGGCGGCATAGGCCGCGCCGACCAGGAAGACAACCGCGCCGCGCCCGTCGGCGGGCTCGCGCTGAGCGAGCGCGATCAGGACCAGGCCCGTGGTGGTCAGCATCAGACTGAGCGCGTACCACGTGAACACGAGGAGCCCGCGCGTATACGCGCCGTCGCCGAACCGTGTGGGCTGGAAGTTGCGAGGGAGGCGGTCGAGCACCAGCCGACCAACCAGCGTGTGACCGCCCGCGAGCACGAGACACAGCGACCCGGCGACTACCAATCCGACGTTCATATGCCTCTCCTAACCGGTCGGTCCCGTGCGGCTAGCTGAACGCGTACCTCTCCTGTAACCTACACACATGTATGTATGTGATGCAAGATGACGACGGTAGCGACCTCGGGGCCCAGTCGGCTAACCCAGGCCGCTCGGCGCGCGCGGACTCGGAGCGCGATGTTGGAGGCGGCGGCGCGGGGACTGTCCCGAGACGGGTACGCCAACCTGGTGCTCGAGCGAGTCGCACGCGAGGCCGGCTATACGCGCGGAGCTCTGTATCACCTATTCGCCAACAAAGAGGATCTGGCCCTGGCGGTCGTGGGGTGGGTCGAGGAGACCTGGTTTGCTGAGGTCGGCCATCTGCTCGCTTATGACACCGACCCGGTCGGCACGCTCGTAGCGCTGGCGCGGGGACACGCCGTCTACTGCCGCCGCGACGTTGCCCGCGTCATGATGAACCTCGCGGTCGAATTCAGCGGGCAGCAGCATCCGGTTGGGCGCGCGGTCGAGAGCGTCGGGCGTCGGATCGTCGCGGACTGCACCCGGCTCATCAGCGCGGGTCGTCGGAGCGGAGCAATCCCGCCAGGGCCACAGCCTCGGTTGCTGGCAGCCGCCTTTCTCGGCGCGCTGGACGGGCTCATGATCCACCTCTCGGGGCAAACACGTTTCGACGTCCTGCTCGCCGAAAGAGTGGTCCGAGGTGTGCTCGGGCTCCCGCCGGTGTCAGCCTCGACGGGATCCTCATAGAGACGAAGGCTTCGATGCCCCACTCCCGACCTAAAGTCGCCGTCCGTGGCGTCGCGCAACGTACCCGTGAGATCACTGAGAGCCTGCGTTCGCTCGAGGATGCTGCGCTTCGGTCGGAAAGCCTGCTGCCTGGGTGGTCCCGTCTGACGGTCGCGTGCTGGCTGTAGCACTCTGAAATGGCCCCACCGTGCTCCTCTGATTTGGCCCCACCTGGGACCGGTTGCGGTGCGGCTGTAGCACTCTGATTTGGCCCCAC
>JAHRHA010000237.1 GCA_020027875.1 Micromonosporaceae bacterium | reverse complement strand
ACTCGTGCTTGCACGGGCGTAGTCCTTCCGTTCGAGAGTTGGTCCTCTTTGTACGGAACCTACGCCCGTCGTCATTTACACCGGCGGATGGACACGACCACCAGCACCTTCTCCGCGACCAGAGGCGGAGCCTCGTTACTCAGAGGCGATGAATGGGGGAGATAACACGCAACTTCGGGTCAACAATGGCCGATCCGCGGATTAGCACCGGCCCTCTGGCGTGATGAGGTAGGCGCCAACGTCCTGACCTGGGTAGGAGAGCGATGGAACGCACGCTGCGCTGGTTGATCGCCTTGACCACCTCCACCGTCGTCTTTGTCGCAACCTGGCGTTTGCTTGACACCATCGCCGGAATGGATGAGGGCACAGCGCTCGCCTGGGCAGGCCTGTTGCTCGCGATCGCCAGCTCACCCCTTGTTTACTGGGCCAGCAAACCCATTCTAAGGGCCGCGCCGAAACTCAGATCGGGGCAGTTGGTCGTCGGCGATATCCCACGCGAGCCCGTGGCGCTGCAGGCTCCTCCTCATCTGATCGACGAGTTGCGGCGAACACTCGAGCAGACTGGGACCACCGCGATCACTGCGATCAGTGGTTTGTCGGGCACCGGAAAGACCCAGCTCGCCGCTGACTACGCAAGGCAGGCTATTCGCGACGGCTGGCCAATTGTTGTGTGGGTTCGCGCCACCTCTGAGCGTCAACTCACCGCCGGTCTAGCCGATCTAGCGGCTAAGGTCCGAGTCTTCTCGCCTGGCAGCGACGCCGCCCGATCTGCTCTCGACTGGCTAGTACGGCAGCCGCACTTTGTGATCTGATCATGTCGGTTCGGTTTCTCGGCGCAGTCGGGCGCGTTGGTGAAACCAGCGGGCGCGGGCTTGATGTCGTCGTCGCCACCAGTTCCAGTTCAGGTGGAATGTGAGGCTGTGCCAGGTGCGGGTGATCAGGTTGAGCAGACGTTTGACTTCGGCGACGGACAGCGGGATGAGGCCTGGGTCGTCGGGTGGCTGGTCGTCAGGCCCGGTGGGGGCGGGGGGCAGGGTGGAGGTGGTCTGGCGCATGGCGGCGGCGGTGACGGCGCAGATTGCCAGCGCGGCCATGACGAGGGCCAGGTGGCGCAGCAGGGCGTGGTAGAGGCGGACCTGGCTGTGGTCGAGTCCAAAGTGGCCCTTGCCGGTTTGGAAGTCCTCCTCCACCGGCCAACGCATCCCGGCGACGCGCACGAGCGTGGGCAGGGTGACCGGCCGGCCTTCGGGCACGTAGGTGTGGAAGTAGGCCAGCTCGGTGGGTCGGTGAGGCTGCGGCGGATGAGCAGGTGGTGGCGCGGGCTGGTGGTGGCGATCCACGCCCAGGCGTAGCTGCGCGCGCCCTTGGAGCCGGGACCGGCGGAGCGGTGGGTTCCAGCCGTCGGGTTGCACGAGTTGTCGGGCCTGGTCGGCGCGGATCTTCCGGCCGGAGGTGAGCTGGACGGGAAAGGAGCAGGGCACCTCGAACACGTAGCCGAGGTCGTGGGTCTGGCAGAAGGCGCGCAGAGCTGGGTCGCGGCCGTAGACCTCGTCCCCGGTCGCCCACGGCGGCGCGAGGCCGGCCGTGAGCAGGTCGGTGAGCAGGTCGATGGCGAGCTGCGGCTTGGTTTTGAACGTCACCGACTCCGGGACGCCGGCCCGCTCACGCCGGTGCGGGTCGTCGGCCCACTCGCGGGGAAGGTACGTTCGGGCGCCGACGATCGCATGCCCGGCTCGGCTGGCGTGGGTGGCGTAGACCACGTTGACCGCATTGGTCACCTTCCCGACGCAGCCGGCGTACTGGCGTTTGACTCCCGCGGTGAGGCTGCCCTTTTTCTCCTGCGCGGACTCGTCGAACACCGCCACCGCGAACTCGTCGGCCAGGTGCTCGACCACGAAGTCGCGCACGACAACCATCGCGGCCTGCTCGTCCCACACCGCGTGGTTGAGTAGCCGCTGGGTGCGGTCCGGGCTGGCGTCGGCGGCCCGCTCCGCCAGCGTCCACCCGTTCTTGCGCGGCAGATCCGACAGCAGGCCGTCGACGTACTTGCCCGCCTGCAGCCGCGGCTCCCGCCGGGCGAACACCGGCGCCATCCGGGCCAACAGCTCGTGCCGGTTTACCCCCGCCAACTCAGCGGCGGCTATCATCGGCGCGACGGCCGTCTCGCGCTCAATTTCTTGATCCACAATCTGGGAGGATCGCGGGGCGGCCGTTCCCATGTGACGATTCCGGCGTCTGACACCGCCACCGTAACTAATCTTTTACAATTAACTACAAGAATCTGTCGACATTGGACGAGCTACTGTGGACAGCGGCAGGCCAACAGGCGGCGCTAAGGTTACGAAGTGCGGCTGCCGTATTACGTAACAAGGATTCTGTGGACTACGACGAAGGAGCATTCCACAGAATGCTGTTCGTCATGGAGATCGCCACCCGCCGGGTGCACGTTCTCGGTGTCACTGCCCACCCGACCGCTGGGTGGACCACGCAGCAGGCCCGCAATGTGGTGATGGATCTGGGTGATCGGACTCCGGCGTTTCGGTTTTTGATCCGAGACCGGGACGCCAAGTTCACAGGGTCCTTTGACGCGGTGTTCACGGCCGAAGGCATCGACGTAGTCAAGATTCAATGTCGCTCAGTTAGGCGCCGTAATCCGGATTTCGTGCTTGGTTCGGGTTGAGTGTTGGGGGTTGTCGCGGTTCTTCGGCGGGTACTTGGTGGCTGCTCGGAGGATGCGTTGGCGGGGGCTGGTGCGGGAACGCCGTGGGCCGATTTGGTCGGTGACGATGTCGGTGAGGACGGCGCGTCGGCGTCGTCCTGCGCTGAGGGGTGTGTGGCTGGTGAGGTCGGCGCGGACGGCGCGGATGGTGATGAGGAATGAGATCCGGTCGGGGTCGAGGTGTGCGGCCGTGGCCGCATCGACGCGCAGGGTGATGAGGGCCTGGTAGACGACCAGGAATGCGTAGAGCTCTTGGGCGATGCCGTCGGGGGTGCGGGAGCGCAGGGTGACGTCGGCGCCGACCAGGCGTGGTTTGAGGTAGCTGTAGCTGGTCTCAGATTCCCAGCGCTGCTGGTAGAGGGCGGCGATGTCGACGGCGGGTGCGTGAACATGGTCGAGCAGGGTGGTGACGAGTCGGTACTTTTCCGTGCGGGTAGATCCGTCGTCGGTGTGGATGGTGACGGTGAACTCGACGACGCGGATCGGCTGGCCTTCCACGGGGATCTCGTTGCGGCCATAGCGCCGGCGGATCTTGGAGAGGCTATTGGCTTCGCGCGGGGTGGGCATGATGGCGAGGTAGGACCCGTCCGGCAGCACCTCGGTGGGCACGAAGTAGACGTGGGATTTGGCTCGCCAGATGAGGTCCGCGCCAGTGGCGATGGCCTCGGTCCACAGGTTGTAGCCGAGAAATTGCGGTCGGCCAGAAGCAGCATGCCGGGTGCCAGCGACGGCATCAGCCGTTTGGCGAGGGCGATTTCGCCGGCCTTGGTGACGCCGTCGAAGGCTGCGTCGATGATCGCGTGAGTGCCGCATTCGACCAGGGTCATCAACCGCACCATCGGGTTCGCGCCGGTGGATCTGCCGGTTGCGGGGCCGGGCCTGGACTGTGCCGGCCGGTTCGCGCTGACGCCGTAATAGCCGAACTCGGTGGCGTTGTCCGGGCTGTCAGGGACCAAGATCGTGGTGGCGTCCCAGGCGACCACCCGTAACCCGAACGCATGTGACCACGATTGTCGTGACGTGGCCGCGGGGCCGCGGACCCGCTCGAAGAGCAGTTGGAGCGGCTTGGCGCCCAGCCGTTGCCGAGCCTGTGTGAGGGCCGAGCTGGATACGAGGGCAGGGCCTGCCAGCACTCCTCGCCACCGGCCCACGAGGATCTTCATGACGGCCCGGTATCCCGGCGGGCAGAATCGGTCGGCAGCGCTAAACAAACATAGAGCCAGCACGAAATAGACGACGGTACGGGCCGGAAGGCGTCGCCGGCGCTGTTCGCGGCACCCTGCTTCGTCGATGACGTCCTCGACGAGGTCGGCAGGTATCGCGGCGGCCAACACGCCAAGGTCTAAATGGTCGCGGTGCAACGGTGCAGTCGATGTGGCAGACTGGGCAGACAACGAAGCTCCTTAGTGGACTAGGTGTTCTTGGTCGTTCACCCATGTCCTACTGGGAGCTTCGTTTCGTGTCATCGACGACATTCACGACGACGCCGACTGTCATCGAAACGTGATAATTAATTACAAAAAAACCAAACGGTATCGAACCAGGACGTTAACTTAGCGGCATTGAGTCAAGATTCCACCGAGGACGCCTCGGGCGAACGCGTTTGCGGAGCGCTTCGTTCGGAGCGTTAGGGCGGAATGCACCGACAGGGTTCTGATCTACAACGAGGAACACGCCCACGCCGTGCTCCGTGAGTACGAGCGCCACTTCTGTGGGCACCGTCCACATCAGAGCCTGAATCAGCACCCGCCCGACCACGACCCAGGCGTCGTCGTCGCGATCGACGCACCCGTCCGGCGACGGCGCGTCCTCGGGGGAGTCATCAACGAATACAGCCGGGGTAGCCTGACCACAGCCACGAAAGTGCACCTCACGACCCCCGACGCTAGATTTGGCACGGCACAACCTGGCGCTGCGGCCGACGTGGGATCCCGACCAGTTCGAGGTTGGCCGGTGGCGGGTGCGACTGTACGACCCGACGCCTGGCGCGACGTGTGGGTGCCCAGAACGTCGGTTGGACTACGCGACCAGGCGATATTCGTTGATGAGTCCGCCGAGGACTTGGTGTCGCTTGACCGTGCCGCTGTCGGCGGGCACCACCCTCAATCGGGGTTCGGGGGCTTGTTGTCGCAGGGCCCGGTGCGGACGGTGTCCATTGTAGTGATCAACGAATTCGGCCGGGACGCGCTGAAGGTGCTCGGCGTTGATGATCAGGATCTGGTCCAGGCATTCCCGCCGTGCGGTCCCAGCATCGGTCCGCGTGTGCGTTCGCCCTCGGCGCCCGGACTGGTGTCTTGAGTACCTCGATTGTCTCGGCGGCGAAGACGGCGTCGAACGCGGCGGTGAACTTGGTGTCACGGTCGCGGATGAGGAACTTGAGCGAGTCGATGCGGTTGCCGATGCCCATCATGAGATTGCGGGCCTGCTGGGTGACCCACTGCCCGGTCGGATGG
>JAHRHA010000038.1 GCA_020027875.1 Micromonosporaceae bacterium | reverse complement strand
TCGAGCCGCATCTGGCCGAGCCGGCCGAGACCTCTGCGCTACGCGGACCCAAGCGGCGGGCCAAGACGGACAAGGCCGACGCCAGGCTGCAGCGGGAGCGGCTCGCGGCCGGGCGGTTGCCGGAGTGCTACATCCCACCGTCACAGGTGTTGGAGTGGCGGGCACTGCTGGAGCTGTATCACGATCTGCGCGCCGAGCACACCGGCTGGGCGCAGCGCGTTCACGCGACCTGTTTCCACCAGGGCACCACGGCGGTGGGCGAGGCGGGCGTGATCCGCGGCTCCCGTGAGCGGCTGGAGTCCATCGTCGCCGAGCAGCTGTCGCCGGTGGGTCGGCTGCAGGTCAACACCGCGTTGTCCATCATGGACACCTTGGCCCGAGCATCTGGACCGGCTGCGCCGGCGGCTGGTGGCCACGGCCCGGCACGTGTACGGAGCGCGTGCGCTCATGGACGCCATCTACGGGGTGGGGCCGATGACCTCGTTGGCGTTGTGCGCCTGGCTGGGCGGGGCGGACCGGTTCTCCTCCTCCCGCAAGGCGGTCCGGTTCGCGGGGCTGGGCATCACCGTGCACTCCTCCGATTCCAAACGCAGCCCGGGCCGGCTGTCCCGGCAGGGTCCGGAGGTGCTGCGGTGGCTGCTGTTCGAGGCGGCCAAGACCTCCGCCCGCAGCTGCGCCCCCGGCTACAGCTACTACACCGATGTGAAGGAGCGCGCTACGACGCCAACCGGGCCGCCCTGTCCCAAGCCCGGCGGCTCGTCCGTCAAGCGGTACATGTGCTCACCGATCTGGGCGATGATGCGTTCACCGTCATCGCGCAACCGGCCGCACCGACCATGGTCGCTCGATGACGTGGCGGGTGGGTGTGGACCGGCAAGCCACCGTCGCGATGGGGTTACCTACCGCGGCCAGCTCCCGACTCGCACTTGTCAGATCGCGCCACCGCCGGGCATCCCGGCGGCGCGGACGGCCTAATGAGACTGAGCGGCCGCGCCTCCCGCGGGCGGGGGGTCAACCCATCAATCATAATGTCGCCAGGCACAGCAGCAACCGAATGCCTGAAGGCCATAGGTAAGTCTGGCTGCCTCCCGCCCACCCCAAACGCCGTCGAGCCACCAATGCCCCACCGAACATCAGGAGAGACAACCCCGCTGCCACGATTTCGCTGACCCACCGACGGCCCGCCCACCCCTGGCCCCGATTATCCGGGCACCGTCGGCCGCGTCAAGGGCGCCTACGGCGTCGCACGCGACCGCGCTTCCGCGCGACCCTTGACCCAGCCGACGATAACCCGGTCAGTCCGCAGCCATCAGGGGCAGGCAGGACCCTGGACTGCGCCCAAAACCGACCCAGAGCGTCTCGGCCCCTCCGTTTCGGCAGTCATTGACACCGGGTTGGATGCAGGTAAGTGTGGTCGATCGAGTGATCGTCGCCGACGTCATCGACGCAAACCAGTGCATCCCATCCACCAGATCCAGTGCATCCCATCGAGATACGTCAGCTGAGGGAGGGGGGCATCTAGATTCATGGATCCCCTCCTCTGTGCGACATCTCGTTCGACCTTGATCTCGTTCGACAGGGTTGGGTCGTCGGCCAACCACCCGATCACCACATGGGTGTCGAGAAGCAACCTCGTCGGGCGATGCCGAGTCGCGGGCAATCACCTCGTTGGCCTCGGCGGAGTCCCAATCGTCAGTGGCGACCAAAGTTACGCGCAGGGAACGCCAGCCCGTCCGGTGGACCTTGTGTGTCAGGGGCACCACCTTCGCCACCGGATGACCGGCGCGGCTGATGATGACCTCTTCGCCACGTTCCACCCGCTCGATAATGCGGGAGAGGTGGGTTTCGCGTCGTGGATGTTGAACTGCGCAAACGGACTCGGCCGACATGCGCACTGCCTTAGGTAAGTAGATTTAGTCCGTTTTCGGCGGGTTGGGCTACCCGTCGTGCGTGTTGAGCACGGAGGTCGCGGAAGAGATTACCGTGCGTAGCCCTACCCCGTCCGGTATGGGCATTTGGCCCTGAAAGGAAAGTAGATCTTGCGCCTCGAGGGTGGCCCCGGGCCACCGCGGAGAACCACGATCCAGAGCCGAGGCAGGCGCTGCAGGCCGCGCGAGCCTGAGCGTCTGTGAGCCCAAGATGGACGGCCGATGGCGATCGACCCAATCACCTGATTGTATGGCGCGCCCGCCGGTGGTTGGTTGACAGGCGTCATTCGTACCTTATTTCCAGGCTCAGCCGAGGCCGGACGCTAGGGAGGTCGATCCGCACCACCCCAACCCGTCGCCTCAGGTCCCTGGCAGTGAACACCTTCGCAGGGCAGGCCCTGCCCACCACGGGCGGCCAAGAGTATTTGTTCAACGCATAGCCGACGACCAAAAGGACCGAAATGTACTTAGACATACTCGTGTACGCAGTCGCGGTGCTCCTGCTCGGGTCTGTGGCGATCTTCATCAAGACTGCCTTGTTCGATCGCCGGCCGCAGAAGGTGGGCTTGATCCTGGCAATCGTGGCCTTGCCTCTGTACGCGATCTACTACAACGACGTTAAGCTCTTCGACAGGGTCGACCTGCGGCAAGCGATTAGCCCGCTGGAGAATTTTAAAGGCGCGGACTCGAATTTCCATTCTGATATAGCTCCTGCCGGGCTCATCGCCGCCTTTCTGCTCATTCGCATTCTAGTATTTCAGCGAGTTGCGGTCCGGCGGCGCCTCCAACGAGTGCACGACCCGATCGCCAACTTCTTTGCCGGTGCCACGTTTATCACGCTCGTGTCCAGCACCCTCGTCTCAACCTTCTCGTGGGGCTGGGTCGGCGCCGTGGTCCTCGGCGGCATCTCCACGCTGGTCTACCTCGGTGCCCTGGCCCTGCTGGCCGCGTTCGTCGAAGTATTCGTGGAACTATCCAAGCTTATTTCCGTCTGGATCAAGCGGAAGGTCTTCAGCCTCGCCACTCGGATCACCCGAATCGCGAGCTGGGTCTCGTCCCTCGGCGGCAGACTGGTGTCGCGCGCGTTAATCGAGCGGATCCGGGCGGACACGTCCAAGCAGGAATCCATCTTCCAGGACGAGCAAGAAACGCAGGACAGGCGGCTGGAGGACGCGTACGTGCGCGACCGCAACCGCCGGCGGAAAGCGGCGCAGCGCCGGCAGGCACGGGTGCCCGAACAGGCCCAGGATCCGGTGCCGGGCGAGTCGCTCCCCACCTCGGAGAGCACCGCCACCAGCGAAACGCCCTGACGGCGCAAGCCGGTTCAGCGCAGCTCGAGTCGTTGGGCGAGGGCGGTGTGTCGGCGTCCGGCACCGACGGTACGTACGGCGGTAGCGAGCGCCCTTCGTGAGCCGACGAGGACGACGAGTTTCTTGGCCCGAGTGACGGCAGTGTAGAGCAGGTTGCGCTGCAGCATCACCCAGGCACTTGTCGTGATCGGGATGACCACGGCGGGGTACTCCGAACCCTGCGACCGGTGAATGGTCATCGCGTACGCGTGCGCCAGCTCGTCGAGTTCGTGAAAGTCGTAGTCGATGCTCTCGTCCTCGTCCGTGCGAACAGTGATCGTCTGGTCCTCTATGGACAGTGTGGTCACCACCCCGAGTGTGCCATTGAATACCCCGGCCGCGCCCTTGTCGTAGTTGTTTCTCATCTGGGTGACCTTGTCGCCGACACGGAACACCCGGCCGCCAGCGCGCCGCTCTGGCCGCCCGTCACCGGCAGGGCACAGCGCCTGTTGGAGCAGCGTGTTGAGCGAGCCGGCACCGGCCGGGCCGCGGTGCATCGGCGTGAGCACCTGGATGTCGCGTAGTGGGTCCAGGCCGAACCGGGCCGGCACTCGGGTGCAGGCGAGTTCGACGGTCAGGTTGGCGGTGGTCTCGGCGTCGTCATTGGCGAAGAGGAAGAAATCGGCCAGACCGCTTGTGACGGGCGGGATGCCGGCGTTGATCCGGTGCGCGTTGACCACCACGCCGGACTGCTGGGCCTGGCGGAAGACCTGCGTCAGTCGTACCCGGGGAATGGCCTCGGCCGCGAGCAGGTCGCGCAGGACCTCGCCGGCGCCGACCGACGGTAGTTGGTCCACATCGCCGACCAGCAGCACGTGGGCGCCGGGCGGAACGGCCTTGATGAGCTTGTTGGCCAGGATCAGATCGAGCATCGACGCCTCGTCCACGACGATCAGATCGACGTCCAGGGGATTGTCCCGGTCGAATGACGGGTCGCCGCCGGGACGCAACTTCAACAGCCGGTGCACGGTGGCGGCGGGATGCCCGGTGAGTTCGGCCAGGCGTTTCGCGGCACGGCCGGTGGGCGCGACAAGCGTGATCTTGGCCTTCTTGGCGGCGGCCAGGGTGACGATGGAGCGCACGGTGAAGCTCTTGCCGCAACCGGGCCCGCCGGTCAGCACGGCCACCTTGGCGGTCAGCGCCAGTCGTACCGCCTGTTCCTGTTCCGGCGCCAGGTCAGTGCCGGTACGCGAGTGAAGCCACCCAAGCGCCTTGTCCCAGTCCACCGTCGCAAAGGGAGACATCCGGTCGGCACGTTCGCGCAGCAACCGCAGGAGCGACCCGGCCAGCGAGGTCTCGGCGCGGTGGAAGGGCACCAGGTAGACCGCCTCGATGGTCTCGTCGGGGCCGGGTGTGGTCTCCCGGACAACGCCCTCGTCGGCGACGAGTTCGTCGAGGCACCGGCCGATCAGCTCGACCGGCACGCCGAGGATCTTCGCCGCCTCGCTGATCAGCTGCGGTTGGGGGAGGTAGCAGTGCCCTTCGTCGCTGGCTTCGGAGAGCGTGTACTGCAGGCCGGCCTTGACCCGTTCGGGGCTGTCGTGCGGGATCCCGACCGCTTGGGCGATCGTGTCGGCCGACTTGAAACCGATGCCCCACACGTCGGCGGCGAGCCGGTACGGCTCATTGCGTACCACGGAGATCGAGGCGTCGCCGTACTTCTTGAAGATGCGCACACCCAGCGAGGTGGACACGCCAACGCCCTGCAGGAAGACCATCACCTCCTTGATCGCCTTCTGCTCCTCCCATGCCGCGGTGATCGTCGCCGTGCGCTTGGGCCCGAGCCCGGGCACCTCGACGAGCCGGCCCGGGTTCTCCTCGATCACCTGCAAGGTATCGAGGCCGAAGTGGTCGACGATGCGTCCGGCGAAGACTGGCCCGATGCCCTTGATGAGGCCTGAGCCGAGGTAGCGCTGGATGCCCTGGATCGTGGCCGGCAGGACGGTGGTGTAGGACTCGACCTCGAATTGCCGGCCGAACTTGGGGTGGCTCGACCAGCGCCCGATCAGTCGCAAGCTCTCCCCGGGCTGGGCGCCTAGTAGCGCCCCGACCACGGTCAGCAGGTCCGAGCTTCGGTCGGTGGCGACCCGGGCGACGGTGTAGCCGGTCTCGTCGTTGACATACGTCAGCCGCTCCAGCACCGCCTCCAGCACGGCGGCGGGATGCGGGGGAGCACCGGTCACAGAGGATTACCGTAGACCGACCGCGTGGATCGCGCCTGCTCTGGTGCCGAAGTAGAGGGTGCCCTTCCAGACCGCCGGGGTGGATTCGATGCAGCCGCCGATCTTCAACTTCCACAACAGCTTTGGCGCGGCGTGAGTGTCGGCGATGTCGTACGCGTACATGTCGCCGCTGCAGTCACCGATGAGTAGAACGTCGTCGACGACTACCGGCGACTGCCAGGTCGCCTCGTGCAGACGGAACTTCCACCGGACCGCCCCGGTCGCGCGGTCGATGCCCAGGACGTCGGCGCGATGCGTGTCGAAGATGACGATGTCCTTGTAGAGCGCGGGCGAGCCGAAGATGCCGGACAACACGGGGGCGCGGTCGTACACCTTCCAGACCAGCGGGTCGCCCGGTCGGCTCGGATCAAGTTTGATCATCTGGCCGACCTCCTCCGACCGCTTGGTGTGGCGCTCGTACTCCACTCCGATGTAGAGCATCCCGTCGGCGTCGATGGCGATAGAGGCGTCGATGTCGTCGCCGGCCCAGTACCGAAAGACCCGCTTCGGCGTACGGCCGTCTTTGAGTCCGCTGATGTCCCAGCCCTGCACCAGGCCGCCGGAGTTGGCGAAGTACACGACGTCCTTGTAGATGGCCACCGAGTTCTCGATAGAGATGTCGCGGTCGCGGATGCTGCGGAGGAGCTCGGCGTCCCAGCCTGGCGCGTTGAAGACAAGCTTGGGGTTGACCGTGACCTTCCCCTTCGCGTCATAGCCGCGGTTGAGCTTGATGATGTGGAACTGGCTGTTCTCGCCGCCCTCGAACAGGTAGTCATCGATGATGATGCCGGCCCCGTCCCAGTCGTTGTTGAACATCGTCGGGGACACCGCGTACGCGGAGAGCCTCCACAACTCTGTGGGCTTGCCCCGGTCGATGGCGATGACGCGGTAGTAGTTGTCCCGCGACCCGCTATAGACAAGCGGATAGCCATCCGGGTCGACCGTCACCGACCCCTTGATGATGTCCCCGGTCGGAAAGTCCGGCAGGATCCGCTCGCCGGTGTTGGCGTCCAAGAAGTGGATCTTGTGGTCGTATGCGCCGAAGACCACCCAGGTACGGCCGTCCCGCTCGAATACCGAAGGCTGGCCGGTCCAGCCCGTCCCGCACCAGATGCGATCACCGCGCTCGTCGTGCGACTTGCCGCAGAGGCTGCCCGTCTTCGGGAACCGCCAGAGCTTGTCCGGGGTGGTGCGGGGTACGGGTCCTGTGCCGTAGTACGTGCGGGTCGGATTGCCACGGAACGTGAGCAGGCCGCTTACCGCCTGTCCGTACGGCTGGCCAACCTTCGCCGGATCAGACCAGCCGTGGAAGGGTGGGCCGGCCGGTTGCAGCGTGGCGGATGGGGTCGCGGCGGGCAGACTGCGCGCGAAGGCGCGGTCGACCGCGCACGATGCGGTGGCAAGCGTCACGCAGAGCAACAGAATGGTTCGAGTGTGGTGTGGGTGCGCACGGAGGCGGAGGCGGAGGCGGAGCGGGGTCTGGCCGGGGTGGTGTTTGTGCCGGAGGGGTATGTGGGGTTGCATGCGCATGGTAAGGGCGGGCAGATCATGTTGGGCCAGCGTCCGGTTCGGGTGGCCGATCTGGTGGTGGTGATGGCGGAGAAGGGGGCGCCGCGGTTGCCGGTGTTCTTGCCGGATTGCCAGGCGGCGGTGGGGGGTGTGGGTTCGGCGGCGCAGGAGTTGGCCACGGCGTGGGGTCGCCCGACGGTGGCCTCGACCAGCATCGTGTGGGTGCATGCGAGGTTGGGTACGGTGGTGGCGACCGGTGGGGTGACTGGTCGGGATGGCCGGTTGCGGCCGCGGTTGGATGCTCCGGACGGGACGTTCGGTGAGTACCTGCCGGGCGGTGATGGGACGCCGGTGCGTGAGTTCGGTCCGGTGTTCGGGGCGGCGGGGGTCGCGGCGACCGATGCGGCGGCGCGGGAGGCGGAGGCGGATCTGGTTGACTGGCGGGTCCGTGCCGTGCCCGGTCTTCGGCTGTTGGGAAGGGCGGCGGGTTTGCTGAGGGGGAGGTGGCGCGGTGGCCCTGCGACGTCAACGCCCGGGCCCGACGGCGCGCAACGGTTGCCGAGTGGGGCGGGCTCGTCCGTTGACGGTGGCCAGTCGACGTGGATGGCCGACGTGGACGCGGCGTTGCGTAAGGACAGGCGACGGAGCGATGCCGACCCGCTCTTCTCCGGTAAGAACGCCGACAAGCTCAATGAGCTGATCAAGGACCCGTACAACCAGTTGACGGCGCCACCGCCGAGGGCGAGGTTACGGGGCTTTGCGCAGTCCGAGCTGACCACCGAGACGGCCGCGAGCTTCCTCAAATCTGTAAGCATGACCTTGGTGGACGAGTCGGATGACCCTCTGGATCTGGCTGATCTGGACGAGTCGCCCATACTTCGGGGCCGCGCGAGGCGAGGAATGCAGGATAAGCGCTGGAACCTGGATGCGTTGGGTGAGAACTCGGACCAGATGCCTCCGGAGGTGGATCCGTTGCCCGAGGACGTGGAGCTGGCGCAGGTGGTGCACTCGATTTGGTTGGGCGGGCCCTTGGTCGAGGACGGAGGCGGGATGAGTGAGTTCCGTCGCAACATCCGCGCTGCAGCCAACCGCTATGGGGAGGACTTTACGTTCGTCGTGTGGACCGACGTATCGCACGCCGAGTTCGACGCAGTGCGTCACTTCACCGTGCGGCCGACCGGCAATGAGCGTCTGGCCCGGGTGTGGGACATGTTGCAGTGGGCCAGGGGCAAGGAGGGCGAGCCTCCGATCCATCTGGTCAATGTGGACGCGGTGTTCAACTTCGACGCTCCGATGGAGCTGGAAGCCATGTACAAGCTCGAGGAGGCGAAGCAGAACCGGCAGGGACATACGGCCCGCAGCGACATCCTTCGGCTAGAGGTCCTGGACCGATTCCCGGGCGTCTACTCCGATGGCGACAACGTTTTCGGCGATGGGCTGCTGGAGGAGCTACAAGAGATCGTGGACTCGCAGGCCGCCTTCGCGCTAGCACATGTCAATAACGGGTACGACCAGAACGTCATTGTGTTCCCGGCGAAGCATCCGGGCTTGGCTCTGTATCGCGACGGGATGTTGCATCACTACACCCTGACCCAGCCGGAACTGTGGGGCGAGGACGTGCTGACATACAAGCCCGACTCCAGGATGCGAACGCGTGGGAAGGGCTGGTGGACGCGTCCCGAGGCGCGAATGAAGGGTTACCGGGATTCGCATGTGTTGCGCACTGGTGTGCCACTTGGCCTGTTTGCGAAGGCCAGTGGGTTCACCGACGACACGATGCCGACCGTGGCGGCGATCGAGGTGCACTACACGAGCACGTACCTGCAGCCGCCGAGCGCGATCGTCGGACCCGGGCCACTCAGCGCGGATCAGATCCCACAGGCGATGGAGTGGGTGTTGACCACGTTGCAGCATGGTGTCACCAACCGCCCGCCGGGCGACCTCTACCTCGTTGGCGTGTACGACATGCTCAAACGCATGCCAGATCCGGACATGGCTCTGGTGAAAGTACTGCGGACGCTCGCCGTCGACCTCGGGCTTGCTGGCAAGATCCACACCGCCACCGTGGCGCGTCTCGAAAATGATGGCACCGAGTGGAGTGTTCCTCTCTCGGACGAAGCGTCGACCTATCTTCAACTGCTTCCTGACGAAGAGGGCGTGCCAGCCGAAGGCGACTGGCCGCGTGACGAACACGTACGCCGCGCTCGCCTTGTGATACCGGACGACTACGATCCCGGCGAGACGCGGCCACTACAGCCATCCGTTGCCCTGCTCAGCAACGACCTTCATCAGCTAACGCACGACCGGCTGACCAAGGTTCGCGAGGACCTGGTGGGACAGCTCGCCCGGTACGGGTCGCCTTCAGGCATCATTGATCTGCGTCACGCCACCGTGCATCTGGCGACGCTCCAGTACGGCTTGGAGCAGCTGGGCGACGAGGCACTCGCCAACGGGACGGTGCGCCACGCCTCCGACGAGGCTCATTCCGCCGCCTTGGCTATCTATCGCGACTACCCCGGGCTGCGCGTCGTTGCCAGGGAAGGGAGCCAGCAGACCAACGCTCTGTCGTACGCCGACGCCGAGGAAATAGTGGCGACGATGAGTCAGGCTACAGCGACGCTGCTGGGTGCGGTCGACACGGCCCTCGCGATGGTTGGGACAGGGCTGTTGGGCCCGGCCGCGCTCGAGTCACTTCGACGGCTTGTGCAGCCCGGCGAGATCGTGCTGCCGGACGACGTCAGCGTGGCCAGCGGCACTGTGTGGGGTGCACCCGAACTGACTGGGTTGGTGGATGCGTTCTTCGCTCCGGCCGCTGGCGCGAGCAGCGACGGGGCAACGGAGGGCCAAGTGCTGCCCGAGGTTGTGCAGGCATTGTTGAGCACGCACGTCGCGGGTGTGATGGGCGATCCCATGCCGGAGGGGTGGTGGGACAGCCCCGACGCACTTTCGCAGATGGACGCGGCAATGGGCAACACGGGCGAGGACTCGCTCGTTCAGCTCCTCACCTCGCTCAAGATTGAACTCGGTTTGATGAACGCCAGCCGGGTGCCGGAGGACTGGCCGGAGCCCACCGTGTATCCGTTCGACAAGTTCAAGGCAGCGTACGACCGGGCGCGCGAGCGACTGGCGAACGGAGGCCCTCGGTATCCGGCGCGTCGCGACGAGACGGGTGCCTTGACCAGCATCGGCGACGAGTTCGGCGAAGATGACGCGTTCGGCGTGGAGATCGAGATTCAGTTGAGCGGCACGGACGCAGAGCGGGCGACGACAATCGACGAGATCAAAGCAGAACTGATCGACCTTGGTGTGCTCGCGAATCCAGCGGCGGGGCAAGATCCTGATGAGCACGAGGAATATTTTCCGGACGCGCCATTAGCGTGGAAGTTTGTCGAGGAGCGTGGGCTCGACGGCGAGTTCGTCTCGCGGCGGCTGCACGACACGGCCGATGACTGGCGGGAAGTCGAAACCGTGTTAGCCGTCCTTCGCAAGCATGGTGCGACGGTGAGCTTCAAGGCTGGCCTGCATGTACACATCAGCGCAGACGACTTCGGCGTGGCACCTGGACCGTATGTCGCGCTATGGAAGCTGATGGACGCCTCCGAAGACTTGTACACCAGGCTCACCATGAACGGTGACAACTACATGCACCGCGGCACCACGCAGAGCTGGCCCGTTAGAGCACCGATCGACGGAGACGTAAGAACGTCGAAGCTCCGTGAGATTCGGTTCAATGTAAAGTCTGTGCGTGGCCGGATTTCCGACCACATGGAGTTGCGGTCCCCTGACTCCACTCTGGCGCTGGGCCAGATTCAGTTCAACGTCGCCTTTGCCTTCGCCGCAAAGCGGGCCGCGCTACGGCTCGCGCATACGGAGGGTGCGCTACCGTTTCGCGAACACTTGGGCGACCATCGCAAACTCGTTGGGGACGGCTGGGAGCTGACCGATTCGCTCGAAGTCGACAGCCTCTCTGCCCGCCAGCTTGCTGGTCTGTTGTTCCGACGCGAGTCGGACATGGAGTGGTTGGCCGAGGTATTTGCGGTGTCCCGTTGGCAACCCTCTGTCGACGAACGTGAGATGTTTGGGCAGACCCTGAAGGACAATAGTGACCTGCTTGAAGGTTACCTAAGGCTTGCTGAGGAGTACCTGGCTAGGCAGCACCCTGCGATCCCTAGATTCGGCCCAAGCGGCTTCGCACCCGACCAGATCGCCACACTCCTCCTACTGCTCGACAACGCCAACAACGAGAAGCTGATGGCTGCGCTCAAGGCGGGGGAGCCGACCTGGACCGCTCGGGTCGAGGCGGCACTGGCCATGCTGCCAACGGTTGCCGGCGAGTTTTACCGCACTGAAGTGGTTCCCGCGCACGCGGCGATAGGCGTCCTTGCCCAATTGCATGCGAAGCAGGAGGACGGCACAGCATTCCGGATTGGGGCCGGCCCCGTCGTCGCGCGGACCAGCGCGGAGACGGATGACGCGGGGGCCGGGACACGGATCGACTATGTGATCCGCGCGCACAACGGTCGCCAGGTTGCGGACCTGTTGCCACATGATGGCGGTGTTGTCTTGCCCGACGGCGTCGGGTTCATGGTCGATCGTGTGGTGCCGGCTCGGGGTGATCAACCCGTGCGGGTATACCTGACCGAGCGCGTAATATCGTCCACGACGCCGGCCGCTGACTCGATGTCGGCCGCGGTAGCGCACGATGCGCTGCCGGCGTGGGCGCTGTGGCGATCGGTGCCGTTTGGTGGTCGGGCGGAGTACGCGTACCTGCTCATCTCAGAGTCAGATGGTCGACCGGTGGTGGGTCAAGACGGCGGGTGGGTTGGGTTATCCACGGTTGCGCCCGTGGTTGGAGCGGGCCAGCGGCTGTTACGGGTCGCCGTTAACCATGGCCACTGGGGTCTTCGTAGCCATCCGTGGGCGATGGACGTCTCGGCCATGATGGCGCGGGCGCGCTCGGGTGGTGAGCGGTCGCATCCTGCGTTGCAGCGGGCGACGGACTGGGGTATGGACCTGTTGGTGCCCGCGTCGCGGATCGGAAAGCTTCGAGTCGATCAGGTCTTTCGGGCTGGGTCGGGCCAGGTGTTGGACCTCGTCGATAGTAGGGCCGGGTTGATGCTTGACGCATTGATCTCGTCGCCCGCGGATGGGGTTGGGCGGGTGGAGCCGTCGTCGGTGTCGGCGGGGGGCGATGCGGTGGTGGTGCCGGGTAGCGTTGGTGAGCCGGTGCATGTCTGGGTGGGGTTGGAGCCGGATGAGAGTCTGGCGAAGCTGGTGAATGCTCGCGTGGCGGAGGAGCGTGGCGGGCGGGATCTTGGGCGGGTGCTGGTGGTGCATGGGCATGGCAAGGATGGCGGGTTGGCGGTGTCGCATGAGCGGTTGCGGGAGGTGGTGAAGGGGTTGGGGGTGAGGGAGGTGGTGTTGCTGGCGTGTAAGCAGTCGGCGGCGCAGGCGTTCGCGAATGAGCATAAGTTGGTGACGTGGGCGAGTGGCCACAAGGTGTTTGTGAGCGAGTTTGATGGGGCGGTGTTCGCCGGGGATGCGGTGGTGGAGGGTGGCCGGCTGCGGGTGCGGGGGGTCGCGGCGGGGGCGTTGACCCGGTATGTGCCGGCCGGGATGTCGACCGAAGGGTTGGCGGTGGTGGCGCCGTTGCGGCTGGTGAGCAAGGAGGAGGCGGAGGGGAACGAGGGTCGGTGGCTGGAGCGGGGTGTGCCGGGGAAGAACCTGTTGCGTAAGACGAAGGCGTGGGTCAACAGGCGGCTGCAGGGCCGGCGGGCGGCGCCGGCTGCAACGGCGAGTACCGATGTGCCGTCTGGCCCCTCGCAGGCCGGCCAGGCGGAGCTGGATACGAACCGGTCGGATCGGACGGAGGCGCCGGTCACCCAGCCGGTCTTGGGTGCCGGGCTGCAGGCGAGGTTCGACGCCGCCAAGGGCACGCTGGCCGAGCAGCCGTCGGTGCTCGCCGCCGCGTACGAGACAGCGTGGCTGGCCATCGAGGACGCGTTCGGTTCACTCTCAGGTCGGGTGGGCCGTGATGTTTCACCCGACTTGTCGCAATGGGTGGATGCGTACGGCCGGGCCGAGGCGCTCGTTGAGCGACTCGAGCGCTCAGCGCCCCCCCGCAGCAACGGCAATGGCCACCAGCCCAACGGGCACGGTGTTCGGTCGAGCGCGAGCGGCCACCCGGCCGGGACGCGCAGCCCTACCAGCAATTCGGTGAAGCCGCTGGCCGGCACCTCGACCGCGGAACTGGATGCGCGGGTGGCCGGCGCGATCGCCCAGATGGCGGTGGGCGGACGCGAGCCGGCCGCGTTCGCCACCGCGCACCGCGTGGCCTGGAACAGCCTCGGCGATGAGATGGCGGCGATCCTGAATGACCAACAGGCAGACGTCAAGTCCAGACGCAGGCAGGTCGCGACCGTCCTGGCGCGGGCCTACCGGCTGCTCATCCTGGCCCTGGCCAATGCGAAGCGGGTCAGCGTCAGCGATATCTCCGGATGGCTGAGCATCTCGAGCCGGGACTGGGCCATCGCCCGCGCCATGGTGCCGCCCGACGACGAGCGGCGACTGCGTCGGGAACTGTTCCAGACACTGACCCGCATCATGGACGAGATGCTGCTCGTGCTACTGAGGATGCCCCGGCCGACAGAGCCGACCGCGGAGGATCGCGGACACGTCGACGAAACCACCGAGGATCCGCCCAGCCAAGACACCACCGCCCAAGTAGATCTTGGCAGTTGAGGGTGGCCGGGACCACAGTTGGCCCGGACCGCCGTCAAGCACCACGATCGCCAGCCGACATTGACGGCCGGATGGAGCGCTAAGGTGGCGGCGTGATGTCCGTGGACGAGCCAACGCTGGTTGGTCGGACCGAGCAGCTTCGGCGGCTGGCCGCACAGGTGGCCGACGTGGTGGATGGCCGCGGGGGGGTCGCCTGGCTGGACGGCGAGCCGGGGATCGGGAAGTCGGCCCTGCTGCGTTCGACGGTTGCGGAGGCGCGGGCGGCGGGCTGTGAGGTGTTCACGGCCCAGGCTGACGGCGTCTCATCCCGGCTGCCCGGTCAACTGATCATGCAATGCCTGGCGAGTGGCTCCACCGGTGTGGTGCGGCGCTCGGCATCGGTCGCCGAGTTGCTGGCCGAGTTTGCCTCAGTGGTCGGTGAGCGCGTGAGCGACCTGACGTCGGCCGTCGTCGAGGGGGCCGTCTCGGTGGTGGAGCGGGTTTGCGCGGCCGCACCGGTGCTGATCGCCGTGGATGACCTGCATTGGGCGGACGACGTCAGCCTGATGGTGTGGCGGCAATGGGGCCACACCGCGCAGCAGGCGCCGCTACTCCTTCTCGCCGCGGTTCGGCCGGCACCTGGACGACCACAACTGATGGCCGTGCGCGAGTCCGTACGCGCCGAAGGCGACCTCATCATTGTGCCCGGCCTGGCCCGATCGGAGCTGCGCCAACTCGCCGAGCAGACGATCCGCGCGGAACCGGTCGGACGGCTGCTGAACTTGGTGGATACGGTCAACGGCAACCCCCTCCATCTGCTTGAGATATTGTGGTGGTTGGCCCGAGTTGAGTGGATCGACGTGCGGGCCGGCCTGGCTGACCTTCGTCCAGACGTTGACCTCAGTCGTCTACCGGACTCATTGGCGTCGGTGCTGACCGACCGATTGGACTTCCTGTCGCCGCAGGCCAGGCAGTTCGTGTCGAACGCTGCCTTGCTGGGGACGCGATTCTCCGTGGTGGACGTGGCGACCGTCGGCGGACAGACGGTGACCGACATGCAAGGTGCGGTCGCGGAGGCGATCCAGGCGGCGGTCATCGAAGAGGCGGAGACGCGGTTGGCATTCCGCCACCCGCTCCTGCGCCGAGCGCTCTACGATTCGGCCCCGCCCGGGCAGTTACGTGCGCAGCACCTCGCCGCCGCCCGAGCGCTGGCGTCGGCGAAGGCATCGGTCGAGCTGGTGGCCGAGCAGCTACTGATCGCAGCGAATGGCCTCGATGGCCCAATCGTGGATTGGTTGATTCAGGCCGCACCCCGGCTGACGCACTCCGCTCCGCGCATGGCGGCCGGGCTGTTAGAGCGGGCGCTCAGATCACTAGGCGACGCAGACCCGCGACGGGAGACAATGTCGGTACATCTGGTCGAGGCAACATTTCAGGCCGGCGACTACGCGGCGGTTGCTCGCATCGCTGCACCGTTTCGGGCGCCGGCCAGCTCTAGCGCCGAGCGGGCCCGTGAGGCCTGGCATCTCGCCTACGCCTTGTTGCACCTTGGCCGCCCAGGCGACGCCATGCAGGTGACGTTGACGGCCGTCGCGCTGAAGCCTATGCAGCCCTGGTCGGCCCGGCTGACCGCGCTCCTCGCGATGACCCAGATGGTTCTCGGCCAATACGAAGCGAGCGAGGCGAACGCAGTCAAGGCCGTAGACTCCGGTCGCGCGCTCGGCGACGCCCTCGCGCAGGGATATGCGCTCCACGCGCTCTCCGTTGTCGCTGCCGCGCATCACACCGACCTGGTCCATCACCGCGCCCTCCAGGTGGAGGCGCTCGCCCTCCTGGCCGACACGCCGGAGGCGCTCGATCTGAGATTGCTGGTTTTGAACAACCGGGCCCAGAGCTTGGCTCGGGAGGAGGACTGGGCGGCCGCGGAGGCAGCCATTGCCGTGCAGATCCCGCTGGCGGAGCGGGTCGGCGCTTCGTTGCGGCTGGCGTCTGCGCGGCTCGTGTCGGCGCAGCTATCACTCAGCCGGGGTAGGTGGGATGATGCACTGGCCGAGGTGGACTCGCTCGGTCCGCTCGCGCACGAACCTAGCGAACTCAAGAGACGCGGAATCGGGGCCGTGATCGCTGCTCGCCGCGGTGACCCGGTTGCGGTAGATCGGTACCGTGATGGTGCTCCGGCCTGGTCGGTGCAGCGGCGCGATCTACACCGCCAGTCCTACCACATGATCTGGGCATGCTCGCTCACTCACCAAGCACGTGGCGACTACGCGACGGCGCTCTCCGAGATCCTTGATTGGGCCGAACCGGCGTACGGGTTTCGATCGATTCGTCTGCTGGAGCTTCCGGACGTCTTGCGCTGCGCGCTCGCCGCTGGGGACCGGACCGCCGCCGACGTAGTCGTCGCGGCGGCGAAGGACATCTTCGAGCGCGACCCGATCTCGGCCCACCGCGCCGCGGCCGACTGGTGTAGAGGACTCATGGAGGCCGACGCCGATGCCGTGACGGCCGCCGCGGAGCATTATCGGCGCAACGACCGACCGCCGGCCCTGGCCGGAGCCATGGAAGATCTTGCGGTGATCCAGGCCGGGCGCGGCGATCGGCAGGCGGCTCGGCGCTCGCTCGCCGAGGCCCTGACCGTATACGAGGGTTTGGGGGCCGCCGGTGACATCGCGCGGGCCAAATCCAGGTTGACTGACCTTGGTGTCCGACCCCAACGCGTCGCACCTCGCCAGCGGGTCGCGACGGGCTGGGACGCCCTGACCTTCACCGAGGTTCGGATCGCGCGGTTGATCGCCGATGGCTGGTCAAACCCCCACATTGCCACCGAGCTACATTTATCACGCCGAACCGTGGAATTCTACGTCTCTCGCATGCTGCGCAAGCTCGATGTCCACTCTCGAGTTGACATTGCGCACGCCTCCATCGCGCACGTTTGAGCCGCGGGACGGGGCGGTCGCGGCCGTCGCTTCTAGACTGTAGGTGTGCGCACGCCCGAGGCTCTGGACCTGCTCGACCGTGAGGTTGAGGTGGCGCTGCTCGATGAGCGGTTGGCCCGGATGGGGGACGGCCTCGGCGGCATTGTGTGGTTGGAGGGTGAGGCGGGCATCGGTAAGTCCGCGCTAGCTGGCGTTGCGGTGGCCGAGGCGCGGCTGCGCGGATGGCAGGTGTTCGTTTCAGCCGGCGAGCCGCTGACACAGCCCCTGCCGCTGTGGGTGTTGATGGACTGTTTGCAGGTGCGCTCGCAGGTGGCGGGCACGGGTACGGGCGATCCGCGTCGGGCGGCCGTGGTGGCCGCCCTGCGCGGATCGGCGCAACGGTGGCAACCCACACCGGTCGATCAACTGGGCGCCGCGCGTGAGCTCCTCTTGGATCTCGTGGAGGGTCTGTGTGCCGCCGGGCCGACGCTCGTCGTGCTCGATGACCTGCATTGGGCCGACGACGCCACGCTGCAGGTGTGGCGTCGCGGCTTCGACCTGGTTGACCAGCTGCCGCTGCTCTTGGTCAGTGCAAGCCGGCCCGATCCGTCTCGGCCCGCCTTGGCGGACCTTCGGGCCGAGGTGACGCGGCGGGGCGGATGGGTCGTGCCGGTGGCGCCGCTGTCTCGGATCGCCGAGACGGAGTTGGTGCGCCGGGCGCTGGGCGCCGTGCCCGGGCCGCGGTTGCTGCAGTTGACGGCCGCTGCGGCCGGCAACCCGTTCTTCCTGCACGAGATCATGGCCGGGATTGCGGCCGGAATTGCGGCCGGGGAGGCGTTGCGGCGTGAGGGCGGGCGGGTCGATCTCTCGGCCGACGCGATGGCTTCCAGGGTGTCCTCCAGTTCTGGCGGGCGCGCGATCAGGGCCGGGCTGGAGCTGGCCGATCCGCGGCAACTGTCCTGGTTGCGGGTGATGGCGGTGCTGGGCACGCACGGCGATGTCGTGGAGCTCGCCTCGGTGCTCGGGTCGTCCACCATGGACGTGGAGTCGGCGCTGTCGGCGGGTCTCAAGTCCGGGCTCATCGTGGCGACCGACGGTGGATGGCGCTTTCGCCATCCGCTGATCCGGGATGCGGTCTACGAGCAGACGCCCGCGGCCCTGCGGGTCGCCCTGCACCGGCAGGCAGCAGTGAGCTTGGCCGGCGCCGGCGCGTCGGTGGCTACGATCGGAGGCCATCTGCTGGCCACCGATGACCTGGCCGACGACTGGGCCCTTGACTGGCTGGCACAGAACGCGGGAGCGCTGGCTCATCGCGCGCCGGAGGCCGCGGCCGAGCTGCTGCGGCGCTCGTCGGCCAACCTCCCTGCGGGCGACCTTCGCCGGCAGGCGCTCGAACGGGCAATGGTGACGGTGGCCTTTCTTCGGGCCGACTACGAGCAGACCGAAAGGCGGGCCCGTCAGATCCTCGCCCACACCGATCATCCAGCGGTCTTCGCCGACGTCACGTGGGAGCTGGCGTACACGTTTCTGCGCCTGGGACGATACGACGACGGCTTGGCGGCCGTCAGCGACGCGCTGAGTCGTACGCTTGACGACGTATGGCGGGCCAGGATGGGCGCGCTGCGCGCCGTCATCCTCGTCTACGCCGGCCGGGACCAGGCCGCCGACGAGGCGGCCACGGCCGCCGGGCTCGCCGCAACCCAGGCCGGGGACGCGGTGGCCCACGGGTATGCCTCATACGCTCGGTTTCTGGTCGCGTACAACCGGAGGGATCATCAAGCCGCACTAGGTCACCTCGACGACGGGCTGGCCAGCCTCGGTGAGGATCCCCACGCGGCCGAGCTCAGCCTCATGCTGCTGGGCAACCGAGGTGTGGTGCTTCAGTCCATGGGGCGGATGCCGGAGGCGCGTGTGGCGATGGCCGAGTCGGTGCGACTCGCCGAACGGGCCAGCTCGGCCACGCTGGGATTCAATCGCCTCGTACTCGCCGCACACCTTTTCATCACCGGGAACTGGGACGACGCGTTGGCGGAACTGGCGCTTGTCGACACGGAGATCTCACCCGTGGCCGCGGTTCGGGTACATGGCATGAGCGCGGTCATCTTCGGGCACCGGGGGGACCGCGCCGCCGCCGCGGCCCACGTTGCCGCGGCGCCAAGCCGGCACGAACTCACCGGTCACGGCCTTCGCTCGGCAACTTTCCTGCTGCTCGCCGAGGCGATGCTGGCCGAGCGCCAGACCGGGGCGGCCGCGGCGTACGAGATTCTCACGGCCGTGCTGGACGACGAGGACGTCGTCCCCAACCACGCCGAGTTGCTCCATCCCAGGCTCGTCCGCCTTGCCCTCGCGGTGGGCGATCAGAACACCGCGCAGATCGCGCTGGAACGCATGCGCCAGGCCAACACCGCGAATGCGACGGCGACGACCCAGGCCGCCGTCTGCCAATGTGATGCGCTCCTGGGAGGCGAGCCCGAGCCGCTGCTGGCCGCGATCGATGAGGCACGAAAGGCTGACTTTCCAATATTTCTGGCGGAGGCACTGGAGGATGCCGCCGCCGTCCTGGCCGGTCGGGCGGCGCTCGATGGGGCCCAAGAAGCGCTCGGCGAGGCGGTGGAGATCTACACGGCTCTCGGGGCCGACTGGGACGTCCGTCGGGCCGACGCCCGGTTGCGGGCGCTAGGGCTGCGGCGCGGCGTGCGCGGCCCCCGCGATCGACCGACGCGAGGCTGGGCGGCGCTCACCCCGACCGAGCAGAGGGTAGCCCACTTCGTCACGACCGGCATGTCCAATGTGGATATCGCGGATCAGCTGGTGCTGTCCAGACATACGGTGCGCACACACGTGTCCAGCATCCTCGCCAAGCTCGGCGTGGCATCTCGCGCGGCCATAGTACGCGAGATGCCGACGCCGCGCGTCGCAAGCTGACCAGCTACTGCACGGCAAAGGCGAAGATGTGCAGCTCGCCCCGCGAGACCGACGGAAGAGTGATGGAGGATGCAACCTTGCCGGCGGCCAGGCTGATGGGGGCGGAGACGAACAGGTGGGCAGTTGCGCCGTCGCGGCCACCGAATCCGTTTCGGTACGGCATGGTGGCCGCCACGGTGACGCCCAATGACGGCTGGCCAAAGCCGAATCCCACCCAGTCGGGGAATCCGAGCTGCACGTTCTCGGTGGACCCGTCGGTGTAGGTGAGCACCGCCGTACCCAGGACCGAGCCGTTCACGGCGGCGCCCAGGGCATAGAGCGTTCCGGCGCCCGCCGCGGCGGTGAGGGAGATGGTCTGGCCCGCGCCCTGATAGTTGTCCGGCTGGCCGGCCGCGACATCGGGCCAGCGGAAGGTCGCGCCGCCAGCGCTGACGGCGCCACCGGGCCGGACCCCGACGGAAGCGAGTGCCTGGGCGGAGTAGCTGAAGCCACCTCCGTCGATGTCTGCTGTGCTCATCGCGCTGTCGTCGCTGATGCCGACGTTGTTGTATTTGAATCCTGGCACGGGCACCGGAGGCGCGGTCGTCGGTGCTGTGGTGGCCGTGGGGCTGGCCGATCGAGTGCCCGAGGGGCTCGCCGTGCCCTTGGCTGGTGGCGGTGGCGGTGTCCCACCCGGCCCGCCAAAGGCGACCTGCCGCGCGTACCAGGCGGCCAGGCTGACAGTCGCGCTGACATACTGCCGCACGGCCGGATCTGCCGGTACGCCGTGCGCCTTCTTCACCTCGTCCAGGCTGGACTTGAACGCAGCCAACGCGAGCTCCCACGGCTCGCCGGGAACACCGGCGACCCGGTTCTGGCCGACGAGATCGCACATGTAGTGGGCCAGGGCCTCGATCGATGCCTTCGCATCGGTGGGCGAGGCGCCCTGCGACGGGCGCCATTTCTGCCAGACCTTCGCCGGCAGCATCGCCATGCCCGCGGCCCCGTTCGCGCCGGTGGCCTTGGCGTTGAACGTCGACTGCTGGTGTAGCTGCGCCGCGATGCGCGGGGCGCTCAGCGTGGGGCACGACTTCGCCGCATCGTTGATGAGCTGGAGGTAGTTGGCTGAGACCTGCACGCCTGGTCCGGCGGTAGGTTTGTTCTCCGCGGAGAGTACGAGGCCGAGCGGGGTTCCCGCCGCGGCGATGCCGAGCAGCAGGATCGCGCCGATCAGGAACGGGCGACGGCGGCCCCCGCCCCGCGAGCGAAGTCGCGGCAGCTGAATTCGTCTCACGATGGCTCTCCTCTTCGCGCGTGCGACTCGTTCGCGCGTGCGTCTCGGCGAGACAACGGTGAGACCCCCGCGGCGGTTCGATCAGGTCGATCCGATGCCGTCGCGCTCCAGCGCCCGACCCAGGGCGCGTACGGCGTAGAAGGCGCGCGACTTGACCGTGCCGGACGGTACTTCGAGAATCCGGGCCGCCTCATCGACGGGTAGTTGGCGGAAGTAGAGCAGGTAAAGCACCTCACGGTGCTGGCGCGGCAATCGCGCCAGGGCCTGGCGGACCATGATCGCGGTGAGTCGGCGCTCGGCCTCGTCCGGAACCGGGATCGTCCCGGCGACCTCGTCGAGGTGACTTCCGCCCGCCTCCGGGCGGACACTGCGGGCCCGCCACGAGTCGACCACGAGATTGTGCGCCACACGGAACAGCCAGCCGGCGATCTTCCCGTCGCTACGCGTGACGGCCTCGGGATTTCGCCACAGCCGCAGCATCGTGTCCTGCAGCAGATCCTCGGTCAGGGCTTGGTTTCCGCGGGTGAGGCGCAGCACGTACATCCGAAGCGCGCCGCGGTGCTCCTCCCACAGTCGACGCAGGTCCTCGCTGTCTAGGGTCGCGCCGGCACCGGCGATCGATGACGCTGTGGCGTCCTCCTCGGCGGTCGTGGTCACGGTCGCGTCCGGTACCGGCGTCTGTTCTGGTTGGCGTACGGCTGGCTCGGTAGCGGGGTGGTCACGGCGTGGCGGTCGCACATGCGGTCCCCAATCGAGAGGCCTACCATTGGGCAGCATCACTCCTTAGGTCGCGACCGGCCGCGCGCGGGTCGGTCAATCCTCTAGCCAACCTCGCCGGTAGGCCGCGACAGTCAGGCGCTGCCGGATCTCGACGATCTGGGAGGCCGTGATCTCCGAGGAGACTTCGATCAAGGCCTCGGTTATTTCGCGCGTGTAGTCCGCGGTGGAGATGACCTCGGAGAGCTTCTCGTCCTCGTACGGTTGCCGGACGCCGTTGGGGCCTGGCCCGCTGGGCGCCGGCCGCGGCCCGTCAAGTAGTCGAGGCGCATCAAGGACGATGACGTCGCACGCCTTGAGTCCGCGCTCGCCTTCCAGCACGTTGAACTCCAGCCGCGTGCCCACCCGGGCCATCGCGAGATTGTCCTGGAGTTCCTTGGAGTGCAGGAAGACGTCCTCTCCGCCATCGTCCGGAGCGATGAACCCGTACCCGCGCGACGAATTGAACTGGACGATTCGACCAGACGCCATGCCAACCACCTGTCAGGACCGCACCGGTTAAGACACTCCTGCCAAGTACGCAAATGCGGCCTCAAGCGTTCACCGTCAGCCGGACAGCAGGCCGGTGCCTTTTAGGTGTTCGAAGACCAGTTGGGTCTGCGTGGCGCGTACGGCGGCGTGGCTGGTGATCCGGTCGAGGATGACCGCGCGTAGGGCATCGGCCGAGGCCGCGGCGATATGGATGAGGTAGTCGTCCTGGCCCGCGACGTGGAAGACCTGCAACACCCCCGGCAGGGTAGGGGCCATGGCGCGGAAGGAATCGACGTGTTTGTGAGTATGCCCATGCAGCCGAACGGCGATGAGGGCTTGGAGCGGTCGACCCACGGAGGCCGGGTCGATATCTGCGTGGATACCGCGTACGACGCCGCGCGTGCGTAGCGCCCGGGTGCGTAGCAGCGCGGTCGACGCGGCCACTCCGGCCACGGCGGCGATGTCCGCGTTCGGGGTGCGACCGTCAGCCTGCAGTTCTCGCAGGATGAGAAGGTCGACCTCGTCGAGATCGCTTGTCCCGGACCCGGACTTCGACATATGGCGGCCTCCTGCGGTTCGGATTCGATCCGCTGGCGCATAGGCGGTGAGTTTTCGAATCCTGTTCGATCACTACGGCCTCGGGCGCCTGCGTCGTTCATTCTGGGCGCCATGCAGGTGAAACAATTCGGGCCACGCACAGCCGCCGTCCACGCCGGCCGGGGCGACCTGGCACCGCTGGGGGTACACGCACCGCCGCTTGACCTGTCGAGCACGTACCCGCTGGGCGACGTGGACGCCGCCGGCGCATCGTACGAGTCGATGGCGGCCGGCGGTCTGCCCACCGAGGGCGGTCCCGTGTACGCGCGGTTGTGGAATCCCACCGTGGCCCGGTTCGAGTCGGCGCTGGCCGTGCTCGAGGGCACTGACACGGCGGTGGCCTTCGGCAGCGGCATGGCCGCGTTGTCGGCGGTGCTGCTGGACTGCGTCCGGGAGCGGAGGTCTCATGTGGTGGCCGTGCGCCCGTTGTACGGCGGCACTGACCACCTGCTGGCGTCGGGATTGTTCGGCACCCGCGTTACGTGGACCCGGCCCGACTCCGTGCAGTCCGCGCTGCGCCCCGACACCGGCCTGGTGATCTGCGAGACGCCGGCCAACCCAACCCTGGAGTTGCTGGACATCGTTGATGTCGTCGCCCAGGCCGGCGTCGTCCCCGTGCTGGTGGATTCGACCTTCGCCACGCCCGTACTGCAGCAGCCCCTTCTGCACGGTGCGACGCTGGTGTTGCACAGCGCAACGAAGTTCCTTGGTGGGCACGGCGACGTCGTCGGCGGCGTCATCGCGTGCGGCGAGGACTGGGCCTCACGGCTGCGGTCGATACGGGCGGTCACCGGCGCTGTGCTGCATCCGCTGGCCGGCTACCTTCTGCTGCGCGGGCTGCCCACGCTGCCGCTACGGGTGGAGGCTCAGCAGCGCACCGCCACCGCGGTCGCGGCGTACCTGGCCGACCACCCCCGCGTGGGCGCCGTGTACCACCCGAGCCGGCCGGACGCGGACCCGTTGGGTCTCATCGGCAAGCAACAGTCCGGGCCCGGCAGTCTGCTTTCGTTCTCGGTCCGTGGCGGTGGGGCCGCCGCCCAGGCCACCGCCGCCGCCGTACGTCTGATCACGCATGCGGTATCCCTGGGTGGCGTGGACTCGCTGCTGCAACACCCGGCCTCGCTGACCCACCGCCCGGTAGAGGCGTCGGCGAGGCCGCCAGAGACGCTGCTGCGCATGTCGGTCGGCCTAGAGGACGCCGAGGACCTCATCGCCGACCTGGACCAAGCGTTGTCGCGCGCCCACGTCGTAGCTCCGAATGGTTGCGCGGAGTGACGACGAGCCTTGGTTTCTCGTCACTGCACGCAACCGACCGGCGGTACCCAACCGCGCCGCTACCCCATGCGGCGCAGCCGAGCGATCCAGCCCTGTGCGGTGTGCCGCGGCACCCCGTAGTGGTTTGCCACCTCGGTGATGGTCGCAGCGTTAGCGTATGTCGTTGCGATGTCGTCGGGCATCCGGCGGTAGACCCGCGACTGCGATTCCGTCGCGGCGCGTGCCTTCCGCGGTCGGCCTCTGGTCGCCTTGGCGGCTGGCACGCGCTTTGCGGCCGGAACTCGCTTCGCGGTCGCCGCCTTGGTGGATTTTGCAGCCGCCTTTGGCGCAGCCTTGACCGTGCCGGCAGTCTCGCTGCGCCTTCCTTCGCGGGCCAGGCGCAGCGCGCGCACCAGCGTCTGTGGATCAATCGCAAATGACTGGTTGCCGGAGAGGCCGGCGCCAGACGTGGCTCTGACGGACACCTCGGTAACTCGCGGTGTCCCAGCGGAGTCGTCGACCCTCACAATGGTTTCCGCGTCGTCCCGATCGGACCGGATCGTAATGACGAAACTACTCATCGTCCTTCTCCATCACTTCTTCCGTGGCGTTGGCGATGCCGACGCAACATTCGTCCATGACCGGACAGGTAAATGCAACATACCACCATCGCGATTGACGTGATGGGTTGGTCGAGATATAGCAACCGCCTTCCCGCATCGGTCACGCGTGGAAGCGACGCCGGGCGGGCAGGTACGCCGTCGTGCCCGAGGTGCGGGCGGCGAGACCCGCCACGACGCACGCCGACACGTGCAGGTTGACCGGGTCAACGCATTCGTACGGATGACAGAACTGGTATGCGCTCAGCTCCGCCCTCTGCAGGACGATGCCGTGGTCTGCGACGGTCCCGCAATCAAACATGAAGTAGAGGATCGGCCGCAGCTGGGCTCCCCACGGTTGGACGTACTCAACCGCGAGCAGATTGCCCACGTACACCCGCAGGCCCAACTCCTCGACGACCTCGCGCTCGCAAGCCAGGTGAGGTGGTTCTCCATCGTCGGCTACGCCGCCGGCCACGGTCCACTCATCCTTGTAGCTGGGTTTCACGAGCAGAGGTGCACCCGACGGGTTAGTGATGAGGGCACCCACCGAGGAATAGACGGTCGGCAACTGCTGGTACCACCGACGCAGCCCAGCCTGGTATTGATAGACCACGCGCCGACTCCCCAGGTTTCATGTGCCCGCACAGTACACGCGGAGCGGCCTCGTGCCGGTTCAGCGACACGCCCGTCCGTGACCGGATGCGCCCGCTCGCGCGCTAAGCCGTCGCGTTTCGTTGAGCGCTGGTATGAATTCGTTGAGAGCCATGGTGACGGGCACTTCGTTGCGTGCGAACGGGTTTTCGTTGCTCGAGTGGTTGACGGATCTGGATTCAGCCATCTACCTTCGTCAGGCCACCGAGGCGCCAGACGTGAACGCACACGGCTGGGACGCTGAAGGAAGGAAACGGGATGATTCCTGTCGACACCCTGCCCGCGGCCGACACCGACCAGGTAACGGCCGCCGAGCTCGGCGCATTGCTCACTTCGCACCTGCAGAAGCGCTACAGCGAGGCCGACCGCGCCACAGTACGGGAGCAGTTTCAGGGCCAGCATCTCGTCCCGCTGCGTGGCTTCCTCTCGCCGGAGCTGCTGGCTGCCCTGCGTCACGAGGCGTTCGGGATTGTGGACGAATTCGGCGTACTGCGCGACCTGACGCTCGAAATCACCGACAACACGCCCCGCCACATGAAGACCGTCGGTCAACCGGTCATCAAGGAGCACGGTCCGTTGATCGACGCCTTCTACTTCTCAGACGCGGTCAAGGAGTTCATCGCAGACCTGGTCGGCGAGGAGGTGTTCACCTGTCCATACCCGGGCGAGCACTACGTCATTAGCCAGATGGGCAGGTCGGGAGACACCCACGGGTGGCACTGGGACGACTACACGTACGGCTTCATCCTTGTCCTCGAAGCCCCCCACTACCGCGACGGCGGGTTCGTCCAAGGGGTGCCCCACACCTCCTGGGACAAGGCCAACCCCGACGTCTACGGCGCGCTGCTTAAGAGCCAGGTCCGCTCGTACGCCTTAGAAGCCGGCGATGCGTATGTGGTCAAGACCGACACCACGATGCACCGCGTGCATCCGATCCGCGGCGACGCCCGCCGAACGATCGTCAATATGACCTGGGTCAGTGCGGAGGACCTGACCCAGCCCCGCACCCACGAGACCAACGACATTCTGTTCGGTGGCGCCGGCGCTGACCCGGTCACCGCGCGACGAGTGTGAGCAAGACCGACCGATAAAGAACGGGGAGAAAGCATGACACAGGCAGTGCAGCCACGCGAGACCATGGGGAGGTTGCCCCGTCTTGTACAGCCATATCTGACCTGGGTGACCGGAGTTCCGCTGGACGGCACGTACCAGCTGATCCGCTGGAGCCCCAACAAGGCGGGCGTACTGGGCATTATCCAGATCATCGGCGGCATAGCCCTCGGGGCGTGGGCCATGCATCCGCTCGCCGCCGTGTCGATACCGACACTGATCCTCGCCACGCTGCTTACCACGGGCGGAATGCGCCGACTCGATGTGGTCGTCGTGCACCAGACGCTGCACCGGATGTTCGCGAAGTCAGATCGGGTCAACCGGGTGGTAGGCGAACTCATCACCACCGTGATGTGGCGCACACCCTACGACGAGAACCGCCGTGAGCACCTGCTTCATCACCAGTTCCCGTGCTCGATGAAGGATGCGGACACCCGATACCTGTTGAGCACCGGGATGCGCCCGGGCATGTCGCGCCGCGAATACCGCCGGTACATCTGGTCCGCGCTGCTCTCGCCCAGCCACCACTGGACGTTCTTTTCTGGGCGGATCACCTCCAACTTTGTCCAAGCGAAGCCGCGCTACCGGCTAGTCATGTCGCTGGCGTTCCTGGCCATGACGATCGGGTTCCTCGTGCTCACCGGCTACTGGGTCGAGTACCTGGTGCTCTGGTTGCTGCCGCTGTCGGTGTGCTTCCAGGGCGCGACGTTCCTCTACACGCACACGGAGCACCGGTGGTGGATCTTCTCCAACGCCGAAAAGCTGACAAAAAGGGAACGCGATCTGTTGACCTTCGGTCGGGTGTGCGGTGAGCCGGTGCCCGGCCCGGAGATCGAGGGAGCCGGCGACCGGGCGCGCGCGTGGCTGGTGTGGTGGTTCCGGATGCTGGTGGTGCACTCCTCGTACCGCATGTTCGTGCTGGTCGGGGATACGGTGCAGCACGATCTGCACCACATCCACCCCAACTGTGACTGGGCCAACTCCGCCTACGTACGCAGCGAGGACATTGCCACCGGCTCCGACCGCTACTCCGAGGTCTGGGGCTCCATGGTGGACCACCTGCACGAGGCCGGCATGGTCGGCCCATCGCGGGACCAGGTCCTGGTGCCGGAGTACGCGGGCGAAGGCCGGTGAACTCGCCAGGGGAGGAAGTCACGCCGCGGCAGCGGGCCTTCGTCCTATTTGAACTGATGAACCAGATGGTTCTGGTGGCACAGGAGGCCAAGTCTCGCGGATACCAGATCGTCGTGCTGAACCATGACCCCCTGCGGGCAGCGGGAGCCTTCGCGGTACCCGATGGGTTGGTCGACGAGCTGATCTATGTCGAGTCCTGGTCGGACGCCGCCGCGGTCCGCACCATCGTTGACGGGCTATCCGAACGACACGACGTGGTCGGTACGTACGCCGGATTCGAGCACACCCTCGCGTTCGAGGCGGAACTGCGGCAGCGGGTCGGCCTGCCCCACAACGGGGTCGACGACACGCTCCGGGCGCTGGACAAGGCGCAGGTCCGCCGGAAGTTCTACACGGAGTGCCTGTCGAATCTTCGGTCGGCCTCCCTGAGCGAGGCGCTGCGCTGGGACAGTTGGCAGTTCAAAGGCCCCGCCGTGGTCAAGCCGGCCAACGGCATCGGCAGCGCGCTGTGCTTCATTGTTTCCTCCCTCGATGAGTTGCGCGACGCGGCCGCCAAGGCCGACGCGGAGACCGTCATCAATCCCCTGATGCGGGAGTACATCGGCGCGAACGGTGAATTCGTGCTCGAGGAGAAGGCCGAGGGCGAACTGCTGTCCGTGGAGTCGCTGGTCTGCCGGGGGAAGGTCCACCATGTGGGCCTGACCGGCCGATACCAGTTGGCCGCGGATCCGGTGGTGGAGCAGGGACTCTTCTTTCCGCACTCCCATCCGCGCACCGACGAGATTGTCGCCAGCTGCGAACTGTTCCACAAGAGCTTGAACATATTCCACGGGCCCACCCACGTGGAGGTGATGGTTCCGGCCGACGGCCCCATCGAGCTGATCGAATTCAACCTACGCTTCGCCGGCTTCGCGGCGACGGTTCTCGTCAGCGAGGCATTCGGCCTGCGATTCGAGACCTTCCTGACCGACATCGCCTGCGGCCTGGAGCCGGACACCACGCCGCTGACGCAGCCGTCCCGGTTCGCCGCCGACCTGCTGGTGATGCCTCCGCCCGGTGTCACCGAGTTCCGGGACCTGGTCTTCCCGCCGGGCAGCACCACGCAACGGCTGACCAAGGAGCTTGGGCAGCGGCTCACCGGACGCTCCGATCAGCTCGACTCGGTGGCGATGTTCGTCGTGACCGGGGACACCGCGGCCCAGACGCACGCGAAGGCCCTCGAAGCGCGGCAGCTGACCGTGTTCAACGGCGAACCGATCGGTGACAACCCGGCCACCCGGGTCACCTTCGGCGGGTTCGCCGACCAGGAAGCGAATCAAACTAAATGACTACACGCGAGGCTGGCCTGGCGCGGCGCCGGGTGCTCGTCATCGACGGCACCGGCCGCGGGCACGCGATATGCGATCTGTTCACCCGTACCGATCCGGACGTGACCGTCTTCTACGGCCCGGGCTGCGACTACATCCGGCACGACCGGATGGTGCCGGTGCCATCGATCTCCTTGGTCAATCCGCGGACCGCGCTGGAATTTCTCGCGGAGAACCCGGTCGATTTCGTCTTCGTCTCCAACATCGACGCCCTCTCGCGCGGCTACGTCGACATCCTGCGCGCAGGCGGTCACCGCGCGATCGGCCCCACCAAGGCGGCCGCACAGCTGGAGGTGAGCAAGGAGCGCGGCAAGCGCTTCTGCGTCGACAACGGCATACCCACGCCGCCATACCAGATCTTCACCGATGTCGCCACGGCCAAGGAGTATATCGCCTCATTGCCGTACGACTGCGTCGTCAAGACGGACGGACTCACCGCCGACGGTGACGGCTCGGTGGTCTGCGGTTCGGCGGCCGAGGCGATCCAGGCAGTGGACCGGTTCGCGGGCGAGGCCGGGGACGCCTTCCGCGTGATCGTGGAGAAGCGCCTACGGGGACAGGAGATCTCCGTCTTCGCCCTCGTCGACGGCGGCAGTGCCCTGCTGTTCCCGACCGCGCTGGACTTCAAGCGGACGCTCGAGCACGACCTGGGGAAGAACTGCGACGGGATGGGCTCCATCGCCCCGCATCCACACACCAACCGGGCCCTGATCGAGGAGATCCGCCGGGCGCTTCTCGACCCACTTGTCCGAGGCATCCGCCGCGAGGGCCTGGACTACTCGGGGTTCATCTACATTGGCGCGATGATGACCGACACCGGCCTCAACGTACTTGAGATCAACACCCGTTTCGGTGACTCCGAGGCGCAGGCGGTGCTGCCCGGCCTAC
Organism: Micromonosporaceae bacterium; assembly: GCA_020027875.1. GTDB lineage: Bacteria > Actinomycetota > Actinomycetes > Mycobacteriales > Micromonosporaceae > JAXIPB01. Next base: position 15,091 of record JAHRHA010000038.1, on the reverse strand, counting down.
GCACCAACTTCACCCAACTCTGCGACGCGATCCTCGACCAGGACCTAGCCAGGCGGGATCTCGTCACGGATGGCCTCGTGCGCTGCTCCGTCGCACTCACGCAAGGATGCCTCGATCCGAAGGATCCCGACGCCGCACCCGGCTGGCCGTTCGGCGCCTTTACGGCCGGCCAGCCGGTCACCGGACTGGACAAAGTGGACCGCGGTCGGGCGGACGTGTTCTACGCCAACCTGCGCTCGGACTCTCACCATCGTCCGGTCACAACCGGCGGCCGGGTCCTCCACATTGTCGGCGCGGGAGCAACCCTGGCCGAGGCGCGGGCCGCGGCGTACCGCGAGGTCGACCATGTCTCGTTCCGGGGTATGCGCTACCGCACCGACATCGGCCTCGGCGACAGCGCCGCCGCGGGGAACATCTTCGAAACGACGGAGTCGACCGTACGGTCGTACTCGCGCTCCTTCCCCGCCGTGTTCTCCCGGGCCAAGGGGGACTTCCTCTATACCGAGGACGGAACAGGCTACCTCGACTTCCTCTCGGGGGCGGGCACACTCAACTATGGACACAACCCGGAGTCGATCAAGGATGCGCTCCTCGCGTACGTGGCGCGGGACGGTCTCACCCACGGTCTGGACCTGTTCACGACCGCGAAGGGCGAGTTCCTGGACGCCTTCAGCCGGTACATCCTCGCGCCGCGCGAGCTGTCCTACAAGGTGCAGTTCTGCAGCCCCTCGGGAACCAACGCGGTCGAGGCGGCGCTAAAGCTGGCCCGCCTGGTCACCGGCCGGGGAAACATCGTTTCGTTCAGCGGCAGTTTCCACGGGGTAAGCACCGGCTCGCTCGCCGCGACCGGCTCCGGGTTCTACAAGCAGGGCCTGCACCAGTCGCTGCCGAAGACGACGCATGTGCCCTATCCGGATTCGCCGCTCGGCGCGTTCGACAGCCTGGATCTCCTCAACCGCCTGGTGATCGACCCGAGTTCGGGGATCGAGAAGCCGGCGGCGATCCTCCTCGAGACCGTCCAGGCCGAGGGCGGCGTGTATGTCGCGCCGGTGGAGTTCCTGCGGGGTTTGCGGGCCTTCTGTGACGCGCAGGAGATTCTGCTCATCGTTGACGACATCCAAGCCGGCTGCGGACGCACCGGTGGCTTTTTCTCCTTCGAGCGCGCGGGCATCCAGCCCGATCTCGTCACGCTGTCCAAGTCGATCGGCGGGTATGGGCTTCCGATGGCCCTGCTGCTGATCAAGCCGGAGTACGACATCTGGCGCCCGGGTCAGCACAACGGCACCTTCCGGGGCAACCAGCTCGCCTTCGTCGCGGCGACGGCGGCCATCCGCGAGTTCTGGTCCGACGGAGCCGATGGCGCATTCGCCGACGACGTACGACGGAAGGGCGCACTGGTGGCCGAACACCTCGGTCGCCACGTCACCGAGCCGTTCGCGGTCCGCTCTCGCGGGCTTGGCCTTATGTGGGGCATCGACCTGTCCGGAACGCCGGCCGTATCCGCGGGCAAGGTGTCCCAGCTCTGCTTCGACCGTGGGCTCGTCGTGGAGACGTGCGGGCGCAACGGCGAGGTGCTCAAGATTTTGCCGCCGTTGACGATGAGCGACGAGAACCTCTCTCAAGGCCTACACATCATCGCTCGCGCGATGCGCGGCGCGGTGGGCGATGGCTTCGACGGCGCAGAGAGCAACCAGCCATGACAACTCCGCACACCAACCCGCGCGAAACCGTCCTGCCGTATTCGGGCGGCTGGCTCGACCGAGCCAGTGACCGGAGGACCGGCCCGCATTGGGTCGAGGCGACGCTGGCGGCCACCGGCACGCGGGTGATCCCGATCTGGCGCGATCAGTGCCTGATATCGGGTGAGCCGCCGGCACCCATGGTTCTGCCGACCGCCGACGCCGGCGCGATCCTGCAGGCCGCGGGCGGCGCGGTATTCCTGGGCCTGGACGGCGAGGTCGGCGTGTTCGCCGCCGACCTGTCGTCGCTTGATGAGTCGCAGGCGGTCGAGCTGGCCGGCGCGTCGGGGGTTCTTGACGTCCGCGCCATGATCGGGACGCTCGGCGCAGCCGAGGCCGCGAGGCTTGCGTACGCGCGCGGACTCCTGCACTGGCATCGCCATCACCGGTTTTGTGGGAGTTGCGGATCGGGAACGGAGAGCCGCCACGGTGGCCATCTGCGGGTGTGCCTGGACGAGGGGTGCGCCCGGCTGCATTTTCCCCGCATCGAGCCCGCGGTGATCATGCTGGTCGAGTCGACTGGTACGCCTAAGCGATGCCTGTTGGCCCGGCACAAGGGTTCCGCCGTCGGCGGGTACTCGACACTGGCGGGCTTCGTCGAGATCGGCGAGAGCCTCGAGGACGCCGTTCGGCGCGAGGTCGCCGAGGAGGCCGGCGTTCAGGTCGAGGGGGTGACCTATGTGGCCTCGCAGGCGTGGCCGTTCCCGTCCGGGCTGATGGTCGGCTTCCGGGCCATCGCGGCCACCGAGACGGTTGCCGTCGATGGCGAGGAGGTGCTGGAAGCGCGCTGGTTCACTCGGGCGGAACTCCGTGCGCACGCCGCATCGGGCGGGCGCCTCGGCCGCGAGGACTCGATCGACCGGCACCTCCTGCGCTCCTGGCTGGACGAGGCCGACTAGCCCCCAACCCAAGATTGGTTCGTGACCGTGGACACTGTTCTGATCATCGGTGGTCGCGTCGACACCGTACGCAAGGCCAAGGCGCTCGGCCTTCGAGTCGTCCTCATGCAGCATCGCGAGAACTTCGTCGCCGCGGCCGCCGAACTCGCCGATGCCGTCCTGCTGGCCGACTACAGAAACTGGTCGATAGCCCAGCCCTTCGCGGTCGCCGCGCATGAGACCTGGGGCTTCACGCAGGTCGTGTCGCTGGTCGATCAGGCGATGGAGACGGTGGGCCGCATCAACGACATGCTCGGGCTGGGCGGCACCTCCTACGCCGTCTCGCACCGCTTCAATGACAAGCTCGCGATGCGCCGGCACCTCGCAGCCACCGGCACCGAAATTGTCGCGGCGGATTCCGCCGAGAGTGCCGACGATCTGCGGGTGTTCGGCGAGCGGCACGGTTATCCGATTGTGGTCAAGCCCGTGGACGGCACGGGCAGCCGCGGTGTGGTGCTGGTCGACGGCCCGGAACAGGTTGACGAGGTCTGGCGCGAGTCGCAGCAGCTGCGCGGTCGCGATGACCTCGTGGCGGCGAAGTTCTACCCGGTCGACCGCTTCCTCGTGGAGGAGTACATCGACGGGACCGAGTACAGCGTCGAATCGTTCTCGTTCCACGGTCGGCACATGATCGTGGGGATCACCGAGAAGCTCTCCGCCGGCGTGGTGGAACTCGGCCACGCGGAGCCGGCGCGAATGACCCCCGAGGCGGAAGCCGCCCTCATCGCGCATGTGCACACATTCCTCGACCGCATGGGGCTTCGCGACGGTGTGGGCTGCACGGAGATCAAGATGTCCACGAAGGGCCCTCGCATCATCGAGTCCCACGACCGGGTTTCCGGTGACCGGGTCATGGACCTGGTGGAACAGGTATACGGGTTCGACATGGAGGCGTACGCCGTCGGTTGGCCGTTCGGCCTGGTCCCGGAGTTGACGGAGCGACCCCCCGCGCGCTGCGGCGCGGCTACCCGTTTCCTGCTGGCGGAGGCCGGCACGGTCGTCGCCATTGCGGGGGCGGACGAGGTGCGCGACTACCCCGGCGTGATGGACGTCGAGATCGCCGTCGACGTGGGCGACAAGGTTCGGGCGCTGGCCGACAACTTCGATCGGATCGGCCAAATCTTGACCACCGCCGCCGATACGGCCGCCGCGGTCGAACTCTGTGACGCCCTTGCCGCGAAGATCCAGGTCCACACGGCGCCGCCGGCATGACATCTCCTCCCCCCCGAGCCAGCACAACCGAGACCCTGCTGTCCCGGCTGGGCATTCCGCGGCTGGCCGGGCACGGAAGGTTCGTCTCCGCCACGGGGATCGACAGCATCGGCACCGGGCTCGTCACGACGTTCATCCTCATCTACTTCGCGAAGACGACGCCGCTGACGCTGCCCGCCATCGGTGGCGCGATGACCCTGGCCCGACTGCTGGCGAGTCCCACCTCGCTTGTGGTCGGCCCGCTGTTGGACCGCTTCGGCGCCCGTACCATGGCCGCGGTCGCCAACACGGTCACCGCCATCGGCTTCATCGGTTTTCTGTTCGCCCACTCGCTGTGGCAGGTCGTCGCCGTGGTGCTGGTGGTCCAGATCGGACACGCGACGTACTGGACATCCTCCAGTGGACTGGTGGTCCTGGCCTCGACCGTGCATGATCGCACCCGGTGGTTCGGCTTCATCCACGCCTTGCGCAACGCCGGGCTGGCCCTCGGCGGCGCACTGGGCTCCGTGTGGTTGCTGCTGGGCAATGTCTCCGGACTGCACGGCATCATCGTTTGCAACGCGGTCAGTTGCGTCGTCGCCGCGATGTTGCTCATGAGGTGGCGCGTGCCCACTGCCGCCTCGGACACATCCGCCTCGGGCACTGCCGCCTCGGACACTGCCGCCTCGGACACATCCGCCGGGCTCCTCGCGCGGGCAAGCTACGCGGCGGTGCTTCGGGACGGCCGGTACCTGCTGCTGATCGCCATCAATGTCACGTTCGTCTTCGCGGCGCTGCTGATCAATGTGCTTCTGGCGATCTACATTGTTGTGGGCCTGCACCGAGGGGCGTGGATCGCCGGCGTACTGCTGGTCGTGAACGCCGTCCAGGTGAGCCTGACCCAGACCCTCGTCAGCAAGCGGCTCGACCGGTATCGGGCGACGCGGGTTCTCATCGTGGCGTGCGTGCTCAACGTCGTGTCGTTCGGCATGCTTGCGCTGCTGGACATCGGACCGGCGTGGATCGTGATCCCCGGCCTGTTCCTCGCGATGACTGTGTTGACGATCGGCGAGACCGTTTCGGCCCCGCCGACCGACAATCTCAGCGTCTCGCTGGCCTCGGCACACGCTCGAGGGCGCTACCTGGCGGTCTATCAGCTCTCCTGGACGTTCGGCCAGATCACGGCGCCGGCCGTGTTCACGTTCCTGCTCGCCCGCGGGGCGGTCCTGCCGCTGCTGTTCCTGGTCGCGCTGAGTGCGATCGCCGTGCCCATGGTGCTCGCCCTGGAGCGGCTGATCGGCGCGGCCAGAACCACGACGGCGCCGCTGCTCGAGGACGCGGTGAGCGTCGCCGGCTGACCTTTCTGAATGAGCAACCGAACGGAGGCGCAATGAGGACCATCGTCGTGATCTCCACGCGCGGATTTGGCGCGTTCCGCCATGATCTGCTGCGGGAATCGGACAGCGTCCGCTTCATCGGCATCTTCTCCGAGCACGACGCGGGCAACGTCACCCAGAGCCAACGGGACTACCTGACGCAGGTCCACATCGTGCCGTGCGGCAAGCCGAACCCGACCGTGGCGGAGTCCTCGCTCGTCGATCTGGACACCGTACGCGAGTTGATCAGCTCGTTGCTTCACGAGTCGGGGCCGGGGGAGTTGTCCTTGCATAGCTTCGATGAACGCAACCTGCTGCTCACGGCCGAACTTCGGGCGCACTTCGGCCTGCCCGGGCCGACGTACGACGATATTCTGCCGTTCCGCGACAAGTGCCTGATGAAGGAGAAGCTGCTCGCCGCCGGGGTTCGCGTACCGGCGTTCGGCCGCTACGACGTCGAGGCGGCGACCGCGGATCCGGCGCGCTACTTTCGCGCGATCTCCGAGGAGGTCGGCCTGCCCCTCATCCTCAAGCCCGTGGATGGGAACTCGGCCGACGGCGTGGTCAAGGTCGGCTCGTTCGAGGAGTACGCGGCGCTCCCGGTCGAGCTCGGCCGGCCGTACGAGTACGAGGAGTTCATCGACGGGACGATGTACAGCGTCAACATCATTTCGAAGGACCGTCGCACCGTGTTCGGCGGCGTCACGGAGTACCTCGTCAACTCGACCGAGGTGCAGAACGGCCGGGTCAACGTTGACATCAACCTGATCGACTCCGACCCGCGGGTCGCCCGGATGATCGCATTTGCCGAATCCGCACTCGCGGCGCTCGGCTGGCCGGACGGCGCGTCTCATCTGGAGCTGTTCCGCACCGCCGAGGACGAGTTGGTGTTTCTCGAGGTCGCCGCGCGGTTCAAGGGCATGGCCGGTGTCCTCGCCATGCAGCGCAACTACGGCGTGGCCCTGCTCAACCTCGCCTTCGAGATCGAGGCCGGCGTGCCATCCCGCCCGTTCGACGGGGAGCAGGTCTACTGCTTCGACGGCGTAGTCCCCAAGCAAAGCGGCGTCATCGACAGCCTCATCGATCCCGACATCGAGAGCGAGTTCGAGATGGCGTGGACCGTGCGCCCGGGCGAAGAGATCGGCCAGGGCGAATCGCTGTCCGACAACGGAGGCACGTTCCTGGTCTGGAACAAGGACTATGAGGCGCTCTACCGCGACTTCGAGCGGTTCGCCCACTACCGGCCGATCACCTACCGGGCCACAGACAACGCCAAGGTCCTCGGGATTCAACCGGCCGACCCCGCCGCCGCGTTGGCGTACTTCTATGGCAAGTTGCGCTGCGAGACGGATCCGTTTGACGTGCAGCACGACCTGGCGGCCGGCGTGGACGGCTTCGTCATCCTCGACACCCGTCGCAGCGCGGCGTTCAACGCTGAGCACATACCGGGAGCGCGCAACGTCTCGCATCACGACATGACCGCCGAGACACTGGCCGACCTCGACTCCGACCTCGTCTACATCACCTACGGCTGGGGACCCGGGTGCAACGGCGGTACCCGCGGCGCGGCCAAGCTGGCCGAACGCGGGTTCCGGGTCAAGGAGATGATCGGCGGCATCGAGTACTGGAAGCGTCTGGGATACCCCACCCGGTCGACCGGCCGGGCGTAGGACGCGGGGGGTGAGGTTGGGCTTATGTGGCAAGCCGAGATTCACGTTGACTTGGCCGCCATTCGCCACAACGTCGCCCGGCTGAATGCCGCTACCACCGCCGAGGTGATGGCGGTGGTGAAGGGCGACGGCTACGGACACGGCGCCGTCGAGTCGGCCCGTGCCGCGCTGGGGGGCGGGGCCAGTCGGTTGGGCGTCGCCACCATCGACGAGGCCTTGCAGCTGCGGGCGGCCGGCATCACCGCGCCGACGCTGGCCTGGCTCGTGTGTCCCGGAATGCCCCGGGCCCGAGCCCTCGCCGCCGACATTGAGCTGTCCGCGGCGTCACCGGCCGAGCTGCGAGAGGTGTGCGATGCGGCCTTCGTCGCCGGCCGCCCCGCCGGCGTGCATCTCAAGGTCGACACCGGCCTGGGGCGGGGCGGGGCCCGGCCGGAGCGGTGGCTCGAGCTGGTGGAGGCGGTCGCGAAGGCCCAGTCCGACGGCCTGGTCGAGGTGGTCGGCGTGTGGAGCCACTTTGTACACACCGACCGCCCACACCACCCGACGAACGCGCGTCAGCTCGCGGTCTTCGCCGAAGCCCTCGACGTGGTCGCCGCGACCGGCCTGCGGCCGGCCGTGCGCCACATCGCCAACTCAGCCGCCGCGCTGACGCTACCGGCTTCGCATTTCGATCTGGTACGGGCCGGCAGCGCCGTGTATGGTCTGCCGCCCATGCCCGACCGGGACTTCGGCCTGCGCCCCGCGATGACCGTCCGGGCCCGGGTGGCGTTCGCCAAGCGGGTACCGGCCGGAGCCGGCGTCTCCTATGGACACACATACGTGACGCGGGAGCCAACGACCCTGGCCGTGGTCCCGCTCGGCTACGGGGACGGAATCCCACGCGTCGCAGGAAACGCGGCCCACGTGTGGCTCGGCGGCGCCCGCCGGACGATCACCGGCCGGGTGTCCATGGACCAGTTCGTCGTCGACTGCGGCGACGACCCGGTCGAGCCGGGCGACGTGGTCACCCTGCTCGGTCCGGGGGATATGGGCGAGCCGACGGCCGAAGAGTGGGCCTCGATTCTAGGCACGGTCAGCTACGAGGTGGTGACAAACTTCGGCGGACGTTCCCGGATCCGCCGAACCTACGGATGACCGTGCCGGCGGCTAGCTACTCCTCGGTCTTGAGCCGTCCGACGTACGGTTGCGACGGTCGCTGGAAGCAGGCGCCCGAGACCCGGCTGGCGATGGTCCGTACGTGGGTAAAGCCCAGCCGGCGGTAGTAGTCGTGCAGCCGCGTGTTGGTGGTCCAGGCGTCCAGGCGCAGCCAGGTCAGGCCGGCGACGAAGGAGCGGCCGCCGGCCCAGTCGAGCATCTCGGCCCCCAGGTCCGAGCCGGCGTGCTCGAACGGAACGATGATCTTAGCGGCGTAGATCGCATCGCCGGGGTAGTCCTCCGGATACCACAGTGCTTCCGGATCAACGTCGGGCTTCCACATCTCGTCGAGGCCGGTGTAGGCGCTCAGCGTGATCGTCCCGATCGGTGCGTCGTCGTGGCGAACCATCCACGTCTGCCCGGCCAGCACCGTGGCCGCGACCGCCCATCGTGGCAGCGGGATGGACCACTGGTCCTCGCCCATGCTGCCCAGCCAGGCGACCCGCTGACCGCGCCATCGCATGATCGTATCGACGTCGCCCGGGGTTGCCCTGGCGACGATCACTGATCGTCCTCTCTATTCATCGCGGTCGTGTCGCCGAGCGTGTACACGATCCGATTCCGATCGCCGGCGAGAATCGTGACGGTGACCCGGACCGGCCGTTGGGCCGTATACGCGGTGCGCACGTACACCAGAGCGGGGGTGCCGCCGCGAAGCTCGAGCAGGCTCGTCTCCTCGGGCGTGGGCATGCGGGTGCAGATCTCCTCCCGGAAGGCGACCTGCAGGTGGCCGCGCTCGGCCAGCAGTCGGGTGGTGCCCTGGGCGATGTCGGTGGGCGAGAACAGCTCACGGACCTCCTCGGCCACGTCCATCGGGTAGTACGTGTCCTGGATGGACGCCGGATGGCCGTTGACCGACCGCACGCATCGGCGCAGCACCGCCGAGCTGTCTTCGTCGACCTCCAGACGTTCGGCCAACTCGGCGGCCACCCGGACGATGCGCAACTCGAATTCCTGGCTGGGCGTGTACCCCTGCTCGCGAACCTCCGTGAAGTACGCGTCGGACTCGCTGCGCAGGCCATCGGGCTGCTCGGCGCGGGAGGCGTGATAGGTCAACGTGAGTCGTTCGCGCACCACCATGCCGCCGGTGCGTCCGGCCACGTGCTCCACGAGGCCCTCGTTGATGAGCTGTCCAACGGCGAGCCGAACCGTATTGCGCGACACACCGTAGTGTTCGATGAGTTGAGGCTCGGTCGGCAGCCGGTCGCCAGCCTTCAGCTCACCAACGGTGATCCGGTCACGTAGCTCGGCGGCGATGCGCCGATAGAGGATGGGCACATTCATTACCTCTCGTTAAGCATGCCAACCAAATCTAACTCTCACCGCCGAAGGCTTGCCTTGTCGGTCGAATGATTGGTACGTTTCCAACGTCACCGTGGGATCACACAGCGACGCCGTTGAGTAACCGTGAGGCGTGCCTGGGTGCGGGTTCGCCCAATAGCTGGGTGCGACGGCCGTGGTCATAGGGGGTCCGGCCGTCGCACCCCCAGAGCAGCAAACCAGAGCAGCAAACCAGAGCAGGAAAGACGTCGTGGGAGAGGACCGATGCGCGCAACGAACCGGGCCGTGGTGGCCCCAACCCCGGAACTGGACGTCGTTGACCTCGGGCCGACCAGCAGCCTGATGGAGTTTGACATCGATCTTGCCGCGAGGACGGCGTGGATCCACCGCACGATGCCCGCGCCGGACGGACCCCGCTGCCTGAGCTGTGGCGCCGCTCATCCCTGCCGATGGGCACGGTGGGCCCGCTGTGTGCTGATGGGCGCCGGCTGGAGCGACGCGGAGATCGCCACGGAGATCGACCTCCGCTCGAGCGGGTAGATATTTCGATTCGTGCCCGTGCGCCAGGAAGCAGCTGGCGCACGGAGCTTGCGCACGTCAACGCTTGCGCACGTCAACGACCAAGGGGAGGCACGGGTTCATGGCTGGTACGGGACCGCGGCGAGTGGAGTCGTGGCGAGCGGTGTACGCGGTACGCCGGGACTGGCCCGACGGGGGGCACGAATTCGTGGGCATGAGCACGTCCACGGTGGACGCGGAGCGCTTCGTCTCGCGCGATCGTCGCTATTGGCGGCTGGGTCCGGTGCGTCCGATCCACGCGGTCGTGGAGATCAGCGTACGGGACTTCGAGCTGCACCGCTCGCGGCGTGAGTGTCGCTCACCGGACTGCCCTCGTGCGCTTGCCACCAGTCGGTCGGAGGGCGCGCGGTTATGACGGTTGCGAAACCGGCGGGTGGGCTGGCCCGCAAGTCTGTCGGCACGGCATCACTGTGGGTGGTCGGCGTCGCGGCGTCGTCACCGATGACCGTGGTCGCCGGCGCAGTGATCGCCACCTATGCCGGCACCGGTGTGGTCGGTGTGCCGTTGAGCTTCCCCATCCTCGCCGTCGCGTTGGCCTTGTTGACGGTCGGCTGGGTGGCCATGGCGCGTCACCTGCCGCATGCCGCCACGGCCTACGCGTTGCTGGCTCACGGGCTCGGCCGCTCGTGGGGCGTGGCGGGCGCCGCGGTGGCCCTCGTCGCGTACAACTCCATTCAGATCTGCCTCTACGGACTGCTCGGCGCGGTGCTGTCCGGACTGGCCGGTGGCGAATGGTGGGTGTGGGCCGCGTTGGCCTGGCTGATCATCGCGCTGCTTGGGGTGCGAAACGTGCACCTCAACACGGGCGTGCTCACGGTTGCCCTCATGATCGAGATTGGCGTGATCGTGCTGCTGGACCTGACGGCCTTCACACATCCGGCGGCGGGTTCGGTGAGCTTGGCCCCGTTGACGACCCACGCGTTGTTCGTGGACGGCGTCGGTGGCGTATTCGCGTTGGGGATTGCCGCGTTCGTCGGGTACGAGTCCGGTCCGGTCTTCTCCGAGGAGGCGCGAAGCCACAAGACCGTAGCCCGGGCGACGTTCGCCACGCTGGTGTTCCTCGGCGTGTTCTACGCCGTGTCGTCGTGGGCCCTTGCCATTGCGGTCGGCCCGAACCACGTGGTAGACGTCGCACGCGATCCCTCGGCCGGCCTGCCGTTCTCAATCCTGGCCGATGCCTACGGCGACATCATGGCGGGGGTGGCGACCGCGCTGCTCGTCACCAGCGTTCTGGCCGCGATGATCAGCTTTCACAACAGCGTCGCCCGGTACTTGTTCGCGCTGGGTCGAGAGAGAGTGTTGCCGTTCCGGTTCGCTCGCCTCAACCCGCGTACCGGCGCGCCGACCGGTGGTTCGGTCGTGCAGTCTGCTCTCGCCGCCGCCGTGGTCGCTGGTTTCGTGCTCGCCCGGGCGGACCCTATGGCGGTGCTGTTCACGTGGCTGTCCACAGTGGGCGCGATCGGCGTCCTCCTCGTGCTCGTGGCGGCATCCTGGGCGGCGTTGCGGTACTTCCGCGCCGGGGGCGGAACCAACGAGGGTGTATGGACGCGAAGGATAGCCCCGACGCTCGGCGTCCTCGCCGGCGTGGCCGTGCTCGGCATCATGGTGGGCAATGTGGAGTCGTTGCTGGGGGTGCCACCCCGGTCGGCCTTGACCTTCGTCCTGCCCGGCATCGTGGTGCTTGCCGCCATTATGGGGCTGGGCTGGGGTCTGTCTCTGCGCAGGCGCCGGCCGGAGGTCTATGAAGGCATCGGCCGGGGTCGACCCCATCCGCTCGCGGTGATGGACCACCGCCTGGCCCAGGTCGAGGTGTGACCCTGGTGGCGCACTCTATGTCGTACCTGCACGCACGACCCGACCACGGCACCGGGCCCGCTTACGCGAACGGGCACCCGCCCGCATCCAGCACCGCGAACCAGCACGTCGGGCAACCCGCGCCGGCGCCCTCGGTGGCGCCCCCGGCGGGGGTCCGGCCGGAGCGCGAGGTCGCCGAGGCGGATCTGCGCAACCAGGTGGTGGACCGGCTGCGAAAGATGAACGTCCTGCACGGCCAGCACGCGTGGGAACGACGCAACCGCGACCCGATCGGCCCTCATGGGCTTGCGTTCTTCTTCTCCGTTCCGCTATCTGTGCAGCCTTTGCGGTATCGACTGGCCACGGCCACCCGCATGTTTCTCGACGGGTCCGACGTAGACAATCTGCCCCGGCTGCTCTACGAAATGCGCGGCATCGGGGCCGGCTTCCTGGACGCGGGTGGGTTCGACCCGCGCAGTCAGATGGCCGATCGGGTGGAGTCGATGCCGCCCGACGCACGGTACATCGGCCTGGGTGTGTCCAGCCTGGACACCCCGACGGGAGCGTGGCGGGAGATGCTGCAGACATCGGACGGCCCGTTGAACATTCCGGGTCGCTGCTACGCGCTGCTCGCTGACAGCAGCCGAATCCTGTGTGACCGCCGTGGCGAGCGCGAGTTCGGGGCCTTTCACATCTCGTCCACCCACAGCCTCGACCTGGTGCACGGCCATCCGATGCGGGCCTGGCGCTTCGCACCGCATCTGCTTCACGGCGAGCCCGACACGAAAGAAACGTGGCATTGGCTCACTCAACTCCATCACCTCATCGTCGAGGCCAGCCGCTGACGTGGCGAGAGGTCCGGATCAAACGACAGGAGCCGACAACATGGCGACCGCCGTTCATTCCACAGATGAAGGTCGAGAACGAGTGGAGGCGTGGCTGGCCGCCGTGGATCGGCGGTGGCCCGCCGGCAGCACACTCGCACGAGCGCTCGCCGAGTTGGCAGGTCCATCGACCCTTCGGGTGAACTACCTGGATCACGGCGTACGTCGCCGGCTGCTCAGCCGGGCACACTCGGTGCCCGGCGGGTTGGGACGGGCGCTCAACTACCTGCAGCAGCTTGGCTTTGTGTCGCGCACGAAGGCCGCCGATGGTCTGCGCCGGGGGAGAATCACGCTGACACTGCCCGCATCGCCGGAGGTCCAGGCGTGACCGGCGTGGCTGGTCAGGACGTAACCGTCGTGCTGACCACCTTACGGCAACGACTCGACCTCGACCGCTTGACCAATATTGGCTTTCCGTCCGCCCTGGACTTCGACTACACCGAATTGGCGCCATTCTTCGGCTACGTGCTCAACAACATCGGCGATCCATATGTCGACGGCGTCGCAGGCCGCCACACCAAAGAGCTCGAGCGTGACGTCGTCGAGTACTTCGCCGATCTCTTCCACGCGCCGCCGGACGATCGCTGGGGATACGTCACCACGGGGGGCACAGAGGGCAACGCGTCCGGCCTGCACCTCGCACGCACGCTGCACCCGGACGCGATTGTCTACCACTCGAACGCCGCGCACTACAGCGTTCCGAAAGCTATCGACCGACTCGGCCTTACCTCGGTTGTGATCGGCTCGGGACGCAACGGGGAGATCGACTACGCCGACCTACGCGTCGCGGCCGGCGAGTACAGCCGCCGACCGGCGATCGTGGTCGCGAACATTGGTACGACGATGACCGAAGCCATCGACGACGTCAGCAAGATATCGTCGGTGCTTGACGAGCTCGGCGTGCGAGACCGTCACATCCACGCCGACGCGGCATTGGCTGGGGTACCGCTTGCGCTGCTCGACCGGCACCGCCGTCCCGGGTTCGACCTCGCCGACGGCGCGCATTCGGTGTCGGTGAGTGGGCACAAGTTCATCGGGTCGCCATTCCCCTGCGGAGTGCTGATCACGCGCGGCAGCCTGAGGGAGCGAATCGGTCGACCGGTGGACTACATCTCCAGCATCGATGCCACTGCCGGCGGATCCCGCAGCGGGCACGCTCCGCTGTTCCTGTGGTACGCGTTGCAGCGCCACGGGAGCGACGGCCTGCACGCGCGGGCGCAGAAGTCACGGGATCTCGCTGCCTATACCGTGCGTCGGCTGGCGTCCGTCGGTGTGGCGGCCTGGCGCAACGCGCTCGCCTTCACTGTTGTCATCGAGACTCCGCCCGCCGCGATCACCAACCGTTGGACTCTGGCCAGCAGCCAGGGTCTCAGTCACGTGATCTGCATGCCCGGCATCACCCGAGAGCAGATCGACAACTTCGTCGCCGACCTCGCTGCAGTGCGTGATCTAGGTCTGGCGGCCATACCTACACCCGAGCCTGCCGCGGCATAAGCCGGGTGCAGTCCGCCGGTTGGGCATCTAGTCGGTCATACCAGTAGGAGGAACAGAGGAATAGGGATGCCGGCTGGGCGGGGTGCGCCGATCCGGCTCGCCAGCTGCACACCAGCTCGGCGCTTTGTGAACGTCTCCAAACGTTCGTAAACTGGACTGCGTGACCAACGTCCGGGCGGCCCAGCATCTGCGCCTTGCGCTTGATATGTACGAGTTTGGGGAGCAACTGCAGCGAGCAAGACTGCGACGTCGGCGACCTAATGCCACCGATGAGGAGATCGAGGCCGAGATCCGATCGTGGAGAATATCAAGACCGGGTGCTCCTTATGGTGACGCGGCGGGCCGGCCTTCGCACAAATTCGGATGAACCTGCTTGAGACGGCGTTGCGCCGAACAGCAGCTGACCTTGGGCGGTACGGCTTCAAGCTACTCGCGCGAGACGACGAGACACGTCCGCAGGATCTCGCGGACTTGCGGGCGTTGTGGGCAGTCGCAACTGAAGCCGACATGATCGCCGCTCGCGATGCGGCTCGGTTGATCTCGGAACGAGGCTTCGACCGCGATCGAGACCTGCTCGCCGCACCGGACGACCTAACGGCTTCCTGAGGTCGCTCGGACACCGACGGTTGGCCTGGCAGATCTCGCTCGCCATCCCCTGGGCACGTGATCTTGAGGGCTCAACTCGGCCGTGTCGGGCTGGAGGAGGCCGTCCGAGGATCGCTAGGTCGATGCTAATGGATGGATTGTTGCGCTGCCGAAGCGGGATCGAACCCTCGGATGAACCAAGAGACGTGACGTGTCCGTCGTTTCGGAGAACGGGGTTCGAGTGGGGAGTGAATTCGTGAGCCAACTGCGCTTGATGGCGGTCCATGCACATCCCGACGACGAGTCCAGCAAAGGCGCGGCCACGTTGGCTCGGTACGCCTCCGAAGGCGTCGACGTCCTGGTCGC